>CAJFPJ010000068.1 GCA_904399395.1 uncultured Clostridia bacterium | reverse complement strand
GGTTACAGAAGCCCCGGTCAGTTCAAAACCGAACGGGGCTTCTGATAAATATTCTTTTTACTGTCTACTTTCTCTTGACAAGTGCAACACAAACAGGCTACCCTTCTTTTTATATTTCTGTTTAGATGTTTTATTATATCCTATTTGAATAAATTATTATATAATATACAATTAGTATTGCATTCTGTATCTAACCAGGGGAAGATTTTCGCCTTGTGGGTATCCGTTCAATTCTTTCTCTTTTCGCTACATGGAAAAATACCCCGGAAAAGGCCTTTCAGCCGACTCCGGGGTATTTTTAGATGATTGCGATTGATTACAACTGTATAGAATACTTTTCTTTATTCTTCTACCATTAGATCGCAGATTTCATTGGAAAATGCAAGAGGATCTTCAATGGAAACGCCTTCGATGAGAAGAGCCTGATTATATAGCAACGAGGTATATTTCTTAACCTTATCTTTATCGGAGCCGAAGAGAGACACCAGTTTTGCAAAAATAGGATGGGAGGCATTGATCTCCAGCACACGCTGAGCCTTGACTTTTTCTCCCGCCGGCATCGCATTCAGTACCTTTTCCATCTCCATGGAAATAGCTCCCTCAGTAGAAAGGCACACTGGGTGACTCTTCAGTTTATTCGAGAGGATAACCGCTTTGACCTTGCCATCCAGGGAATCGGCCATAAATTTCAGCAGCTCTTTATTTTCTTCCACCTGTTTTTCGGCTTCCTTCTTTTCTTCCTCTGTCTCCAATCCTAGATCGTCTGCCGATACGGAGCGGAATTCCTTTTCCCCGTATTTCATCATCATCTTCAGGGCAAATTCATCTACCGGATCTGTGAGATAAAGAATTTCATACCCTTTATCCTTAAGGGCTTCCGTTTGGGGCAGCAAGTCGATACGATCCACCGTTTCGCCGCAGGCATAGTAGATGTATTTCTGATCTTCCTTCATACGGGAGACGTATTCCTTCAGCGTTACCAACTTCTTTTCGGCCGAAGAAACAAACAGCAGAAGATCCTGCAGAAGCTCTTTATGCATGCCGTAATCGCCGTATACGCCGTATTTCAGTTGCAGTCCAAAGTTTTTCCAGAATTTTTCATAGGTTTCCCTATCGTTTAACAGCATGTTTTCCAGCTCGGATTTGATCTTTTTCTCCAGCCGGGAAGCAATGATTTTCAGCTGGCGGTCATGCTGCAACATTTCACGAGAGATATTCAGGGAAAGATCTTGGCTATCCACAAGTCCCTTCACAAAACTGAAATAGTCAGGCAGCAGATCGGCGCATTTTTGCATAATCATTACGCCGTTGCTGTAAAGCTGCAGGCCCTTTTCATATTCTTTGCTATAGTAGTCGTAGGGAGCTCTGGCGGGAATGAAGAGCAGAGCATTATAGGTAGCTGTTCCCTCAGTGCTGCTATGAATCACCTTCAACGGATCCTCAAAATCCATAAATTTGTCCTTATAGAAGGCGTTGTATTCCTCCGGAGTGATTTCACTGCGATTCTTTCTCCACAGAGGAACCATGGAATTAAGGATTTCTACCTCTTTATAGGTTTCATATTCCGGAGTCTTGTATTTTCCATCGGCATCCTTATCCGTTCCCTCGATCATACGGCTTTTTTCCATTTCCATACGAATCGGGTACCGGATATAATCAGAATACTTTTTCACCAAATTTTTTAGCGTGTAGGCATCCAGATATTCATCATAGCTGGTATCCGCAGCGTTCTCCTTAAGTTTCAGGAGAATTTCTGTACCATGATCCTCTTTTTCACATGGCTCCATAGTGTAGCCATCCGCCCCAGAGCTTTCCCAACACCAAGCCTCTTCACTGCCGAAAGCGCGGCTCTTCACTGTAACTTTCTCCGCAACCATAAATGCTGAGTAAAAGCCCACGCCAAACTGGCCGATAATCTCTATATCCTCCTTGGGTTCCGCATCCCTTTTGAAGTTCAGAGAACCGCTCTTTGCAATAGTGCCCAGATTATTTTCCAGCTCTTCTTTCGTCATTCCGCAGCCATTGTCTGTGATTTTCAAAGTACGGCTTTCCTTGTCGGGAACAATCCAAATAGAGAAATCATCCCGATTAAGACCTGTATCACCATCGGTCAGCGTCTTATAATAAAGCTTATCGATTGCATCGCTGGCGTTGCTGATTAGCTCTCGTAAAAAAATCTCTCTGTGGGTGTAGATCGAATTGATCATCAGATCCAAAAGGCGTTTTGATTCTGCTTTAAACTGTTTTTTCGCCATGATACCGAACTCCTTTATATATAACTTCTGCGTGTGCCTCTCAGAATTTTCATTCAAGATTAGCACTCGCTTTATTTAAGTGCTAAATTCAGTATAGTACTCCATGGAAGAAAAATCAATGAATATTTTGTAAATTACCAAAGAAAAAGCCGCAAGCAAGAATCAACTTCTTCCTTACGGCTTTATACTTCTCGTTATATTCCATTTTACTTATTTTTTATTTTTCTCAGGGGAACCTGTCTGCGCGGCATGCATTCCTTTTTCTTCCAGATCCGGCACATAATCGTGATCCACCGTAACAACAGCATTATATTTGGGGCTAAGCTCAGTCAACTTTTCCCCCACTTTTTGCCGCAGCTCTTCATCTTTTACAGGATAACCAAAGGGAACGCAGATATCAAAAATGACATTCGAATGGGAATTTCCCCAAACCACTCGAAAATCATGCATAGAGATAGAAGGATCTATCTCCTGCAGTTTGTCTTTCACTTGCTGGCGAAGTTCCATCGTCCTGGGATTATCCACATCAATTGGATCCATATGCACCACCAGATGGATATTTTCCTCCCGTAAGAAATCATGCTCAATTGTATCCACAATATCATGGCTTACCATAATATCGGCGCTGGCAGAAACTTCGCAGTGCACAGAGGCAAAGCAGCGGCCAGCTCCATAGGTGTGGACAACAAGATCATGGATCCCTAAAATTCCGTCATAGGTAAGTATCTTTTCACATATATGATTGACAAATTCATGAGGTGGGGCTACGCCAAGAAGGGGGCTGCTGGTCTCAATGATGACCTTAATCCCGGTGACGATAATGAATACTGCCACTATAAGGCCCATATAGCCATCCAGATTAAACCCCGTAAGGCGGGTAATAATCAGGCCCGCCAAAACAGCCACCGTAGAAAAGACGTCGTTTAAGCTGTCTGCCGCTGTGGCGGAAAGTGTAGGGGAATCTATCTTCTTACCCACCTTTTTGTAAAAGAGGCACTGCCACCCCTTAGCCAAAGCTGAAAGAATCAATATCACCACAGCCAGTATACCGAAAGAGGCTTCCTCCGGATGAATAATCTTCTCAAAGGAGCTTCCAGCCAGCTTCAGGCCTAGCATAAGGATCAGAAAGGAAACAATCATTCCCGAAATATATTCCATTCTGGCATGGCCATAGGGATGTTCTGCATCTGCAGGTTTACCGGAAAGCTTAAACCCAATCAACGTCACCACAGAAGAGGCGGAATCCGAAAGATTGTTCACGGCATCCGCGATGATAGAAACACTGCTGAAAAGAATCCCCGCTATAATCTTCCCCAGAAAAAGAAGCAGATTCGTTATAATCCCCACGAATCCGGCAAATTTTCCATACCGTTCCCGAACCTGTGGGGAGCGGACATTCGTATAATCTTTTACAAATAAGCGAATCAGAAGCTCAGTCAAATTCTATTCTCCTTTTCTAAAATGCAGCTCTTTCCCACCCTCTTATGCAGAAAACAAACTGCCGCCAACACAATCAATACCCACAATAAGAGGAAAGTTCTCAATCTCTAGACGCTTTATGGATTCACAGCCCAGATCCTCAAAGGCCACAACCTCCAGTGAACGGACAGCCTTTGCAGCCAAAGCCCCCGCCCCTCCCAAAGCGCAAAGATACACAGCATTGTTCCTCTCGATGGCAGCACACACCTCTCGGCTGCGGTTTCCTTTCCCGATCATGGCAACAAGGCCCAAATCCAGGAAACGGGGTGCAAATACATCCATCCGGGAAGAAGTGGTAGGCCCACAAGAACCGATCGGCAGCCCTTCTGGCGTAGGTGTGGGCCCCGCATAATAAATCACAGATCCCTTCATAGGAAAAGGAAGAGGCTCTCCCTTTTCCAACATGGCGGTAAGGCGCTTATGGGCCGCATCCCGGGCTGTATAGATTGTGCCGCTCAAAAAGATATTCTGCCCCGCTCGCAGGTTTTTTGCCACTTGTGGCAGGGATTCCACCGTCACATGAAGCCTTTCAGACATGTATATACCTCCTTAGACTGGGCCGCTCTCTGCAAAATGGATTAGCGTACTGTTCTCCATACTTCAAGAGGCCGGCCTTTATTGCCGGATGCCGTACATCCGCCGTTACTGGTTTCCCCATCCCATAGAAAACGGGAACCAGCAACATCTGCAGCTCCCGTGTCCAAACTATCACAAGATGTCAGCCCCACATCGGATTCTCCCTGAAGGCTTTTCTCCATCTTCAGTGGAACATTTCCTTTTTCTTCAAAATCCAATATGCCACAAGCATACATGCCGCAGCCAAGAAAGTTGGGAACCAGAAATTCGGGAAGGGAAGCCAATCCACATTCATTCCATAGAAGCTGGAAATAATCGTGGGGATGGACATCAAAAGCGTAATGGAAGCCAACACCTTCATCACCACATTCAGATTGTTGCTGATAACGGAAGCAAAGGCATCCATAGTTCCGGAAAGAATATTAAGATAAATATTACTCATCTCAATGGCCTGCTTGATTTCAATCAGCACATCCTCCAAAAGCTCCTGATCCTCATCATACAGCTTGATGGCACGGCCCCGCATGATCTTCTCCATGGTGATTTCATCTGCTTTCAGAGATGAGGAAAAATACACCAAGGATTTTTCAATATCCAGAAGCTGAATCAGTTCCTCATTGTGCATAGATTTGCGCAGGGAACGCTCCACTTTATCGCTCAATTTATCGATCTGTTTCAGATACTGTAAAAAACGTGTGGCTATGCGAAGCATGATCGTGAGAGTAAAGCGGGTCTTCAGATTTGTCTGGACGTTCTTGACCATTCCCTCGGCAAATTCCGTCATAATGGGATTTTCCCGCAGACAGACGGTAAGAATATTTTTCTCCGTTATAATGATTCCCAAAGGCATGGTGCTGTACGCCAGATTTTTTCCATTTTTCTCCAGAATGGGAATATCCACCACGATCAGGGTGCTTTCATCCTCTATATCAATATGGGAGGATTCTTCTTCGTCCAAGGCGGAGCGAAAAAAGTCCGGTTCTATGTGAAAATCCCGGATCAAAGAACGGATCTCTTCATCCGTAGGGTCTACACAGCGGATCCAGCAGCCGGGCTCCACCTGATCCAAAGCAGTCATCTTCCCATCGATGGTTTTGTAATAAGATAGCATTGGCCTGCATCTCCTTTATCTTCACTTTTTTCTCTGATTTCACATAAACCACATAAAGGGTCTGGTTTCACAATGCCACCTCCTGACAAAGACCTGCTAACTTCCTCGGAAATTAAATACGAAAAATCCCGCGGAAGCATGCAGGTCAAAAAACATTATCTTTAGTTATTATAGCACATCATGGAACGATTACAAGAGAAAAAGAGCAATATCTCCATCTAATCTGTCTAAAAGCCTCTAAAACGCCTAAAATAGGCCAATTTGAATAAAAACAAGCAAATCAAAAAGCTTTTCTTTCTATTAACACCTCAAAAGGCCGCAGCAGTAATAAAACTGCTGCGGCCTTTTATTCTTTTTCGAGATGAACACTTCTCTCCACACAAAAATTCTTATTTGCGGTTAAAAATAGAAATGATATCCACAAAATCTTCTTCTCCCAAAGAATTGTCTGATGCAGGAGAAGAAGCAGGCGACGGAGCTGCCACTGCGGGCTTGGGCTCCCCGGGAGCTGCACTAGCAGCAATGGAGGGAACCTCTTCTCCATTCAAATTGGTAAAGCCCGTGGCGATAACCGTCACACTGAGCTCGTCCTCCATAGTTTCGTCGAAGGCCGCGCCCCAGATGATGTTCGCCTCCTCATGAGCCTGCTTGGTAATCATGGAAGAAGCGATCTCGATCTCTTCCAAGCCGATATCCGGCGAAGAGGTAATATTGATAATAACACCCTTGGCACCGTTGATGGCCGTCTCCAACAGGGGGCTGGAAATAGCCAACTGTGCAGCCGTTTCTGCCTTATCCTTGCCGGAAGCTCGGCCCACGCCCATGTGTGCATAACCGGCGTCTTTCATGATAGCCGTAACGTCTGCAAAATCCAGGTTTACAAGGCCGGGCAGTTTGATCAGATCCGAGATACTCTGCACACCCTGACGAAGCACATCGTCCGCCACAGAGAAAGCATTCAGCAGCGTAATTTTCTGCTCGCTCACATATTTCAATCTTTCATTGGGAATAACCACCAAGGAATCCACATGTTCGCGGAGCGCCTTAATGCCTTTTTCCGCCTGCTCCATGCGACGCTTTCCCTCAAAATTGAAGGGCTTGGTCACAATCCCCACCGTGAGGATACCCATATCACGGGCAATTTCTGCCACAATGGGAGCTGCGCCCGTTCCCGTGCCACCGCCCATACCGGCTGTAATAAAGACCATATCGCTGCCGCGGATAGCCCCCGCGATGGCGTCCCGGCTTTCTTCTGCAGACTTTTCACCCACTTCGGGTTTGGAACCGGCGCCCTTTCCATGGGTGACCTTTTCGCCAATCTGGATCTTCTGTGTAGCCTTAGAGCGGTTGAGAGCCTGGCGATCCGTATTTACAGAGATGAATTCCATCCCTTTTGCTCCCATAGTGACCATGCGGTCCACAGCGTTTCCGCCGCCGCCGCCCACACCGACTACCTTTATCTGAACACTGTTGTTATCAAAATCATTGTCAATCTCGAAAGGCATGATTGCGCGTCCCCCTTATTTTTACTGCATATATGCACGGCTTGTCTCATAAAATGAAACAATACGCAGATCTCTATTTATATAGTACTAATTTATCACGTTTAAAGGTTAATTTCAACCAATATTTTCTCGAATTCCGTCTAATGGCAAGAATTTAAGAAAAGTTCATGCTTTTCCCCGTTTTCAGCCGGTCTCATCGCCTGAATCCACCCCGGAAGCTATAGAAGATGCAGAAGATACAGGCTCCGAATCCCCCTGTGAACTCTGTGCTTCAGAAGAGACGGCCGAAGCACTGCTCTCCGGCCCGGAAGAGGAAGCAGCCGAAGAGGATGCCGCCGAGGAAGCGATGTCCTCCTCCTGGAAATAAGCCTTATTGGTATCAGAAGCCTGAGAAAGATCCAATGTCCCCATATCCTTATCTGTCAGCTTCCCGGCTTGGAGAAGACCTTCATTGAAAAAGCGCAGCTTATAGACCAGATCGGTGGAGACTCCCAGTTCCAACCGTATTCTATTGTTATAAACCAAAGAAAGGTTATAGATGTCTGTAACATCGTATTCCGTGATGTTGGAAAGACCACTTTCCTCAATAGCCTGCATCAGGGAATCCACTGTTTTTTTCTGTTCCTCATCCGCATACTGAAGAGGTTTTCCGGGAACTGCATCCTTTATTTTCAACCCTTTGAAGACCGGGCAGTTTTCCGGGGCCTCCCCTGTTGCCTCCAGCACCTTACCCTTTGCATCCAGCAGAATCTTCTGGCCTTCAAACTCCACCACGCCTGCTATCTGGGCCTCTGAAACCGTTATAACGATCTCTGCTGGGAGTTTACGGCTGACCTGGGCCTCCCCTATATACGGAAGAGCCTCTTCCACCCGGCTGGAAGCCTTATCCAAATCCTGGCGGAACAGGTTTTCTCCCTTTACAAGACCACTGGCTTTTACGATTTCTTCCGCACTGTATCGGGATGAGCCGGAAACAGATACCGTTTCCAGTTTGAAAAGCACAGTAAAGCATAAAAGAATAGCCACGCCGATGACCAGCAAAAACAGAGCCGTATAGAACACTATATTCCGCCGTCTCCTACGTCTTCTGCGCTGCTCAACCCGGTCCCTTTGGCGGGAAGCAGACGACCGCCTCCCCCTCTGCGGTGCGGAAGGCGGCTGTCTTCTCTGGTTTGGAACCTGCTGGCGCATTACGGCACATCCTTTCTTTCAAATTCAACATTCCCTATACTGTATACTTTTTGTGCGGCAAATCATACATCTAAATTAGAATATACTAACAGTATATAAAATTATGAATATACTCTTCGAATATCTGCTCCCAACTGGATCAAATTGTTTTCTATGCTCTCATATCCTCGATCAATATGGCGCAGGCCCGAAACAGAAGTGGAACCGTGAGCTGCCAGCCCTGCAACTACCAAAGCAGCCCCTCCACGGAGATCAGGAGCTTCTACCGAAGCGCCTGTCAGGCGAGAAACACCCTCTATCACAGCCACACGACCTTCCACCTTGATATTGGCGCCCAGCCGAAGCAATTCGCCCACATGCTTATAGCGGCTCTCGAATATATTTTCCACAAACATGCTGGTTCCCGATGCTATGGAAAGCATCGCCATCACTGGCGGCTGCGCATCTGTTGGAAATCCCGGATAAGGCATCGTGCGTATGCCGGTTACACGGGAAAGCCGTCTGGGGGCCTTCAGCCAGACCATATCTTTATCGGTTTCCAAAATACATCCACATTCCTCAAAAATGGGAATCATTGGTGTCAGATGGGAAGGCTCTACCCCATGGAGGAGGATGCTTC
The DNA here is from genome assembly GCA_904399395.1 of uncultured Clostridia bacterium. Lineage (GTDB taxonomy): Bacteria > Bacillota > Clostridia > Oscillospirales > Acutalibacteraceae > UMGS1264. The sequence continues at coordinate 84,629 of CAJFPJ010000068.1, read as the reverse complement.
CCCCCGTAATTGCAGCCGCACACAGATAGGTAGCCGCAACAATGCGATCGGGGATCACCTTATGATCGCAGCCTGAAAGGGAATCCACTCCCTGGATTACGATAGTGCTTTCCCCCGCCCCATGAATTTTTGCGCCGCAACTGTTAAGAAAATCTGCCAGATCACAGATTTCCGGTTCTCTTGCCGCGTTGGTAATTACCGTCAGCCCTTCGGCTGTGGCAGCAGCCAGCAAAATATTTTCTGTGGCCCCCACGCTGGGGAAGGTGAGACTAATGGGTGCGCCGTGAAGCCTTCCTGTGACCGTACAGGTCAGGCAACCGTAATCCTCACAAATTTCTGCTCCCAGCTTTCTCAGAGCGCTCAGATGCAGATCGATAGGCCGGGGACCCAACTCGCAGCCCCCAGGAAACGAGAGAACGGCTTTTCCCATTTTCGCCAGAATAGCTCCGAGAAATACAATAGAGGAACGCATTTCCCGCATTAGGGTATCGGGAATCTCAAAACCGTCTGCAGGCACTGGATCGATCCAGACAGAAGCGCCTTCGCGCTTCACCCGGCAGCCCAGCCCCCTAAGGATCCTGACGGACACATCTACGTCAGAAAGCTTGGGGCAATTATGTAATACGGTGGGGCCTTGACAGAGCAATGCAGCTGCCATCAAAGGCAGCGTGCTGTTTTTGGCGCCGTGGATGGTCAATTCGCCCGAGAGGCGCACGGGGCCGCGGATCTGTAATGTTGCCATACGCTTTCATTCCCCTTTTTCAATAGCATGAAGTATTCCATACTATGCAAAAAGGGGAAAAGCGGTGCGGCAGCCCGCTTTATCAGCGGCCTTTGGCGCTTTCCTTTAGCACCTCTTTCAAAATGCTGTAAATACGTTCGTTAGCATCTGTAATGGCCATTTTTCTCGCGTTCTCTGCCAGCTTTTCTATGGCTCCAGGCTCTTCAAAAAGTTTTTTTACAGCCATGCAAAGAGCCTCTCCGGTAAGATCCTTTTCTTCCAGAATAACGGCTGCTTCCCTCTTCACCATGGCCATAGCGTTGTGATACTGATGATTTTCCGCCACATTTGGGGAAGGAATCAAAATGGCCGCCTTTCCCTGGGCTTGTAATTCAGAAAGAGTAATAGCTCCCGCCCGGCAGATTACCAGATCAGCCGCCGCCAGGCATTCAGGCATATCCGTAATATATTCACGAATGTCTATACCCGGATGCTGGGAAACATCCAACCCTTTCTCTTTCAGAAGATCGGGGAACCATTTTCCCCACTGGCCGAAACCATGGATATGATGGAACTGGAAGGGGCATGCTTCCGATGCACTCCATAGAAGCAGCTCTGCCACAGCCTCATTGATGCGCCGGGCCCCCAGGCTGCCGCCGAAGCTAAGGATTAAGGGTGTGTTCTGGCTGATTCCCAGGGCTGCCCTGGCCTGCTGCCTATCTGCCCGCAAAACCGCCGGGCGAATGGGATTCCCCGTTACCACACAGTGGGCCGAAGGGGAAAGATGAGGCTGTGCATCTGCCACAGCCAGCATGGTGCGCTTGGCATGCTTGCTCAAAGCCTTATTTGTCACGCCAGGATAAGCGTTCTGCTCATGGATAACAGCCGGTATCCCCAGCTTCATTGCTTCCCGGATGACAGGACCCGCAACGTAACCGCCTGTTCCTACACAGATATCCGGCTTGAATTCCCGAATGATCCGTTTAGCCTCAGCCGTGGAGGTAAAAATATTTTTCACTGTCCTTATGTTCTTCTTCACATTGGCCCAGGAAAGCTTCCGCTGAAAACCGGAGATTGTGACACTGCGGAATTCATACCCTGCAGCAGGGACAAGCTTTTCCTCCATACCGCCCTTTGCACCTATATATAAGATCTCAGCGTCCGGTTCCTTTTCCCGCACGGTTCCCGCAATAGCCAAAGCAGGATTAATATGCCCCGCCGTGCCGCCACCAGCAAATAGGATTCTCATCTCGTATCATGCACCTTTCTGTATTTCCCCTCTGAACAAAGAGAGGGTTCCCTGCGTGCCTACACGTCTGGGGACCTTTAGGATACTGCACCGCCCCCGCCATGGGCCGCTATGATTTCTCAATAGCCGAATTCCGGCTTATAGATAAAACAATTCCCATCTCCGCCATCAGGATCACAAGAGATGTGCCTCCATAGCTGAAGAACGGAAGGCTGATACCCGTATTAGGAATTGTGTTAGTCACTACGGCAATATTCAAAACCACCTGCAGGCCAATCTGCAGGCTCAGACCAACCCCCAGAAGCATACCAAATTTATCCTTTGCCTTCATGGAGATGGTAACTCCCCGCCAGACCAGCATAGCAAATAGGATAATGATAATCAATGCACCAATAAAGCCTAGTTCCTCACACACAATAGCAAAGATAAAGTCATTTTGCGGCTCTGGCAGATACAGGTATTTCTGCCGAGACTGCCCGAGCCCCAACCCTAAGAGGCCACCTGATCCGATGGACATAAGAGACTGGCGAGTCTGCCAGGTATCCACGCCCGCCGGAGGATTGAAAGGATCCAGCCAGCCGTATATACGATTCATGGCATATTTGAAAACATCCGTGCAGAAAAGAAGATATAGCACAGCTGCTCCCAAGCCACCCAAGGCTACACCGAACCATCTGAGGCGCACTCCCCCCACAAAGAGCATCACAGCCCCCAGAAGAAGGATAATCACGGTAGCAGAGATGTGTTTTTCTGCAACAACCAACCCCGCAATGGAGCCCAAAAGAAGAATATAGGGAAGAATCCCATAGCGGAAGGTCTGCATCTTATCAAAGTTAAGAGAAATCAGATGAGCAAAAATCAAAATCAGAGCAAATTTAGCAATTTCAGAAGGCTGAAAATTGATAGGCCCTATATAAAACCATCTGTAGGTATCGTTAATGTTGGGAACAAGGGGGGTCCCTTTGGCCACAAGCATCAGGATGAGTATAGCATACGTCACCAAAAGAATGGGTATCGCCAACTTATGGAAATGGTGATAATCAAAGTACGAAATCAGAACCATAACAGCTACGCCCAAAACCGCAAACATCGCCTGACGCGCAATAAAATAGTAACTGTCGCCATTCTGATTATAATAGGCATAGGCATAACTGGCCGAAAACAGCATGACAAGGCCGATGGTCAACAGAACAAGCACCAGAAAAAACAGGGGCAGATCCATACCGGAACGGATAGAAAAAAGCTGCAACTTTTTTCGGATCCGCCGAACAGCTCTGTTTTTCTTAGCAGGTGCCTTCTGCGCCGCTTGAACCTGATGGGAACCGCGCTGCTCCTGGGAAGAGTCACCTCTTCGCCCACCGGAAGGCCGGGAAGAGGGACGTGGGGAAGGATGCCCGGAACGCGCCCCTCCCGACGAAGCCGGACGGCGCATACCCGTATTGGCCCCTGCGGCCTGACGCCGGGGCGGTGATTGCGTTGGAAGCCTTGTCATCAATACCGCATCCTTTCCTGAAAACTCACAAAATCAGGCGGTGGACCATCCCGCTAGGAGGTCTTCAAACCCTGTTTCGCGGAAACGTTTCAGCCCTTATCCTCTGCAAAAGGCCGCCCTGCTATTCACATACATGTATGAATCTCTAGTATTTCACGTTTGAATAGAAGCTTTACCACAGCATTACAGTCGTCTTTCGCCCTTCAGAAGCCAAAGATTACAAGGAGGAAAGAAGCCGCACCAAAGAGAATCGTCACCAAGCTGAAGACGCCGCAAACCTTCACTTCACTCCATCCGCACATCTCAAAATGGTGGTGAATCGGGGCCATTTTGAACAGACGTTTCCCATGGGTAAGCTTAAAATAGGATACCTGTAACACTACAGATAGGATTTCTATAATATAAATAATACCCACCGTAATAAGAAGAATGGGCATATCGATCCCAAAAGCTAGGGCGCAGACCATCCCACCCAGGAAAAGGGAACCTGTATCCCCCATGAAAACCTTTGCAGGGTTGAAATTCCAGATAAGGAATCCCACACAACCCCCTGCGGCGGCCGCTGCCAGAAGACTGATATTATAAATCTTCCACCAACCGGAAATCAACATAAAGTCCACAGCCACCCAGAACGTAACCGAAGCATTGAGTCCGTCTAAACCATCTGTAAAATTGACGGCATTGACGATCCCTACAATTCCCAGGAAGGAGAGGATCCAGAAGAAGATCCCCAAATCCACTGCCCCTAAAAAAGGAATCTTTGTAACGCCGCGGACTCCGGAAAGATACAACGCAGCCAGATAAGCCGCTGTCACAAGAAACTGAAGGATCAGCTTCTGTTTTTCATTCAACCCCAGGTTACGCTTTTTGACTACCTTAATGTAATCATCCAAAAATCCGATGGCACCGAAGCCCAAGGCCATCAGAAGCCCTCCCACAGCTTTTGTCAGCGTCTGATTCCGAAGAATCAACTCATTTGAATTTTCGGGCGCCAATATGTACATCATGGGGATACATATGGCGCAGGCCAGAAAAATCCCTATGATGAACATAAACCCGCCCATAGTTGGGGTTCCATTTTTCTTTTGATGCCATTTAGGCCCTACTTCCCGAATGGTCTGCCCAAAATTGATCTTATGCAGAAAGGGCACCATCCACCTGCCTAAAAGCGCCGTAACGGCAAAAGAGATCAACGCTGCCAACAAAATCCAAATTCCACTCATTGTATCCACCCTCACAAACTGCGTTTCAACGCTGTTTTTTCATGCCATATTTTCATTTCCCCCAAGGCCGCCGGTTAATTAAATCCAGCACCTCCGCCATGGAAAAGCCCATTGCCAAAAGGCAGGAAGCCGCTCCCAAAAGGGGTTCCACTTGTTTTTCCGAAAGTCCTCGAGCACTTATTCTTCCGATTAGCCCAAGACCCAAAAGCTCAAAACGTATGCCCTGCTGCATATTCTCCCCAGGAAGCACCGCCACATTACGGGCAGTAAAATCAGCTCTGTCGTCCTCAACTGCATATGTCGTAAAAGGAAAGTTTATTGCTTTTCCATGCTTTTCCAAAGATTCAACCTCTCGAAAAGGGAGAATCATTTGTAGCTGAGGCGTCTTCCTAATCTCTTCTCCTTCTTCCTGGAAATGAAGAGAGCCCTCTTCAGTAGACGTAAAATCATCGGAGATTTTCAAAACATCCTCTTTCCATTGTCTCCCACATTGACGCAGGATATCCCGGAGAAACGAAATTTCTTCTCGTTTTCCGGAGGGCAGCCCTACTGCACGGCTGCCCAGAGAAAAAACAGAAGTGTCCATAGAAGAATCCTCCGTTCATGCGCTGCCCGATCTACAAAACACATAAGGGCCACTTGCTGCCTAGTGCACTGTGTCTAGCTCCACAAAATTCACTTCAACTACTGTCCCCGGGGGAACTTTCTCCCCCTCTTTAATGCTTTGCGTATCAGAGACAGCGTTGCTGCCTGTCAGAGCCGCACCTGAAATGCTGATGTTTAGTCCTGCATCGGATGCCGCTGTATTTGCCTGGCTTAGGTTTAGCCCCACCAAATTTGGAACCTCCACCATCTCTTCCTCGCTGGATTCATCTGTAAACAGCATCACTGTGCCGCCCTTGGGGATGGTATCGCCCGCAGCAGGAATTTGTGAAATAACCGTGTCGCCGTCGCCATATACCTTGGAGCTCAGGCTCTGAGACATGATTTTTTCCTTTGCCGTCTTGACGGTATCACCTGTAACACTGGGGGTTTTCGCATCCAGTTTGGTGAGTTCCTCCTCTGTATACTGGGGTTCAACACCCAGATAAGGAAGAGCCTGAGACATAACCTCTGCAAAAACAGGCCCTGCAATAGCGCTGCCAAAGACCTGCCCTTCCTGGGAAAGAGGCTCGTCGAAGAATACCAGCATAACGATTTCAGGATCGTCTGCAGGGGCATAACCGCAGTAAGAGGCAATATATTTTTTTTCTCCCTTTCTGCCCTGAGCGTTCCATTCATCTATTTTTTCCGAGGTGCCCGTCTTTCCCGCAACACGATAGCCAGCTACATAGCCGTTCTTCGCTGTTCCTACCGTAGCCGTATACTGAAGCATGGAACTGACCCGGCGGCTGGTGTCTTCCGACACCACCTGACGCTTCACGCTGGTATCAATGGTTTTTACAATATTCCCCTCATCATCCAGAATCTGGCTCACCACATGGGGCTGCACCAGATAACCGCCGTTGGCCACAGCTGCCGCCGCAGTAATCATCTGAATGGGTGTCACGCGGAAAGACTGACCGAATGAGGAGGTGGCCAGCTGTGTTGGCCCCAGGCCCGCGGCATCGTAATAAATACTGGTGCTTTCTCCGATGAGATCGATGCCCGTTTTCTGTGTCATGCCGAAGCCTTCAAAATACCTGAAGAACGTATCGGCCCCCAAGCGTTCCGCTACCTGCATAAAAACGGGGTTGCAGGAATTAGAGAGCCCCTGCTGGAAGGTCTCGGAACCGTGCCCTGCCGTTCTCCAGCAGCCAATGCTCCTATCTGCCACTTGATAATGGCCCGTGCAGGTAAAGGGGGAATCCTCTGTTATCACGCCCTCCTCTATCCCCATGCAGGAAGTAAGCATCTTGAAAACAGAGCCGGGGTTATAAGTATCGCTAATACATTTATTTCTCCACTGCTGTTCTTGTGCCTCCCGGAGAGCCTCGCTCTTTTCCTCCCCTTCCAGCTTTTCTATTTCCTTGGCTGTCTCCTTATTGGTGATCACATAAGGCTCATTGGGGTCAAAATCCTCAGAAACCGTCATGCCGAGGATAGCACCGGTTTTTACGTTCATTACAATGCCGCAGGCCCGATTCCGAGCTCCGCAGGCTGCGGCGGCATCCTCTACTGCATTTTCCAGAATCCGCTGGATATTTTCATCAATAGTTAGCACAAGGCTGCAGCCGTTCTGCGCCTCTACCTTTTGTTCATACTGGAAAGGCATATCCGAACCTCTAGCATTTCGGGCTGTTACCAGCTTTCCCGCCGTTCCGGAAAGATAATCGTTGTAGGAACCCTCCACGCCGGTAACGCCCTGATGCTCAGCGTTTGTAAAGCCCAGCACCACTGCAGCAGAATCCCCTTCGGGATAATACCGTTTATAGTCTTCTTCCAATGTTATGGCATAGCCCAAGTCGTTTTCTTCCTTGAATTTGAGAATTTCATCCTTTACATCGGTTTCAACTTCTCCGGCTATCTTTACATAATAGGTCTTCTTCTGAAGCTTCTGCAGCACTTCACTTTCATCCAGATCCAGTATCTTAGCCAAGCCTGCCGCGATCTGCTGTTTTGCTTCGTCGGTTTTAATATAGTTTGGGTTGGCAATCACCTTCCAAACAGAGGCGCTTTTGGCCAGCACCGTCATATTGCAGTCGTATATCGTTCCGCGCTGCGCGTTCAGGACTGTATCCTGCGTCTGCTGATTCACTGCGCGAGCTTCCAATTCTTCCCCCTGCACAATCTGCAGGCGGAAAAGACTGGCGATTACGATTCCAAAGCCCCCCAATATCAGTACAAACAGTATGGTGGTCGTGCGTCTCCACATGCGCACAGTCGTACCTTTCGCCAAATGAGGCCACCGCCTTTCTACATTCTGATTTTCTCTGCGGCCCAGACGATCCTCCGCAAAAAGCAGAAGACTCAAACGAGCCACCTATTGCAAAAATGGAAGTTAAGAACACATCTTAACTTCCATCCCTCCGTTATCCGCTGCAGCAGGCTACTGAAAAGCACGTATCCAGTGAAATACCAGCCGCTCCCCATGTGCCGCTACGGTATACTTATTGACCCAGCCACAGAATTATTCCTTACGCTGCCATGTTCACCGGAATTTCTCTCTTTCAGGAAAGCAAGCCTGCCAGCCAGTTCCACACGCTCTGAAACCAATTTTCCTCTCCGGTATCGATGAGCACTTCGCTCTTATCACCATCCGAAAGGGTTATGTACTCCGTCTGCCCCTGCTCGGCCGCCCGCATTCCAAGTTTATCTTTGGCATACGTGCCGGCATTATCTATAGAAAGCTGAGCATTGGTTTTCATCTGCAGCTGTGTATACAAACTCTCATTCTCAGCCAGTGTCTTTTCAGCCCTGTTGATATCTTCCGTCAACTCCGTAAGCCGCACCTGCCCATATACAAGAGAGCCCAAAGCTCCTAAAATGAGAGCCAGAACCATAAAACGCGAAAGCATCTTGAGAGGATGAATCTTCGGACGGCTGTTTTTCTGCAGTTCCTTTTCAGGAAGGACTATGATATTTTCTTTTTTCGGCTTGCTTTTCTCGGTCTGCGGTTTCCGCTTTGGCTCAAACATAGAAAAATCGTATGCTGCGTTGCGAGCTGCCATTCTTTTCAAGTCCTTTCTCTAACGAAACTTCAAACATCTTTCAGCCGCATTCTCCAATAGAGAGATTTAAGGCTGCCTCCCCACCAGAAATTTTCTGGTCTAATGTATTTATAATCAGGATTCTACATTTCCTTCATTGCTTACCTTAATGCATACCCGCAGCCTGGCACTCCGGGCCCTGGGATTTTCCTCCAATTCTCTTTCCGATGGAGCCAAACCCTTTTTATACAGCAGCTCGGCCCGAGGCTTTTTTCCGCATACGCAAACCGGGAAGTCTGGAGGACATGTGCATCCCTGACACCAAGAAGCCATTCTTTGCTTTACCATGCGATCTTCCAGAGAATGAAAGGTGATGACCGCCAGCCTGCCCCCCTTTTTTAAAAGAGAAAAAGCCGCATCCAGCCCTGCAGAAAGATGATCCAATTCCCCGTTTACTGCGATACGCAACGCCTGAAACGTTTTTCGGGCAGGATGCCCCTGTTCCCTACGTACTGCCGCCGGCACAGAAGCCTTTATAATTTCCGCCAACTGCAGGGTGGTCTCAATGGGCTCTTTTTCTCTGGCAGCCGCAATGCCTCTGGCAATACTTCTAGCATTCCTATCTTCGCCATACCGGCTGATGATTTCTGCCAATTGCTGCCATGATAGTGTGTTAACCAGATCCCTGGCAGATGGACCTTCCTGACTCATCCGCATATCCAGGGGTGCATCGTGATGATACGAAAAACCTCTTTCTGGCGTATCCAACTGATGGGAAGAAACACCGATATCCAGAAGAATTCCGTCCACAGAAGAGAAGCCCTCTTCCCCGGCCACCTGAACCATCTCGGAAAAATTGGCCCGGCGCACCACCGAGCAGGGATTTCCTGCAAAACGGCGTGTCACCGTCTCCACTGCATCCGGATCCTGATCGATGGAAAGAAGCTTCCCGGTGGTTAATTCTTTCAATATAGCAGAGGAATGGCCACCGCCGCCGGCTGTTCCATCTATATAGAACCCATCCGGCCGGATATTCAAGGATCGGATGGTCTCGTCAAACAAAACAGGTTTATGCTTGAATTCCAAATCCGCAGCCTCCTTCTGGCGTCAAAGCCCCAGCTCGTCCATAGCTTCTGCAATGCTTTCCTGGGTTAGGGAAGCATTAAAGGCGGCCCAGCTTTCGGCATCCCAGATTTCAGCGCGGCGGGAAACACCCACAAAAGCAATATCCTTCGTCAGCCCCGCATGATCCCGCAGATGCTGGGGAAGCAGGATGCGACCCTGTTTATCCGGCTCTACCTCAGCAGCCCCGGCAAAAAAATAGAGCTGCAGCTGCCTGGCTTTGCTCATGGGCATGGCCATAATCTGCTCCTGAAGCTTTTCCCACTCCTTAGGTGAGAGAACAAAAAGGCTCTTCCCCATTCCCTTTGTGACATAAAAACGCTCGCCGAGATCCTCACGGAATTTCGACGGCACAATCACGCGGCCCTTTGGGTCGATGGAATGTTGGTACTCACCAATCAGCATTTTTGCCTCCACTTCGTGGAATAATCATCCACTTTCCACCACCTAATGGTTAAATTATAACGTACTCCCCCATAAAATGCAACAACTAATTTCCAATTATGTCAACTGCGCAAAATGAAAGTTTTTCCAGCAAAATTCGGCATTTTTCCTCTGTCTCTGCATGTATGAAAGGAGGCTACTATGTCTCTTTCCCTTCACGCAAAAAAAACGCCGTATCCCATTTTTGGGATACGGCGTTTTGCTGTATCAATTCTGGCCGGATTTCTGAGTAGCCTTGATATTCTGCCTAGTCTGACGCAGTTCCGCCAAATTGGCAGCAAGACCCTCATCCGTCCTGCGCATAAGGTCATCGATATAATCATTGGAAGCCTTACGCATCTCTCTGAAGCGTACTTGTGCCTGAGAAAGCATCTCATTTGCCTTCTGCTGGGCCTGCTTAACAATCTCATTTTGATTCACCATCGCCTTGGCGCGCTCTTCTGCCACGCGGACAATCGTCTCCGCCTCACGCTTAGCGTCGCTGATAATTTGGGAACGATCAGCCACAATCGCCTTGGCCTGGCGTATTTCATTGGGAAGGCTATCCCGTATTTCTCCGAGAATCTGCTTTACCTCGTTGGCATCCAGCATAATATGCCCTCGAGTGAGGGGCGGGCTCCAGGCCTTTTCCACCATTTCAAACAGTTCCTCGATCAATTCTTCTGCGTTCATGAATCCTTCCCCCCTGTGTAAAGTCTTTCCCGGATATCCTCCAGAATCTGGGGAGGTACAAAATCAGAAATATCCCCCCCAAAGCTGGCAATATCCTTTACGATGCTTGAGCTGAGATACATATTATCCGCCCGAGTGGTCAGAAAAATAGTCTCCAGTTCATTATTCAACTTTTTATTGGTCAGTGCCATCTGAAATTCATACTCAAAATCTGTTACAGCTCGAAGGCCCTTCACAATAGCGCTTACGCCTCGCTCCCGGGCGTAATCCGCAAGCAAGCCCCTAAAGCCCACCACTTCTACGCAGGGCATATCCTTCACGCATTTTTTCAGCAGATGGATCCTCTCCTCCACTGTAAACATCGTATGCTTCGCAGGATTCACCATCACCGCTACAATCACATGGTCAAAAATTTTTGTAGCCCGTTGGATAATGTCCATATGCCCCAAGGTAACAGGGTCAAAACTGCCTGGGCAGATTGCTGTCCTCATTTCCTCACGTCCTCACATCGATAGAGTGTCACCAGGATTTTACCATAGCGGTAATCCCGGATTTTGGAAAAACGGCCCACACTTTCCGGAAGCTCTTCCTCAAAGGGATGCTCACAGAAAATGCTCCCGCCCGGATTCATATGCTCTTCTACAAGGGGCAGAACCCTCTGCAAAATCCCCTTGCGGTATGGAGGATCCAAAAATGCTATGTCGAACCGTTCCCGTGAAGAAGCGATATAGGCCTCCCCCTCCGCACGGATGAGACGCGCCTTTTCTCTCAGGCCGGTAGAGTGAAGATTTTCCTCCGCTACCCGAAGCGAATCTCTCGATATATCCACCATCACAGCCTGGGCAGCTCCCCGGCTCAGGGCCTCAATTGCCATTTGCCCCGAACCCGTAAACAGATCCAGCATACGACGGCCTTCTATGTCAAATTGCACCACACTGAAAACTGCTTCTTTTATCCTTTCCGGCGTGGGACGGACAGCGTCGCCCGTAAGGGTGGCCAGTCGCTTTCCCCGGGCTGTTCCCGTGATGACTCTCATATATTTCTGCACCTTATCTCTAAAAATCTTGGTTTCATTATCACATTAATAGAGGGGATTGTCAACCCGTAAATGATTCCCCTTCCTTTTGCGGCTCCCCTTCTGAAAATTCCGCCGGATGATAGTGCCGGTAAACCGCTTCTGCTGCAGGCCGGTTCATCCCCGGCGCATTCAAAAGCTCCTCCAAATCCGCATTCTGAATAGCCTGCACTGTGCGGAAGGATTTCAAAAGGGCCTTGGCACGGGCGGCGCCGATACCGGGAATCTCCAAAAGAGAGGAATGGATGGTATTTTTCTTCCGCAGCTGCCGGTGGTATCCAATGGCAAAGCGGTGAACCTCTTCCTGCAGGGAGCTCACCAGCGTAAAAGCCGATCGATTAGAAGTAATGGAGATCTCTCCCCCTTCGGCTGTAATAGCCCTGGTTCGGTGCTTATCATCTTTCACCATACCGAAAAGAGGAATATCATATCCCTTCGCTTCCAGCACAGGGCGTACAGCGGAAACTTGGCCCTTGCCGCCATCCAGCAGAATAAGATCCGGTAAAACGCCGAAGCCTTCCGCCGTTTCTGCCTTCTGAAATTCCTCCAACCGGCGGAAGATCACCTCCCGCATGGAGCCGTAGTCATCCTGCCCTTGGACAGTCTTAATCCGAAACTTCCGGTAATCCTTTTTGGAAGGCCTGCCGTTTTCAAACACCACCATGCCCGCCACGTTCTCACCACCGGCCAGATTGCTAATATCATAGGACTCGATCCGTTCGGGTGGCCGCTCCAGCCCCAGAAGGCGGGCCAGTTCATCCAGAGCGGCGGTCTCATGCATGGTTCGGCCCACCGCCTGGGCTACGTGTTCAGCGGCGTTGGAACGGCACATTTCCACCAACCGGGCCTGCTCCCCTTTCTGGGGCAGGAAAATAGTGATCTTTCTGCCAGCTTTTTCAGAAAGCCATTGAGAAAGAAGCTCCATGTCTGAAGCGGGTGCGTCCAAACACACACGAAGAGGAATCCTTTCCCGCATGGAGTAATACCGCTCAATGAATTCTGTCCGAGCCGCAGAGGGATCGCCCACATCGCCCATCAGGAAGGTTTCCCGGTCACAGAGCCGACCATTTTGAAACCGAAACACCTCAAAGCAGCTGGTTCCCGAGCCCTGGGCAAAGGCGATAATATCCTGCTCCGGATATTTGACCGCTACCACCTTCTGCTTTTCTGCAATTTTTTTCAATGCAGTGAGCCTATCCCGCAGGCGAGCGGCTTTCTCGAATTCCAGATTTTCTGCTGCCTCGTTCATCTGCCGGGTCAGCTCTTGCATATTGACTCCGCCGCCGCCCTTCAGGAATTCCTCTGCCTCTCGGGCCAGTTCCTGATATTCCGGCTGGGTAATCTTTCTCCCGCAGGGGGCACAACACTGACCGATAAAAAACTGCAGGCAGGGCCTGCCCTTCCCAATATCCCGGGGGAAGGAGCGGCTGCAGGTGGGAAGCTTAAAGATCCGCAGGGCTTCATCCACACTTTCTTTCGTAGCCCAAGAGCTCACATAGGGCCCAAGATACTCCGCCCCGTCGTTTAGAAGCTGCTTTGCCTGGGATATGCGTGGCCATTCCTCTCTGGTAATGCGAATATAATGATATCCCTTATCATCCTTCAGCAATATGTTATATTTCGGCGTATGCTGCTTTATAAGACTACATTCCAACACCAGGGCCTCGAATTCGCTGTCTGTGATAATATATTCAAAATCCTCTACACTGGCGACCATCCGGCGTACTTTGTTATCGTGGTTCTTTTCACTCCCGAAATACTGGCTCACACGATTTTTAAGGGCTTTGGCCTTGCCTATATAAATAATTTTACCGGATGCATCGTGCATAATATACACTCCCGGCAGCAAGGGAAGCTTCATTGCCTTTGCGCGCAGTCTTTTGATGCGCTGATCTCGGTTTTCCATTGTGTTTCTCCCTTCGATACTTCAAAAGCGCACCGCACGTTTTACCTCAAGAGCCCTCCCACGTATTTTGAGAGAAAGCTTCGCATAGATACAAAAAAGCGCCCCGCTTCTATTACGGGGCGCCGCTTTACGCGCTATGTGCAAATTCGGTAGGTTACCGGCAAAACAGCCATGCTACTTCCAGCCTGCCAGAAATTACTCGGCAAATCCGGACTGCACCAGCCCCACAAGGCTGGCAACCGCTTCTTCCTCATCGGAGCCGTCGGCAATAATACGGATATTCGTGCCGCCTACGATTCCCAGAGAGAGGACTCCCAAAAGACTCTTTGCATTGACTCTTCTCTCTTCCTTTTCCACCCAGATAGAAGACTTGAATTCATTCGCCTTCTGGATAAAAAAAGTTGCGGGGCGGGCATGAAGGCCTACCTGATTTTGTACCAATACTTCTTTAACACACATTTCTAATCCACTCCTAAGCTAATCAATCTCATCTTTCTTCTCATGGAAATACAAGGACCGATAATGAAAAATACAGTTAAATCCTATGGTTCTTCTTTATTTTACAATTATTATAGCACAATACTCCCTGCCGTCAACTGCTTTCAAAAACTTTGGACTTCTCACTGAATCAGACGTTTTTTTCAGCGTCTTCGCTTGTGCAGGTTGCTAATATTGTGGAAAACTATTATCGCTTCTGCTCAACAAAGCTTTCAAAACCCACTATTTTCATCTGTCAATTTTGGGCAACTTTAGCAATTTCTTTGCCGGAATCTTCCTGCAAACGCCAGAGAAAATCCCGATCTTCAGCAGTAAGATCTGCGTGCTCCAGCAGCTCGGGCCTTTTCTGAGCCGTCCTGATAAGGGACTGCTCATGCCGCCATTTGCGGATATTGGCATGGTGCCCAGTCAAAAGGACGGGGGGCACTTCTCTTCCCCGCCAAACAGCGGGCCTGGTATACTGGGGATATTCCAAAAGGCCGCCATAGTGGCTCTCTTCCTCAAAGCATTCATCCGCAGAAAGCACACCCGGCACTAATCGGCTCACAGAATCCGCCAAAGCCAAGGCCGGAATTTCGCCCCCTGTTAGGACAAAATCTCCCATTGAGATTTCTTCATCCACATAGGCTTCCAGAACCCTCTCGTCCACTCCCTCATAGTGGCCGCAGAGTATCACCAAGTTTTCCTCTTGTGAAAGTTCCTTCACGCGCTGTTGAGTCAATGTTTTTCCCTGCGGGGACATATATATTGTATGCGGTCTCTTCCCAAGTTGTTCAAAGAGATCATCCAGGCAGGCTGCAATGGGCTCTGCCATCAGAAGCATGCCCATTCCCCCGCCGAAAATCGTATCGTCCACACGATTGTGCTTATTGCCGGAAAAATCTCGAAACTGATGGCAGCAGACCTGAAGGGCACCCTTGCGCCTGGCTCTGCCTATGATGCTTTCTGCCATCACAGCCTCGCACATCTCGGGGAACAGCGTAAGCAGATCAATCCGCATCGTCAAAAATCCCCCTTATGGGCCTCACAAAAATGAAGCCTTTTTCCGGGCTGATTTCCGGAACCATTTCCTCAACCGCAGGCATCAAATGCTTTTTCCCCTGGGGAGAGGTGATCTCATAGACATCGTTGGCCCCTGTGACAATCACATCTGTCAGCACACCGTAAACAGCCCCTGAGTCAGCATCTGAAACGGTCAGGCCGATCAGATCCTGAATGAAATAGCGGCCTTCAGGCAAATTTACCTCGCCACGATCCAAATATAGAATTTTCCCGCGCAAAGCGTCTGCCTGCTCCACCGTTTCGATTCCCCGGAGCTTCACCAGCAGCAGGGATTTGTGAGGCCTTGCCGACAGGATCTCTGCCCGGCTCTGCCCGGCTTCATCCAAGTAAAACCAATTCAGCTGCTGCAAAAAACCGGCGGAATCACACCAGGGATCCACCCGCAATTCACCGCGCACGCCATGGGTTCCCACGATTCGTCCCGCTTCTAAATAGCGTTTCCTATTCGTTTCCATCTATGCAAAACCTTTCCTGTTATCGTTCCATACTTAATGAAGAATAAAGAGGCGGACGGATACTGTAATCCGTCCGCTTCTCGATCAATCGATTTCAACAGAGACCTTTTCGCTGCTGCGGGTAGCTGCAGCGCGCATAACAACGCGGATAGCCTTGGCGATCCGCCCCTGCTTGCCGATAACACGCCCCATGTCGCTTTCCGCCACATGAAGGTGATACACAGTGGTCCCCTCTTCATCGGGCTCGTCTACATCCACAGTCACAGCTGAGGGATCCTCCACCAGACCGCGGGCGATAGCGATCAGCAAATCTTTCATGTGTAGCCTCCGAATTACAGGATATCGTGTTTCTTAAACAGAGCCTTCACAGTATCGGTGGGCTGTGCGCCGTTGGCGATCCACTTCTTTGCCTTCTCAGCATCCACCTTCACAGCGGAAGGCTCCTGCATGGGATCATACGTGCCGATCTCTTCGATGAAACGGCCGTCGCGGGGGAAACGGGAATCTGCTACGACTATACGATAGAAAGGAGCCTTCTTGGCGCCCATTCTGCGCAATCTGATCTTAACTGCCATTTGATTCACCTCCGGATTTAGAATAATATATTCACCAATACTTCTATTGGATGAAATCTGATTACAACCCGTATTTCCGGGCCTCTAACTTCAGAAAGGAAGACGAAGCTTTCGCTTTCCATTCTTGCCGCCGAACTGTTTCATCATTTTCTGCATCTGCTCCAGCTGCTTGACAAGGCGATTTACATCTTCCACCTTCATACCAGAGCCAGCTGCAATACGCCTCTTGCGGGAAGGATTCAAGAGAGCGGGCTTCTCCCGCTCCTCCGGCGTCATAGAAAGGATAATCGCCGCCGTTCTATCCATGATCCGGTCGTCTATATCCACATCCTTGAGCTGCTTATCCATGCCGGGAAGACGGCTCAAAACATTTTTCAGAGGACCCATTTTTTTTACCTGCTGGAACTGGGAAAGCAGGTCATTGAAATCCATCTTATTCTGGACCATCTTCTGGGCCATTTTCACGGCCTCTTTTTCGTCCATGCGGGTCTGCGCTTCTTCGATTAGAGTGAGCACATCGCCCATTCCCAAAATACGGGAGGCCATGCGGTCCGGATGGAACACCTCCAGATCGGAGAGCTTCTCACCTGTGCCCGCAAACTTGATGGGCTTGCCCGTCACAGCACGAACAGAAAGAGCAGCACCGCCACGCGTGTCGCCGTCCAACTTGGTAAGAATAACACCGGATATATCCAGCAGGTCGTCAAAGGTCTTCGCAACGTTCACAGCTTCCTGGCCGGTCATGGCGTCCACCACCAGCAGGATATCGGTGGGATGTACAGCATCGCGGATCTCCTTGAGCTCGCCCATTAGGGCTTCGTCAATCTGCAAACGACCAGCAGTATCGATCAAGACAATATCATTGCCGTAATCCTTTGCGTGGCGGATAGCTTCCCGGCAGATTTTCACCGGCTTTTCCGTGCCCATTTCAAAAACGGGAACCCCGGCCTTTTCTCCTACCACCTTCAGCTGCTGAATAGCGGCGGGTCTATATATATCGCAGGCCACCAGAAGGGGCCTGTGCCCCTTGCTCTTGAGCATCATGCCCAGTTTGCCGCAATGGGTTGTTTTACCAGAACCCTGCAGGCCGCACATAAGAACTACGGCCGGAGGAGTAGAAGGGGACGCCAGCCGCGCCTCTCCGCCGCCCATAAGGGCCGTCAACTCCTCATTTACGATCTTTATGACCATTTGGGCAGGGGTCAGGCTTTCCATAACCTCGGCTCCCACGGCCCTTTCGCTCACCTTAGCGGTGAATTCCTTGGCTACTTTATAGTTAACATCCGCTTCCAAAAGAGCCAGACGGACCTCCCGCATAGCTTCTTTTATATCGGACTGGGTCAGCTTTCCCTTGGAACGAAGCCTTTTAAAAGCCGACGATAATTTATCTGCAAGGCCCTCAAACGCCAACGGGGATCCCTCTCTTTCCAGTGTAAATCTCGTGTTTGCTTATACCCAACATGCAAGCGGCACACCAGCCGCCTTGTTTACTGATTCAGCCTCTGGGCCGTTTCCAGAATCAGGCCGGCCTTTTCATCCAGCCGGGGCGCACAGAAGCTTTCCTGATTATACTGCAGGATATCCTGCGCGGCTTCTATGATACGATCCAGCCCTTCCTGCATTTCCCGAAACCGCTTGCAAAGGCCCAAACGTTCCTCCATCTCCAGAAGCTGGCTTTCCGCCCGCTTGATGGAATCCCGAACCCCTTGCCGGGTGATTCCTTCGTTCATGGCGATTTCTGAAAGAGAAAGATCATCGTTGTAGTAATACTCAATCACTTCCCGCTGCTTCTGGGTCAGCATTTCGCTGTAAAAATCCAGCAGATAAGAGATCTCCAGGTTTTTAGCCATTTGAACGCCTCCGCAACTGTAAAGACAATCCCTTTACAGTTTGTGATTATACAATAAAACCGCCCGGATGTCAAGAGCAGACCTGCCAAAGAATCCGGGCGGAAACGCCTCGCTCTGTTCTGTTTTTACAAAGAAACCGCCTTCATCCTCTTTTGGATATAGTTTCTCGAAATACTACGCGCTTTGTATAATCGGAACTCTCACTGGTTCGATACATATCTATTCGTATTCTGAATCATAAAGATACACACTTTGCCATTCTTCTTCCGCAAGAAATGCATCCAGAAAAGTGCCATCAATCCGTTTTGTGAACGAATAATAATAAGGGCCCTTCTGAAATCTGGGCATATAAGAAGAATATACATCACTTGTATCCAGCAAAAGTCTGGCTTCCGACCCGTCTTTCCGGATAAAGATCACCAACCTGCCGCCGCCGGTGGTACAGCCGCAGTGAATGACAGGCCCCTGCTTTTCCACATCGCAGTCGAATATATCCAGCGTATCCTGGAGTTTTTTCTCCTGGCGAATAGATGCGATTTTTCCATACCGCTGAAAGCGGACTTCACAGATTTCTCCCCTTTTCAGATCCATAAGGGAATAAAAATCCGTCGTCCCCGGATACCAGATCAAATCCAATAGAATGAAGGCTCCTATGCATCCCAAGACAAGAATCAATACGACTCGGGCCACATATCTTTTTTTCTTCGGTGTATTTTCTGTATTTGTCATATTCTCCCCTCCATTCACAAGCGAAAAAAGGGTTCAATTCTGTGCTCCACTAAAATAGGTATTCTTCTTATTATAAAAATATCATTTTTATATATCTTTTTCAACATATATAGTTAAAATCTATTAAAAAAGAATGATTTCAAAAGAATACGGGAGATACTTTCCCATAGAGAAAAGCATCTCCCACATTGCTTCAATATAGAATTTCACTTTTTATCAGCCAGTTAATAGTTTTCCCAAAAGCTCCAAAGGGATGCTGTCCGCAGAAATACCCGCTCTCAGTTCACCACCGTTCGCTGAAAGATTTGTGAGCTTCAGGGTGAGCGGCTCCGTTCCTTCCCAGAGGGGAACAGACACGGAAGAAGGGATCCACAGCGTATCTTCTTCCACTTTGCCGAAGGAGGAAAGAGAATTTCGAGCCTTTTCCAGAACCCACCGAGGCGGGACGGGAAGCTTTCCCAGAGAAGCAGAGGTGATCCGCAGGCCGTAAAAACCTTCTTTTTCCGGGAGGAGCTCTGCGCCGCAGAACAGGCCCAAACGACTTCCGGAGGCACGAAAACCCATAGAAAGGGAAAGTTTGTTTTCTCCTTTTGTTTCCACAGAAAAGCCTGTGAGACCCTCTCCCTCTGAGAAAGCGTTCTGAATCGCAGGAAACAGAAGGGACGAAACATCCTCATCGGAAAAGGAAAATTCCCCCTCTGTAAACAGAGAGGAGGCCAAGTGCAGAATAGCCTGCTCCCTTCCCACAGGCGCGGAAGGAATTCCGGACTGCGAAAAGGCCAGAGAAGCCAAAACTGCTAAAGCCGTCATGACAAGCGCTGGGATCCAAAACAGCAGAATTCCTCCCACGCCGCTCTTTTTCCCGGCTCTCTCCTTCTTTGCCGCAGATTGGATTCCCATAGCCTTTCCTCCCGCTTCTGTGATTTCCCGGTCAGTGTTTCGCCGGCTGTTTCAGCCGGTCGCCAGCCATTCCTCTATCATATTATGCGGGATGTCCATCTTCTATTCCCAGTGGATCATTTCTGAGTGAACTCATACCGAATCATCCGGTTGAGAACAAGGCTTTTTCAGCAGAACCTTCTCTATGGCATCCTCGTGCCGGAGAAACCGCATTCTCACAGGTTCCGCTACTTCTTCTCCCTGTAAAAACTCTTTCCACTGAGGATACGGAAGGAATTTCCAAGCTACAGTTTCTCCTTCCTGCAATCGAATATGCAGTTGCCGTTGTACCACCCGAACGGCAAAGCAGTGATAAATCGTGCGGTTCTTTTGAGAGACCTCCGTATACACTGGCCACAGGTCTTCCAAAGAGACCCGGATACCGGTCTCTTCCCAAAGTTCCCTTTGCGCTCCTTCTTCCGCCGTTTCCCCCTTCAGTACGGATCCCCCTGTTATTTCCCATTTCAAAGGCCAGAGCTTCTCCGGATGGCGCTGTGTCAGGAGCAAAGCCCCATCCTCGGCCACAGTGTAAATCTCCGCCATCAGATGATAGGCTCCCTGCGGAATCTCTTCCCCACGGATCAGGTCAAACTCCAACTTTTCCCCTTCTGCTGTATAAGCGTCCCAAATTTCCATTTTACGGTTCCTCTCTTTCCTGTTTCCAAAACCTTTCAAACAAATAGCTCTGGAACTTCCGCTGCATTTCCCATACGTTGCAATCCTGATTTGCCAGGATGGTCAGAGTCATGTCCACAAAAGGATAAAAAGCAAATATTCCCGCCACGCCGTCGTTGATGCCATCCTTATACATAACAAAGGTTTCGCCGTCCACCTGAAGAAATTCAAACGCATAGCCCGTTTTCCAAAGGGCTCCAGGCACATCCGTATGGCTATAAGGTCTGGAAAAGGGGATCTGCGGCTGCAGAAATTGCTCAACTGTTTTCTGGGAAAAGAGCCTCCCCTCCCGCACAGCCGAAAGAAAACGGTTCAAATCCTCCGCTGTGGTATATGCGCCGCCGTCCGGTGTGCCGATCGGGGGATAGGAATAGATATTCTTTTTATAGCCGACAGCTTTTTCACATCCGTCCGCAGCTTTGTGGAAAACGGTGGGATAGCCCTCGGCCACATTTTCATGAATTCCATCCATAGAGCAGAATTCCGTATCCAACATTCCCGCTGGGCGAAACACATGCTCTTCTGCATATCGGCGGTACGGGATGCCTGAGGTATTCTCTATAGCTAATCCCAACAGCACAAAAGCGCAGTTATTATACCGGACATTTGTCCCGGCTGGGAAAATCGGCTCCTTATATGCAAAGTTTTTCAGGAAATCCCTGCATTCCCGGATGGCGTAATTGGGAGATTCCCGAAATAGATCGCTGTAGCTTTCCCCCGCCTCTTCGTCGGCGTCATCGGCGATTCCTGAGGTGTGTGTCAGCAGATGGAAGATTTCCACATCCGCCGGAATCCCAGTCCCACGCAGATCCACCAGATCCGTGATTCTGTCCCGCAGTCCGAACAGGCCGTTCTCTACAGCCTGCAGAACGACTGCCGCTGTAAAAACTTTTGTTATGGATGCCGTATCAAACCGGATATCCATGCGGTTCGGAATACGAAACCCCCTGTGGGCAAAACCGCACGCATCGGAAAACACTTCTGCTCCTCCGCGCTTTACCAACATAACACCGCTGAAGTTCCGTTCCCTTCCCCATTCAAAAATGTCCCGGCAGAGTTCCCGGAGTCTTATATCTTCCGTGGAATCCCTTACAGGCAACGTTCCTCCCATACAAATTCCTCCCCATTCTGTTTAAAAAAACGCCCCAGGATCTGTGCTCGACTGCATATATCCCGGGGCCGTTGTATCTCTAGCGCTGCACAAAACAGCAAAAGATTCATCATATTACGAATTTTTATTTCAGCTCTGCAATAGTAACGCCGTTTTCGCCTTCTCCGAAAACCCCCAGTCTGTAATTTTTCACAGAAGGATGGTTCTTTAGATGGGCCTGCACGGCCGCACGAAGTGCTCCCGTCCCTTTTCCATGGATGATCGTCACCTGATGAAGCCCTGCCATAAGGGCACTATCGATAAAGCGATCCACATTCAGAAGAGCTTCGTCGGTAGTCTGACCACGGAGATCCAACTCCATGGAAGCCCTGGTTGAGCGAAGCCCCGTGCTTCCACTGGAACGGGGAATATTCCTCCCTTTGGGAGCCTTCACCTTTTCCTGCTTCAAAAGGCGCAGATTCTTAACCGGCACTCTTGTGCGCAAAATGCCCGCCTGCACCAGGACAGGCCCCTTTTCCGGCACCTCCAGCACAGTGGCCTTTTTATCGATATCATAAATGAGGACGCTGTCCCCCGGCTTCAAGGGGCGAGGGAGTTCATATTCCTCTTCGGATCGTTCCCGGACGGGATCCGCCGCATCTTCCAGACGGCGAAGCCCACCTTTGATCCGAGCCTTCTGCTCCGCTGAAAGAAGTTTATTCTGCTGGCGGCGGGCCTCCTCCATTTCGTTCATCAGGGCGTCAATCTGCCCTCTCGTCCTGGCTACAAGCTCAGAGGCCCTGCGGCGGGCTTCTTCCATCTCCCGCTCAGCACCAGCCTCCAGCTTTTCTCGCTTTTCCTCTGCCTCCTTCAGGGCTTCCTGAGCCTTTCGAAGAGCTTCTCTGGCTTCTGCGCGCTCCTGCTCCAGAGCCTGACGATTGCTTTCCAGCTGCTCCACCACGTCTTCAAACCGAGTATTTTCGCTGGAAACAAATTCTTTGGCCCGCTCCACGATGCGATCCTCCATACCAAGACGGAGACAGATGGCAAAAGCGTTGGAACGGCCGGGAACACCGATCAGCAGCCTGTATGTGGGCCGCAGGGTGGCAACATCAAACTCACAGCAAGCATTTTCCACGCCAGGGGTCTGTAAAGCGTAGGCTTTTAGTTCCGCATAATGGGTGGTGGCCGCTATGCGGCACCCCTGCAGGCGCAAGGCCTCCAAAAGGGCCGTGGCCAGAGCCGCACCTTCCACCGGATCGGTGCCCGCGCCCAGTTCATCCAGAAGCACAAGGCTTTTTTCGTCCGCTTTCCCCACAATACCAATGATATTCGTCATATGGGCGGAAAAGGTGGAAAGGGACTGCTCGATGCTCTGCTCGTCCCCTATATCAGCCAGAACCGTATCAAAGACGGAAACACGGCTTTCGTCCGCCACAGGCAGCATCAGACCGCACATAGCCATCAGGCACATCAGGCCGATAGTCTTCAGAGAGACCGTCTTGCCGCCGGTATTGGGACCGGTGATCACCAGAGTATCGAAACGGGCTCCCAGCTCAATATTAGTGGGGACCACAGCATCCTTGGATATCAAGGGGTGCCTTGCCTTTTTCAGATCTATGATCCCCTCATCGTTCACAAGGGGAATAGTAGCCTTCATTTTATATCCCAGATTAGCCTTGGCAAAAATCAAGTTCAGCTGCACAGCCATAGTGTAGCTGCTGATAACGGCGCTGGCAAAGCTGCCCGCTTCCCCGGAAAGCTCCGCCAGTATGCGGTCAATTTCCGCCTTTTCCCTGGAAAGCAGCACCCGGATCTCGTTGTTGGCCTCTACTACTGCCAAGGGCTCCACAAACACTGTGGCGCCGCTGGATGAAGTATCGTGCACAAGGCCGGGGACTTCCCCACGGCATTCTGCCTTTACGGGCACAACAAAACGGCCGGAACGCATGGTCACAATAGGATCCTGCAGATACTTCTGATAATAGGGGGAACGGATCATCTTATCCAGCTGCTCTCTGGCCCGAAGGGAAGCACCGCGAATCTTTCTGCGGATGGAAGCAAGCTCCGGCGAAGCATTATCCGCCATTTCCTCCTCAGAAAGAATGGAGGAAAAAATCCGCTCTTCCAAATATTTATTAGGCATCAGCATATGGAAACGGTCGTCTAAAACGCCCCCTACCCCTTCGCTGCGGCTACGCCACTCCACAATTCCACGTATCGTCCGCAGAACCTGAGCTACCTGCAGCAGCTCGCCCATAGTGAGCAGCCCGCCTGCTTCCGCCCTGCGGAGGGTAGAGACGATATTTTTCAGCCCGCCGAAGGAAGGGGCGCCGAACCGGGCCATAAGAGAATGGGCCTCCCCGGTTTCTGCCAAAAGACGGTTGACTTCCATCAATGAGGAGGAAGGCTCCAAAGAAAGGGCCAGAGAAGCCGCATCCTCACAAGCCGTTTCCTCTGCCAAAAGCTTCAAGATCTTATCCAGCTCCAAAACATGGCAGCTTCGTTTGACATCATATTCTGTATGTGCTGTGTGTGCAATACGTGTATATTCCATATATAACAACCTCAAATTATAACAAATCTCATCGCTCTGCCGTTCTCACCGGAACAGCGCACAGACGACGCTCTCACTCACGATTTACAGTATCCTCCTCGGGTTTTTGAGGCTCTCGGGGCTCCTCTGGTTCCAAATACACATCATGGAAAAAATCCAAGGTTTTAAAGCCTCTTTCTAGAGTGCTCAGCGTATACTCTTCAGAAGCTTTTGCCAAAAGCTTCTGCCCACCGGCAGAAAGAGAAAAACCAAAAAGCTTTTCCAAATCGGCATAGATGGTGTGACGCAACGCCATCAGCACACCCGGTGGAAGGGCCCGGTAGGGCGAATGCAGAGGCTCTCTTCTGCCGCATTCCGGGCAGCTGATAACCCCCTCTCGGGGATAAAACCACATTTCCGGCCCCTCATAGCGGCCGCACCGCCGGCAGGCCACCAAATCCGGCATGAAGCCGGCAAGGGAAAGAGAACGCATCTCCACCACTGCTTTCAGGATCAACAGAGGCCGGTTCCCCCGGCTAAGATAATGCAAAGCGTTGAGCAGCAAACGCAAAAAATCCCCAGCCGGCGCTTCCTGCGGGGCAAGCACCGAAGCCAGCTCGCAGAAATACTGAGCAAGGGAAAGCCGGTCTATATCCCGGCGAAGGTCAAAAAAGAGCTCCTGAGCCTGAGCTTCATCGATTATGTACGCATCCCGCCCGCGGTAAATTTGGAAGCGGGAATAGCAAAGGAGCTGTGTTCCGAAAAGCTTCTGGCTTCGAAAACGGTTGGCCTGGCGCGCAAAAGCCCGCAGAAGCCCTTCCTCTCGGGTGAGAACCGTCACCAAACGGTCACTCTCCCCGATGGAACGTTCCCCTATTACCAATCCGTCCGTTTCGATATGCATCAGGCTTCTCCTTTTCCCCGGGAACCTCCGGTGCGGCTCCTGTGCATTCCGCCGCCCGGCTGGAAAATTTACACTGGCTGTAAATCAGGTAATCCTTCACGCTCCCGCTGTGTGCAAAACAATCCCACGCCGTCTTTTCATCCATAACACCCTGCAACCCCTTTCCGACAAATACCATCTGCGGTCATTCCGTATTCCGGACCTTCTGTTACCATTCTATGCACGAAAACGAAATCGACTTCTAAAAAACAGTATTGCCTTCCTCATTCGAGGTATGTCAGGGAAAATCTTGTAATCCCTCTTTTGGGAAACCTATCTAAAATTTATCATGAAAAATTGAAACAACGCGAAACGAATCAAACTCCAAAATCTGTTTTATCATATCCCAGGCTACGCAGAAGCCCTTCCCGGTTTCGCCAGTCTTCTCGGACCTTCACCCACAGCTTCAAGTTGACACGGCAGCCAAAAAAACGTTCCATATCCGTTCGGGCATAGCTGCCCACTTTTTTCAGCATAGCGCCGCCCTTCCCGATAATAATACCCTTATGGCTCTCCCGTTCACAGAAAATAGTGGCGTCGATATCTGTGATATCGCTGTCTTCCCGCTCACGCATGCGCTCCACAAAAACAGCCGCGCCGTGGGGAACCTCCCCCTCCAGAAGGCGCAACAATTTTTCCCGGATAATCTCTGCCGCCAGAACCCTCTCGGGCTGATCAGTGAGTGTATCATCCGGAAACATATGTCCGCCGGGCTGGCAGAGCTTTTTCAGTTCCGGAAGTAGCCCTTCCTTCACACCATTTCCATCTTCCGCAGATACAGGAACCACCGCCTCAAAATCATACAGCTTTGAAAATGCAGCCATCTGGGCCATAAGCTGGGATTTATCCTCTAAAAGATCAATTTTATTTATAGCCAGCACCGCCGGAAGGGACATTCCCTTAAACCGTTCGATCAATTCCTGGTCAGCGTGGGATATGGGCCTGCCTGCCTCTACCACCAGTAGGCAGGCATCTACCCCCGCCACAGATTCTGTTACCGAGCGAACCATATATTCCCCCAGCCGGCTTTTAGGCTGATGAAGGCCCGGCGTATCAATAAAAACCAGTTGATCCTCGCCTTCTGTAAGAACACCCATGATCCTGGTGCGTGTGGTCTGAGGCTTGCGGCTTACAATTGCCACTTTCTGACCCAACATTCGGTTCAGAAGGGAAGATTTTCCCACATTGGGTCTCCCAACGATGGCGATGAAAGCCGTCCTGCCCTTTTGCATATCATATGTTTCCAAATCTATTTCCTCAGTCTTTCCTGCCCTCCACCTCTTGTAAAGGTTTGCCGGTCAGCAGCGGCTTTTCTACAAATGTATACGCAACGCTAGTATCCAGCTTTTCAGAAAGAGGGCAACAGTATTTTCCCGAGCACAGCAAAGTTCTCAGGAATCTTTCCGGGGCTTTTTTATATGGTCTTACACCAAATTGAGCTACTAAGGCACGTTCAGTGTTTGTCCTCCCTCCTATGTGGGACCGGAATTCCCAAAAAGCAGTAAAGGAACAGGCACACAACCGAAAGAGCCAATGCCAAAATGGATAAAGGCCGCTCTGAGAACCATGCTGCTATTTCCGGAAAAATCTCTGGCCGCCAAAATAGGCACACTGCCACACAGACAGCTGCCACAGCACAGATCAAGACTGCTCCGGCCGCGATATCCTTCGCAGCTTTAATAAGAGGGCTGAACTCTTTCCCCACCCGGTCGCAGAGCCTTTCAAGAGCCGTATTCACACACTCAGCTGCCAGGACCAGCGCCATTGTAAGAAATAGAACAGCCCATTCCACTGCCGAAAAATGAAAAAAGGGCGCAAAAAGTAAAACATAGAACACTGCTACCGTATGAATACGCATGTTGCGCTCCTCACAGATACAGCGCACAATTCCCGAAAAGGCATAGCCAAATCCTTTTATAAAACGTCCGATGCCCATAGCGCTCCTTTTACCGATCCTATACACGATATACGCTGCGAAAAAACGTATTTGAATCAGTCGTCATCATCCATGAAATAGCTGGCAGCGCTTCCGGGCAGCCCCAGCTGAGTCATAACGCGCTCTTCCTTTTCCCGCATATGCATTTTGTCGAGAGCGGAGGTCTCGTGATCGTACCCCAGCAGGTGCAGCATGGAATGAGCCGTCAGATATCCCACCTCGCGCTCTAGGCTGTGGCCATAACGGTTCGCTTGTTCCACTGCCTTTTCCATGGAAATCACGATATCGCCCAAAATCTTGGCGCCTGTATCGTGGTTCTCATCATAAACCCCGTTTTCCCCCATGGGGAAGGAAAGCACATCCGTAGGCATGTCTCTGTCCCGATACTGGCGGTTCAGCTCATGAATCTGCTTATTGTTTACAAAGGTCACGCTGATCTCTGCCGGATACGGAAAATTTTCCATCCGAAGCACTGCGTTGCAGCAACGCCGCACAAGCATCCTCATGCCGGTAGGGATCTTTACCTCTTTCTGTGTGTTGTCGATAATAACTCTAATTTTTTCCATACCCTGTACCATACCTTTCCGCCGTCTATCTACGGCTGTTTTATTCCGGCTCTTCTGCCGCTTTTCTGGTTCCATATTTCAGCTGTTTCTTTGCATTTAAGAAAACAGGGGTCAACGCCTGAGCTCTGCTTTTGCATACGCCTTGATAATATCCTGCACCAAACGGTGGCGGACCACATCCTTCTCATCAAAACGGACCTGCGCTATGTCATCAATCCCTTTGAGAATATGCATGACCTCTTTTAAACCGGAACGACGTCCATCCGGCAGGTCAATCTGGGTAATATCCCCTGTGATGACCATTTTGGAGTTAAATCCCAGACGGGTCAGAAACATTTTCATCTGCTCTTGGGTCGTATTCTGAGCCTCATCCAGAATGATAAAGCTGTCGTCTAAAGTGCGGCCGCGCATATATGCAAGGGGCGCTACCTCTATATTCCCCTTTTCCACATATTTCTGATAGGTCTCTGCACCCAGCATATCAAAGAGTGCATCATAAAGTGGCCGCAAATACGGATCCACCTTCTGCTGCAGATCCCCGGGCAGAAAGCCCAGCTTTTCTCCCGCTTCCACAGCGGGCCGTGTGAGGATGATTCTGTTTACCTGCTGGGCCCGGAAGGCTGAAACCGCCAACGCTACAGCCAGATAGGTCTTTCCCGTTCCTGCGGGGCCCACCCCGATGGTAATAGTATGCTCTTTAATGGCAGTGCAGTAACGTTTCTGGCCAAGAGTCTTAGGCTTAACGGGCTTTCCCCGGCTGGTAATGCAGATGCAATCCCCAGAAAGGGCCGGCAGCTTTTCCTCAGCACCTTCCTCCACCAAAGCCATGCAGTATCGTATGTTTTGCTCATTGAGAGCTTCTCCTCTGTTGATCATCTGCAAAAGGCTTTCGATAACACGAGAGGCCTTATCCACTTCCTCCGGCTCCCCTGCGATGCGGATCTCCCCGCCCCGGCTGGTAATAGCCACATTATATGTCTTCGATATCAACTTCACATTTTCATCAAAACTTCCAAACAGTGCCACCGCCTGCTCCATACGGTCAAAATCCACTTTCTTTTCAGTCATTCCACAGCAATCTCCCTATTTCAAACATTCTTCTCTATAAGCCACCTGCAGAAATTGGCTTTCTGCAGCCCTTTTATGCGATTTCAGGATACGAAAATCACAAATACTACAGTCTTCCTTTTTTGTACAGGATATCCAGAAACGGTAAAAACTATTATTCATGTTGTTTATAATTTGTTATGATAGATTATAGCATATTTTCACTGCTCCGTCACCCGTTCCTGTTTAAAAATTATCATGAAATTATTTGGTTATTTTATGAGAATTTCCGACTGTATTGCTATATTTTCTTCGCATATTATGGTTACAGTGCAATAAAGAGTCTGCTCCCGGATCTCAAACTGTTCTTCCTGTTCCAGGATTTTCAGTTCGCTGAGCTCTTTTTCCTGCTTTTCGATTTCTTTTCTGGCCAGCTCTTCAGCTTCCTCCCGGCTCCTCTCTCTCTGCCCTTTTTCCACCTGCTTCCAAATTTCTTCCGTCCAGTATACGGGAAGCCTGCTGCCGTTGGCCTTCAGGATGGTTACGGAGCCGGATCGCTCCCAGTTTCCCTTCATGGGCGCTGTGGTAAGGCTCATGGGCAAAGGCACCCCGAATATATTCAGGCTCCTTCTGACCAAAGTTTCCCCTGTATACGCTTTCGTTTCCTCTACAAGAGGAACTTTGGTTGAAAACGTGCGGGTAGTCTTTGCAATGATTCTTCCATCCGCACGAACGGCCGGAGAAGCGCCGTTCTCCACCGTTCCGCTGATAAGAAGCTGGCCGGGGGCCACTGCCTCCCCTACCGAAACCGCTGCTTTACCCGAAAACACTTCTATGCGAAGCACCTGCCCAGCCACGGCTGCTTTCATATTCCCCACATGTTCTGTATCCGTCATCTCCGGCTTTTCAACGCCTTCCGTCAGCTGGATATGAACAGTGCTCCCACTGGTATTTACAGTAAGCCAGGAGATTTCTGGAAATCTCTGCATCAACCGCTGTTGCATTTTATGGGGATCCAATTCGGACTTCGCCATGCCCAGGCTGAGGCCCGCCTCCTGACAAGCGGTTCTGAAATCCTCCTCCCGGATCTCTTTACAGCCGCTGACCTCGATGCTCCAAACCCTGGAGGAAAGAAACAACACCAGGCACACCGTGAGAAGGATCCCCGCCGGTATACCCTTGCGTTTACGCATAAAGGATATCCGAAAGGGCAACCCCAGCTTTTTTTGTAAGTGGAGCCGACAGCCGGATCTCCTTGCACACAACCGCAGGCGAGCATATTGAGATGCGATTGCAAAAGCCGTATGCTCACTGCCCGCGCACATCCCCCAAAGGGGTATTCCCTGCTTTGCACACTGGTTATAAAACCGTTCCGGCGAACCCTCAATGGAAAACTGTACACTTCCCCGCAGATACCGCAGTAACCCCACCAGCATCCCTGTCCCCCCTTACTTACACCATAAATTCCATACCGGTGATAAAACCTTCCACCACCATGGAATCCGCTGTCATACATTTAATAGTAAGTCCTCTCCCTGTAAAACGAATGATCAGTTTTCCAGCTCTGACCCGCACAACATCCGTATCATATTCCAGGATTCCCCTGCAGTCTTCCAGAACAACCTCTCGATTTCCCCTGAATTCCATTCTGGCGCCTTCCACCGCATCCCGAAGAAGCGGGCCGCCCAGCCTCTGCAGAAAGCCTCCTGATGGTGCGTTTTTTTCTCCCCTCCGGCCCTTTCTGCCGGATTGTTTTCCTTTGGAGTCTCTCACAGAAAAAGCACCCTCTTTCCCAATACGATCATTCCCGCAGTCCGTCTCTCCTCATAACCGCTGCGTGGACTCTCAGTTCTCCCGGCAGCAAGAGAAGGAGCGGAAACCGTACTTTAAAACTATGCGCTTTCTCGGGCATGTATGCGGCCTTCCCCTAATATAATGGAAGAGGAAGGAAGTGGAGCCATGCCGACTAAAACGCATACAGCATATAGAAAATCTATGATGCAAACCCGCCCACCTGCACACATACCCCGACAGAAACCCAAAGAGCCCTTTTGCATACCGGAGCCTCAAAAAAGGGCAAGGAAACCTCTGCGTACATCTTCCTCCACCGGTGCCAGCCAAAGAAATCGCCGGCTTCTGCCCGCTTGCCTTTTCGCCCTTCTGTTCGCAGCTGTGCTCTGCATCTTCCCGGAAGAATGTGCCAAGGGCGCTGGTCGAGGGGTGGA
Source organism: uncultured Clostridia bacterium (assembly GCA_904399395.1). Taxonomy (GTDB): domain Bacteria; phylum Bacillota; class Clostridia; order Oscillospirales; family Acutalibacteraceae; genus UMGS1264. Next base: position 53,970 of record CAJFPJ010000068.1, on the reverse strand, counting down.
ATGCTGCCTGCAGGTGCTGATCCCCTCCCTATTTCCCTTTATGATATTGGGGGTTTTTACCGTCCAAACGGGCGCAGCTGCTGCTATAGGCAGACTGCTGGAGCGGCCCTTTCGTTTTCTCTTCCGGCTGCCAGGCTGTGCGGCCCCTATTCTGCTCATGAGCATGATAGGCGGATACCCTGTGGGGCCCCGCAGCACACTTTCTCTTTTAGAATCCGGGCAAATCACCAGAGAAGAAGCTGGACGTATGTTGTGCTTCTGCGTAAATGCAGGCCCCGCCTTTGTGTTGAGCATTGTGGGAGCGGGCTATCTAAAAAGCCCTCCAGCGGGTCTTCTCCTACTAGCAGGTCAACTTCTTTCTTGCTGTCTGTTAGGCCTTCTGTGCCGGGGCGGAGGAAAGAAAAGCGTCTTAGTTGAAAATCATTCCGCTAAAGCTCAAGCAAATACGGCCACATCCCTTTCTGTGGGGGAGGCTCTTATCCGTTCTACGGAAGCTGCCGTGCGTTCCATGGCATCCACCTGCGCTTTCGTCATATTGTTTGGCATGGCCTCCTATTTGGCTGCCCAATTTCTTCCTGATGGGCTTCTTCCCGCAGCTCTCACTGCATTTTTAGAGGTAACCCAGGGCTGTTTTGAACTCTCCGCCTTGGATATTCCTCTTTGGGGCTATGCATTGGCACTAGGCTGGGGTGGGCTCAGCGTGCAGTATCAGATTCTTTCCCTCTTTCGGGAACCTGTCCTTTCTGCGGGAAAATTCCGCCTCTTCCGCCTGCTTCATGGCCTCTTGGCGGCTTTATGCACCTTTGGCCTTTCGTGGCTCTTCCCCGCCGTTCCACAGGTAGAAGAGGCCTTCTCCAATTTCTCCGGCATCATCCGGCCGGCAGCTCCTGTATCCCCCGCCGCCGGTGTAGCTCTTCTTGTTCTGTGCGCCGTCTTTCTTCTCAGCCTCACACAATCCTCCACCCTTAGAAGCGGCCCACGGGAGTTTTTAAGACGTCGGAGGCATTCCGTCCATTAAATAAGATTCTCTTTTGTCGTTCGTAAGTTTTGCCATACGGCGTGCCGACCAATATGTGTTAGGGCGTTAGAATACGGTCTTTCTTCCTAGGCTCTATAGAAATTTTTTCGCAAACATGATATACTTTTACACTAATCCTACCGATAGAGTCTGGGCGGATAGTGCGCTGAAAATACTGCATTTTCAGCGACAAATGTTCCTTGTCGGTTTTCCCTCCTTAAAAAAGGAAGAGGGAAAGAACTACTCCTTTTACAGAACCCATCTCCAGAAGGATAAAACAGAAGGGCCGCTCTTTTTCTGCGGCTCTTCTCTTCCAGCAAAAACAGGAGGTATTAATACGATGGGAAAGTTGCGCCATATGGCAACCTTTTTCAATACAGCCAGAGAATCAGACTGTGAATGCTGCGTTCACAGCATCCGAAAGGAAGGACAGGCCTTCTGCTCTGCTCACCGCGTTATGGGCACCCCCGGATGCCGCCGGTTCCGCTACGATCCTTTAAAGCGAACTCCCAGGAATCTTCCTCCTCTGCGGGAATACGATCCGGAGGATTTTAAGCTGTAATTTATAAATACAAAATTCTTTCAATTCCTTCCTAAAAATAATATTTTCCTTTTAGTTGCTCCCATTCTTACGGTGGTTTTGCGGCAAGGCTCTTTCTGCCTTTTCCGGGAAACAGGTATTTGCGGCGTCTCTATTATTCAAATAGGAAGCGGCGGGCTCTGAAATGTCTTTTATCCTGCGGCCATATGCGGGAAAACTCCCAAAGGGAGTGATTACCGTTCCCTGAAGTATGTTTCCTCCATCTTTCAGCCGAACGCGGACTGTTATGCCCATAGGAAGATTGTTCAGTCTTCCTTGAAAAACAGCTTCGCCGTTCCGAACAGGGACGTCAGAGAAGGGAATCCGGTAAGATTCCCAGATCAGCATGCCTCCCGCAGTGTGTTCATCCATCCGAAGCCGCATATTTCCCCGGAACATTCCCCCAGGGGTCTGCAGTGTAACTGCATATTCGGTCGCCTGTGCTGTTTCCATATTGAGTCCTCCTTTTCCGGGACTATCCCCATATTGGATCCTATGCGGCACCGCCCGATTTTGTGAATTCATTCAGGCAAACCGTGGCTCATTCTTCAAAGAAAATGGGAACTGGAAAAGATTGATTGTCAATACGGAAAAAGTGGGTTATAATGAAAAAATAAAGCATAAAGCTTAAGTCTTCTTCAGCGGCTATCCCCGCAAAAGACAAAAGAAGCTGGAATGCTATATTCCATAGAGCGGAAAACGAACTGCAGCTCCTCACAGAGGGGCCAAGGTATTATTTGGAGGAAGATCCATGAGTCAGTATCCAAAATACGGAAACAATCGTCCTTACAGGAAAAAGAATATAGGCAGCATCGTACAGGACGCCATTAAGGGTGTATCTTATTCTAGAAATTTAGAAGAGCTGCGCAACAATATCGATATCACCATCCGAGAAGTCAGCGACCTAGCGAAATCGGGAGATCCTGCAAATATACAGCCAGATATACCTGTAGGTGCCTATGAGGAACCGGTCAATAAGGGAAAAGAGGTCCATTCCTGGAAAAGTCCTTCTGCTCCCCGGTTCAATCCCCCATCTAAAGGTCTCTACATGTTCCTTTTGATTCTGGGGTGCTTTTTTACCTGCATATTCGGCATTGCAGTTGTGGCAAGCCTGCTTATTTCCATTTTTCTTCATTTACCCGTTCTGGGGGTAGCTGCCGGCATATGCGGAGTGTTTCTCCTGCTTTCTCTGATCCTCACCATCTTTTCGGGCAGCCGCAGCGGGAAGATCAACCGTTTCAACCGTTATATGAAGTATATTGGCGATGCAGAATTCTGCTCTTTGGAGCAACTTGCTTCTGCTTCTATGGAAAAGCCGGAAAAGACAAAAAGCAACGTGCAAAAAATGATTGCCGCCGGGTGGTTTCCAAACGGCCATATCGACTATGAAGGAACTACTCTTATGCTCACCGAGGAAACCTACAGGCTTTATCTTTTGGCAGAGGATGCCAAACGCCAGAGGCAGGCAGAAGAGGCCCGTCAAAAAGCCGAAGCGACTCCCACTGGAACGGCAAACCCAGAGGTGGACGAAGCCATCCGCGAAGGGAGAGCATATATTCGAGAAATACGCCGGGTCAACGATGCTATTCCGGGGGAAGAGATTTCCCGGAAGATGTCTCAGCTAGAGACTATTACCATCCGTATCTTTGCCTGTGTAGAAAAAAAGCCAGAAAAACTTCCCGATATCCGCCGGTTTATGAACTATTATCTACCTACCACTCTGAAACTGCTGAATGCTTATCAGGAGTTTGATTCGCAGCCTATACAAAGCCAGAAAATCCTTTCCGCCAAAGAAGAGATTTCCCGCACGCTGGACACCATAAACCAGGCTTTCAGTTCCCTTATGGATACGCTGTACGAGGATGATATTCTAGATATCTCGTCAGATATATCCGTTCTTGAGACCATGTTCGCCCAGGAAGGGCTGACCTCCTCTGAGGACTTTCACAAAGGAGATTCCCACAGCGTCTCTGGAAAGTAAAAATAGAGAGTAGTTTCCGAGAGTTTTCTTTTGTACTATTTGGTTGTCGTCTTACTTATCTGAAAAAAGGATTCTACTCAATAAGATTCTACCCTCATTAATGGAACCCAAGGCACAACATATCGTGGCTATACATTGTGTGTCAATCGAAAAAAACGGAAGATCCAAGAGAAATTGAATTGAGGTGTTTCCCAATGAATGAACTGTTTGAAGCAAACGATGCCGTAAAAGAAACTGTTCCTGCAGATCCCTTTGCCCCTGCAGCTCCCTCTCTCACCTTAGATCCCTTTGGCGGTGAAACCGAACTGACTGCCCCTGTGGAGCAGGCTCCCGCCTCCAAGGAGGAATCTGTGGAGGCACAGGCGGAAGCTATGCTTTCAGAGGAGGAAAAAAAGCAGGTTGAGGATTTCAGCTCCCGTATTGAGCTCAGCAATAGCGCTCTTATCATGCAGTATGGCGCCGGCGCTCAGAAGAAGATCGCCGATTTTTCAGAAGCGGCGCTGAACAATGTACGAACAAAGGATTTGGGCCAGGTTGGCGAGCTTCTGGGCAATGTGGTTACAGAACTGAAAGAATTTGACGTGGAGGAAGACCAAAAGGGTTTCTTCAGCTTCTTCAAAAGGGGCGCCAACAAAATTACCGCTATGCGGGCAAAATACGATAAAGCTGAAGCCAATATCGACAAAATCACAGGCATGTTGGAACAGCATCAGATCACGCTGATGAAAGATGTGGCCATGCTGGACAAAATGTATGAGACCAACAAGGTCTATTTTCGCGAACTCACTATGTACATTTTGGCCGGTAAGAAAAAGCTGAAGAAGGTGCAGGAGGAAGAACTCCCTGCTCTGGCAAAAAAAGCCCAGGAGACGGGCCTGCCTGAAGACGCTCAGGCGGCAAACGATCTTTCTGCCCTCTGCAACCGGTTTGAAAAGAAAATCCACGATCTGGAACTCACCAGGATGATCTCTATTCAAATGGCCCCGCAAATTCGCTTAGTCCAAAACAACGACACTCTCATGTCAGAAAAAATCCAATCCACTATTGTGAATACCATCCCTCTCTGGAAGAGCCAAATGGTGCTGGCCCTTGGCGTAACCCATTCCCAGCAGGCGGTGGAAGCTCAGCGATCTGTAACGGATATGACCAACCAGCTTTTGCGCAAAAACGCAGAGACTTTGAAAATGGCTACTGTGGAGACTGCCAAAGAATCTGAGCGCGGTATTGTGGATATGGAAACCCTGAAGGCCACCAACGAATCCCTGATTTCCACTCTAGACGAGGTTATGCGTATCCAGACAGAAGGGCATCAGAAACGTATGGAAGCCGAAAAAGAGCTGGGCCGTATCGAAGGCGAGCTGAAAAATAAGCTTCTGGAATTGCGGCAGTAAGCGCATAGAGAGGGCTTGCCACGGATCGATGGCATCATTATGCCGTTAATGCACTTGAGCTTGGAAAAATAAAGCTCAGCTATCAATAAAAGTATAATTGTGAGAAAAAATACCTGCTGTATTTACGACAGGTATTTTTTGCACCCGCATCTCTTTCTTTGTCAACACATATACTCCACTGCCAGATCAACGAATATTTAACGATGGAAAAGCATTCTCTTGGTGCGGATAGCAAAACACACATGGATGCATCTGCTCTGCTGAATAAGAGGATATTATCTCAGGTCATTGTTTTCAGCTTCTTCCCCCGCTTTTCCGTTGACCTGTTCATGTTGCAGGTATACATTGACAGATACAATAGCGGTAACCGTACTCACAGAAGAATATGGTTGAAAGGATGGATCCGTATGCAAACGGGAAAAGGGACAAACTGCATCGCTCATAGGGGTTTCAGCGGCGAATACCCTGAAAACACCATGCTGGCCTTTCAAAAGGCTGTAGAAGCCGGATGTGACGGCATCGAACTGGATGTGCATCTAACCAAAGATGGAGAAATCGTGGTGATCCACGATGAGACAGTGGACCGCACCACCGATGGGCGCGGCGCCGTAAAGGATTACACCCTATCTGAGCTGCGCCGCCTTGACGCCAGCGGCCGGTTTACGGGCCTGTTCGGCGTACAGCATATCCCCACCCTGCGGGAATATTTTGACTATATCCGCAGCTTTTCAATCTTCACCAATATCGAACTGAAGAACAGTGAATACTACTATGAGGGGCTGGAGGAGAAAACAATAGCCCTGATCAGAGAATATCATCTGGAGGATCGGATTCTCTTTTCCTCCTTCAACAATGCCTCTGTGTTACTCTGCCGAAAACTCGCCCCGGAAATTCCCGGAGGCTTTCTCTGCACAGATCCCATTCAAAACTGCGGCGCCTACGCCCTTTCTTGCGGTGCCGCTTATATCCACCCGGAATACAGCCGCATTTCTGAGGCTGAGATTGATGATTGCCACGAAAGGGGAATCGGCATAAATGCGTGGACAGTTAATGAACCTAACCATATGCTGTGGCTGATACGCAAAAAGATAAGCGGCATCATTACAAATTATCCCAACCTCTGCACAACTCTTCTTCACAGTTCTTCTGTGAAAAATGCAGACAGCACCTATATACACTCTCCTCGCTAAAAATTCACATTATAGAGCTTATCCACAGTGGAACAAACCGCTCCTGTCTGAATACTCTGATAGGGGAGGTGACAGAGATGAAAGTATACCACTGCATGAATCCGGAGGAAAATCCCCTTCCCCTCTGGATGCGGATGCCCAGAAACGGCCAGGCTGCAAAAGAGAAAGAGCCAGAGCCTATCCTGGACGTTGTAGAGCAGTTTAAACAAAATCCGGATTCCTTCTTCCCCGAGTTCATAAAAGCGCGCGTCCACGAATAAGGAGGCAGCTTCCTTCGCCCCATACATTTCAGAATGCACAAGGGGCGGGTCTTATGAGAAGGTTTCGGTTAAAACAAAACAGAGGCCGGCGCTTTGTTCGCACCGGCCTCTTTTATTTGTTCAGTTACACTGTTCCCAATCCAACATTATTTGGTTGTGCAGAAGCACATCCTCTCTGATCTGGAAGGGTGAAGGAACCCTTCGAAAGTCTCCACAAATAGCACACAAACGAAAGTTATACAAAAACGAGTAAAACAACAAATTATACAATAAGTATTTTTATCGTAGCAGTTTCTTTATATCATCATTATGTCCCATAATAACGATAGTCTCTGTTCCCTTAAAGACATAATCAGCCGAAGGAAGAGGACTAATCACATTGTTCTCTTTGGTAGCCAGAATACTGATGTGAAATTTCGTGCGCACTGCCTTCTGCACAATGCTTTTTCCAACCCATGCCTCGGGTACAGAGATCTCAAAAATGGAATAATCCGGCATAAGCTCAATATATTCGAAAATATTGCTGGCGCTGCATTTAACGGCCAAATGTTCCGCCGTTTCTCGCTCCGGATAAATTACTTTATCTGCTCCATTGCGCAAAAGGAATTTAGCGTGAACATCCCGACTGGCTCTGGCTATAACATATTTCGCACCAAGCTCCTTCAGAAGGCAAGTAGCCTCCAGCGAGCTTTGAAAATTATCTCCAATAGCCACCACACAGATATCGAAATTTCCTACGCCCAGGGATTCCAGAAAATAGGACTTTGTAGCGTCCCCGATTTGGGCGTTGGTAACATAAGGCAACGCGTCATTCACCCTGTCTTCCACGATATCCACAGCCATTACCTCATTATCCAGTTCTGTCAGAGTTTTGGCCATATGCCGCCCAAAGCGCCCCAGTCCTACTATCAAAATTGTTTTCATAGTTCTGCTCCTTTGCCTCTGGTTCTTTCTCCCATAAGTCGAGTTATTCATTCTGCCGGCAGTCTTCACGTTCCCCGGCGTTACGGTAAAGAGTATGTCACTTCCTGCTGGCTTTGTCAACACCTCATTTCTCTTACTACACTTTACCCTACTATTGACCTTTTGTCTTTTCTGTACTAAACTGGAATCCAGAAAAAGCTAATCTTTTCCTAGTGAAAAAAGTTTTTTCGCTCATACAAGATTTCGAATTTGGGAGGAAAATCATATGGATAAGAGAACAAGGGTTTTGAATGCCCTAAACAAAAAGCCGGTAGATCATGTGCCGGTGGGCTTCTGGTTTCATTTCGCAGGGGAAGAAACCGTAGGTGAGAACTTTATCAAAGCCCAGATGGCCTATTACAAAGATGTAGATATGGATTTCATCAAAATCATGAGCGACGGATATTTTTATCTGCCTCTTTCCATCGAAATTAAAAAGGCTTCTGATTGGAACAATTTAAAGCCTCTTACCCGAGAGGATCCTTTTATCAAAGATCAGGTCTGGCGTGTAAAACGCATGGTGGAAGAAGCCGGCAAAGAATGCTGCCTGTTTTATAATGTATTCGCCCCATTTACCTGCATGCGCTTTGCCTTCCCGGATGAAGTCATCATGCAGCACCTCAGGGAAGATAAACATGCTGTAATGCACGCTTTGGATGTCATCGCCCAAGATCAGGCTCTTCTGAGCGAACTGGTGCTCACAGAAGGTGGATGTGACGGCATTTATTACTGTGTGCAGGGCGGAGAGATCGGCCGCTTCTCTACAGAGGAGTATAAGGCTATGATCGCTCCCAGCGATATGTATGTTTTGGAGCACGCCAACCGCTTCTCCGAAAACAATATTCTCCACTGCTGCGGGTGGGTGGGCGCTAAAAATAACCTATCCCTGTGGAAGGACTATCCCTCCAAGTGTGTAAACTGGGCTGTATTTGTGGAAGAGCTTCCTCTGGAGGACGGCCGCTTCTTCTTTGGGGACAGAGCCGTTCTGGGTGGGTTTGAAACACTGCATCTCAATGAGGAATGCACCGATTACAAAGGGCTTTTATATCACGGAACCAAAGAGGAAATCCAGAAATTCACAAAGGATACCATCCTCCGCTTTGGAAAGCGTGGCCTGATTCTGGGCGGTGACTGCACTATCGGCGCCTATCTGGATCATGAGCGTATTCGTTGGGTCATTGAAGCTGCCAGAGAAATTTGAGGCTACTCTAATGAAATCCCCGATCTTTCTTAAACGAAAGATCGGGGATTTTTTAGATACATGATCTATATTTTACAAATCCTGAGATACCAGCAAACTTTACTGAATCCCCAAAAGACTTCATGGGGCTCCAACAAAAATATCGCAGACTTTTCAGAAAGGCCGCGTTATTCCTTGGACAGCTTTTTTCTCGAAGAGTAGACTGGTGGTTCCACATAGCTGTAAATGGGTATATTCCCCGTTTTCCCGGCCCATGCCCGGTCTCCATAGGAAAAATGCCACCACTCCCCGCTGTAATTAACAAATCCAACAGCAAGCATGCAGTGATACAGGATCCTGCGATTTTGAGCCGCTTCTTCATCCCCGGGGAGTTCCTGATGCTCTTCCAGGTATCTTGTCCCGGCACGGGGAGAAAAATCATCAAAATCTGTCCCCATAGGAAGCGGGGTTCCTCCCCGGCAAAGGGTCAGATCCACTGCCCCACCGGTAGTATGGGGAGCCGGGCGACGGTAATCTATTCTCGGAAGAGCCACAAACTGATCGATTTCCTCGTTTAGTTTCTCACGATTCCAATCCGGATGCAGTCGCATCAGTTCCGCCATATAAGCGTCATACAACGCCTGCTGCACTGAGACAGGGCGCAAAGTATCAAAAATCTGAAAGCTGTATTCTTTCGGCAACAGAGTGAGAGCTTGAAGAAGCAAATCTGCCACCTTTTTTCGCACATAACAGCGGGAAAGCGCTCCGTTCAGGTTCTGCCGACAATAGGAAGCCGCATATACAATTCTGGGGGATATCTGCGTAATATCCACCAGAGGATCCCCGCACTCCTGAGAAAATGGAATATTTCCCCCTTCTGGGGAAACGGGTATGGGTTTAACCGACCATTCCTGCGGACTCATTCTTTCGGGCTCCCCACGTTTCTGGCGGAAAGGCCCGAGAAATACGCCGCTATCAGTTTATCGCACCATTCGTCGTATTCAGGATCCTCTCTGCGGCATTCGGGATGCTCTTCCATATACGCAAGGCAACGGCGCACACCCTGATCATACCGCACATCGGCGCAGAATCCAGGAACCAGCCGTTTGATCTTGCTGTTGTCAAATACTACAGAATGGGCCTTGTCACCCATAAGTCCGCCCATAAGCTCACTATCCCAAGCCGAGATATAATCCGTAGGGATATGCACCAGATGGGGTTTTACCCCCAAAGCCTGCCCCACAATTTCATAGGCTTGGTTCCATGTCAGAGTCTCATCGCTGGTGATGTGAACCGTTTCGCCCAATGCATGGGGATTCCCCATCAGGCCGCAGAATCCCTTTGCAAAATCCGTATTGAAAGTGAACGTCCAGAGAGAAGTCCCGTCCCCATGGACGATTACGGGCTTTTCCTGACGCATTCTCTCCAGAATCTGCCAGCTACCCCTTTTCCCCTCTACTGCCATGGGAATAGCCCTTTCGCAGTAGGTATGGGATGGCCGCACGATAGTCACGGGAAAGCCCGTTTCCCTATACGCTTTATTTAACACATCTTCACAGGCAATTTTATTTCTTGCATAAAGCCAATACGGATTTTTCCGAGGCGTACTTTCTGTTATCATAAAATGAGCGGGGGGCGTCTGATAGACGGAGGCGGAGCTGATAAAAATATACTGATTGCATTTTCCGCTGAATATACCGATGTCCCGCTCCACTTCTAAAGGTGTGAAACCTATAAACTCAGCAACGACATCAAAATACCGGTCTTCTACCGCCCTTTTCATAGCTTCTGCATCGCTGCAGTCCACCTGCAGCCACTCCACACTTTCCGGCAGTTCCTCTTTCCGGTTACCCCGATTCATGCATGTAAGCTCCCACCCCTGCTCAAGGGCCAGTCGACTGCAGGCGGTGCTGATAGTTCCCGTTCCTCCGATAAACAAAGCTTTTAACCCTTTCATCTTGCTTTCCTCCCAATTTTGTTGTATACTTATATACTGTATTTTTAAATATTTTATTATTTCTTTCTTTTTCGTTTTCTCCATTTAAAAGCAGCAGGTGTTCTTCTGTGTGAAAAGCGCAAAGTTCGTTCTTTGCCTGCTTTGATTGTACCACAGAACGAGAAGATGTCCAGTGTTTTCTTTATTAGAAACAGATATTTTATCAAAAAGCACCAGAAAGCAGACTGGAAAATGCCTGTCTGGCGGATTTCTCCAGATTAAGATGACTTCTATTCCGCTGGAAAACAGGAATACTGATTTTGAGAACTGAAAAATAGTATGCGCACAAAATCTTTGCGGTTAATCTCTTTGTCTCATCACTTTGGTACCATTCCCAGCAATTTTTCAGTTTTCAAATAGATAAACCACATTTTGTAAAGAAAGGGAAAGGTGAGTTGGATGCTGAAAGGTTTTTCCGCCCTTCAGATTTTATTCCTGAATATCCTTGTAATCGGGGTGTGGCATGTTTCGGTGTTTATTGCCTGCATCAAGCTGCCTCCCTCTTACTTCGACTGCAACAAAAGCCGGTTTCGCCCCAGGGAATGGGAGCGTGGAGGCCGCTGGTACCGCGACAAGCTGAAAATTAACGTATGGAAGGATAAGGTTCCCCAGCATGTGGGCAAAGACGGTTTTTCCAAATCCCATATTACAGATGTTTCTATCGAATATCTGGACCAGTTCATTATGGAGACCTGCCGGGGTGAATGGAATCATACGACCGATACCTTCTGTATTGTCTTTGTGCTGATTATGAATCCTCTGGCCTGGGGCCTTTTCTGCAGCTTTTTGATCCTTCTGGGGAACCTGCCCTTTGCAGCTATCCAGAGATACAACCGCTTTCGCTTGTTGACTGTGCGCAAGAAACTTCTGCGGGATCTTTCCAGAGCAGAGGCTCAAAAGCGTGCTTCACACACCGTTACTACCTGAGAAAGGGCGCTAGTAGATGCAGCATGTTTCTTTGTCTTCTTTTTCCATTCAAAGAAAATCCAGAGGAACAATACTGCAGTTTGTGTTTCTTACGGCAGGTTTGACTTTTATTCTGCTTATCTGCAGTCTGACCTTTTTCCCCGTTGCTCATGCAGCGGGGAACTTTTCTTATTCACTTTCTGGTTCTGCCAGGCCTGGGGAAAGCATAGAGCTTTCCCTGATAATGCCGGACGATGCTCCGCCCGTTTCCGGCTTTCGATGCGGTGTTTCCCTTGAGGGCAGTGCTCTGACCTGTTCCCGCATAAAGGGAAACGGAGCCGTAGCTGGAAATTCCCTCTATACCTCGCAGGCCACATCGGATCCCGTCTGTGTTTATGCGGCTGCAGGTGGTGCTGCTTCCAAGCTTTCGGGGAAGCTTGTCACCTTTACACTGCTCATTCCGGAGAATGCGAAAGGCGGGGACGTATACACCGTAGGACTTTGGGCGGATCAAATCTGCGGGGAGAATGGAAAAGCGGTGGAAGGCTTTTCTTCATACTCTCAATCTCTTGTGATCCCTGTGGCGGATACAAACGGAGACAGGCTCGCCAGCCTGAAACCGGATACAGGGGAGCTTTCTCCTGCCTTTTCTCCGGACATATTCTCCTACTCGCTGCGTGTCCCCTCTTCTGTGAAAGAAGTGCATTTTGAAGCAAAAGCGCAGAATGGGGCTGAAATTAAGATAAGCCGCTTTCGCCTGCAGGCCGCTGGAAAATCCACTGAAATCCGTATCACACTCACCAGCGAGGACGGAGGAAAAACCGTCTATGTGGTTACTGTTTACCGGGAAAATGGAAAAACGGGAGGAAGTTCTCAAACAGGCAAAGGACAAATGAATGGTAATTCTTCCAAGGATGGTTCCAACTTTATAGACAGCATGGATGAATATGGCTCAAACAACAGCGGAATCTTGCAGGAAGATTTCTCTCATACTTCTCAAAGTCCCCTGCAAATTCTTCAGAATAATCTTCCGGAATGGATGGGGCTTTTGTCCCTTCTCTTCTCCGCTTCCGCCCTTATTTTGGCTCTCATTTTCATTTTAAAGAAAAAGAAAGAACCAACAAATTCCTCCGAGGCCGAAAGTACGAAGAGCAATAAAACCAGCACAGAAAATCGGGCATCGGAAGTGCAAGAAAAAACAGAACCGGAGACATCCGGCAAAACGGATGAGGATGAGACTGGGAAGAAAGACCATAACGAACCATGATCGGCAACAAGAATTATTTTGTTACACATAGAAAAATTCTCACAAAGGGAAGTTTTATTCAAGCATTCAGCAGCACTATCAGCAAAATACGCTGCAATATATATCATACTGAATATTGAGGAGTGACCAAACCATGAAGCTTTTTATCAGCGCTGATATTGAAGGAACTGCCGGCATCGCCGATTGGGGCGAAACAAGCCCGGGAAACGCTCTCTATGATGGCTATTTTGCCAAACAGATGACGAAAGAAGTGAACGCTGCCTGCAAAGGCGCGTTGGAAGGCGGCGTGTCTGAAATTCTGATCAAGGATGCCCATGATACCGCAAGGAATCTGATCCCTTCAGAACTGCCGGAAAAGGCCCGGATCCTTCGTGGATGGACAGGCCTGCCCTGTTCCATGATGGCGGGGCTGGATTCCACCTTCAACGCCGCAGCCATGACAGGATACCATACCTGCGGCGGAAGCAACGGCAATCCCTTGGCCCACACTATGAATCTGGATACGGAATATATCCGAATCAACGGTGAATTAGCCAGCGAATTCATGATCAACGCGTATTTTGCCGCTTACCGGAAGGTTCCTGTGGTTTTTATCAGCGGAGATGAAATGATTTGTGGTTTAGCAAGACAGCTATGCCCCCATATCACCGCTGTGCCTGTCAGTCAGGGGATCGGCGGCGCTTCTGTAGCTCTACACCCGGAAGAAGCTCTCCGCCGAATCGAGGAAGGCATGAAGCAAGCGGTTTCCGGTGATCTTTCCCGCTGCCTGATATCTCTCCCCAGCAATTTCCACGTGGAGGTTCGCTACAGAGAACATAAAAAGGCTCTGTTTAATTCTCATTTTCCGGGAGCAGAGCTTGTGGATATGAAGACGGTTTCCTTCTTCTCAGAGGACTATATGGACGTGCTGAAATTTTTCATGTTCTGTCTGTAATGCAATTATATAAAACGACAACATGAACGGCCACATTTCAGAATTTGTATGGTATGTGGTATCTGAGAAACAAAGCATATTAGCGAACAAATCGCGGAAAAAGCAGCTGCTTTTTCCGCGATTTCATTTATCCAAACAGGGAACGGAGAATCATCAGCCTTCTTTTTTCCGCTTCATCCTCATCCAGAGGATACAAATGAAACTGCCAGAATGCCTCCGCCGCCTCGCCTGCCAGATGCAGCTTTTCCCCTGCCTGCCGCAAAGCATCCCTGTATTCCTCCGCAAGCTCTGTAATACGGGGCGTGAAAAGCAATTCTCCGGCAGGAGCCGCCGTTTCGCGATAGAGATCCAGAACCACGTCGCTTTCGCGAGTAGGGGAATATTCATGGGGGGCCGTGCTGTCAAAGACACAGAAACCCAACTCTCGGACAATGACCATATCAAAGGAATCCGGATCCAAAGAGCTGTGATAAATCTCTGTGCAGAAACCGCGCCTTCGTGCAAAGGCCGCCAGCTTGCGCAGAAGGGTGGATTTGCCTGTTCCCGGCCTTCCTTTCAAAAAGCACCGGCGGGAAAGAGAATTTGTCAGACTACGGATGTATTCCGCCCTTCCCTTAGCAGTGAACGCGTCAAAAAAGCGGTGCACACAGCGGCCCGGTTTTTCCAGGGATCTTCCACCCAAAAGTTCTTCCCCCAGTTGTTCTGTCAGACGGTCCGCGGCGGAAAAATCCACCTTATCTGCATAAAGTTTCTGCCAATCCTCTCGCAAAAGCCGTGCTCTTTCCAAAGATTCCTCTGCAGAAGACAGCATACTCCGCACGGCGTGCAAGAGTTCATCGTCTAAAAGGGAAAGACCTCCCTCCGAATCCTCATACCAGGGGTCAGAGATCCAAATCCCTGCAGAAATCTGCGGCAGGCGGATGCCCTGCAACTCATTTGTCAGGCAGTTGTGAATGATCTCCGGCAGAATTCCTCTTTCCCTGGCTGTTTCTAAAACAGAAACAAGCATCTCTCTGGCCGCAAACAGCGGATAGTCATGGAGCCGGCAAACTCTTCTTAGTCCGCGAAAATTCTCTTCAAAATAGCTGACATAGCCTCTCGCGCTATTGGAAGCACAAAACCAGTGCATTTCCCTACGCTGGTTTTCATCCATACGCATTCCCTCCTACAAACACGTTTCACCGCAGGCACCGTCGGTATGAATTCCTTCTCGCAGGTTTTCCCTCTCTGGCCCGCTGTTGCAATATATGTGAGGATGGAATGTCCCTATGTCTTTTGAAGAAAGAAAGAGCCAGAGCATCTGATGCGCTCCGGCCCTTCCTTTATTTTCTCAGTCTCCTATGTTGCCACACAGCAAACCGCTTTATACATTCTATTACATGGATTTCAATTTAACCGCTATATCCCTGGCCACAGCCACACCGGTGACAGAAGCCTGCATCAGGCCGCGGGTAATCCCCGCACCATCCCCTATAGCATAAAGATTTTGCACCGCTGTTTCAAAATTCTCCTTCACAGAGATTTTGGAGGAATAGAATTTCACTTCCACGCCATAAAGAAGCGTATTTTTAGAATACAGCCCAGGTGCCAACTTGTCAAAGGCGCGCAACGCCTCCACAATGCTTGTAAGATGCCGGTGAGGGAGCACAAAGGAAAGATCCCCGGGCACTGCGCTCTTCAATGTGGGAACCGTTGTGGACTTTTTCAGGCGGGTGAAATCCGTTCGCCTGCCAAGAAGCAGATCCCCCAACCGTTGGACCATAATGCCGCCGCCCGTGAGCATATTGCCCAGCTGGGCAATATACCGGCCGTATTCAATAGGTTGATTAAAGGGTTCCGTGAAGCTTGTAGACACCAGCATGGCAAAATTCGTGTTATCGCTGTGTCGGCTTTCATCTGCATAGGAATGGCCGTTTACCACTGCTACGCCGCCGGAATTTCCTACATCATAGTGCTCTTCACTCACAATGCCGCCGGGATTCATGCAAAAGGTACGCACTTTATTCTCAAAAGTATCGGAGTAATAGACCAGCTTCGCTTCATAAAGATGCTTCGTCAGGTGATCCATCACCGCATTGGGAACCTCTACCCGCACCCCTATATCCACTTCATTATTCCGTGCAACAAGCCCCAAGGACTGCGCCAAGCCTGAAAGCCACTGGGCGCCTCCTCTTCCGGGAGCTGCCACCACGCAGGAAGATTTTACAATCCGTTCTCCGCTTCCCTGGCTGATGAGCCGCACGCCGGAAACCTTTCCGCCTTCCACCAATATCTCTTCAGCTGTGGTCTTTTCTAAAAAGGTAAAGCCGGGTTGTTTTTCCAGATACCGATACATTTCCCGCAGGACTTCAAAGGAATATTCCGTCCCCATATGGCGGACAGGGCAATGAATCAGTTGGATGTTTTCCCTGCGGGCTTCATAAGAGAGCTGATCCGCAAATTTGTCTCCCAGGCCGAAAACCTCTTCCGGGGCGCCATAAGAAAGATAGACGTCATCACAATAACGGATCAGCTCCCGAGCCTTCTCCACAGGCATGTAATCCGTTATATTGCCTCCTACCTTCTCACTCAGAGAAAGCTTGCCGTCAGAAAAGGCCCCTGCTCCGGCCCAACCGTTCATAATACTGCAAGTTTTGCAGTGGGCACATTTTCCGCTGGTTCTGGCCGGACAGGCACGCCTATCAATGCTGCTGCCGGAATCCACTATGAGGATCCGCTTTTCCGGCGCCAACTTTGTAAGTTCCAAAGCGGTGAAAATACCGGCGGGGCCGGCACCTATCACTACTACGTCATATGCATCGTATACTGTGGGTGTCATATAATAAACCTTCTTTCTGCTCGCAAGGATTCTGCGGCTACACTGGTTTTTTCAAAACTGCAGCAAAATCCCCTGTGTGTTGATTTTCCCCAAAATAAGTGCGGTTTACTCTATTCATCCATTTCTAATACGCATATTCCACCTTTATAATGTATCCCTCAGTTTCTTCTAAATAGGTGATTTGGAAGAAACTATCCCGCCCGTTCATGCCAGCTATATATTTCAGTTTCTGACACAAACGGATTTATTATAGCATAATGCATAGAAAAGTCAATATATCAAGTGAAAAGAATATAATTTACCAACAGACCAAATACTAATTACCGAAAAGTCATCCTATGGACCAATAAAAGCCCACTATTTCCCATTCTCAGAAATTTCTTGAAGTAAGCTGCGAAGGGCCCCAACAAAGCAAATATCATCCTCTTTTCTCCTCTTTTTCATATGAGCAGTCCTGCCCCCAGCACGCCGGATTTTATCAGAAAGAGCTCTTTCAAACAAGAGCCCATCGATGTTAGCTTCTGTATATTCCCGTCCGTTCTGATCCATGACCCGAAGGCCTTTTCCAAGGGCTAGCGCAGCTGCACCATAATCCTGGGTAATCATCAGATCCCCCGGCCGAGCCTTACTGATAATATAATACTCCGCGCTATCCGCTCCTATATCTACCAGAACCGCCGTTCCTTCTCTGAATTCGTGGCTCCGGTCGGCTACCTGTATTACCTCTATTGCGAACTCTTCGGCGATTCGCAAAACAAGCTTTCGCACCGGGCATCCATCGGCATCAATCCAAATCCGCATCCTCTTTCTCTCCTTTTTCTCTTCATTACAAAGATTCTTTTAATCTAGGAATTTTTTACTTTTACATTTTTATGCATTTTATATTCTATTATAGTAAAATATTTTAGTTAGACTTCTTGAATTTGCGTGATTTTCTGCTACACTTCTATCTAAACCCCCTATAAAATATCACAATTTTGTAACGACTATTTCAATTTATGTAGATTCATTGACTATTTTAAAGAATCGTTCTATAATAAAGCATATTTTTCCGCATTTGTCGAAAATTCTTGCATTATGCTGCTATTCAGAAGGGAGATCATATGAAAAAACTGCTGTATATCCTCCTTCTTGCAGGATGTTTTCTTCTTATGTGGGCATGTTCTTCCTCTTCCCCACCTGAAGCGGGAACACAGAGCGTGACTTCACAAGAGAAATCATCGGAGGATTCTTCTGGTTTTTCCAAAGCATATGCTTCTTCGGGAAAACAACCCAAAATATATACCAACCAAGAGTTGGGATTTTCCTTTACGATTCCACAGGAATGGCCCGCGGACGAATATAAGATTGTGGTTTCTCACGGAGAACAGGAGGAAGACGAATCCTCTTATTCTCAGATCGATTTCATCTTTAGAAGCGATAGGGAAAATCCTCTACTTCGCATTTATGTGGTTACGTCTCAATGGTGGGGCGAATACGGCTCCAGTTATGATTCTTCTCTCATTCACTATCTCGGAAAGGCCGGGGATACAGCATACTGTTATGTGCTCCCCATCAGCCGAGCGTACGTGGATTTCGCAGAGGAAAGCACCGCCGATGCATATGCATCCATGGTTATTGATGCCGACACTGTGGAGAATTCTTTCTCCATTCTAGCTGAAGCCTCTGCCTCATAGTTTCCAAACTTGAGATTTTTTAATTTGCGTGAACCGCCAAATCTTTCCCATAACATCAGATGTCCCTGCAGGAATTTGTGATTCCCGCAGGGACATTTTACATAACAGAAAAAATAATTTTTACAGTTCCTCCAAGGATTTTACCGCTTCCTTGGCAATATAAAGGCAATTTCCGTTTTCTGCTATGTATCGGAGAGAGGCCAAGTATTTTCCTTCTTCTCCATTTTGCCGGTAAAGGATGGATAGCAAGTGTTGGATATTGACCTTTTCATAGGGAGAGGCCGCCCGGGTAAAACGCTGCAGTAACTGCGCCTCACAATCACTGGGAGCCCCGTTCATTACACGCCTCCGGAGCTCCAACAGGTTCATCTGCCAGCGGTACTGTCTTCCCACCGGAGTGTTTTCAGGGAATTTTACCACCAACTCATAGGCTCTGTGAAAGCTCGTCTCCGCCTCTTCCAGGCGGCTCTGACTCAGAAGCATGGTGCAAAGATTCATATACAGGATAGGAAGGATGGAAGCCCCTGGAGTTCCTTCTTTTTCCTGGATAAGCTCCTGGCAAAGAGCCACTCCCCTTTCTACCTCTCCCCGGGAATAGTAGCCGACTGCCAGATTACTCTTTACAGTGGCATAATAACGACTGCGGCGAAAAAGGCGGCGAAGCAGCCTCTCATTTTCATGAATATACGCATCCGGATCACACCGTTCAAATAAAGCGGAGCCAATTTTAGAGAGTTCCTTCATCGAAATCCGGCGTATCAGGCCGGAGGAAAAGAGCTCCACTATCAGAAGGAGAAGGAGTGTATATAGGATACCTAGAGACGGAAAAGCAAAGAAAGCTACTGCTATCAGCACAGCTGCCGACACTGCCACCGCCGCCGCGGAAGAAACAAAGCATAAGGAGAGCACCTTTTTACCCAACCTTTCCCAGGCGATTCAGATGCGCCTGCTGAACAATTTCTATATTTGCTGTTAGGCTGGAAAACTTCGGCACTACGCCGGAGTGGAAGCAGCCAATCAACATTGTTTGAGGATCCGCCAAAAGAAGTCCGCCGCTTTTCCCACTTTCTCACTGGGAACCCGCTCGTTCAGCCCATGGATCAATCCTCGTTCCTCCTTGGAAAGTTCCATGGCCGAAAAACGAAGAACGTTTTCACTTATCCTGCAAAAATGCCTGGAATCGCTGCAGGCCATCATCATATAAGGAGCCGTAACTGCCTCTGGCCAGGTTTCTCCTATAGCTGAGCGGACAATCTCCCAGGCAGGGCCTTCTGAGGGCGAATACGGAGAAGCGTCATTCCCCTGAAGGCATCGCACCTCAATATCCTCATCTCCAACAATTTTTTTCAGATAGTCGATGCAGTATTCCATGGAATTCCCACGGATAAGCCTTAAATTAGCGCACATTTTGGCTTTCGTGGGGATGGCGTTGAGCGCCTGGCTTCCCTCCGCCACTGTAAAGCAGCAGGTTGTGCGCATGAGGGCGTTTAATTCACCACCAGAGACGGTGCAGATTTTTTTCAGCAGTGGCAGGAAAAGCCAAAGATTTGCGAAGATGATCTTCATTCCAAAAGAGGAATATCGCCCCAAGGTATCAAACATATCCCTAGCTGCAGGCGTGAGAAC
This sequence comes from uncultured Clostridia bacterium, assembly GCA_904399395.1. GTDB lineage: Bacteria > Bacillota > Clostridia > Oscillospirales > Acutalibacteraceae > UMGS1264. Next base: position 34,184 of record CAJFPJ010000068.1, on the reverse strand, counting down.
CGCCGGGAAGGGGTGCTTCTCAATGCGGCAGACGGCCCTAGAAAGGGCCGCCAGAGGCGTTTTCACAGGAGGCGCCGAAGTGTGTCCCCCTTTGCTTTTTATGGAAAACTCCACATCCATCTGTCCCTTTTCACAAACGCCTACCACAGCCGTTTTTTCCTTCACACCTGGAAAGGCCCCTTCCACAACGGCGCCGCCCTCATCCAACACCAGAGCGGGATGTATTCCGCGTCTGTGAAGCTCCTCCACAATGGAAGGAGCACTGGGGCCCATAATCTCCTCGTCCCCAGAGAATGAAAAATACACATCCCGTTCCGGGACATATCCCTGTTCCAACAGAGTCTCCGCCGCCTCAAGAATCCCACAGAGTGTGCCCTTTGTATCCAACGTTCCTCTGCCCCAAAGAACGCCCTCTGCATCCACCTCCCCACTGAAGGGAGACTTCTTCCAGGCAGAAAGATCCCCTGCAGGCACTACGTCATAATGTGCCATCAGCACAGAAGGGTCTCCGGGATTCTTTCCCTTCCAGTGGTAAAGAATGCCACTTTTGCCGATCCGCTCCCGAGGGCATGCAGCCGTCACCCGGGGATAGAGTTCTTCCAGCAGGTTTCGGAAATCCTCAAAAGCCTTTTCATCCACTTCTTCCTCTTTTCTGGAAGAAACCGTGGGAATGCGGACCATTTTGGCCAGATGCTCCACCGCCCGGTCGTGATCGATGCCCGTATCCTTCCCCGGTGCGTTCTTTTCCCCTTTGGGCTTAAAAAGAGCAGCCCGAATCAAGAGCACAGCAATCAACAGCAAAAGAAGACACAAAACTCCCAGCAGAAACCATCCCATAGATTACACCTTGCCTTTCTTATAAAGGATCCTGGCCACACCTATGGCTACCAACGCTCCCACCGGCACCAGCACGCTGACGGAAGAAGCCAGGGAAGGCACAATCAGGAACAGAACAATCATGAATGCCAACGGTGCCACGGCGATTTTCCAATTTTTAGAAATATACACAACACCCAGGCCGCCGAAAAGGGCTGGAAGAATCATTTTAAAGGCCGGCTTTAAAACGGGGGACTCCAGAATCGGTGTAAGCTGGGAAAATAGAAGCACACCCAAAGCTAGGATCAGAGTAGTGACAATGGAGGTGGTGGCGATAGCGATGGTAGAGATCACTTCCCCTTCTTCGCTGCCAGGTTTTACCTTAGCCGCCTCCATGGAATTGATGGCCGCCGGCGCTTTCAGATTGGTGATGTTGCCCGTAACAAAGGCCAGATATGTGCCGCCGCTTCCCAGCATAGGTGCGTATGTGAAGACTTCGATAGAACAGACAGTCCAATAAATAGGGGCCACTCCCAGAAGCCCCTTGAGAACCGCCAGGGGATCGGGCCAAGCACCAAAATAGATGCACATGGAAACCGGCACCATCACCATCACGATCAGGGCGCCCACCATCCAGATCCTTCCATACAGATGAACCTGGTCTTCATAGGTTTTATTCACAGATTCTTTCATGATTTTCCCTCCTTAATCCCAGAGTCCCGCAGGCAGCAGATTAGCTGGCAGGATATTCGCATACAAAATAGAACAGGCCATGGCCCCCAGCATGCTGATAGGCAGGGCGAAATTTTCCAGCCATTTGACTTTTCGAACTTTGACAAAAATGCCGCAGATTCCCATGAAAAGAGCGGATGTGAGAAGCGTCAGGATAGAAAGCAGGCCGTCGGAAATTCCCATACCCAGGAAGGCGGAAATCATACCCAAAAACAGAGCTGTAATGAACAGATCGCCCCATTTCATATCCCGTTTCTGTAGCTTATGGATACCGCCCTGGATCTTTTTTAAAAACAGGGGGATGATAATCAATGGTGTAATACAGCCCAGCGTCATAACCCATGCCACAGCTGTGAAGGCTGCCGGATCCGTGATGGGATCCGCAATGCTCTGGCCCAATGCGTTAAGGGCAGTAGTAGCCGCCGGCAGTTCATACGTAACAGCCCCCAGAACGCTCAGACGTATCCAAGGAAGGGGAAGACCCAAAGCACTTGTCAGGCCGATAAGCCCAATCAAAATGGATATGGATGGTAAAACCGCAAAAACTGCGCTGGAAAAAATTGTCTTTTTGATGACAGAGCCTGTGATTCCCAACGCCTTTCCCCGCCGCAGAGCTTTTATGAGAAAATACAAGGATTGGGCAATCACAAAAGTGCCTACAAGACCTCCTAAAATAAACATAAATTGACTGTTCTTGAAATCCATAACCGCAATATTCTCCTTTCCGTATGTATGTGTATAATATACTCCTCAATCCGCCGGCGCACCCATGGGATTCCGGGGGTGCAGCGAAATAAGTTGCTTTTCCAGGGCTTTCCCCTGAGCTGATGCCAGATATTTTTTGAGAATCACAGCCTGATATACAAGCGCGTCGAACAAGATGGGGATATCAATCGAGAATTTGGGAAAATTCCGGGCTGTGCTGGCCTGCACAAAAGTAACAGCCGGAGCCGAAATAGAATTTCTGAAGAGAGTATTGGTCACAGCCTTTCGGTGGCAATTTCTATTATATGTTTCCTGACAGGAACAAATATCCTTCAAGGAAACAGAAGCATTCTCCCCACCGTTGCTCTTTTTCTCCATAGTATGTTTCCCGCTTATGATAAACGCTGCTCTGGGCGCATAGAAAGCCAATCTGCCCCGGTAGTAAGGGGAAGCTTTTTTATTTTCTTTTTACATCATAGCAGAAAAACAGTTTCTTTACAATAAAACCGCCCCCGCGAAATGTCGCGGAGGCGGTCCTGCATATCTGCCGCCGTCTTCACCAGCCGGCGGGGGGCTATTTATTTCACTTCCGGCCCCAGGTTTTCAAAACTGGAATCATGGAAAAACTCCTCCATAGAGATTTCCAAACCGTCGCACAGCTTCTTGAGCGTAACAATTCCAATATCCTTTCGGTCGGACCGCATAAAGCTATAAATGGTGGAGGGGGTTACGCCGGAAATATTGGCAAGTTGATTGAGTGCGATGTTCCGTTGTTGGCATATTGTGCAGATGCGCTGCACAACAGCTTCCTTCATACCCATAAAAATCACCCTACTGTATGATACAGGAAATCCGTGCGTTTCGAGTACGTGATGACGTAATCCAGTATAATAATGGCAAAATTTCTTTGCCGAAACAAGAGTTCAATATCCTTTTTTCAGTAGAATAGGCGGAACTACCCGCATATATCACGCTTTTTTTCGAACTGCGCCTCAAGAACCGGCCTTGCACTTCTTTTAAAATGACCGTATACTAAAAGAAGCTGGGAGGAGCTGTTTTTCAGGTGATTGCAGGATATATGTTCCCAGCCGATCTATCAAAATCATAAAAACCACAATCAGAAAAAAGCGAGGAATGAATACTATGGATTATGCTGCGGAGTCTCTTCGCCTACACCGGGAATGGAAGGGAAAAATAGAAATGATCTGCCGCGCTCCTCTGGAGACACGGGAAGATCTTTCTCTGGCGTATACGCCGGGGGTAGCACAGCCCTGCCTGGAAATTCAAAAAGATCCCAACCAAAGCTGGGAGTTAACCCGGCGTTCCAATCTTGTAGCCGTGGTAACAGACGGAACCGCCGTTTTAGGGCTTGGGGATATTGGTCCAGAAGCGGGCATGCCCGTTATGGAGGGAAAATGCGCCCTTTTCAAAGCTTTCGGCGGTGTGGATGCCGTCCCCCTCTGCATCCGTTCTAAGGACGTGGATGAAATTGTCCGTACCATAAGTCTTCTGGCAGGAAGTTTCGGAGGCATTAATCTGGAAGATATTGCCGCTCCCCGCTGTTTTGAAATTGAGCGCCGCCTTAAGGAATGCTGCGATATTCCTGTTTTCCACGACGATCAGCACGGTACTGCCGTAGTAGTAGCCGCGGCCGTCATCAACGCCTGTCGCCTTACCGGCCGGAAACTGGAGGAAACAAAGGCCGTCATCAACGGCGCTGGAGCCGCCGGGACCGCCATCGCCACTTTCCTTATGAAAATCGGCATCCGAGATATCATTATGTGTGACAAAAACGGCGCTCTGGTAGCAGGCGATCCCTCACTGAGCGAAGCCCACGCCGCTCTGGCAGAAAAGACCAATCCCCGCCGGTGCAAAGGCCTTCTGAAGGATGTGCTTCCGGGAACGGATCTCTTTGTGGGCGTTTCCGCTCCCAAAATGCTGACCGGGGATATGATCCGCACCATGAATCGAGAGCCCATGATTTTTGCCATGGCTAATCCCACTCCCGAAATCATGCCGGATGAAGCCCTGGCCGCAGGCGCCGCCGTGGTAGGCACCGGACGGAGCGATTTCCCCAACCAGATCAACAACGTGTTGGCTTTCCCCGGTATATTCCGCGGTGCTTTGGATGCCAGAGCCAGGGACATCAACGATGAAATGCAGGCAGCTGCCGCAAAGGCCATTGCAGACTTCATCCCGGAAAAGGAACTTTCCAAGGAAAATATTTTGCCCAGTGCGCTGGATAAAAATGTGGTTCCCAAGGTAGCCGCTGCTGTCGCCAAAGCCGCCCGTGATTCCGGTGTGGCCCGGATTTGACAGAAGCTTACCCTTAAAAACAGAAACCGCAGAGAACGTGAATAGGATGCGGCCTCTGCAACAGGGAGGATTTACAGGTTTATGAAACATACCACACCAAAATTTCCCGCACTTCTGCACGGCGGGGATTACAACCCCGGCCAGTGGCTGGACCGCCCCGACATTCTGGAACAAGACATTGTCCTGATGAAGGAAGCCGGCTGCAATGTTATGAGCCTGGGCATCTTCGACTGGATTCGCCTGGAGCCCCAAGAGGGCCGCTATGATTTCGATTGGCTGGAAGCCATTATAGACCGGCTTTATGCCAACGGAATTTACACCGTGCTGGCCACCCCCTCCGGGGCAAGGCCCTCCTGGATGGCCCAAAAATATCCGGAGGTTCTCAGAGTTGGGAACGACGGGGAGCGGATCCTCTTTTCCGGCAGGCACAACCACTGCCTGAGCTCGCCCGTCTACCGGAAAAAGGTGCATGATATCAACACGGCTTTAGCAAAGCGTTTCGGCGCCCACCCTGCGGTGATCCTCTGGCATATTTCTAACGAATACGGCGGAGAATGCCACTGTGAGCTCTGCCAGGAAAACTTCCGGAAATGGCTGAAGAAAAAATACAAAACTCTCGATGCCCTGAATCGAGCCTACTGGTCCGCCTTCTGGAGCCACACCTATACAGATTGGAGCCAGCTGCATTCTTCCTCGGAGCACGGAGAACACAGCATTCATAATCTGGTTTTGGACTGGAAACGCTTCACCACAGATATGACCGTTGATTTCATGAAAGCAGAGGCAGCTCCAATCCGGGAAATATGCCCCGATATCCCCGTGACCACCAACATGATGGAACTTTACAGCGGCCTGAACTATTATAAATTCAAGGATATCTGCGACGTACTCTCCTGGGATAATTATCCTCTGTGGCACAGCGAAGGGGAAAACAGCGTACCCATCCACACCGCCATGGCCCACGATATGATCCGCTCCATTCATCCGGGCAAACCCTGGCTGATGATGGAATCCTCCCCCAGCGCTACCAACTGGCAGCCCGTTTGCAAGCTGAGAAGGCCGGGGATGCACATGCTCGCTTCCCTGCAGGCAGTGGCCCACGGCTCCGACAGTGTCCAATATTTCCAGTGGAGAAAGGGACGGGGCGGTTCCGAAAAATTCCATGGTGCTGTAGTGGATCACTACGGAAAAAGCGATACCCGGGTCTTCCGTGAGGTGTCCGCAGTGGGAAGCCGTCTTAAAAATCTGAGCCCCAGCCTTTGCGGGACAGAATATCCAGCCAAAGCCGCTATTCTTTATGATGTGGAAAACCGCTGGGCTATCGAACAGATGCAGGGCCTTCACAACGGTAATCAGGGCTATATGGAGGAATTGGAGGCTTTTTACGCTCCCTTCTTCCATAGAGGAGTCAATGTGGATCTGGTGGATATGGAAAGTGATCTTTCCGGCTATGAGCTGCTCATAGCGCCTATGCTGTATATGTTTCGGGCCGGGATCGGAGAAAAGCTCCGCCGGTTTGTAAAAGAGGGCGGAACGCTGGTCATGTCCTGTTTCAGCGGCATTGTGGACGAAAACGACCTCTGCTATCTGGGGGGCATGCCCGGAGAGGGAATGATGGAGGTTCTGGGCCTTCGCAGTGAAGAAACGGACGCCCTCTATCCCCAGGATAGGAATACGGCTCTGATCACTCACAGTCTTCCCGGTATGAAACCCTCTTATGAGATCCACAGCCTCTGCGATCTCATTCATCTTTCCACCGCCAAACCGCTGGCTGAATACGGAAAGGATTTTTATGCCGGCTTGCCAGCCCTTACCGCAAATACCTTTGGCAAAGGAAAGGCCTATTACGTGGCCTGCCGCATGGAATCTGCCTTCTATGAGGACTTCCTAGGAGCACTGTTTCAAGAGCTTTCACTCCTGCCTCCTGTCTCTCTGCCGGAAAAGGTCACTGTGAACACCCGAATAAACTCGGATACAGGAGCAGCGTATTACATCTTTCAGAACTTCAACTCTTTCCCCATCCTCCTGGATCTGCCGGAGGGATGGACGGATACTGAGACCAACACGCCTGTTTCTCAACTTTCCATAGAAGGCTATGGGGTGCGAGTTGTTTCTCCCTCCCAATGCTGAGGAGGAACTCTTTCTTAAAAACACCTTCTCTATTTCTATATCTGGCACGCAAAAACAGGGAACAGCCTAAAGACAATCCAGATAAGGAAGTTTTATGTACGGAATACGGTGCAGTTTCGATTAAGAGGCTGTACCGTATCTTTTGTTATGCTACAAAGCGGAAGTCTGCGGTTTTCCCGTATTTCCTTCATCATAGCAAGGATTTCCTGCTCTTTACCTTCAATAAACTCAAGCTCCATGATCTCAGTTCCCCGTTCCTTTGCTGTAGTTATGAGTCCTTCAAACATAGCGGAACCGATGCTAAGGCTCCAATAAGTCTTGAGAATCACAATGGCAATTCTTGCTCGATAGGATTTCTTTATGCCACCTCTGAAAGTGATCTCACAACTTACCTCAACATAGTGATTATCGCTAACGTGTCGGACGATGAACGAAGGCGATTTATCCAATCTTCTTGCTATACGCTGATATCCCATTCTTCAGGATAACGCAAAAGATAATCTCTCTCCGCAAGCCTTCGTTATGTAACTCAGCATCTTTTCCGAATCCTCAACACGCGAACTGTTCAAGAGTGATGTTGGTTCGTTTTTCACGGTTATTTTCTTCAAACTTCATTGTAATACTCCTTTCGGTTAATTACCCCTCGATTGCAAAGTAAGTCTTAATCATCTTTGCAACTTCGTCCGGAGCAATATTCGTGTTGTCGAGTTTCATATAATTCTTAAACGGCAGCTCTTCACCTTCATAGGAATTGAGACGATACTTTTCGCTTGTTGACCGCATTTCAGCTTCACTCCAATCAAGATTGCGCTTTGATTCCTTATAAAGCAGACGGTTCTCACTCTTATTTCTTACCAATCGAACATCAAAATCGGCGCAAAGTTCAACCACACAGCATTTTGCTCCGTTTGACTCAAACAATTCAATGAGACCCGTCAGATAATCTAATTCTTCCTGCTCATCGAATGCACACATATATGTGAATATCAGTCCGGGAAGATCTCTTGTTGCAAACAAATCAAAAACCTTCTGCCGAATTGCGCGGTTAAGCGAATTGAATTCTTCCTTCTCATTTGGCGCAAAGAGCTTGCGTGACAATTCGATGGACATATGATTATGAAACAGCCGCAGTCCGGTGATTTTAGCAAGTTCCTGCCCAACTGTCATTTTCCCAACAGCGTGGGATCCCAATATGATAACTAATGTTTTTCGCATTATTCTACCTCCTCGTATAATAAGATTCAAAGTTAATAAATATCAGGTATCAGCAGACCTTGAGATGCCCGTGATACAATAGCTGTAGGACAGTAGGATCAAGTTCTAAAAGATGTAAATGTTTAGCTCTAGTTCAATCTCTTTTGGTTAGTGTGAAACTACAACAATTTTTGTATTCTCTTTTTTTACCGTTATACTTACCGTTCCGCCAATGGGGAAAGTGGCAATTGGGAAAACATGGCCAAAGTCAACACCAAAAGCCACAGGAATATTCGATGGTACTTTATTGCGAACAATATCTGTAATTCTCTCCAAAGTCATACCGCAACTTTCTTCAAATCGACCAAAAACAATGCCTTTAACAGTATCGGCCCCATCTATTTGCAAAAGCGACTCTAAATTACGATCAAATTCATAACTGAAATATTTACCCATAATGTTGTCATCCTCAAGGAATAACACCTTATTGCAGATGTCGGGCATATAAGGAGTACCTTGCAACAAATTCAGTGTGCAAAGATTACCGCCAATAACTGTTCCTTCGCAATTACCCTCTTGAATAGCGTAATATTCCGATGCAGTTTTAGAAGGCGAAATCACATAAGGGGCGTCATCCGTTAGGCAACTCAAAAATGCTTGTCTTGTATATTCATTCTCTCTGTCAAAGCCAAATGTGCTGTAATGTGGACCGTGATAGGTCACAAGTCCTGTTTTGGCATAAATCGCATTTAGTAAAGCTGTAATATCTGAATACCCACAAATGATTTTGGGATTTCTAGCGATTAGTTCATAATCCAGATAGCGAAGAAGTTGGTTGACATTAAAACCACCAAGGCTGGTAATAATCATTTTTACATTCGGATCGAGAAACGCTTCGTGTAAATCTTCAATCCGTGATCCTATACTCGAAGAGTGGTATTTATCCAGTTCGCGGCTATGGGTAGAATAAGATAGATAAAATCCCTCTTTTTGCCAAAATTCCATAGCATGTTGATGTACATTATTCCATACTTCTAATAGACTCCTTGATGGTGCAACAACCCTGATTTCATCGCCAACTTTTAATTTGCTTGCAATCATATGATCTTCCCCCTCGAATATAAAAAAACAGCGCAAATCGAAATCTCTTTCGACTTGCACTGTCATTATCCTATAATCTTAGTAGCAGACTATACTGAAATTTGGGTACGACAATACAAGCCCGACGAATCCCAATAATGGATATGTACGCCGTGCATAGTGATAGTGTTAACGTTAAGAGCAAAGATGCTGACTACCATTGCCGTACTCCTTTCAAAATAATTTTGGTATAATATATCGTAATTTCAAGAGTTTGTCAATACCTCCAAATCTGAAAATGGCAGCAAGAAACATCATTACACCGCTTTCTTTCAGCTATAGATCAAATCATTGTTGACAGTCTCCATTTCTCTAGTTCAGACATTGTGTTCATTCGGCATACCCACACCATTTGGTCTTTTGATTTGAGCCCTTCTGTCACGTCCTCACGCTCTGACATCTGTTTTATACGAGCCGGAAGAACATTTCTTCTGCCTGTTTGTCAATATCGGCAAGATAGCCGTTCAGCTTGCAGGTGGTCAGCAGATTATCATAGGTTATTCTGTGGTGCACCTTTAGATACCTCCTTGCACCACCCGTCGCTCCTGTTCGTTCATTCTTTGGCTCGCACATATTCTTTGCCTTCCTTCTCCTACATTGCGGCAAAGGGAGCTTGGTTGACGAACGTACGAATTCTATTTAGGCAAAAAAGACGGCACAGTAAAGCATTTTGCCTTCTGCGCTGTCTTTTGCCTTCGCTAACGCCCATCTGGTTGTATTTGACTGTTGTTTTAAATTACTGCCCTATGTGATTTATCATTAGGACCCCGTTTTCTCGTAAAGGGCAGAATCTTCCTACTCCTTTGGACACTATTGCTTCAAATTTTTCAGATCTCTTTTCAGCTTCCTAAAATCTTTTCCTTCTACGCTCTTGTGTTTTTAGGAGTTCCTGCAAACATATTCTTTTCTGGTAATTTGGAAGATATTTATCCAAGAAAACTTTCAGAAATACCAGGCGGGAATTCTTCCCTTTTCCGGGTAGAAAAAAGAATGGCTCTTCCGAAAAATCCTTGCTTTCCCTTTAGTTGCTTCTTTCAGAATAGAGCTGCAAAAGCCACTCTGTTTCTGACATCTGTAGAATCTGAAAGCTCAGAATTCCCTTTTTACATAAAAACGGATGGAAAGCCCCCAAGAAAGGATAAACAGTACCGCAGCCCCCGCCAAAATCGCCCCCAAAATCCACGTCGGCAATACTCCGGTGAGGGAAATCTCTGGAGCCAGTTTCGCCACAATCACAAACAGAGCAGCCAAAGATCCCACTAGAAAATAGTAAAATAGTCTTCCCTTTTCCGTTCCAAATCGGAAAATTACAGGCATCATCAAACAGGGTGAAATAAGGCCCACCGCTGCTAAAAGACCCATCATGGACCAGAAAGCCTCAAAGTTTATTGCATTTGTGTATGCCATACGCATCAACTGAGAAAGGCCCATCAGAAGAAGGCAGGCGCCCAGAAAAAGCAACAGAAGGATATATTTGGAGTTTACCACCTTCCTGCGGGTGTTGGGCATAGTATCACAGTATATATTCCAACCGCTCTTTTCTTCATAAGACATCAAAGTTACTGGCACCATGGTGACCAGAATCATGGGATACAGGGCAAAAAACAAAGCACTTTCACTGACAGCCGACACACCCATAAATATGACAAGGATTACCAGAAAGGCCCTGCAGTATTTCAGAATCATATACCAATCTTTCAAAAGAAGTCCCTTCATGCCTGTGTTTCCCCCTTTACCATCATTACAAACAGTTCTTCCAAGCTTACCGGTCCCGCCTCCATGGAGGAAGGAAGCTGCGAGCGTTCCACTACAGCCTCAACTCCATAGGGAGAGACGCGCTTTCCCAGAACAGCTGAAGGAGCGAGCTTTTGCAGCTGCCCCATTGTGCAGTGGAGCATTCCATATTTTTCCAAAATTCTGTCTTTTTCTTCACAGACGAGAAGTTTTCCCTTATGCAGGAAAGCTATATAATCACAGGTCTTTTCCAAATCGCTCACAATATGGGATGACATCAGAATAGAATGCCCCTCGTCCCTAGTAAAATCATTGAAAATATCCAATATTTCTTCTCGGACCACCGGATCCAGCCCGCTGGTAGCTTCGTCTAAAATCAGCAATTTGGCCCTGTGAGAAAGGGCAGATGCAATTCCCAGTTTCATTTTCATCCCTCTGGAATACTCCCCAAAGGATTTATCCAAGGGCAGGGAAAGTTTTTTGAGATATGAAAAATATGTGTTTTCCTCCCAAGCGGTATAGGTATGCTTCAGGATATTGTTTACCTGTTTGGCCGTAAGGCACTCGGGAAAGCCCACTTCATCCAGAACTACGCCAATCTGCTCCTTAATTCCAACAGAGGCCGTCTGTGAAGAGCAGTCTTCTCCCAAAAGAGCAACGCTACCACTATCTCTCCGCAGCATCTGCAGCAAAAGCTTGATGGTGGTGGTCTTCCCCGCTCCGTTTTCCCCTACTAGCCCCATAATACAGCCTGAAGGTAAAGCGAGGGTAAGGGGCCCCAGGGTAAATCCCGGATAGGCCTTTGTAAGATTTCTGGCTTCCAACGCATATTGGCTCATAGCGATTCCTCCTCTGTGAGAACCGATAGCATATTCACAATATCTTCTTTTGTAAGACCGCAGGAGGCAGCCAGCTCCCAAACAGCCTGAAGATGTTCCTCGATCCGTTTCAGATTTTCTTCCCGAAGCAGTTCCGTATTTTTCTTGGCTACAAAACAGCCCTTGCCCGCCACCGTATAGATAAAGCCCTCTTGCTCCAGCTCGTCATAGGCTCGCTTTGTGGTGATTACGCTAATACGCAAATCCTTCGCCAGGTTGCGGATAGAGGGAAGAGGCGTATCTTCTTCCAGCTCGTTGCTGATGATCTGGCTTTTGATCTGGGAATAGATCTGATTATAGATAGGGATCCCGCTTTTATTATCAATAATAACATGCAAGCTGTTCACCTCCGTTATATCTGTTTATATTGTTCATATACAGTATATATAGATAACACAGATATGTCAACCCTTTTTTGCTTCCATATTTTTCTTTTATTCCCGGAGCCAAAAACTGCCGGAGAAATAAAAAAAGCACCTGTGCGAAAAAATCCGCACAAGCACTTTCAGAGGGAATTGTTGCATCCCATCATATTACAGCATATTTTGCCGAGCCTCAGCCGCAGAAATCCTCCAGAACTCCTTCCGGTTCACGACTCTTTAGTTTTCACATTTTTTCGGTAAAGAATCAAAAGCCCTTTGAGAGTCAAATTTTCATCCCAAATGATATTGCGCCTACAATAGGGAACGATTTTAGCGGCCATTCCGCCGGTAGCCACCACAGTAGCCTTTTCTCCCAATTCTTCCTCCGCCCGGGAAATAATGCCGTCCAGCATAGCGGCGTTCCCATATACAGCGCCGCTTTTCATACAGTCTGTGGTATTTGTCCCTATCATTTTTTTCGGAGCCTCCAAGCTGATATGAGGCAGCTGAGCTGTTCCATTAGAGAGGGCTTCCATCCCCAGCATAACGCCTGGAATAATCATCCCCCCCACATAATTCCCTTTGCTGTTTACCACCGCTAAAGTCGTGGCTGTGCCCATATCGAAGATCAGAATAGGTTTGGGATACTGAGCCAGAGCCCCTAAGGCATTTACGATAAGGTCGCTTCCCGCCTGGGCCGGGCTGTCTATCAGAATATTAAGCCCCGTTTTCAGCCCAGAACCTACAAGAAGGGCTTTGCGTCCGGTCACCTTCCGCACTGCTTCCCGCAGGACCTCGCCGAGAGCAGGAACCACAGTTCCGATAATAGCTCCCTCTAAGCCTTTCCGGTCGATTTCATGGATTTCCAGAACTGTTTTCAGCATAATTGCATACTCATCGCTGGTCTTGTAGAGATCGGTAGAAAACTCCGCCGTAAAATGAATTGCGCTTTCATCCAGCCCCCCCACCACGATGCTGGTATTTCCTATATCCAGTCCCAGTATCATTTCCGCCTCTCCTTTCCGGGTAAGCCCGCCTGCGGGGATCTGCTCTTCCTGGCAGGCGGTTTCTTTCTACCGGTATTATACCATCTCCCAGGGGGAAAATCCAATTTCCTTTACAGCTTATGACAGCAATCCAGTTTCATTTACAAGCACAATATAAGCATACCCTTTGCCATGCTAAACCGCCAATGGCTAGAGTATATACGTGGCGGTTCCCTCCAGATCTTCCCTTCTCAAAGACAGAGGCATTTCATTGCCGCAGATATTCAATACATAGTCTCCACGATACCCCTCTATCACAGCTTCTCCGTTTTCATCGGTAACTGCCTCTCCATCTGTCCACCACTGCCGGCGGATCAAATCGTATACCGCATCATATACAGGTTTCACGGATCCATCTTTGCGCAGGAACCCGGCGGGTGCCCCTAGCCATCCTCCATCTACAAAATTCCAAGTATACGCTGTGCGAACTAAGGGATGGGAAAAGAGGATTTCATACATCTCTACGAATTGCCGGGCCTGACGATCTTCAAACGCAGGCGTCGTGGGCCAATCCTCCACTTTATAGTCGTTCAGATCCACAATTTCAGGTGGCATAAGATGGCCTGAAGTCAAGGTTATCTCGGTAAAATGCAGTGGTTTCTTAAATACCTCATAGCGTTCCAAAATTTCCAAAAGCCTTTCCTGCCCCATATAACCCTGATGCTGATGTGTCTGAAGGCCAATTTCGTCAATAGGAACCCCCGCATTCAGACATCCGTCAATCAGGATCTGATAATTTGTTGAAAGATTGAAATCATTTATCAGAAGCGTCGCTTCCGGGTTGGCTTCATGAGCAGCGTCAAACATGGTTTTTACAGTTTTAACGCGCCCAAGCATCTTGCAGATCCGTGTGACAGCATTATCATATTTATCAAATATAGGCATAATGACCACTTCGTTGATCACATCCCACATATCAATAATTCCCTTGAAGCCGCCCACTTCTCGGTGAATCCGCGCAATCTGTTTTTGGAGGATCTCTTCTGTAGAATATTGCATCAGCCAATCGGCACAACTTGTATGCCAGCAAAGGGGATGACCCTTTATCGTTATCCCTTTATCTTTCAGAAATTTTGCACCTGCCATAAGTTGTTTGCTACGCGGCTGTCCTTCTACCGGTTCAAACCCTCCCCAGTAAAAGGGCAGTGTGGCATTGTTCATGATAGCAATCCATTTTTCAAAAACCTTTTCAAACAATTCCCGTTCAGCCAGGTCAGTCATTTCCCCCGCTGCATAAGGAACACATTGAAACATGCCTCCCCCAAACAGGAACTCATGCTTTCTCATAGAAAAATGAACACACTTCCCCGCTATAGGTCTCCCCTCTTTTGTCACAAATCGAACGACTTTTTTCCCGATTCTATGAGAATAATCCCTTGCCACACAAAAAACTCCTTTCTCAATACAAAACAGCTCCCCTTCCTTAGAGGATTTGGTATAAAAATAGCATAAAAATCGCTGCTTTTCAATGGAATTTTCTTATATAAATATATGATTTACATCCTTTCATCAAACATGAAGATAAAACGCAAGGAAGGCCAGGCATATACATATACCAGTATTCTTCTGTAAAGCAAGAGAAAATAAAATCTGTTCCTGAGAAAAGGATACCATACAGCAACCTATAAAAAGCTCTCACCGCATAACACAGTGAGAGCTCTTCTGATAGAAACATCTAGAAATATCTGTCTGCTTACAATTTCAACTTCTCTGCATCGGTCAATGGTTCCCAGCGCAGCCGTGTTTGTCTTCCCCACAGGTATGATTTCCGCAGGTGTGGCCGCCTTCATGATGGTGGCTGCATATAATGTCCGGATTAAAGAGCAGTTTTCCCTGCAGAAGGGCTTCCACGCTGGCATCTGCACTGCCTGTCACACCCGGATACAATTCTATACCCGCCTGGGCCAGTGCTGTACGGGCACCACCGCCAATCCCGCCGCAGATCAGGGTATCTGCGCCAAGCCCTTTCAAAAAGCTAGCCAGAGCGCCATGACCGCTTCCGGCCGCACTGACAACCTGGGAAGAAATTATCTTTCCGTTTTCCACTTCGTACAGTTTAAATTCTCCACAATGACCAAAGTGCTGGAACACCTGGCCATTTTCATATGTAACCGCTATTTTCATGAGATCACTCCTGTTCCTGTATACGTTTTTCGGGTAATTGTATTGTAAATCAATTTCTGTCATATGTCAATAATATTTGAAATTCTTTCTTTTGACATTCCACCAAATGATTATCCCTCTTCCTTGCTTTTTGCACACCCCGGGCAGCAGGAACATCCCTCCCGGCCGCAAGTTTCCGGACATTCTCGGCGGCAGCACTCTTTCCCGCAACAATTCTCAGAGCTGGGGCACACCAAATAAGAGCCGCCGCCAATCAGCAGCCGCCTTCCCTCCACCAGGGCAAGAGCAATCTTTTTTCTGGCTGAATCATAAATCGCCTGTACAGTGGTGCGGGATACATCCATTTGCAAAGCACATTCTTCTTGTGAAAAACCAAGGCGGTCCATCAGACGGATGGACTCATATTCATCCACTGTCATTTCCACAGGTTCCCCCGCTGCCCGCCCAACGGGCCCGAATTCCCGCACGGCAGGCATCGAACAAATTCTTCTGCGTTTGACTGGTCTGGCCATAGCGTGTTTTCCCCTTTCCCACCTAATTTTACCAAAAGAGCATGAAAGCCCGGAACGGCAGAGCCGCTCCGGGCTTAGCTGGATTTCCCACAGAATCTACCAAGGATGCTCAGAGCAGCGGAACGCCCGCCTCTTCACAGGCCCTCTTTGTTTCTTCATCCCATACAGAGACTTGCACCTCGCCGATATGCACCTTCCCCAACAACAGCATGCAGAGGCGGGATTGACCGATTCCTCCGCCGATAGTCAGGGGGAGAGTCCCATCCAGCACCTTCTGGTGGAAGGGGTATTTCCGGCGCTCGTCACAGCCGGCCTCTCTGAGCTGGGCATCCATAGAACGGGCGTCTACCCGAATGCCCATGCTGGAGACCTCCAGAGCGCATCCCAAAACATCATCCCAGATAAGGATATCTCCGTTGAGCTTCCAGTCATCGTAATCAGGAGCCCGGCCATCGTGCTTTTCACCGGAACGGAGCCGCCCGCCGATCTGCATGATAAACGTGGTGGGGTGCTCTCTCACATAAAGATTTTCCCGTTCTTTTGGTGTATTGTCAGGGTACAGATCCTCCAGCTCCTGGGCGGTGATAAAGCTCACCTCTCTGGAAAGAACAGGCCCAATACCCGGATACTCCCCTCTAAGCTTTTCTGAAGTATCGCAGATCACACCTACGATCTTTTTCACTGTTTCCTTTAAATATGCCTCATTGCGCTTCCCCTCGGGAATAATGGCTTCCCAGTCCCACTGATCCACATAAATGGAATGGAGGTTATCTAGATCTTCATCCCGGCGGATAGCATTCATATCGGTGCAGATGCCGTAGCCCGGCTGAAACCCATAGCGATAAAGAGCATACCGCTTCCATTTTGCCAGGGAATGCACCACCTGAGCTGTGATACCTGCCTCTTTCGTATCGAAGGAAACCGGCCTCTCCACGCTGTTAAGGTCATCGTTAAGGCCGGAAGACGCCTCCACAAACAAAGGGGCAGAAACGCGGGTCAGGCAAAGGGCTTTTTCCAGCCCCCGGATAAAAGCAATTTTGATGGTATCAATAGCCTTTTGGGTCTCAAAGACACTGAGCCCCGCCGAGGGATTGTAATCTCCAGGAATATATGTATGACTCATTAAAACGGCTCCCTTCTCTTGGAATCCCAGTTTTGATTTTGACTGTGCAGCAATAGCTTTTCCTATATCTTCACCGGAAAAAGCAAAGCCGAGAGAACTCCGGCCTAACATGCAGGCCCTGTTTTCCATTGAAGCAGTCTTTATAAAAAAACGCTGCGGACAGCCACCGCAGCGTTATTCCGACTTTTTTATTATATTTTACCCCTTTCCGTTTGTCAACCGGAAGACAAGCTCTTCCGACAGCTGTTTTCCTTCTTCTGCCGTCATCTGCAATCTGTTGCAAAAGACTTCCCGAAGTGCTAGTATTAAAAGGTACCGGATCCAAAACCTGGATTCTCATCCGATTCCAGCCTTTTGGTTTGCTTTTCCGGAAAACAAATACAATATACCCTATATTGTATACAACATACAACAGACTTCAGTCAAAAGGAGGAATTCCCTATATGATCCGAAAATTTTCCGAGCTTCCCTACTCTAGGCCCGACGGCGAACGCTTCTGCTCTGCTTTTTCTGAGCTGGCGAAGCGGATGGACGCAGCTGAAACTCTTGACGAAGCCCGATCCATCATTGATGAAGCCCAGAAGCTGGAGGCAGAAATAGATACTTTACAGAATATCGCCTCTATCCGCCACACCATCGACACGCGGGATCCCTTCTATGAAAAGGAACAGGAATATTTCGATAATCTGGCCCCTCTGCTTGAGGAAAAGCGCAATGAGTTGAACCGCGCCCTTCTTCACTCGCCCCTGCGCCGGGAATTGGAACAGGAGTACGGCGAAATCTGGTTCAAAAATATGGAGATGGCAGAAAAAGCCTTCTCCCCTGCGATTATTCCCTTGATGCAGGAGGAAAACAGCCTCTGCTCTAAATATCAAAAGCTCTATGCCAGCGCTCAAATCCCCTTTGAGGGAAAAATATGCACAATTGCTCAGCTGGTGCCTTTTAAGATGAATCCAGATAGGGAGATTCGCCGGAAAGCTTTTGAGGCGGAAGGCCGTTTCTTTGATGAGCATCAGGAAGAGTTTGACAGCCTTTTTGATCAGCTTGTAAAAAACCGCACCGCCCAAGCCAAGGCTCTCGGCTACAGGGACTTCGTGGAGCTCGGCTACCTGCGCCGGCAGCGCAACTGCTACGACCCGAAGGGGGTTGCCAATTTCCGCCGCCAGGTGGTGGAGGAGATCGTCCCCATTGCATCAGAGATCAAGGCCGCTCAGGCTAAGCGCATCGGTGTAACGGACTTTAAATTCTGGGATGATCTTTTCTGTTTTCCCGATGGAAATGCCGCCCCAGAGGGCTCCAAGGAAGAAATCATGGAAGCTGGCCGGAAGATGTATACCGAGATGTCTCCTGAAACAGCAGAATTCATCCAGCTGATGATGGATGCCGATCTCTTTGATGTGGAAGCTAAAGAGGGAAAAGCCCCCGGCGGATATTGCACTTTTATGGAAGAATACAAATATCCTTTTATTTTCTCTAATTTCAACGGCACCAGTGCCGATGTGGACGTGCTCACCCACGAGGCGGGTCATGCCTTTGCCTTTTACACTTCGGCCAAGGAAGGTGTATACCCCATCAATCTGCGCCTTCCCACTATGGACGGGGCGGAAACTCATTCTATGTCTATGGAGTTTCTCACCGCTCCCTGGCATTCCCTGTTTTTCGGAAAAGCAACCGATAAATATGAACTGGCTCATGCAGAGGATGCGCTGACCTTTATTCCATATGGCTGTATGGTGGATCATTTTCAGGAAATCGTATACCGCCGGCCGGAACTGACTCCAGAGCAACGCAATGCCGAATGGGCCAAGCTGAACGCTGTCTACTATCCCTATGCAGACTATGCAGATCTTCCCTTCTACAGCCGCGGGTCAAGTTGGCAGTGGAAAATGCACATCTATCTAAATCCCTTCTATTATGTGGATTACTGCATGGCACAAACCATCGCACTTCAATTTTGGATAAAATCCCTGGATAACTGGGATGAGGCATGGAAAACCTATCTTGCCTTTACCAAAAAAGGCGGAAAATACAGCTTTTTAGACCTGGTCAAATCTGCAGGTCTTCTTTCTCCCCTCGAAGACGGAACCCTGAAGGTCATCTGCTCCAGAGTGCGGGAATGGCTGAAAGAACATCAGATATAAATTCTTGCTAGGATATTCCTTATTAAAAAACACACTGAAAAGGGCGGTGCAGTTATTTTAAACTGCACCGCCCTTTTGTCAACCCGGTTATCCCAGAGCCACATCCAATACCATCATGACCAAGAAGCCAGCCATAACACCCAAAGTTCCCACATTAGAATGCTCACCCAGATGTGCTTCAGGAATCAGCTCCTCTACCACCACATAAATCATGGCGCCTGCCGCAAAGCTGAGAAGCCATGGCATAAATGGCTGAACGCCTCCCGCCGCCAAAACAACCAATATACCGAAAATAGGTTCCACCACACCGGAAAGACTTCCGTAGAGAAAGGATTTCCACCGACTGAGCCCTTCTTGGCGAAGAGGTAGAGAAATAGCTGCCCCTTCTGGAAAATTCTGAATACCGATTCCCAGGGCCAGAGTCATAGCCGACGTATAGGCAACCGCATCACCGCCTTCTTGGGCAGCCATAGCAAAGGAAAGGCCCACCGCCATTCCCTCCGGAATATTATGCAGCGTAACGGCCAGGACCATCAGGGTGGTTCTTTTCCAGGAAGATTCCAACCCTTCTGCTTTTACCGATCCTGGATGGAGATGGGGCATCAGCGTATCCATGAGCATCAGGAACCCAACACCCAAAACAAACCCACCCGCAGCGGGAAGCCATCCCGGTATTCCCGATTGCTCCGCTTCTTCAATGGCTGGGATCAAAAGACTCCACACAGAAGCAGCTACCATCACGCCGGCAGCAAAGCCCAAAAACACCCGCTGGATATTTCTTTTTATCTCCCCGCGGAAAAAGAATACCAAAGCAGCCCCCAGCGTCGTCATCAAAAAAGTGAATCCCGTTCCCGTTGAAGCCCACAGCAAGGATTTTCCCAATTCCGTCTCCCCTCACTTTTCCATAAGTTCTGAAATACCGGAGAAACCGGCTGCACTATCCGCATCTACAGAGCCGGCTGCCCGCTTTCTCCGATTTTATTGAATATATTCCTGTCTTCAGTGTCGCAAAAGTTTACTATAACTAACCAAATGTAGAGTAGCATAGCATCAAAGGTCTGTCAAGCAGAAGGAATCTGCGGCCTATAGAACCGGGATCTCCCCGCCAAAAAAACTCCAGCACACTTGCCCGCCCGTATTTCATAGGCCGCAAATGGCTAAAATTTCTGCCAGGTATCCTTCCGGAACAGCAAAAGAAGGGGAAACAGTTCCAGCCTGCCCGCCAGCATATCAAAAATAAGGACACAGGTAGCCCCATCGGAATATAGGCTAAAATTCTGGACGGGCCCTACCATTTCCAATCCGGGGCCGATATTATTCAGCGTGGCGGCCACGGCGGTAAAATTCGTAATCAGGTCATGATCATCAAAGCCGATCAGAAGGACCGAAAGGCTGAACACCAACACATAAGCCACCATAAACACGTTGGTAGCGCGCACCACCTCGTGAGGGACAGTTTTCCCATCCATATTGATTTTGCGGATGCTCCGGGGATGCAAAATCTGATGGAGCTCTTTGTTTACACTCTTAAACAGGATTACCAGACGGGAGACCTTTATTCCTCCGCCGGTGCTGCCGGCGCAGGCTCCCACAAACATAAGCATAACCAGAATTGTTTTGGAAACCTCTGGCCACAAGTTAAAGTCTGTAGTGGAAAAACCTGTGGTGGTGATAATAGAGCCCACCTGAAAGGCCGCCTGCTGAAAGGCATGTCCAAGACTCTCATACATGCCTTGGATATTAAATGTAATAATCACGGTGGTGATCAAGATAATCCCGATATAACAGCGAACCTCTTCGCTGAAAAATGCCTTGCGGAACTTGCCCATCAGAAGAAGGAAATAAAAATTAAAATTGATTCCGAATAGAATCATAAAGACGGTAACCACTACTTGCAGATATATAGAGTACTCCGCCATACTGGTATTTTTTATTCCAAAACCGCCCGTACCAGCTGTGCCGAAAGATGTAGTCAAAGCATCAAACAGTGACATACCGCCCGCCAGAAGAAGGATCACCTCTAAAGCTGTAAGCCCCAGATAAATCCCATACAAAATCTTGGCCGTGGACTGCACCTTGGGAACCAGCTTTTCCACCTGAGGACCAGGGCTCTCGGCCTTCATCAAATTCACATGGGAGCCCCCTGTGAGAGGCAGCAGAGAGAGCAGAAAAACAAGCACTCCCATTCCGCCGATCCAGTGGGTGAAGCTTCTCCAAAACAGAAGGCTTTTCGGCAGGATCTCCACATCCTTTAGGATACTGGCGCCTGTAGTGGTAAAACCGGATACGGTTTCGAACAACGCATCCACTGGGTTAGAAATAGCACCTGTAAAAAGAAACGGGAGCGCCCCCATCACACTGAGAAGGATCCACCCCAGGGCGGTGGTTACAAATCCCTCTTTCAGATGGAACACCCTGTTCCGAGGCTTTTTAATTACAAGTGGAATCCCCACTGCAAGGCACAACGCAGTTGTAGCCAGAAAGCTCCATACGGCCGTTTCTCCATACAAAAGTGCGGTAATTGCAGGCAGCAAAAGGAGAGTCCCCTCACAGGCCAGGATCCAGCCTATCAGATACAGCACCATAGAAAGATTCATCGTTTTGCCCTCGTCATTCCTCTAAAATATCCTGCACGTCGTGAAGTCCCTGCTCCAGCGTGACCACAATTACTGTATCGCCGGGCTGGATCGCATCCCCACCTCTGGGGATAAAGATCTCATCGCCCCGGGTGATGCAGCAGACCAATTGATTTTTCTTCAGGGGCAGATCTGTTAGAGGCACGCCAATGACAGGAGATTCCTCGTGGATAGTAAATTCCAAAGCCTCCACACGATCATCCAGAATGCGGTAGAGAGTCTTAACATTGTTTCCCGCCTCATTCTGCAGCGCCCGCACATACTGCAGAATAAAATCACAAGTCATGTATTTGGGATATACTACACTTCCGATGTTCATTCCCTCAATGATGTCATCAAATTCCAGACGATTCACTTTCGTAACCAGTTTAGCCTGGCTGTGCTTTTTGGCAAAGAGAGCCAGAAGGATGTTTTCTTCATCCAGATTGGTAAGAGTCACGAAGGCTTCCGCCATAGGAAGGCCCTCCTGCAAAAGCAAGCGGCGATCTGTTCCATCTCCTTGCAGGATAGTAGCCTTTGGGAGCAGCTCTGTTAAAACCTCACATCGCCGTGGATCAAGCTCCACAATGCGGACGTGGATCCCCGCTTCCAGAAGGCGTTTTGCCAGATAATATCCGATGGTGCCGCCGCCTACGATCAAAGCGCTTTTCACCGGTTGGATATCCATTCCTATCCGCTGAAAAAACGCAGCCGCATTTTTCTTGGTAGCTATGAGAGAGACTTCGTCCCCCGTTTGCAAAAGAAAATCACCGCCGGGGATGACCACATTCTCCCCTCTCTCCACAGCGCACACCAGCACATCGCATCCCATTCTTCCGGGGATATCCTGCACTGGGACGCCATCCAGCAGATGCTCTTTTCGGATCTCAAACTTTATCAGCCGTACTTTTCCATCGGCAAAGGTATCAATCTTGCTGGCAGAAGGGAAACGGAGAAGCCGGGAAATCTCAATAGCCGCAGCCAGCTCCGGGTTGATTATGGTGGAAATACCCAATTGTTCTTTTATAAATTCCAACTCATGGCTGTAAGCAGGGTTGCGCACACGGGCAATGGCATGGCAGTGGCCTGCTTTCTTTGCAAACATACAGCAGAGAAGGTTCAGCTCGTCTGAACCTGTCACAGCAATCAGAAGATCAGCATCCTGCATGCCCGCTTCTGTCAAAACACCGATGGAGGAACCGTTCCCCACGATTCCCATTACATCCAACTCTTCCGTAACATCCTGAATCTTCTGCGCCACCGTGTCTATCATCACGATGTTATGTTCTTCCACGCTGAGCAGGCGCGCCAAAGCTACTCCCACTTTGCCACAGCCCACTATGATGATCGTCATAGTAATTCTCCCTCTTTTTTCTCTGTTTCCTTAACACATATACCACAGCTTAAGGCCATGTCGTTCTACAAAAATTCTTACTCCTTACCATTAGAAATCCTAAATTATTAAAAATTTATTAAGGATATGTCCCCTATTATAGCACGTTTTTCGAAAAGGGGAAGACCCGGCCGCAGTACAAACTATTTTTTTCGGAAAGCGCATTGGGATTTTTATATTTTCCAAACTATAAAAGCCGCGTATTCCTCTTTGTTGTGGTTTTGTGCGCTCGCATTCCTTAACTTTTTTACTGTTTCAGAGTATGGAATTGACAGAAATAGAAAAGAAAATTAAACTGATATTCATACCAGATATCGGAAATACATTTTATTGCAAAAAGAAAATGGAGGGATTTTCATGCGTACACCTGATCAAATGATGGAACAGATCCTTTCCTTTGCAAAATTCGACAGCCGCATCCGCCTTGTGGGGATGGAGGGGTCCCGGGTAAACTCCAATATTCCCTCCGACCAATTTCAGGATTTTGACGTGACCTATTTCGTCACCGATATATCCTCCTTTACGGTGAGTGATGAATGGCTTGCGCCTTTCGGCCCCTACCTCATCATGCAGAAACCAGAGGACATGGAACTTTTCCCACCGGAGGAAGCTGGATATTCCTATCTTATCCTGTTTGAGGATTTCGCTAAAATGGATCTGACGCTTCTTTCAGTCGATCAACTAGCCAGCTATCTGCAGGTAGACTCTCTCCGCACAATTCTGCTGGATAAGGATGGATGCCTCCCCCAGGCTATCGTTCCCTCTGATGTGGATTACCGGCTGCAAAAGCCCAGCTCTCGTTCCTTTGACGACTGCTGCAATGAATTTTGGAACATAGCCCCTTATGTGGTCAAGGGAATCTGCCGGAAAGAATTCCTCTATGCGGTCGATCATCTGCATCTAATGCGCTCCGAGCTTCTCCGGATGCTTTCCTGGCAGGCGGGAGTCCGGGAAGGGTTCACCTTCAGCATGGGAAAAAACTACAAATTTCTTGATAAACACATTCCAGCCGCCCAATGGAAAAAGCTTATTTCCACCTATCGGGAAGACAGTCTTGACGCTTTATGGGCTTCTCTCTTTGCCTGTGCCGAGCTCTTCCGGGAAGCTTCAGGAAAAACAGCTTTGGCTCTGGGATATTCCTATCCTTCATATGACCGGAATGTAACAAAATATATCGATTTCTTTTTTCAGGAGTACCGCCATACAAAGCGCAACGGGGACCAGCCGGATTCTCCCCATACAATCGCTCCTTTATCACACAGCAATATAAAGAAAAGAGGAACATAATGGAAAACACTGTTCTGGGAATTCTCGCTCATGTGGATGCCGGAAAAACCACACTGACAGAGGCTCTTCTCTACCAAGCAGGGGCTATACGGAAACTGGGCCGGGTAGATCAT
This sequence comes from uncultured Clostridia bacterium, assembly GCA_904399395.1. Taxonomy (GTDB): domain Bacteria; phylum Bacillota; class Clostridia; order Oscillospirales; family Acutalibacteraceae; genus UMGS1264. The sequence goes on along the minus strand of CAJFPJ010000068.1, from coordinate 9,823 downwards.
CGGGATACCTTTCTGGATACGGACGAGGCAGAACGAGCCCGGGGAATTACCGTATATACGAAACAGGCGGTCTTTTCCGCCGGCGGCCGCACCTTCACCTTGATCGACACACCAGGACACACAGACTTTGCTCCTGAGATGGAACGCTGCCTACAGGTTCTGGATTATGCGGTGCTGGTCATCAGCGCGGCAGAGGGGATTCAGCCCCATACGGAAACCATCTGGGAGCTTCTGAAAGAATACAATATCCCAACCCTTCTGTTTCTCAATAAAGCCGATCGGCCAGGTGCAGAGAAAAGTGTCTCTCTTCGGGAACTTCGCCGCAAGCTGAGCCCTGACTGCCTGTGGATGGAAAAAGATGCGGAGTTTCTCTCTCCCGAAACCGTGGAAGAGCTGGCCGGGCTGGATGAAGAGCTGCTGAACCGGTATCTGGATGGTACCGGTTCCCCGGAAGAGTGGCTATCCGCTGCTGCAAACCTGGTTAGGCAACGACGGTGCTTCCCCTGCTTCTGGGGGTCAGCCTTGGAAGGGTCGGGCGTGGATACCCTGTTGTGGGGGCTTGTACACCTGGCCTTGCCACCCCGGCGGAAAGATGCATTTGCCGCCCGGGTGTATCAGGTGCGCTACGATGATAAGGGAACCCGGCTGAGTTTCCTGAAAATCACAGGCGGCTCCCTGAAAGTAAAAGAAACGGTGGAATACCTTTCCCAGGGAGCAGACGGCCCCATCAAAGAGAAAATTGACCAGATACGGCTTTACAGCGGAGTAAAATGGCAACCTCTCCCCGAAGCCCATGCAGGGGATGTGTGCGCCGTCACCGGGCTTACCGCCGTGAGGCCCGGAACCCCTTTGGGAGCAGAGACAGAAGCACCGGCCCCGTTTCTTTCCCCTGTGATCTCCGCAGAGCTCCGCTTGCCTCACGGCCTCTCTCCGGCGGTGACCCTTCCCAAGCTCGCCCTTATTGAGGAAGAAGAACCTGAGCTGAAAATCCGATACGACTCCCATTTGGGAGAAATCCATCTGCAGGTGATGGGCTCTGTGCAGCTGGAAATCCTGAAGGAACTTTTTCTCCGGCGGTTTTCCTGGCAAGTTGAGTTCGGGCCGCCACGCATCCTATATAAGGAAACTGTGGCAGCGCCTGTGATGGGCTATGGCCACTATGAACCCCTACGTCATTACGCGGAGGTTCATGTCCGCATAGATCCGGGTAAACCCGGGCAGGGGATCCGTGCCCGCTCCGAATGTCGCACAGACGATCTGGAAAAAAACTTTCAAAATCTCATCCTTACCCATATTCTGGAAAAAGAGCACCGAGGGATACTCACAGGTTCTCCTTTGACGGACGTCACCATTACCCTGACGGCAGGCAGAAACCATCTGAAGCATACAGAGGGTGGCGATTTCCGCCAGGCTACCTACAGAGCTATCCGCCAGGGGCTGGAAAAGGCCCGCAGCGTTCTTCTGGAACCTTGGTACGCCTTCCGGATCCAGGTTCCTCTGGAGCTTGCCGGGCGTGTCATCTCCGACATTCAGCAGAGACAGGGAAATTTTGAGCCTCCTCTTACAGAGGGAGAAAGCTCCTGCATAGAAGGGAAAGCGCCTGTTTCCACCATGCTGGAATACCCGTTGGAGCTGGCCTCCTTTTCCAAGGGGAAAGGCAGTATTCAGCTGCGCCCTGCCGGATACCGGCCCTGCCATAACGAAGAGGAAGTTATCCGGCAGATCGCCTACGACAAAGATCAGGATATGGAGAACCCCTCCAGTTCTATTTTCTGTTCTCACGGAGCAGGCTTTGAGGTCAAATGGCAGGAAGTAGATCAAATGCGCCATATACAAAGCTAAGCAATCTGCTGGATTCAGCAGTATACTTTCCGTATCATATTCTAAACACCCTATAAAAGGCAGGCAAAGCCACCCTGGCCTTGCCTGTATTTATTTCTTATGTGGGAAGAGCTTTTTATACCATTCCATCAATTCTATGAAACGATCCGGATCTCCGCCCAGATCCGGATGCGTCTGCTTGGCCAATTCCCGGAAACGCTTTTTTACTTCACCAGGTTCCGCATTGGCCGGAAGCCCCAGAAGCAGCAACGCTTCCGGGTTAAAGCAGAAATCCGTCTCTTCTCTATCCTCTGGAAGGATGGCGGCATACAGGAACCTAGCATACTCTTCCATTACGCTTTGGAATGCATTTTCATCCATATTGAGCAACTCCGCAAGAGGATATTTGGCCTTTTCTTTAGAGTTTCCGGCCTTGCTTTCCCGCAGAGAAAAGAAAAGCTCCCATATAAGCGAAACATCTTCCACAGGACTGTGCCCCGCATACTCCCAAAGGATTTCCTCCTGCCGTTTCAGCCTGCGCAGCCTGTGCTTTACCTCCCGAATATCCATATACGCCCTCCCTCGGAAGAATTCTGCGGGTATTGTTTTCTACATACTATACTATTGCATGTTGAAAACGAATGAGAGCCCTTCGGCATTAGTGGTTTTCCTGCATATTCTCACAGGAAAGAATCGAACAAAGCTGTTCATGTTTCTGTATCGCTTTTAAAATCTCCATATATACACTCCGGGCCCGCTGTTTTTGCGGGCCCGGGAACATCGATCATAGAGCAGAATCTCTCTTATCTGCAACGCTTTCAGGCTTTTACAAGGCAGCAAAGGGACATGCCTCTGAGAGTCGCTTTTCCGTCCTCTACCGGAATATCACAGAGTTTTACCACTTGTTCATCCGGTTTTGCCCGGATAATCCTGCCATCGGCATAAATGGCATCTGCACAGATCCAATTTCCTTCCGGAAGGACAACAGTTTCCGCAGAAGAGGAATGGTTCACAAGATACAGCTTTTCGATTCCTTTCCCATTCTTGGTGAGCAGGGCGGATACCTTTTCTTCAGGATCATATCCCCGCAGTTCCTCTGCCCTCGGCCGGGCAGCGGGAGAATTCCCTTCTTCCCCGGCAACAGTCTTCACAGCGTAACAAGGCTCAAAATTCCGGTTAAAGAAACAGAAAACTTCCCCCATGCAGGAAAGATAGCAGGTGTCTTTTGTTGCCTCTATCACGTTCTGGCCCCAAGTGTTGCACATGTTGTTGAAATTGGCGATAGCGAACTCGCCGCCGTAGCTCATATAGTCCATCAAGCGGACAGCGCCATTAAGAGCGTAGTTCCAGCTTCCCTGATGGGTTCCAAAAATGCTGCGGTAGTCGTTTGTGATTTCACCGTGCCAACGGAAATTTGTGGGGATGGAGGGATCTTCAAAGGGTTCCACGGAACCGCAGCTGGGAAGCCATTCCGTATTCACCAGACGGATATTCGTCCCGTTTTTCTCATTATATCCACGGATTACCGGCATCACCTTTTCCACAAAGGCAGGCCATCCCTGGCGGTAAATCACATAGTTTATGCTCTTTCCCGCAATTTCCAGCATGCTGGGAAGGGCTTCTGCCGGGCTGTCGTAAGCAGCCATCATCAGCTCAATGGATGGATCCGCCAGCCGCATTTCCTCCGCGAAGCGGACGCATTGCTCTGCATACTGAGTGGGCGTCCATTTCCGGCAAGGCTCGTTATCCATTTCAAAAAGCTTTACCCCATAAGGCTCGCTATGGCCGTTAAGCATACGCAGGCGCCCCATTCCCACATCGGAAGGAGCGTTCAGATATTCCACCAGCTGGCGGGCTTTAAAGGGCTCCGAGGTCATCATATTGAAACAGATCTGCGGCTCAAATCCCACAAGCCTGGAAAGCTCCAGGAATTCATCCAGGCCTACGTCGTTTTCCTCCAGGCCGCCCCAATAATAGCTGGGCATAGGGTCTCTTGCTTCCCTGTCTCCAACAGAACTTTCCCAGTTATAAAAACTCACAAAACAGCCTCCGGGGAAACGCACAACGGGCGGCGCTACCTTCCGGAGCTGTTCCACCACGTCGCGCCGCCAGCCTCCCATAGCATCCGCCGGCATAAGAGAAATGCTGGAAAATACAGCTGCTCCCTTCCAGTTAAAAAGAAGCGAAAGCTCTGTCGTCTCCGTTTTGGGGGCGGTAAAACACCACTCATATTTCTTTGTCACAGTGCCGATCCCAATGGTATGCTGCAGGCTGCCAAGGGTGATCGTAAAAGGATACTGCTCCGCCGTATGCTCGGTGGTGCCGAATCCCTCCAGACCTGCCTGGCTCAGGGAGCCCTCTGCCCCCACCTGGAACAGCATCCGATATTCCCTGCCCTCTTCCAGATGGATCCCTTTTTGCTTCAATCCGCAGAGATTTCCCTCTGCCGGGTTTGTCACCCGTAGAGCACTGGTTCCCTTATAGGTTCTGGTTCCGATCAAATGCTTCAAAGAGGGATTCCCCACCGGCTCCCAGTCGTATTCTTCATAACCGCTGTGCCAAGACGGCATATTCTCATTATAATGTTCCTCATCCAGCCCCAGCCACTCCCAAGTGGCCTCCGTATAGGGCGGGATCTTTCGAAAAGCCCGGTTGTAGATCATCTCGCTCCACATTCCCGGGATCTGTCTGCCGAAACCGGATTCCATAAAATTGCCGAAAATACGTTTTTCTGCGGGCCGCTTTGTCCAGACTCCCTCAGTATGAACCGTTAGCATATTGACTTCCTCCTTCAATACTATGCCGGCAAAACCGGATCAGAAACTCACCCCACCCAAAAGGCGCCGGAACTTCCGGACGTCCGGGATCGGATATATCTGTCATCATAGTACCATAGGAGGCGAAAAAAAAGAACCGATAAGAATGGACAAATGTTAATATATCTTTCTGTTTGGAAAAGCAAATTCTTAACATTCAATTGTATTCCATCATTTACCTATGGGAGCATTTCCATATAAATCATCATCGACCGCATTCCGCTATCTGAACGCATGCGGCAGTGGTGCAACCGTTATAGAAAAAGGAAACCCAGCCTTGAAAAGGAGAGTTTCCTCTTTAAGCTTTATGTCGTTAGTGCGCAGAGATACCTGCTTTCTGCTTCGTTCCAATCCACCACCTGGAACCAACTGTTCACGTATTCCTCCCGAAGATTAACATGCTTCAGGAAATAGGCATGCTCCCATACATCCACATTAAGTACGGGATGCATATTTCGAGCAAGGGGTGTTTGCTGATTAGGTGTAGTGCATATTCTGAGAGCCCCGCCCGGCAGGCGGCAGAGCCACGCATACCCGGAGCCAAAGACGGAAAGAGCCGCTTCCTTAAACTCCTTCCGGAACTGCTCAAAGCTGCCGAAGCACCTGCAGATGGAGGCATTCAGCTCCCCAACCGGCTCTTCCGGGGAATCCGGCGACATGCCGGAAAAATAGAAACGGTGGTTGAATACGCCCCCTGCATTCCGGCAGACCGGCTCCCGCAGCGCCGGAGGTAAGGTTTTTGCTGCTGCAAGCAGCTCCTCCAATGTCATTCCCTGCAGGAATGGGCAGTTTTTCAATATTCCATTGAGTCGGTCTATGTAGCCCTGCAGATACCGTTCATGATGCAGCCGCATAGTTTCCTCATCGATAGAAGGTTCTAATGCATCGTATGCATAGGGCAGCGGCACATTCCGGAAGGGGTATGTTTCGTTCTGACAAAGCAATTTTATCACCTCATCCCATCCTATGCCGCATTCTTTTGAAACGACACTATTCAGAGCCGGCCGCCCGGCATATTTTGTCGGATAGCTCTCAGCGGACAGGCGTATATTCCATAACAGCTTCTTTGTCTGTGGCCTCCAGCTTAAAGATGACAGGCCGCAAACCATCGTTGCAACTGCATATAGCCACGCCCGGCTTACGGATCCAATCTCCATAATAAAACAATTCCTTTCCCGAGCCGTGGGCTAGGGCGAATACATACTGGTAAATGGCTTTCCAAGCTTCGTCGCAAAAGCCCTCCGGCTTGGCGTAATCCGCATAAAATACTTGGCCTTCTCGCATCATAGGACATGAGGTGAGTCCTTCTGCTCCGTATTGAGCCGCTAATTCCGCATCCAGAGTGGTTTTTAAAACAGTGATTTTTACCTTTTTCATCTTCAAGTTCCTCCTTGTCTGAAGCAGCTTTTTCACCTGCATATTTCGATGTTAACAAGGCAGTTTTTTCCTTATTTAAGACTGATTATCCTACCGGAACAGGAAAACAAACTGTGCCCCTTTTAATTTCAGTATAACACGATCTTTCATATATGTCATTTATTCAAAGTACTTCTGACTTACTGATATCTAATTGGAGTTGACATAAAAGAGCTGTAGATGATATACTATATAAAATAGCAAATAAGGGTGGTGGTGTGTGCATGTCGCATCTGTTCGCGATTCTCGGCTAAAATTTATACAAAGGAAGGTATATTCGAAGGGGGTTCCCCTCTTTTTGTGTTACCTTTACGAGAACGCACACAACAGAAGCACTGCTCACACGCATCTATTTTTATTGCGCCTTATGCGCTACGGAAAGCAAAAGATTGTAGCCAGCTTTTGAGAAAGTTGCCATTGTATTTTTCAAATGTGCCAACAGGTGGTATTTCCACGATGCCTGCGGCAATTCGCCGCCCATGGAACAGCCGGCTATAGTGGTTCCTTATTTGCTTTCTACCCTAAAGTAGTTGCAGCCCGCCGGGAAGTACTTTGCACAGGTGTGCGGTACATTCCGGCGGGCTTTTTAATATCCTGCGCCGATTTATTATAGGATGAAATCATAAATGGGCCGCTGGACCAACAGAGAAATAGGAGGTATTCTATATGAACAGCAAGCATTTTGATTCGGTTCGTATGCGCAGCAAGGGCTATGGCCTGTGCTGCCGTTACGACCGGCAAACGGCGATACAAGAAACGCGCTGACAGGCATGATTCCATAGCCCTTGCTCCATCCTGATTTATCTTGAAAGAAATAACTGGGAGGAGCATAATGAGCTACATCAAAGCAGCCGACATATTACCTCAGGAACTGATCGACCAACTCCAGCAGTATGTGGACGGCAAATGTATATATATTCCGCGAAAGGAAAGTAATCGAAAAAGCTGGGGCGAAAACACACAATATAAAGAAACGCTTCTGGCCCGCAATAAAGAAATATACAGAAGATACCGTGAGGGAACATCTGTGTTCAGCCTGGCCGATCAATATTATCTCTCACCGAAAACTATTCAAAAAATACTTGCCAGAATGAGAGGCTAAGCGTCTGAAACAAAAGCCCAATCATCCTTTATTTAAGCGCCGCAGAATTACTTTCTGTGGCGCTTCTTCATGTAGGAACCATTCTAGCGGTTGCCTATAGAACCTGGATACCCATATACTAGATACATGAAAAAGCAAATATGTATTTCGTTCATGCCAGGAGGTAGGCATATGAAAAATTCAAAGGCAAATACGTATCTTCAAAAAGATATTGCGCAGATACAACCCAAAACCCGAAAAGCTCTCGCCGCCGGAATAGGCAAAAATCGGATTCAAATTCTTATGGATGGGGAGCTCTTCCCATGTATTGTTCCGAATAGTTTTTCCGCCCAAGGAAAACTCCCAGCCGTAGGCGATCGAGTAGAAGTGGAAAGAACCGGCAGTGAGGATTTCCGTCTTGTACGCCTGCTCCCCAGGGAAAACACTCTCGTTCGTGAAGACAGGCATTCTCCCGGCAGGCAACTGACAGTAGCCGCTAACGCACAGTTTGTGATAGCCGTAACGACCGCTGAATATCTTCTGCATCAATCCGGTTTCCCGGAAAGAGCTGCTATTGCTGCAAAAAGGGGAGGAATGGTTCCCATACTTTTCCTCTCCAAATGGGATTTGGTGAGAGACGAGGCCCGCAGGCTTCTGAAAGAAAAACTCCGATTCTATTCTTCCAGTTTTCGTCTCATATGTACAAATTCCTCGCATGAACCACCAAAAGAGCTTTTAGAACTGCTTCGGGGAAAAACCGCCGTTCTATTGGGAGAACGCTCCTGGGGAAAAACTACACTGGCTCATAGTCTTTTTCGTTGTCTGGGAGTTTCCTACCAGGATAATTCTCCTCCCCTCAGCACACATTCTCCCTCCCTGCTTTCCGGGCCGGACAACACTTTCCTGATCGATACGCCGGGCTTCCGGGAGTTTCCTCTTCCCGGCGTAACCCAACAAGAATTGGAAGCTGTCTTTCCGGAAATCACCGGTGCTGCAAAATTCTGCCGCTATTCAGACTGCTCTCACACCCATGAAGAGAGCTGCGGCGTTCTAGATGCCCTCCGCAGGGAAAAAATTGCAAGAGAACGCTATGAAGCTTATCAGAAGTTGTGTAAAAAGCCTGCAGGAACGTTTAGAAAAGAAAAGGTCTCTGCCCAATGTGAAAAAACTGATTACCGACACAACGCCTGCAACGAGACTTTTATCTGCAAAGTATGCGGCGCAGTGGTGGACCCTGATGGTGCTGGCTCGCAGCACAGGAATCACTGCCCAAAATGCCTTTCAAGCCTTCACGTAGATATAAAGCCAGGCGACAGAGCTTCCCTTTGTAAAGGAATCATGGAACCCATCGGCGTCTGGGCAAGGAAAGGCGGCGAATGGGCAGTTATCCATCGCTGCCGCCTATGTGGAGAGTTGCGTTCCAACCGGATTGCCGCAGACGATAATCTTGCTTTACTCTTATCTTTGGCCGTAAGGCCCCTGGCATCTGCCCCTTTTCCGCTCAGTCAATTAGAGAATCTTTTGAACTCATAATTTTTTTAATCATGCGGAGGATCCTTCTCTTCTGCCGGGAGCCAGTCTTTTCATAATACTGCCGCAACAAGAATAAACAGAATACTCAATTTATAAAATAGTAAAGGAGAAAAAGTTCAACAAAATATTATGTATAGTAATAAAATATGAAATTCTACTATTAAACTATCGATTCTGTGTTTTTTATTTAAAATTTTGTTGTAATGTAATAAACTAAAATTGTTTTAATATTTCACCATTTTTTATTTTTTCCTAAAATTTGTGGTAGATAGCCATTTTTTCAAACTATCAAAACAGTTCGTACTACTTTTTTCATTTTCAAATTCTATATCTTATAAAATACAGAAAAATGGATTCTTCTACCTTTCCTTGTTAACAATATAATAAAAACATGATAGGGTAAAGCGAACTTAATATTTAGCAAACCCGGTGAAAATCGGCGACGCAAAGCTAAAGGGTCTTCGTTTTTTGAGACATGACAGCCAGTTGCAGCATAAAAATATTTTCATAAATGAGATGTGTTTTTTGGTATGCCTGACAGCCTGCAAGCTTTACGCCAGCAGGCTTTTCATTTTATTAGGTGACCAAAATACAAAAGAAAATGGTGTATATGATGTATCAACTATGTACCAGCACACATTTCATTAAAGAACATGCCTATATTTCATACGGCATACAGCATGATTCCATGCGTATCGAGGATATTTCCTTGAGCAAAGGTTCGGTGGAGGCCCTTGTGGTTCTTTGTAATCAGGGAAAGCTTGATCCCATCCATCTTGAGAATGTTATTGAAGATTTTCTAGCTGTAAATTTTTCCTGACAGAAATCATTTTTATATTAAAGATTTATAGCTACTGTATTGCGCTTTGTGCGTTTCTGTCGCTTAAGCCATTATTGTAAAACAGCCCTGTGGATGCAGGGCTGTTTCTTCTGTGTAAGGCCGCCATCGATTCTGCCTATACTATAAAATTTAAAAACTTAAATTCTTAAAGTTTTTCCTAGTTTTGCAGCCTCGGTATTATAAAAATTCTCTTGTTTATTACCTAATCTTATGTTTAGGCCACTTTAATTTTTGGTAGTGTCAAGGAATTTTCGCAAAAAGGTTTGCAGACTCTGATGTGAGTGAAGTCAGCCAGCAATGGAGGCGTCCTCAAGG
>CAJFPJ010000067.1 GCA_904399395.1 uncultured Clostridia bacterium | reverse complement strand
TAGCAAAGGGAGTTTTTATTTCTTCATTATCGACACAAGTCTTTTTCCGAACCACTCGCCTAGCGAGTGGTTTTCGGCGCACAAAAAAAGGATGCCGTTTTGTCTATTCGGCATCCTTCTGTTTTTATGGAGTTCTTCGTTATATAGGAAGAGAAAATAACTCAGCAGCATTTTTCCATAGGATATCTTCCAGCTCGCCGTCTTTGAGGCCAGAGCGCAGGAGAAAATCTTTCTCATCGCAGGAACGACTCCACGGGCAGTCACTGCCAAAAAGAATGCGGTCTGTCCCATGCTTTTGGCAGAGACGGAGAAATTGTTCCGGATTGCAGTAAAGAAAGGACATTGCCGTATCAAACCAAACGTTTTCCGTTCCAGCTAGTTCTTCTTCTGAGTCCTCATAGCGGCGCATTCCGCCCATATGGGCAGCTACGATCTTCAAAGTGGGGAACTGTTTAGCTACATTCCGGATTCCTTTCGCCGAGGCATGGATACAGTTTGGGGAGAGTGGATCCCACCCGGTGTGGAAGACCACAGGAAGGCCTGATGCGGCAATAGCTTCATATATGGGGTACATTTTGGGATCTTCCACCATGAAATTTTGATAATCCGGGTGGAGCTTGATTCCATGCAGCCCATTTTTCCGAATAGAGGCAATCTCTTCCAACGCATCTTCAGCATCAGGATGCACAGAACCACAGCAGAACAGACGGCCCGGATATTCTGCCTGCAGGGAGACCGCCCAGGTATTGATGGTTTTCTGCTGTGAAGGTTTTGTAGCGATATGCATCACAACGCCCCCGTCGATCCCCCATTCGTCAAAGGAACAGATAGTCCCCGGAGCGGTGCCGTCGGTGTGATAAGGGCTTTTTGCAATCTGCGATAAATGTTCCAGTGTTCTTCCGGCAATTTTTTTCTGGAAACATATGCACATGGGAATCGATGATCATGGGGAAGAGACCTTCTTTCTTCATGGAGTAAGTGAACGTGTGTAATACTAGAAAAGAGGGACAAGCCCAATTGGGCTTGTCCCTCTGGTACATCAATCGTTGCTAAAGGGGAGCAGTGCGAGATGACGTGCACGCTTGATGGCAACGGTCAATTCGCGCTGGTGACGCGCACAAGTGCCGGTAACTCTCCGGGGAAGAATTTTAGCTCTCTCAGAGATATAGCGGCGCAGCTTTGCGACGTCCTTGTAATCGATGGATTCTACCTTATCAACACAGAAACCGCAAACCTTTCTGCGGCCCTTGCGACCTCCGCGGCGCTCGGGTCTTTCGCTTCTTTCGGCCATGGCAAAAAGCCTCCTTTACAATCAAATCAGTGGGTAAGGAAGAGATCAGAAGGGAAGATCATCGTCTGTAGGGATCTCTTCAAAATCATCGGCGTTACCGCTTGTGTAAGCGGGAGCAGGCTGCTGAACAGCAGGTTCCGGGCGGGAATGATAGGCGCCTCCCATAGAAGCTCCCTGGCTGTTGTCACGCTTTGGCTCGGCAAAATGCACGTTATCCGCAACAATTTCCACAGCCTTGCGCTTGTTGCCGTCCTTATCGGTGTAGGTTCTTGTCTGAATGGAACCCTGCACAGCAATCAATTGACCTTTGCGGAAGTATTTGCATACAAAATCGGCCGTATTACGCCATGCTACTACATCAATAAAATCAGCCTGCCGGTCAGCCCCAGCCTTTACATAAGAACGATCCACAGCTACGGTGAAGCTGGTGACAGAAACGTCATTGGCAGTATGCCTCAATTCCGGGTCAGCCACAAGACGACCCATTAAAACAGCAACATTCAGCATTCAAATCACTCTCTTTCGGTCTTCTCTGCAGCAAACTTTGCTTAGGCTTCCTTTTTAACGATCAGAGAACGAAGAACACCGTCGGTGATCTTGTAGATTCTGTCGAGCTCAGCGGTAAAGGAAGGAGCGCTGGTAAAGCTGATCAGGGTGTAATACCCCTCAGTTTCCTTGTTGATCTCATAGGCGAGTCTGCGCTTGCCCCACTCGTCAACAGCATCGACCGTTCCATTCGCGGCAATAAGATCCTTGAATTTCTCGATCAGAGCAGCGATTCCTTCGTCACCCACCTTTGTGGAAAGGATGAACACAGTTTCATAAGAATGTTTGATATCCGGCATAATTGCACCTCCTTTTGGACTTTAGGCCCCGGTATATGTCTCCGGAGCAAGGATAGAAAGCAAAAAAATGGCTTAACACAACAATTATATCAGCACGTTACCTGAAAGTCAACACCATTTTTCTTCCCGAAGAACAGCCAATTTTGAGATTCTATCTAAATGAACAAGTTTGGCAAAAAGGAAAGAATCATATAACATATGAGCATGCATACGGCAATCGCCGTATTGACGCCTCCCTGATTCTGAAGCTGAACAGCCCTTTCCTCCGGGGCGGGGCAGAGCTCATGGATCCGGCGGATCTTGCGGACACAGTGTTTGAGATACATTTTATTGGCGTTGAAGCCCACTATAATCATGACTACAAATTGCAGGAGCCCCAGAATATGAGGGAGGAAAATCGTTATCTGCGTCCAGAAAGATTGCTGAAAAAGAAGTTCTCGAAGCTTGTCATAAGGCTGGCCCATCGAAAGGAGGCTCATACTATCACTGAAACCGGCCTGGCTCATCAGATTCAGAAGAATATCCTGAGAGGCATAGGAAAAATAGGTGGAAAACCCATAAATAAGGATCATGATTGCTGTAAGAATCGCGCCCCATTTATATTGTTTCCGGTAAAGGAACCAGCCTCCCGTGCAGAAAAAGGCACAAAAATTGAAACGGTTCCGGTGATTGCGTTTGTAATTCATGAAAACAGGCAGGTAATAAGCCGTGTTGTTCTGCACAAGCTTGGCCACCTCCCCGGCGGGAACGTCATCAATAGGTTCGCTGGGATTTACTCCCCCCATAGGGTCCAGCACAAAAGGGCCTCCCCCAAAAAAGGAACCCTGCGGAAAACCAGTAGGGGCCTGGTTGGGAGATGTTCCCTGCTGGGAAGCACCAGGGCCCTGCCTCGGTGGCGCATCCCGGAATTGCCCGTAATTGTTCTGCGGACCCACAGGAGGATCGTCTGAAAGAGACATTCCACAGTGATCGCAGAAAAGGGAATACCGGCTGTTTTCTTTGCCGCAGCGAGGGCAGCGGCGTGTTTCCTCTTCTGTAGAAGCGTTTCCTTTTCTTTCTTGAGGGGGTTGCCAGCTTTCGCCTTTTTGATGCTTTTCTTCAAATATACAGTGCCCTTCCTTTTGATAGCATTCCCTGTGATAGGGAGCGCCGCATTCCGGGCAGACTACAACATCATCCTGTTTCGTGAATGTTTTTTCACACACAGGGCATTTTATTCCGGTATAATCCATGGTGTAAGGTCCTCCAAATCTATAACGATGCAATCCTTTGTTCTCCATTGTATCCTTTTTTTTCGCAAACTGCAATCCTGTAAGAAAGAAGTTTTCATCCCATTCACAAAATTTGCGGAATTTTCAAAAAACGGGCCCCTTTTCCTTTACAATTTCAGAAAAATCCAGTATACTTTTTAAGTTAAGAGAATGACAATCTTTTAGGATTTTACGCGCTGACAGCAGCGCAGAAAGGCTTGTGAATCTATGCTTCAGTTTGAGGAATTGCGTTTGGAATTGGAAGGCCTGGAGCCGGAGATACGTGATCTTTCGGAGGCTTTAGGGCTGAAGGCCATGGCAAATGAGGTGGCGGAACTGGATATGAAAGCCTCTGAGCCCGGTTTTTGGGATGATATGGAAAAATCCCAGAAGATTCTGCAGCGGTCCAGCATGCTGAAAAATAAAATAGAAAGTTATGAAAAGCTGAAAGCTGCCTATGGGGATACAATGGCTCTCATTGAACTGGCGGATGAAGAGGGAGATCTTTCCCTGCTGCCTGAGGCCCAGGCGGAGCTTGCCAAAGTTAAGGAAAGTCTGGAAGCGCAGCGTCTATCTACCCTTCTACAGGGTGAATACGACAGCAAGAACGCCATCCTTACATTTCACGCTGGGGCGGGCGGCACGGAAGCCCAGGATTGGGCGGAGATGCTCTACCGTATGTATAACAGGTGGGCCGAGCGCCATTCTTATAAGGTGACGACTCTGGATTATCTGGATGGAGAAGAAGCCGGCCTCAAGAGCGCCAGTATTTTGATCGAAGGAGAGAATGCCTATGGCTTTCTGAAAAGCGAGAATGGTGTTCACCGCTTGGTGCGTGTTTCTCCCTTTGATGCTTCCGGCAGAAGGCATACCTCTTTTGCTTCTCTTGAGGTGATGCCTGAGATTGACGATACTGTGGATGTGGAGATCAATCCCGAGGATATCAAAATGGATGTCTATCGGGCTAGTGGAGCAGGTGGTCAGAAGGTTAACAAAACATCCTCTGCTGTGCGGTTGACTCATATTCCCACCGGGATCGTGGTGGCCTGCCAGGTGGAGAGAAGCCAGTTCCAGAATAAGGAAGTAGCCATGCGCATGTTGAAATCCAAGCTTATGGAGATCAAGGAGCGGGAGCATCTGGAACGCATTGAAGATATTAAAGGAGACCAGAAGGAAATTGCTTGGGGCAGCCAGATACGTTCGTATGTTTTTATGCCGTATACATTGGCGAAAGATCATAGAACGGGCTTTGAAAACGGCAATATCAACGCTGTGATGGATGGCGATATCGACGGCTTTATCAATGCATATCTGAAGGCGCAAAACTTAGGCACCTTAGGGCATTACGGGGAAGAGTAATTTCTCGGTTTTTAAAGACGGGCGGGGGTGCTTAACGCGCCCCCGCTTTTGCAATTTTGCTGATTATATAGTGATGAAAAACGGGGATCAGGAAGGGAGAGGGGAAGATGGAAAATGAGCTTCGAAGAAAAACTGCCGGCAGCTCCCAAACTACACTTATTGTGATTGACGATGACGAGATCAACAGAGGTATTTTAGAAAATCTTTTCTCACCGGTTTATGCTGTGGAAGAAGCCGAAAACGGAAAGGAGGGTCTTCGCAAAATTTTGCAAGATCCGGATCGGTATTGTGCCATCCTTCTGGATGTGATGATGCCCGAAATGGATGGAATGGAGGTGCTGCGGCATTTAGAAAAGGCCGCGCTTCTGAAGAAGATCCCCGTGTTCTTGATTACAGCGGAAACCAGCGATGCCACTATGCGGGAAGCGTATGATCTGGGCGTTATGGATGTGATCGGTAAGCCGGTGGTTCCCTATGTGGTGCTTCGCCGAGTGAACTCGGTGGTGGAGCTGTTCCGGGCCAGAAAACGCCTGAGCAATGTGGTGGAGCAGCAACAGTCGGAGCTCCTGGAAAAGGCGCAGAAGATTATTGAGCTGAACCAGGGAATGATTGAGGCATTGTCAACGGCTATCGAATTCCGCAACGGGGAATCAGGGGAACATGTCCGGCGTATCCACGACATTACAGAATTCCTGTTGACCAATACCGGCCTTGGGCAGGGCTTGGAGAAGGAGGATATCGATAATATTGCACTTGCCTCCATCATGCACGATGTGGGGAAAATCGCTATTCCGGATGCCATTCTCAATAAGCCCGGCAGGCTCACGCCGGAGGAATTCGAAGTTATGAAGCAACATACCACACAGGGGGCTGTTTTGCTGGAAAGAATTCCCCAGCTTCGTTCTCATAGCTTTTTCCACTATGCCTATGATATTGCCCGCCATCACCATGAGCGTTGGGATGGCCGGGGGTATCCGGATGGCCTCAAGGGAGAGGAAATTTCGCTTTGGGCGCAGGTGGTGTCTTTAGCGGACGTATATGATGCATTGAGTTGTAAGCGCGTGTATAAGGATGCTTTCCCCCGTGAGACAGTTGTCAGAATGATACAGGAAGGCCAATGCGGCGTTTTCAACCCCTGGCTTCTGGAAGTTTTTTTCTCAGTGGAAGACGAACTTTCCAAAATGTATAACAAAAGCATATAAGTAAGGAGGAAACAATATGGATGCTGTGAAAAGGGAACAATGGGAGGCCGCTGGCATAGACGTGGAAAGTGCTCTAGGCCGTTTTATGGGGAATGAAATGCTTTTAGAGCGTTTTATGAAGAAGTTTTTGGAGGATTCCAATTTTGAAAACTTGCGCAAAGCACTTGCAGCTAAGGATTTGGATGCTGCCATTTCGGCATCCCATAC
Source organism: uncultured Clostridia bacterium (assembly GCA_904399395.1). Classification (GTDB taxonomy): domain Bacteria; phylum Bacillota; class Clostridia; order Oscillospirales; family Acutalibacteraceae; genus UMGS1264. The sequence goes on along the minus strand of CAJFPJ010000067.1, from coordinate 21,085 downwards.
GCTCAAGGGCTTATGCGGGAATCTTTCGATGACGGTTTTATTCGATTTGTTTACAAAGCAAGTGGCCGTGCTCCGTGCCGGCAGACTGGAGGAAGCGGCCGCGATGATGGAGGAGATTCTTCCGGCTTATGAAATGGTGACAGAAACGATCCGGAGGGGATAAGCAGATGAAGGGAAAAGGCGGAAGGTCGGGGCGGGCAAACATGAGACAGGCTCTCAGAAGTATGCGGCTAAACATTATCGCCTTTGTCGTGTTGGTTATTCTTGCTGCTGCAGGAATGTTTCTGATCCGCTCTATGTTGTTGAAAAATTCTAGGGATACCGGTATGGCTCTGGCGCAGAATTTCGCATCCGAGGAGCAGAGCAACCTGACCGTATATGAAACTCTGATCTCTTTTGGGACAACTTCTATAGACCGGCGAATAGCGGATGGGAATTCATGGGAAGAGCTTTCAGAGTGGCTGTCTGTATATTTCGAACGTCTTAATACTGTGTTGGGAGAAGGCGTGGTGGATCCTTATGTAGTTATAGACGGAAAGATTCTGGCGGCCAACCCTTGGGAAGGAGATGATGCTTATGATGTCAGCGGTACGGAATGGTATCAGAAGGCGATGGCTGCTCAGGGAAAAGTAATTTTTACAGATGCGTATACGGATGCCATTTATAAAAAGCCTGTAATTACAGTGGCGCAGAAATGCCAGAACACAGATGCTATTATGGCTTTTGATATTTTTCCGCAAAACATCAAGTTGGGATTCGATTCTATGGAACTTTCCGAGGAAGATTCCTTCTTTTTGTGCGATAGCACAGGAAAGGTGCTGTATAGGCAGACCTCTCTAGAATGTTCGGAAGAGGAGCTTCAGGAGTATCTCAGCGGGCTGATCCATCAGATAGACGGGGGACTTCTAGAGAGCAGCGGATCCAATGTTCTTGATTTGGAGGGAAAACAGCGGGCTGTATATTACGCGCGTATGGATAATGGGTGGTTTTCTATCCTCACAATTCCATATTCCAGCATTTTAGGAGATTTTAATTGGTTCACCCTTATTTTTGGGCTGATTTTTCTTCTGTTTTTGGCTGTTCTCGCAGGAATGGTCTGGCGGGATGTTAAAATTAACGACCGCATTCGGCGCACGAATGAGACGGTTCGCGTTTTGGGAAACTCTTATTATGCCTTATACAGGATCGATTTCGGGCAGGATACATATGAAATGATCAAAGGCTCCGATTATGTTCGCAGCAGGATAGCTCCAACAGGGCAGTATGAAGAATTATTGAAAGTAGCCGGAGAAGTAATCGAAGAGGATGCCTATAAGGAATTTTTGGAGAGCTTTTCTTCTCAAAATATCCGAAGGCTTGTTTCCCAGAGGATCCGGAACTTTGGAGGAGATTTCCGCAGGCGATTTGGGGATGAAATGCGTTGGGTCAGCGTCCGGATCCTTTTCGATGAATCTCTGGCCCCGGAGGAAGTGGTGCTATGCTTCCGTGAGGTGGAGGAAGAGAAGCAGAGGCAGCTTCAGGAAAGAAGAATTCTGGAAGATGCGCTTGAAATTGCCAAAAAGAATGAGGCCGCTAAGCAAAGCTTTTTCAGCAATATGTCCCATGATATGAGAACGCCCCTGAATGCTATCATAGGGCTTTCGGATTTGGCAGGTCAGCATATCGAGGATCCGGAAAAAGTAGCACAATATCTGAGAAAGATCCATTCCTCAAGCAGGCAACTTCTGAGCCTTATCAATGACATTTTAGATATGTCCCGCATGGAGCAAGGGAAGGTAACTCTCAATAACAAAGAATTTAATTTGCGGGAATGCGTGGAGGAATGTATGGAGAGCTTTCATTTTGCTGCTGAAGGGGAACACAAATCCTTCAAATTGGAGTTCCATGTGAAAAACGAGAGGCTTTTGGGAGATCCCTTCCGGATACAGCAGATTTTGAATAATCTTCTATCCAATGCATTCAAATTTACGGATAAAGGGGATGAAGTGACGGTTTCTGTAACCCAGCTAAATCAGGGGGATCATGAAAAATACAAATTTGTTGTGGCTGACACAGGGATCGGAATGTCTGAGGATTTTCTACCGCACCTTTTTGAGCCGTACAGCCGTGAAATGCGGTTTAGCGCAAAGCAAGCTGCAGGAACAGGTTTGGGAATGCCTATCACAAAAAATCTGGTGGCACTGATGGATGGAGAGATGTATGTGGAAAGCGAGGCGGGCAAGGGAAGCACCTTTACGGTGATATTGCCTTTGGCTGTTGTGCAGGAAGATGTTTCGTCTGATCAACTTCCTTCTGAGGTAGCCACGCAGGAAAAGAAAGAGGAAAAAAAGTTCTCTCTTGAGGAATGTCGTATTCTGCTGGCTGAGGACAATGAGGTGAATATGGAGATTGCAGATGAAATACTTTCTATGAATGGCATGCAGGTTACAAGGGCATGGAATGGTGTGGAGGCAGTGGAAAAGTTCCGCAGTTCGAAGCCGTTTTCCTTTGATGCTATTCTAATGGATATGCAGATGCCTGAGATGGATGGCTGCGAGGCTTCCAGAAGGATCCGTGCTATGCGCCGGCCTGATGCAAAATCAGTTCCCATCATTGCTGTAACGGCCAATGCCTTTGCAGAGGATATTACCGCTACAGCGGCCGCGGGAATGAACGCCCATGTTTCCAAGCCTATTGATTTTTCCCTGTTATGCAAGCTTTTGGAAAAATGGATTCACAAGGGCGGAACCGACGGGGAGGATAAAGCGTGAAAAAGAAAACGAATCGGTTTCTCTGGCTCAGTTTGGTAGGAATTTTGGCTTTGTGTGTGGGTGTGTTTACATGGATGACGCGTTTTATGCTGCGGGAAAGCGATAGAACCATAAATGAAGTGGGCGGCATTTATATGGAAGAAATGAACCGGCAGATGCAGCTTCATTTTACTTCTATCATTGATATGCAGCTAAGCCAAGTGGAGGGTATCGTCTGGCGCACACCTCCGGAAGATTTCGAGAAATATGACCGAGAGCTTATAGATGAACTGACCATTGGGGCCCAGGCCCGTGATTTTACATATCTTGCTTTGTATTCCACAGAGGGAACGGTAGATGTGATCTATGGGGAAGATGTTTCTATCGTAAGCAATGAGCCTTTTTTGGAAGCGCTTAATCGAGATGAGAAAAAGGTTGTTGTGGGAGAGACGGATTCGGGCGAAAAGCTTCTGCTGTTAGGAGTATCTGTGGGATATCCGACGGATGTGGGATATCCTATGTCTGACGGAAGCCACTGCACGGCTTTGGTGGCGGGGCTTCCCATCAGCTATGTGAACGACAGCATGTCCCTGAAGGTGGATGAAAGCCTGATTTTTTCTCACATCATTCGGAAAGATGGCAGCTTTGTGCTGCGAAATGCGGATGTTACAGGAAGCAACTACTATGATTGGCTTCTGCAACGGTGCCAATTTGAAAATCAAGAACCAGAGCAGGTTGTTGCAGATATGAAGGCTGCGTTTTCCCATGGTGAGGAATTTTCCACGTCTTTCAGCGTGAATGGGGAGCGTAGGTATGTATACTGTTCCCCCCTGCCCAGTTCGGAATGGTATCTGGTAACGGTAATGCCACATGGTACTTTAGATGAGGCCGTTGAGGGCTTGGGCAATCAGCGCGTTTTTACCGCTTTGGGGAGCTGTGCAGTGATTGTCTTGGCGTTGCTGGTGATTTTTTATATATATTTCCGCATGACCCGCCAGCAGTTGGCAGCAGTGGAAAAGGCTCAGCAGGAAGCAGAGCTGGCAAGCCGGGCCAAAAGTGAATTCCTCTCTAACATGAGTCACGATATCCGCACTCCTATGAATGCTATAGTGGGAATGACGGCCATTGCCTCTGCCAATATGGATAAGCCGGAACAGGTTAAGGACTGCCTGAAAAAGATCACGCTTTCCAGTAGACATCTGTTAGGGCTGATCAACGATGTTCTGGATATGTCGAAAATAGAAAGTGGGAAGCTTTCGTTGAATATGGATGTGCTTTCTCTTAGAGAGACTATGGAAAGTATTGTGTGTATAATCCAGCCTCAGGTGAAGGCAAAAAAACAGATTTTTGACGTTTTTATTCGCCATATTCAGACAGAACAAGTATACTGCGATGGAGTCCGGTTGAACCAGGTGCTCTTCAATCTGCTTTCAAATGCTCTCAAATTTACGCCCGAAGGCGGATCTATAAGTGTGACCATGGCGCAGGAGGATTCTCCCAAGGGGGGAGAATATGTGCGCACTCATTTCTGGGTTAAGGATACGGGCATGGGGATGTCGCCGGAGTTTCAGAAGAAGATTTTTGATTCGTTTGTCCGAGAGGATAGCAGTCGTGTGCGCAAGATCGAGGGAACTGGTCTGGGCATGACAATAACCAAATATATAGTGGATGAGATGCAGGGGGAGATTGAGCTTCAGAGTGAACTGAATAAGGGAACGGAATTTCATGTTACCCTGGATTTGAAGAGAGCCCAGACAAAAGAAGAGGATATGCTTCTGCCCCAGTGGGAAATGTTGGTAGTGGATGACGATGAAGAACTTTGCCTTAGCGCCGTGGATTCTCTCAAGGAAATCGGTGTGGAAGCGGAGTGGGCTACAGACGGAGCTACAGCAATCCGTATGGCGGAAATGCGACACAGGCAGAAAAAGGATTATCACATAGTGCTTTTAGATTGGAAAATGCCTGGAATGGATGGAGTGGAAACCGCCAGAGAGCTTCGCCGGCATGTGGGGGATGATATTCCCATCCTGCTGATTTCTGCCTACGATTGGAGCGAAATCGAAGAGGAGGCCCGGGCTGCGGGCATTACCGGTTTTATTTCCAAACCTCTGTTTAAATCTACTCTGTATTCTGGATTGAGTCGTTTTGCCACTTCGGAGAATAAAAATGTTGAGCTCCCTGAAGAAAAGATAAACGATTTCACAGGCAGGCGTTTGCTGCTGGCGGAGGATAATGACCTGAACTGGGAGATTGCAAATGAACTGCTTTCTTCCTTTGGTTTCAGCCTGGATTGGGCGGAAAACGGTAGACTCTGCGTAGAAAAATACCAGGCGTCTCAGCCTGGCTATTACGACGCTGTCCTTATGGATTTGCGTATGCCCCTCATGAATGGCTATGAGGCTGCAGAGGCTATCCGAAAGTCGGGAAGAAAGGATGCGGATATTCCCATTATCGCTATGACGGCAGATGCTTTTTCTGAGGATATACAAAAATGTTTGGCCTGCGGCATGAACGCGCATGTAGCCAAGCCCCTGGATATGCGGGAAGTGATTCGCCAGCTGCAAAGGTTTATGCGCTAAGAGATGTGAACGCGAGAGGTTCTCACACTTACAGTAGGCTTAATCTACGGAAAAAGAGCAGGGAGATGGCTGAGCCTTTTATGCAAAAATATCTGCAGGAATGAAAAGATCCCAGAGGCTTAGAAAGCCTCTGGGATCGCAGTTTATGCATGGGATATTCTTAATTTTCAGGAATGAGGAAGCTTGTTTTGTAATAGGTTTTCAGTATGCTGCATAGAACCGATCTCTTCTTTTTCGTTATAGGCAAAATGGAATTCCTTTGCTACCAAATGGGCAGCCTTTCGAAACAAATTAAGCATGTTCCGCAGAGCCTCCACCAGGGCGCTTTTTTCTGCACTGGGGTAGGTGGCAAGGTATGCATCCCAGTCTTTTTCGGGAAGAAGCTTTGGCAGGTATTTTCCACATTTTCCGGCGGTTTCTCGGAAGCTAGTCAAGATTCCGCCATACCAGCACAGCATTTTGTAAAGCTGCGGGCGTATGGCCGTATTCATCATTTCCAAAGCATATGTGGGTTCGTTCCTCCAAATTCCCTTTGCCGCATAGCAGGAAACCCACCAAAATTCATTACAGCATCTAGAAAATTCTTTTTGGGTGGGTTTTTTCACCCAATAGGAAGAATCGTCAGAGGAAGGCAGAGAAGGAAAAGCATGGTCTTTATCCAGAAGGAGGACGGTGAGAGAGTCCTTCCCAAAATTCTCCTTTGCAGTTTCCAGAGCCTGAAAGGTCAGATCAATTCGGTTGCCATCAACAAACTGGAGAAGATAGGCATAGGATCGTTCTGGCTGGGCGTCGTTATCCCAAAAATCCCTGTCATCCGGCTCCTGCATGACGGCAATCTCCCCAAAGTGGGAAAGCCAGCTTGTATCCTCCCTATAGGGAGTGGTGGATGCCACGACATATACAATATCGTAGTCCTGGAGAATATCTTTTGGAGCTTTTGGATTGGCTCGGGAACCGTTCATATATACGGCTCGGATATCTTTCTTTTCTTTGGCAAAGTCCAGGATCAACTTCATCATTTCCTGCTCGGAACGCATGTCTTTTCCCTCACATTCTTCGTATTTTTTAGCTCTGGCCCATCATGCGCTTTTTCTGGCGAATATCCTCCCCTTGAAATAAGCATCGCACATAGTCGGCAATCAGTCTCGAGGTGAAACGGCTGCTATAGGCGGCCTCCAGTTCTCTCATGGTCAGATTCGTGCTGATGATAGTGGGGTGTTTGGCCATTTGACGGGTGTTTACAATGTTGTATAGTTCCGCTGTGGAAAAGGCTGTCCGAAATTCCGTTCCCAAATCATCCAGAATAAGGAGATCGCAGGTGAGAAGGCTTTCTAAGGTGCCATTATCTTCATCCCGTCCGAAATGTTCCTTTTCCAGCTTAGAGACTAGATTGTTTACAGAACCATATACCACGCCATAGCCTTTTTGTGTCACTACAGCTGCAATAGCAAGAGAAAGATGTGTCTTTCCCAAACCCGTGTTTCCCATCATGATTAGATTCGGGGAAGCGGATGAAAAGGTTTCTGCATACCGCCGGCAGTTGAGAAAGATGCGTTCCATGCTTTGTTGAACGCTTTCGGGATAATAGGAGAGGGAAAAGGTCTCGAAGGAGGAGAGGGATAGGGGCGTAATAGCGTTCAGTTCCTTATACGCTTCCTCTCGCAGGAGTTGCTTCATGCAGGAACACATTCTTCCGTCAATATAACCTGTATCCCCGCATGCAGGGCAGGTATATCGAATTTCCAAATGATCTTTTGGGCAACCCGCTGTTTCCAGAATGAGAGAAAGTTCATTTTGCAAAGCCTGGTTGGCAGTTTTGAGTTCTGTGAGCTTTTCCCGCACATTTCCGCCGCCGAGAACGGCTCTGGCTGTGAGGATAGCGGTTTTGGAGAGCGTAGTTTCAATTTCCCGGGCCCGGGGATAAGCAAGAAAAAATTCCCTGCGTCGTTCCTCTGCCTCCTGTTCAGCTCTCCTGCGACGCCCTGTCATCTCTGCTTCCGCCGCTTTATACACCTGGTCGCTGTAATGCAAATTCATCACCTTCCGCCGAAATCGTCAAATGCACCGGAGTTCTCGAAAGATTCAATATCATATGAGGTGCGGGAATCCCTGCTTTTTTCTGCCTTCCTAGCCTGTTCCTGAAGAGCCTCAGAAAGAGTAGAAATCCCTTCCCGGTTCCATCGTTCCAGAATCTTATGCATATAGCGCAAATTGATTTTTCCCGTCTGGTTCACGCAACGTTCATAAGCTTCTCGGATCATTTCCCGGGAAAATTTCCAGCCACGCACCCATTGAGAGGCCATCTCCGTTTCGCTTTGGGTGGGGGCCCGATGGCCTGTCCCTAAAACGGATTCTACAACCCGCCATGCCTTTGCCTCTTCATCTAGTCGGCGAAGTTTCTCTTCTGCCTTCTGATGAGTGAAGATTTCCTCGTCCGCCCAGTTCATAGCTGTTTTTTCTATGTAGCGCATATTGGCCTTGTTAACGCCTGCTGCATAGTGAAGCAGCATAATGATTACATCCACAGGAAGGCCGAATTCATCATGAATCATCAGCAGTGTAGCGGATTCGCCGTTATTGATCAGACGCCCCAAAATCTGCTGTGCTTCCTGCATCATATAGGCAATTTCCGGGCTTTCCTGAATGCGTTTTGCCACAAAGGCATTGTCTGCCTTCCGGGGGCGGGAGAGGATCCGTGGAGCTTTGGCAGGCTCTGGTGGAACAAGCGATTCTTTCTGAGAGACAGAGGAAACGGGAATCGCTGGGCTTTCAGGCTCTCTAACTTTAGCAGACTGGGGGAGAGAGCTTTCTGGAAAAGCTGTTTCCCGAGTTGTAAAAGTAGATGGTATTGCGCCTTCTCCCTTGAGGATCAGCCCGCATTCCTGCCAATAGAGCATGGCGTCCGCTGCATCGGGAGGAGAGATCCCCAGAGAATGGGAGATGGCCTGCTGATCCAACTCCTGGCCGGGGTGGCGTAGCAGCCATAAGAGAACTTTCAGCTGGACGGCACCAGCCAGTTTCAGATACTTATCCACAAGAATACTGGGCACGGCGAACACCGACTGCCATGCATCCGGATCGATTTGATACCGCAAAATAAGGGCCTCCTTCTGCCAATTCGGGGTTGTTTTCTGAAAAGAGCGTACGGAACTTCTCACGGTGCTTTGTTCTTTCCCAGAGAAAATTCAGCGGTAAAAAGCTCTTCCAGCCGACAGATTATGAAAGGGAATCCTAGAGGATTCCCTTTCATATCGCTTTGAAGCATGCTACTCTTTTTCTTATTATAGCATAGTTTTTAGGGAAAGGGGAGAAGATTTTTAAAGTTCTGCCATATGGCAGAAAAAGGTGTTTGCATGTTCTGTCAGGCTTCCCTTTGGGGCTTAAAGGCTTAAAAGGCTTGGTAAGAGAAAACGGATATACTGTAGAAAGAATATGCACAGAATTGCTACAGTTTCCGGATTTCTGGAAAATTTTCTGGAATTTAGAAAAAAGGAATTGACAAAGCCAAGAACGTATAGTATAATTATTCACGCACTCAGAAAATGACTCTGAAATGCGAACGTAGCTCATCTGGTAGAGCGCCACCTTGCCAAGGTGGAGGTAGCGAGTTCGAGCCTCGTCGTTCGCTCCAAACCCTTACCGAATTGTCGGTAAGGGTTTTCTTTTGTTTGTGAAATTCTGCAGAAAGAAGCAGAGCATGCAGATAGGAGAAATAGGGCTTTTAACCAACTGATTCGACTGGCGAAATCTATAAATTTACCTCATTTTTCGACAGGATGAACAGAGTTTTTGCGTGAAGAGAGATTATATTTTCAAAGGGAATCTTTCTCTGATTGTTTTTTTCTCTTTTCGCCTGTGATATAATAGTTATGTTTTGTGTATTTCATTATTTATGACGATAAAAGAAGAGGTTTTGAGAATGGATGTCAGAGAAGATTTACGGAATATCGCCATTATCGCCCATGTAGACCATGGAAAAACTACGCTGGTGGATCAGCTGCTGCGGCAAAGCGGTATTTTTCGCGCCAACGAAGCGGTAGCGGAGCGTGTTATGGACAGCAACGATCTGGAGCGTGAACGCGGGATCACGATCCTTTCCAAAAATACGGCCGTTATGTATAACGGAACAAAAATCAATATAGTAGATACTCCCGGCCATGCAGATTTTGGCGGTGAGGTAGAACGTATTCTGATGATGGTGGATGGCGTTCTTCTTCTGGTAGATGCTTTTGAAGGCTGCATGCCGCAGACTCGTTTTGTTCTGAAGAAGGCTCTGGGGCTGGGGAAGAAGCCCGTTGTGGTAGTGAATAAAATTGATCGGCCCGGTGCCAGGCCTTTGGAAGTGGTAGACGAGGTTCTTGACTTGTTTATCGAACTTGGTGCAGATGAAGATCAGCTTGAATTCCCTGTGGTGTATGCTTCGGGAAGAGATGGCTACGCAAGCCTCGATCCCAATACACCTGGCCAGGATATGAAGCCGTTGTTTGATGCGATCATCAATCAGGTACCTGCTCCCACGGGAGATATGGAAGGTCCGGCCCAGATCCTCTTTTCCAATATTGATTATGACGATTATGTGGGCCGTATCGGCATCGGACGAGTGGAGCGTGGCCATGTGAAAGACGGCCAGAATATGGTCCTCTGCTGCAGAGATGGTTCCACCAAAAATGTGAAGATTGCCAAACTATATCAGTTTGAAGGCCTTCGCCGCCGAGAGGTGGAGGATGCTCGACTAGGGGATATCGTAGCTGTTTCCGGCTTTACGGATCTGAATATCGGAGAAACAGCCTGCGACCCCGCTTGTGTGGAACCTCTCCCCTTTGTGAAGATCGACGAGCCCACTGTTTCCATGATGTTCATGGTCAACAACAGCCCCTTTGCGGGTCGGGAGGGCAAATTTGTCACCAGCCGCAACTTGCGGGACCGTCTTTTCAAAGAGGTGGAAACCAATGTGGCCATGCGGGTGGAAGAGACAGATTCCCCGGACACCTTTAAGGTTTCTGGCCGGGGAGAGTTGCATCTTTCCATTCTGATCGAGCAGATGCGGCGGCAGAATTATGAGTTCCAGGTTTCCAGTCCGCAGGTAATCTATAAGGAAATCGACGGCAAAAAGTACGAGCCCATTGAACTTCTGATGATCGAGGTGCCTGACAATTACGTGGGCGCTGTTATGGAAAAGCTGGGAAGCCGAAAGGCGGAACTACAGAACATGGGCTCCCGGGATACAGGCGTTACCCATCTGGAATTTAAGATTCCCGCCAGAGGACTGATGGGCTACCGGCAGGAATTCCTCACTGATACCAATGGAAACGGAATCATGAACAATGTGTTTGATTCCTATGAGCCGTATAAAGGGGATATTCAGGAGCGTGCCCAGGGCAGCCTGGTAGCCCATGAAACAGGAGAGACTACAGGGTATGGCCTCTGGTATGCTCAGGATCGCGGCAGGCTTTTCCTTGGGCCCGGCGTGGAGGTTTACGAAGGCATGATCGTGGGTGTAAGCCCCAAAGCAGAGGATATCACTGTCAATGTCTGCAAAAAGAAACATGTTACGAATACTCGCGCTTCCGGCTCCGATGAGGCACTGAAGTTGACGCCTCCAACGATCCTAAGTCTGGAGCAGTCGTTGGAGTTTATCAAAAATGACGAGCTGGTGGAGGTTACGCCAAAGAGCATCCGCATGCGCAAGATGATCCTTTCTAAGGAACTGCGCATGAAGCAGGCCAGTAAGAAGAAATAATCATCCCCATAGGAGATAGAGCGCCATGGCTTCTGCCGAATACGTTATATTGGATTTAGAATGGAACGGCACCTACAGCCGCCGTATCAAGGGGTTTATAAACGAAATCATAGAATTCGGCGCTGTAAAGGTGGATGAACAGCTAAATATAATCGATACTTACGAAGCCCTAGTTCGCCCGCAGGTGGGGAAGAAAATCAGCGGTAAAATCCGTACTCTCACCAGCATCACAAATGAAGAGCTGGAAGGTGGCCTTCAGTTCATGCAGGTCACCAGCCGGTTCCGCAAATGGGTTGGTTCTGCCGTCCTTCTTACTTGGGGAACGTCAGATATCCTTACCCTTATTGAAAATTGCCGGTATTTCTGCGGCAGCCAGCGGATTCCCTTTTTGAGCCGCTATATTGACCTGCAGGCCTACTGCCAAAGCGAGTTGGCTTATGATCCCGGAAAACAGATGGGCCTTACTACCGCGGCAGAGATTTTAGGTATCGATGAAGATGGGTTCGACCATCACCGTGCTTTGGGAGACAGTCTTCTTTCCCTTCGGTGCCTGCAGAGGCTATATCACCCGGAAAGGCTCCGTTCTTTTATCCAGGTAGCCGATGAGGAATTCTATCACAGAATGACCTTCAAAACGGTCATTCTGTGCGACTTGAACAATCCTTTGATTCAGCCGGGAGATATGACCTTCAACTGCGATACCTGTGGAAGAAGGGCCCATCGAATTACTGAATGGCAGCTGAAGAACAAAAGCTACCGGGCAGTGTTCCTGTGCAAAAATTGCCGCAGAAGCTTCTATGGCCGGGTGCAGTTTAAACTGAAATACGAAGGGCTCATGGTCAAAAAATGTATTATGCCTATACGTCCTCCTGAAAAAGAGGAACCCCGGCAGAAGGAATAGGTGCGCGGGAACGGGCAGAAAGAGTTAAAAAAGCCTGCTGGCAAGCAGGCTTTTTTATATTCGTCCGGATGTTTGTGAATAAATTTCTCAGCTATTGAAGACAGCGAATGGAAGGTTTATACTATAGAAAATACAGGATTTTGGAGGGGATTTTATGGAGTTTTTTGTGTTGCTGCTAGAGCTTGCTGGTATTGCGATATGGGGCTCGATTTGGGGCGTCGCTACGAATGCTGTTATCCGAAATAAAGGCTATGATGAAAATTGGTTCTGGTGGGGATTCTTCTTTGCTTTTATAGCGGTTCTTGTAGCGCTTTCAAAACCGCAGGTATCCTATGATGAGGAAGTGGCGGACCATGAAGCAGAGAAGGCGCGGGAACAGGCGATACTCAGCAGCAACGGCTGGAAGTGCAGCAAATGTGGCAGGGTCAATCCAAGCTACACCGGCACTTGCAGCTGTGGGACGTCGAAAATGCAGAGCGAGGCTCTTCTCAGAAGACGCGAGGAAGAAAAGCGGAAGTTTGTGGAGAGCCGGGATGAAATGGAGAATTTGAAAAAAATCAAGGAATATAAGGAGCTTTTGGATTCAGGGATCATCACACAGGAAGAATTTGATAAGAAGAAAACCCAATTATTGAAGTTATAAGAGCAGGAAAACGTCCGCCTTCAATCGAAAGGCGGACGTTTCTTCATCCTTTCGCAGGTAATGGCAGGAGCCGTTCCCTAGGAGAACGGCTATACCATATTCGTTCCATATATGATACAATACCATAGGCGGATATGGAAGCCTGTTAGATGGATAACAGCTGGTTTTTCAAGAACGAAACCGGCTGAATCCATAAGGATACCTTTCTGTATTTTGGAGAATATAGAGAATGCAGATTTTTCGGAACTGAAATGCTGTACGTGAAAGGGTGATTCGTTTTGAAAGTTCCTATGGGGAATATGACGTATGAAGAAGTGCGGTCTGTGGGGATTCTGCGGTTTCCGGTTCTGTCCGGGCTTCCTTGGCTCCGCCATGCCTTTTCCACCAGAAAAGGCGGCGTAAGCCCGGAGCCATACGACTCCATGAATTTGAATTTCGGCCGGGGAGATCCGGATGAGAATGTCCGGCAGAATTTCCATATTTTCTGCGGGGCGGCGGGATTTGATCCTGAAAGCTTAACCGCTTCCGCCCAGACTCATTCCACAGAAATTCGCAGAGTGACGGGACGGGATGCGGGGAACGGTATATGGCGACCGAAGGACAGAACCGGCGTGGACGGCCTTATCACCAATGATCCGGCTGTCACGTTGGTGACGTACTATGCGGACTGCACACCTCTTTTCTTTGTGGATATTAAACATCAGGCTGTGGGGCTGGCTCACTCAGGCTGGCGAGGCACGGCAGCCCGTATGGGGGCTGTGATGGTTCACCGCATGAGAGAGGAATTCGGCACAGAGCCACAGGATCTGCTGGCAACGGTGGGACCTGCTATCGGGCCTTGCTGCTATGAAGTGGATGAACCTGTAGCCCAGGAGTTTGCAAAAATGAATGATTTGAGTCCGTCTACTTTCCTGACAGAAAAAGGAGAAGGAAAATATATGCTGAATCTATGGGAAGCCAACAGGCGCATTTTGTTTTCCACCGGTATCCCATCATCCTCTATTTCTGTAGCAGAGCTCTGCACTCAGTGTCATAGGGATCTTTTGTGGTCTCACAGGGCCACAAAAGGCTTGAGGGGCGGCATGGCCGCCATGTTGGGCATACGGAAGGAGGAAGAACTGTGAGGATAGAAAGCTGCCGTTTATGTCCCAGAGAATGCGGCGTGCTCCGGGAGGCGGAAAGTGGTGCCGGTTTCTGCGGTATGGGCGCTGATCCTGTTGTGGCAAGAGCTGCCCTTCACTATTGGGAAGAGCCCTGCATCAGCGGGACGAAGGGATCAGGAGCCATATTCTTTACGGGATGTTCTCTGCAGTGCGTTTTCTGCCAGAATTATGAAATCAGCACAGAACGGTCAGTGGGAAAGCGAATTACGCCTCAAGAGCTGGCCGGCATCTTTCGAAGATTAGAAAAAGAAGGAGCTGAAACCATCAATCTGGTAAATCCCACTCATTTTGTTGCCGCTGTGCGGGAGTCTCTGCTTCTCTATAAACCTTCTGTGCCCGTTGTGTATAATTCCGGAGGATACGATAGGCCTGAGACACTTCGTATCTTAGAAGGGCTCATAGATGTATATCTTCCGGATTGGAAATATGTTTCTCAGGAGCTGGGAGAGCTGTATTCCGGCGCGGCGAATTACTGCACGGCCGTGAAGGAATCAGTTGCTGAGATGGTTCGGCAGACTGGCCCCGCTATATTTAATGATAAGGGGATTCTTTTGAAGGGGACTCTTGTGCGCCATCTGATTCTGCCCGGAAACACTAGAAATTCCATCCAGGTGTTGGAGGAAATAGCCGCACTTTCCGGTGATCTTCTGGTTAGCCTTATGGCACAGTATGTTCCCTGCGGCAGAGCAGAGCAATATCCAGAAATAAACAGACGTATTACGGCCCGGGAGTATGATAAAGTGCAGCAGCGCCTTTTTGAGCTGGGATTAGAAGGATTTGTGCAGGAAAGAGGTTCGGCTAAAAAGGATTACATACCCCCTTTTAATCTGGAAGGGGTCTCCATATAAAGCAAACGGAATCCATATAGAATATTGACAAAGCAAGATGCATATATTAATCTAATATCATATAGTATTTAAAACTATATGATCGATTTTCTATATTCTTTTGATGTCTGTTCCTGTGGGGAGATCTTATGAATGTGTTTCACAGAAAAGAAAAAGCCCGAAGCCGCAAACGTAGGCTGTTGCGTCTTCCGGAGTATACCCTCGGTGAGGAAATCACCAATGCCGTTACCCATGGACTAGGAGCTCTATTGGCTCTTTGCGCCCTTCTGGCAATAATTTTTTCCGGCCCTAAAACAACTCTGGCAGCCACAAGCCTTTCTGTCTACGGGGTTAGTATGTTTCTTTTATATCTTGTATCCTGCCTGTATCATGCGTTGGCAGTCAATAGGGCCAAAAAGGTTTTTCAGGTGCTGGATCACTGCACGGTATATGTATTAATTGCCGGGACGTATACCCCTATATCCCTGCTGAGCATAGGAGGAGCAGAAGGGATATTTCTCACATCTTTCGTGTGGGGCGTTTCTATTCTGGCTATTATCCTCAACGCGGTAGATATGCGGCGGTTCCGGGTGTTTTCCATGATCTGCTATATTGCGCTGGGCTGGTGCGTCATTTTCTTTTTGAGGGTTCTTCTGGAAAGCGTGGATACTCGTTCCCTTATTTTCCTGGTAACAGGGGGAATATTGTATACAGTGGGTGCTATCCTCTATGGATTAGGAAGAACACACAGATACATGCATTCTGTGTGGCACGTGTTTTGCTTGGGAGGAAGCTTTTTCCATTTTTTGGTGGTATGGCAGATTTGTCTTGCTCATTCTGTTTGAATTCTGATATAGCTTTCGGAATGTTCACAATTCCGTTAATCTTGTTTTTATTGAAAGTGCTATACTGGAAACACCATTAAAAGAGGTGTTGCTTGTGGAAGTTCTGCAGAGAGAGATGTCTTTTGAGTCGAAGATGGAAAATGAAAGGATTTTTGTCCGGATATCGGAGCCTGCTGAGAAAAGCCAGGTGAAGGCTGTTCTGCAGATTGTGCATGGTATGGCGGAGCACAGCCTTCTGTATATGGAATTCGCTGATTTTTTAGCATCCCATGGGTATGCAGTGGCTGTCAATGATCATTTGGGCCATGGAAAGTCTGTTTCTTCAGGCGGTTCTTATGGATATTTTGGCCCTTTGGGCATGGAGGCAGTCTTGGCGGATCTGCATAAGCTCTATGAGTATATGCGGGAGGAATACCCTGATGTTCCGTATTGTATGATGGGGCATAGCATGGGTTCTTTTTTATGCAGAGATTATACGGCTCGCTATGGGACGGATCTTTCCGGTGCGGTTTATATGGGAACCTGTGGTCCTCAGAATCCAGTCCTTCTAGCGGGAGAACTCCGCCTAGCGGATCATTATGTGAAAAAGCTGGGGCCACGCTCTCACCATCCTTTGTTCGCAAAGCTTTCTACTGAGAGATTTAATAAGGCTTTTGCTCCAAACCGCACGTCTGCGGATTGGATCACTCGTGATCAAGCAGAAGTAGATAAATATGTGGCAGATCCTCTCTGTGGCTTTGACTTTACCGTTTCTGCCTATAGAGAGCTGATTTGGCTGCAAAAGGTGATTTCGGAGGATTCCTGGCTGGAACGGGTGCCGAAGCCTTTGCCGTTGCTGCTGATTTCCGGTGATAAGGATCCCCTTGGTAACTGCGGAAAAGGCATTTTGAAGCTTAAACAGCGATTAGAACGAACGGGGCATACTGTTCAAATGATCCTATATCCCGGGGCCCGGCATGCGTTGATAACGGAAACAAATAAGAAGGAAGTATATGGGGATCTGAAAAAGTTCCTGGATTCTTTGGTGGTTTCTTCTTCTTAAAAATATAATATTGAATTCAGCTCCGGCTCTGCATCCTGTGCAGTAGACGGAGCTTTTTTCTGCTTGTTTGTTTCTGTATTTCTTCCAGCGGTTTCGTCATGATTTCCGGAGCACTGCGATATATATTAGGTACAAAGGATACGGCCAGGGGGAGGGTAATAGCGGTGTATATTGCATTTAAGTTGAAAAGGGCCTTGGCTGTTCTGGCGATTGTCGGAATTGCAGCCGCTGCCGTGATTATCGGAGCTCAGTATGAAGATTCTTTTACCACTGCAGCCGATTCACAGGAAGGGGTGAGGCTTCCTGTTATTATGTACCATGGATTGCTGAAGGATCCGAAGCTGCAGGGGAAATATGTGATTTCTCCGGACTTGTTTGAACAGGATCTGCAATATCTTCAGGCGAATGGATATACTGCGGTGGGCATAGAGGACCTTCTGAAATATGTGGATGGAAAGGACACTTTGCCGGAAAAGCCAGTTCTGTTAACATTTGACGACGGATATTATAACAATTATCATTATGCCTATCCACTGGCGAAACAATACAAGATGAAAATTGTGATTTCACCGGTGGGGGCTTATATGGATAAGGCGGAGGAGGAAAATGATCCACACCCCACATATTCCTATATAACCTGGAAGGATATGCAAGAAATGGCTAAAAGCGGTTTCGTGGAATTCCAGAACCATACCTATAATCTCCATGCAAGCAAAGGGGGGCGGATGGGAACTAAGAAAGTAAAAGGAGAATCCCAGGAAGATTATGAGGCCTTGCTTAGAGAGGATTTAGGAACCATGCAGAAAAGAATGGAGGAGTATCTGGGGCAGGAACCGCCCTGTTTTACATATCCATTCGGCGCCGTCAGCGAGGGAGAACCTGCGATTATTCGTGAAATGGGTTTTCGTTGCACACTTACCTGCGAGAGCCGAATAAACGTGATAACAAAGGATCCGGAAAGCCTTTATGATCTGGGGCGGTATCTGCGTCCCCCAGACTTATCCAGCGAGAGCTTTTTCCAAGGGATACTGAAGGAGTAAAGGCCGGGAAATTCCCCAGCGTATATCTGAGGCTATCCCTATGGACGTATAATGTAGGGAACGGATGGTAAAATATTATCCCGAAAGCAAAACAGAAAGCAGATCGTCTTTGAGGCTTACAAAGACGGTCTGCTTTTTTATTTAAATTTTACGTAATTTTAATATTTATTTCATATAAAAATGTGAATATCTTGAATGTATTAAAAGTGCTGTAACAAATAAAGTCAAAATACACAAAAAATTAATCTTAGTTAGTGTATATTCACATAAAACATCTCTTGCGCATTTCACACAATCTGCCTATAATGTAGTATCTGTGAGTATAAAAGAATTTTATACTTTCTTTATACAGGGTTTTTATACACAGAATAGTGAATGGTTTTCCATATTTCCGACTCATAGAAGGTTTGTTTAAACCATCGGCAGTGGTCGGAATGGAAAGGAGACAGATATTGTTATGACTGAAGTACCCTCTTCTGTTCTGCATAAAAGCCGGGTACGTTCAATGGTTCCCGACATCTTTCTGGTATATGGGCTTGCAGTGTCGATATTTATGCCATTTTATTTTACAGTGGCGGCTGTTTTACTTGTAACGGCTATGGTGATTTTCAATAAAGAGCGCAGGCATCGTGTTCTGAAGACTGCAGCAGATCGCAGGCTCATAGCCCTCTTGTTTATTCCTTTTTACATAGCGGCCTTTCACGAGAATCTCAGAGGCATGATGTATGCAGTTCTCATGATCACGGCAGCTGTGTGCGCGTTCTTTCTGAAAAATGTTATGACGCGTTCTTTGTATAATTCTATTTTGGATGTTTCTTGTGTCTGCAGTATTGTGTGTGTCTGCATTGGTTTTGTGCAAAAAGCAGAAGTATGGTCTACTTTCCCTGATTTCCGGCCAGCTTCTGTTTTTACGAACGCAAACTATTTCGGCGCAATGACAGAACTTATGGTTCTTGTCTGTGTTTACAGATGCCTCAGCAATCGAACCAATAAGTGGTTCTATATGATTACAGCTTTTTGTAATCTTTTCGGCCTGTACCTTTGTGCCAGCATGTCCTCTTTGGCGGCGACTCTATGCGGCGTGTTTGTAATGCTGGTGCTGGCAAAAAAGAAAAGGGCGGTTATAGCATTTTTGATTTCTGCGGCATTCTGTGGGCTGCTCTGTTTGGTATTTCCAGAGTTATATCCCCGCTTGGATGCAGTTGATGTGACCTTTGGGTATCGTCTTTCCATTTGGAAGGCCTCTCTAAAGGGGTTCCTGGAATTTCCCCTTTTCGGTAGAGGAGCTGCCGCATATCCAATGATTTGCAATGAATTTGGGAGTTTCCCTTCTTACCATTGCCATAATATCGTTCTGGATGTACTTCTGAATTTCGGCATAGTGGGTCTGATTGGATGCGGCCTTCTGCTTGGGTTTATTGTTCGGCAGTTGTATCTACGCTATCGCAGAAATGTGTGTAAAAATATGAGTATTTTGGCGGCATCTGCTTTGACGGCGGTTATGATCCATGGCATTACGGATGTGACGATCTTCTGGATTCAGACAGGTATGTTCTTTATTATGATCTTTTCCTCCATGGGGATTGGCGCTGTGGATACTGTCAAGAAGCCGCTGCGGAGCTTGGGAGATTTGCTGATGCCTTCCGTCGGGCAGAAGAGACGGCTTAGCACAGAGTATTTTGAGCGGTATGAACGCTGAGCAACCTGTGGAAAAGAATTTATAACTGAGCCGTATTTTCTTCATACTTTCTCCATAATTCTCTTATATAGTAAGAATAGGCTTTCGAAGGATTACCAACGAAGGCTGGAAGAAGCAAAGTTCATTTTACTGTCTTAAGAGCCGACTTCCCGGTATTCTGATGACAGACCAAATAGTATTCCGCGATGGGTAGAAAGCGGGTTCTCATATTGCAAAAGAAAAGGTTCTGCGGTAAAATGAGACAGGACCTTTTCTTTTTTTGTGTATGCTTGTTATGTATTGAGGTAAAGAAAGACAGGTGTAAACGACATGGATGGCAGAAGACTTTTGATCGTTGTAGATTACCAGAAAGATTTTGTAGATGGCGCTTTGGGATTTCCAGGAGCAGAAAGCTTGGAGGCTCCTATATGCAGGAAAATAGCGGAATATAAAAGCAGCGGCGGTGAAGTGGTATACACGATGGATACCCATGACGGGATGTACCTTGACACCATGGAGGGGAAAATTCTTCCTGTGCCACATACTGTTTTAGGAACGCCGGGATGGGAGCTTTATGGGCGTGTGAAGCAAGAACTGGAAGGTTGCCGTGAATTTCAAAAACCTACTTTTCCCAGTGGGGACTTATATGAGTATCTCAAGGGAAAGGCTTATGAAAGCGTGGAACTGGTGGGCTTAGTGAGCAATATGTGTGTGATATCCAACGCAGTAATAGTAAAAGCAGCCCTTCCAAATGCTGAAATATTGGTGGATAGGAACTGCACGGCTTCTTTTGATCCGGAGCTCCATGAGAAGGCTCTGGATGTAATGGCAGGTTTTCATGTGAGGATAACGGGGGGAGAGCAGTGAGAAGAAAAGAGAGGGCATTGCTGGCTGTGGACGCATTGAAAAAGGAATATCCGGGAGCGGTATGTTCACTTACATATCGAGATCCCCTTCAGCTGTTGATTGCTACCAGGTTGTCGGCCCAATGCACTGATGCCAGAGTGAATATGGTGACACCTGCTCTCTTTAACCGATTTCCCACACTGAAGGCTTTTACAGAGGGCTCTCCGGAGGAAATAGAGAGATATATCCATTCCTGCGGTTTGTATAAAACCAAAGCTAGGGATATTTATCGTATGTGTTGTATGCTGGATTCCGAATATAACGGTATTGTTCCAGATACAGTTGAGGAACTTGTGAAGCTTCCTGGTGTGGGACGTAAAACCGCCAATCTGGTGGTGGGGGATATCTACCATAAACCGGCAGTTGTCACGGATACTCATTGTATTCGTATCTGTGGACGGTTGGGGCTTTCAGAGGGAAAGGATCCTCTAAAAGTGGAAAAACAGCTTCGTGAAATCCTTCCGCCGGAGGAATCCAATGATTTCTGCCACCGTTTGGTTTTACATGGGAGAGCAGTATGTACTGCCAGAACGGCTAAGTGTGGAGAGTGCTGTATGCGGGATTTTTGTAAATACGCAAAAGAAATAGACGCAAGAAGGAGAGAAAAATGATTTTCGGCAGAAATTAGGTGCTGAGTTGTTTTTCTCTCTCAGAAGAGAAAGAGTTTTTTGAAATATAGGTTGAAATTTGTGGAAAGTCGTGTTATAATAGTCTTCGCTGTTTAAAACAGCGATATGGGCCCGTAGCTCAGCTGGGAGAGCGTTCGGTTCGCATCCGAGAGGTCAAGGGTTCGAATCCCTCCGGGTCCACCAATTGGACATTACACGAACACCTGCTTTTTCAGAGGCGGCTTTGCCGTAAGGGTGTGGCTGTGATGTCAATAGTAAAGCCGGCAGGTCAAGGCATTTTGCCTTGACCTGCCGGCTTTTATCCGATAAAATATTTATAAAAGGGATTTAAAGAGTGTGGGGGTGACCATGTATGCAGAGCAG
>CAJFPJ010000066.1 GCA_904399395.1 uncultured Clostridia bacterium | reverse complement strand
TTCATCTCTGAACGATTTCTCTCAAAGTCATACGGGTTCCTTTTCTTGTCTTTCGTTGTTTAATTTTCAAGGTCCTTACCGCCGATCTCTCGATCGGAGTGTTATTTATATTAACACACTCCGTGAAAATTGTCAAGAGTTTTCATTCGGTTTTTCAAAACTTTTTTGAAACTCTCTTCATTTTCATGTCCGTTCCCGACGGCTTAGTTATAATATCACTCTTTCCTTTTCCTGTCAACACAAAATTTCGCTTTTTTACATATTTCCTTAAATTCTTTCTTTTTTTATCACTTTTTTATTTTTGTATACCGAACAAGCATGATTACGGCACTTTTCCGGAATCATAGTCAATCGTAAATTGAACGATTTGTGTTAATTGGTAACAGATATGTGCTAAAATACTATTGTTTTGAAATATCGAGGCTTGCAGTTGAAACAACCTATTTAGAAATTTGGGTGAGCTAGTATCTGAAGGGCTGGCTATTAAAACTGAAAACATTCTTGTGCTTCATTCGCCTTATCCAACAATTTCGTTTATCCGCAGTCCTACTACTGCACAGCCTAGGTTTAGAAAGGAGTTTTCAAGCCATGTGGTCAGACAACAGTATATTGTATCAAGTATATTCTCTGGGAATGTGTGGTGCGCCAAAAGAAAATGACGGCCATCTCGTCCCGAGAATCCTTAAAATTTTGGATTGGCTCCCTCATCTGCAGAAGCTGAACGTGGATACTCTCTATTTCTCCCCCATTTTTGAATCCGACCGGCACGGATATGATACTAGAGACTACCGAAAAATAGATTGCCGCTTGGGAACAAACGATGATTTTTCCTATGTGTGCAAAATTTTGAAGGAAAATGGGTTCCGCATTATCCTGGACGGTGTCTTCAATCATGTGGGGCGTGGTTTCTGGGCGTTTCAGGATGTTCTGCAAAATAAAGATCATTCACCCTACAAAGATTGGTTTTGTATTGACTTCGGTAGGAATTCCTGCTATGACGACGGTTTTTATTACGAAGGGTGGGAGGGGCATTATGAACTCGTAAAGCTAAACCTCTCAAACCCAAAAGTGAGGGAGCATCTTTTTTCCTGCATACGTTTTTGGGTGGATACGTTTCATGTAGACGGGCTCAGGCTGGATGTAGCATATTGCCTTGATCTAGAGTTTCTCTGCTGTCTCCGAGAATTCTGCAATGAGCTGAAGCCTGATTTTCTCCTTATAGGCGAGATTCTCTTCGGTGACTACAGGCGGATTCTTAACAGCAGAATGCTGCAAAGCTGCACCAACTACGAGTGTTACAAGGGCTTATATTCCAGCTTCAATGATCTGAATCTGTTTGAAATCGCCTACTCACTAAACCGCCAATTCGGCGAAGAGGGTGGCCTATATCGCGGGGAGCACCTACTGTGCTTTGCGGATAACCACGATGTAACGCGAGTGGCAAGCATCTTAAAGGAACCGTCCCATCTTCCCTTACTTTATGGAATTCTATTTTCTATGCCGGGCATCCCGTGTATATACTATGGCAGCGAGTGGGGAATTTTGGGAAAAAAGGAAAATGGAAGCGATGATGCCTTGCGTCCTGCTCTTTCCTCACCACAGTGGAATGATTTGACCGACCTGATTTCCTCACTGGCTTTTCTCCATAAACACTATAAATCACTCTCCCAGGGAAACTACAAAACCATATATCTGACAAATAGACAATTTGTGTTCCAGCGTAGATTTGATGAAGATTGCATTGCAATAGCTATCAACGCTGATACGGAAGAACATGCAGCAGATATGCAGAAAGCTGAAATCTCCTGCAATGGAGAATTAACTGAATTGTTAACCGGGAATACGATTTCTTGCATAAATGGGAAACTGCGTCTGCCCCCTCTGAGCCTGCAACTGTTAAAACTGAGCTGAGTGTTTGTAAAGTATTGCTTTTCCGGGATGTAATTCCTCACTTGTCGAAAGCATTTTCCCTCTATATTGCAGATTTTCATACTCTTTGCTATACTGATATCAATAGTATTTTATCTAAAAAAGTCTATAAAACGGAGGCTATTGTCCTATGCCGATACGAATTCAAGGAGAACTTCCTGCAATAAAAGTCCTAGAAGGGGAAAATATCTTTGTGATGACCCAAAAAAGGGCCGCCACACAGGATATCCGGCCGCTGAAAATTGTCATTTTAAATTTGATGCCTACAAAGATCGTCACAGAAACTCAGCTTCTCCGCCTTTTGGGTAATACGCCTCTCCAGGTGGATGTGGAGCTCATGCATATGGCAAGCCATGTGAGCCGCCACACTCCCCTTCCTCATCTGAACCAGTTCTACAAAACCTTTAGAGAGCTAAAGAACGAAAAGTTCGATGGAATGATTGTGACAGGCGCTCCTGTAGAAAATCTTCCTTTTGAAGAGGTAGACTACTGGGAAGAGCTTTGTGAGATAATGGAATGGGTCAAAAAGAATGTGTATTCAACCATGTATATTTGTTGGGGTGCCCAAGCAGGGTTATATTACCATTATGGGATCCCAAAATATCAGTTGCCGGAAAAACTTTCTGGCGTCTTCCGTCACCGGGTAATTGAACATCTTCATCCTTTGGTGCGTGGGTTTGACGACGACTATTGGGCCCCCCACAGTCGAAATACAGAAATACGCGCTGAAGACATACAAAAACATTCTGAGCTCCTGATTCTGGCCGATTCTGTTGAGGCGGGCGTTCATCTGGTGGCGAAGCGGGATGGGCGGCAATTTTTTGTGACAGGTCATCAGGAATATGATCGGGATACCCTCGCAAAGGAATACTTCCGGGATTGTGGAAAAGGGCTTAATCCCCATGTTCCCAAGAACTATTTTCCCAATGATGATCCATCTAAAGAACCACGCTTCAACTGGCGAAGCCATGGCCATCTCCTTTTTTCCAACTGGCTCAATTATTTTGTCTATCAGCAGACCCCATATGATCTTTCACAGCTTACAGAACTTTCCTCAGAGAAAAACTGAGAAAACTTCTACATAAAAAAGCAGGGACCGCTTTCGGTTCCTGCTTTTTTATCAGATATTATTTCAATGAACGTTCTCTTTCCTTAGCTTCTGTAACCATGTGCCTAGCTACCCAAGCTTTTCCCGAAGAGTTCTCAGAATCACCTTCTCTCTCCGCGAAATCTGCACCTGCGTCATTCCTAATTCCCGAGCAGTTTCCGCTTGAGTGGAGCTTTTCACATAGCGCAGATAAATAATTTTTTTATCTCTTTCCTGCAGCTCTTTTACAGCTTTTCGCAGAGAGAGCTTTTCGGTCAGCAGTTCTTCCTCCGGTTCCACTGCTATATCCAGTTGGCTTTCTCCATCTTCATCCTCCATAGTGAGAGAAAGAGGCATCTGCCCAGCCGCTATGGCCTGGGCTGCCTGCTCCGGTTCCACCCCCAAAATAGATGCTACTTCCTTCACAGTAGGCTGACGGCCCTCCCGCTGCAGGAATTCCGTCGACGCTCTGTTTGCCTTCATCGCCATTTCCCGCAGGCTGCGGCTCATTTTAACAGTGCCATCTTCGCGGAAAAGCCTGCGGATCTCCCCCAGAATTACGGGTACTGCATAGGTGGAAAAGCAGAGTCCGCGGCTCTCATCGAACCTTTCTGCCGCCTTGATCAATCCTAAACAACCCGCCTGGAAAAGGTCATCATATTCGATACCTCTACCTTTAAATCTTCGGGCGCAGGTGTGCACCAATCCTGTATTTTCCTGTATTCTCTCATCCCTGTTCATTGACCGTCAGCCTTCTGGAAAAATATTTCCGCATGGTTACTGTGGTGCCCTTTCCTACCTTGGAAGTTACAGTAAGCCTATCCGTGAAGCTTTGCATAACGGCAAATCCCAGACCCGCACGTTCTTCCCCTCCCGTTGTAAAAAGGGGCTCCATTGCCTTCTGTACATTTTCTATACCACAGCCCTTATCACGAATTTTCACAAGGATCTCCCGATTTTCAAACAGCTTGACCACTATGTAAACCATTCCGATTGTATCCTTGTAACCGTGGATAATGCAGTTGGTTACCGCTTCTGAAACGGCCGTTTTCAAATCGCAGATTTCTTCTAATGTCGGATCCAGCTGAGCCGCAAAGGATGCTACTGCTGCCCGGGCAAAGGCTTCGTTGGACGAACAGCTGGGAAAGGAAAGTTCCATTTCATTGATTACTTTCTTGTTCATTTTCTTCCCTCCGATAAACTGTGCAGATTTCTTTCAGTCCCGCCAATGAAACAATACGCTCCAAATTAGGAGAAAGGTTTGCTACGCACAATTCGCCGCCCCATTGGCTCACCAGCCGGTACCGGCCTAAAATCAGCCCCACACCGGAGCTATCCATAAACCGGATTTTGGAAAAATCCAGAATCAACCGTTTGGGCTTAGTCCGAGATGCGGCGCTATCGATCTCTTCCCGAAGCTCTCGGGCGGTGTGGTGATCGATCTCTCCTTCCAGCATTGCCGTCAGCGTCCCGGAACGCAGTGAAAGCTGTATTGCCATATCGTGTTCCTCCCTGTCGGATTTTGTCAGATACTATAAGCATGTCCCATATACGAAAATTCTATGCATTATACTCTAAGGCTTCCGCATATTTTTTTCATTCTCTACCATAATGGATTTTCTCTGCAATTTTCCGCGAAACTTGGCAGAAAGAGAAAATTTAAAAAGCCCCTTGGGTGATAAAACCAAACCAGTTTTATCACCCAAGGGGCTTCTTTCAGTTTCAGCTGTATCTTTAAAATTCTAATATCTGTACACCAGCACCGATCAGTCTGGGGCCTACATGGCACGCTAGGACCGAATCAATGGCACTCTCACAAAACATAGCACTTTTTCGTATTTGGGTAGACAAAGACTTTCGCACAATTTCCAAATCTTCCGGGCAGCCGCCGTGGGCCATAGCCAGATTGTATCGTCTTTTATCCGGAACCAATCTTTTCACACGCTCTGTGATATCTTCAATAGATCGTAATCTTCCTCGGGCCTTCGCCACGTTAATAAGCTCACCTTCTTCTGAAAAGGTGATAATAGGCTTTATCTGCAACACGGAACCTGCTATACAGGTTATTTTACCGATCCTTCCCCCTCTTTTCAAATACTCCAGCGTATCCACACAGAAAAAAACTTTTGTATTTCGAATCAGAGAACGGACAATTTCCTGCATCTCCAGGAAAGAGCGGCCTTGGCGTATATACCGCACTGTCTGCAGCGCTATCATTCCCAGCCCGAGACTAGCTGTTTTGGTGTCAAACACACGGACTTCCAACCCCTCGGCTTCTTCTCCCAGCATGCGGACCATATTGTATGTACCGCTGATTCCTCCCGAAAAAATGAGCGCGATCACATACTTGTATCCTTTATCCCGAATTTTACGAAACGTATCCTCTATGATCTTCCCAGACGGAAGCGTAGTGGTGGGCACTTCTTCCGGCATACGCCTGTAAACATCTTCCGCTGTGATATCCACTCCGTCTGCATACACCTTTTCAGGATATACAACGGAAAGAGGGATCACGAAAATACCATTTTCCTCAGCGACTTGGGGAGAAAGATCCGCGCAGGAATCCGTTAAGACTGCTATGGATCCCAGGTCCTTTATATTCGTGCTCATTCTCTTTCTCCTCCTTCCAATTCTTCACGGCACATTTTGAGCGCAGCCGCAATAACTTTATCCATATCATAGTACGTATAGCTACCTAATCGGCCGCCAAAAATCACATTATTTTCCTTTTCTGCTAAAGCTTTGTATCTGGCATAAAGAGCCATATTTTTTTCGTCGTTCACCGGATAGTAAGGTTCTGCTCCCGGTTGCCATTCCATAGGATACTCTTTTGAAAGAATCGTAACCGGAGCCGTGTTTTTTCCAGGTTCAAAATGTTTATGCTCTATAATACGAGTATACGGCACCTCTCGTTCCGTATAGTTCACTACTGCATTCCCCTGGTAATTTTCAATGGGAAGCTCTTCCGTTTCAAACCGCAAACTTCTGTATGCCAAAGCCCCCAGCCTATACTGGAAATAGCCGTCGATCATACCAGTAAACACCACTTTTTTGCGGATATGAAGATCCGGATTTTCTCTGCGGAATAAAAAATACTCTGTATTGAGTAAGACATCATTTCCCGCCAAAAGTTTTTCCACAATCTGCGTATATCCCCCTATAGGGATACCCTGATAACGATCGTTGAAATAATTATTGTCATACGTAAAACGGAACGGGAGACGACGGATAATAAAAGCAGGCAGATCCTTGCAGTCCCTTCCCCACTGTTTCTCCGTATATCCCTTGATAAGTTTTCTGTAAACATCTTCTCCAGCAAGAGAGAGAGCCTGCTCCTCCAGATTCCGAGGATTCTGTATTCCCAAAGCCTCCACCTGAGCCCGGATCTTTTCCTTGGCTTCAGCAGGTGTGCGAATTCCCCACATTCTGCTGAAGGTATTCATATTGAAGGGAAGATTATACAGCTCATCCTTATACACAGCCAAGGGAGAATTGATAAAATTGTTGAATTCTGCAAATTGGTTTACATACTCCCATATTTTTTTGCTGCTGGTATGAAAAATATGCGCACCGTAGACATGCACCTGAATACCTGCTCGTTCTTCTGTAAAGATATTCCCGCCAATATGGTTCCGCTTTTCTATTACAAGGCATTTGTTGCCCTTTTTTGCCGCTTCATACGCAAACACTGCACCATATAGGCCGGCGCCCACGATCAGATAATCATATTCCCGCAATGCAACATCCACTCCCTATATCAATACTTTCGGGATTTCTCAAAGGCTCTTAAAACCCAAAATTTATTATCAGCCACACACTTCAAAGATATTTTTCGATAATAAACCTATTATACACCGACTCTTGTTTGTAAAAATCGGAAGCCTGCGGCCATAAGGCCGGGCTTCCGACGTTTTAATCACTTCTCTTGGGAAAGCCAGAAAGTCTTCTGCAATCCATCCTGTATCGTCCAAACAGGCTTCCACCCAAGCTTCTCGAGCTTACTGCCATCCAGCACAGACCGGCCGCTGGCAGAATAACCGGCCTTTTCCTGATCGGATGGATTTTCAAAACAAAGAGAAACTCCAGCAACATCAGCCAGAACCTGGGCATACTGCCGGATCGTCACTACAGAATCTCTGTTTGCAATGTTATAAGCTTCTCCGCTCTGCCCACAGAGAAGAATAAAGAGAAGGCCAGAAATGCAGTCCGCCAAATAGCAATAAGTGCGCAGTTGTGTGCCAGCGCTCTTCATGACAATGTCCTCGCCCTTCAAAGCGTTGCGCAAAAATTGAGCGTCAGCACGGCTGTTATCTTCCGTTATGGAAGCACCATATACATAACAAAGTCTGGCCGCCACGGCATCCACACCGTACTGCTGCCCATAGCTGGCACAAAGTGCCTCCGCTGCTCTTTTCCCTTCTGGGTAACAGGCCCTGGGTTGCATAGACGCCACCATACCCGGATAGGTTTCCGGCATTGCATCCATATCTTCCGGATTGGCGCCATATACTTCACCGCTAGAAATATATAACATACGGGAATTATTCTGCCTGGCGCTTTCCAACATCTGCATCGTTCCCAAAAAATTTGCTTTAAGAACATCCACAGGCGTTTTTGAAAAGGCCAGAGGATGAGAAGGACTGGCAGCATGAAGGATGTATTGAAACTTTTCGTTCTCTGGGAGAGGTTCACACACATCCTGCAGCAAAAGATGAAAACGGGGGTTATCCATATATGCGCCGAAACGCATTTCCGCCTTCTCCCTGCTGCGGCAAAGCACGGTTACAGATACGTTAACCCGCTGGGCAGCTTCACACTGCAGGAGGGCATCCACGAATGCAGATGCTATGAGACCATTTCCTCCTGTTACGAGCACGGACGCATCCCTGAGTTTTTCCCATGGAAGGGGCTGCTCTGAAATCATGCGGAAATCCTCTTTATCCAATCCTCTGTGCAAGGCCATTGCCATTACTCCCTCCGACATTTGTACACTCACCTGGCGGCGGTGCACCATTCTTGTGGTTAGTATTTACCCTTTTGCTCTTGAATAGCCAAAAGAGCCTTGAATATCATTAAGTCATCCTGTGTTGTCAGCTTTATGTTCGTCTCTGCTCCAACAGAAAAATATACAGATTCCCCAAGTTCAGTCATCAAAGTGCAACTGGCAACCGAATTGGTTATTCCACGCTTTAAGGCCTCTTTATGGGCCCATACCAGTTTATGAAGAGGGAAAGCCTGAGGCGTTTGTGTTACAGCCAGCTCCTGACGGTCCACAACTTCCTCAGAAGAAAGTTCATCCTTCTTTTTCAGAATCACTGTATTACAGGGAACGGTAACAACCGCCGATCCATACTTCCGGCATTTCACAATGCAGTCTGAAAGAATTTCCTGTGAAACCAAAGGACGCACGGCATCATGAATCAGCAAAATATCATCTTCTCCATACCTTTTTTCAGCCTCAAACACGCCGTTGCGGATGGAACCCTGGCCGTTTTCACCGCCGCTGACAATCCATTTCAGTTTGCTGATCTTATACTGCTTGGCATACGCCCACAGGATCTCATGCCACCCATCCAGGCATACCACCCCAATTTCATCGATATCCGGATGGCGCTCAAAAGCTTCCAAGGTATATACAATAACAGGCTTATCATTTACATTCATGAACTGCTTGGGAATTTCCTGGTGCATTCTCTGCCCACTGCCCCCGGCGATAATAACCCCGATGTTCATTTCACACGCTCCCCTTTCTGTTGAAGGAAGGCCCCGCCGCGGAGGCCTTTCAAATCAGAAATGCAAATTCGCCGGACTCACCGGTTACCATACATTTTTTCGTAGTATTCAACATATGCACCAGAGGTAACACGATCCGTCCACTCCTGATGGTTCAAATACCAATCAATGGTCATTTCGATTCCCTCTTCAAAGAAGATAGAAGGCTCCCAGCCCAATTCATCCTTGATTTTTTGCGGATCAATAGCATACCGACGATCGTGACCCTTTCTGTCTGCAACATACTGGATCAATTCCTCGCTGATCTGATCGGAATATTTTTTCGAGAGGGTCTCTATGATCTTTTTCACGATAAAAATATTCGTCCGCTCATTATGGCCGCCAATATTATATACTTCTCCTACCCGGCCTTTGTCCAGAACCAGATCCAAAGCTGCACAGTGATCGTCTACATGCAGCCAGTCACGGATATTGAGTCCATCGCCATAGATAGGAAGCTTTTTGCCAGTCATGGCGTTGTGGATCATAAGGGGAATCAGCTTCTCCGGAAACTGATAAGGACCATAGTTATTCGAGCAGCGCGTAACAAGACACGGCATGCCATAGGTCTCATGATACGCCATACAGAAAAGATCTGCACTGGTCTTACTGGCAGAATACGGACTTCTGGGGCTGAGAGGAGTTTTCTCTGTAAAATAACCGGTCTCGCCCAAAGAGCCGTACACTTCGTCTGTAGAAACCTGCAGATAGCGGACTCCCTCTTTCCAGTTTCCGTCTTTATCCATCCATTTGGCCATACAGCAATTCAGAAGATTCAGAGTGCCCATTACATTTGTCCTGGCAAACACACCCGGATCCGTAATGCTGCGGTCCACATGGGTCTCAGCGGCAAAATTGATAACAGCATCCGGATTATACGTATCGAGTATTTTTGTCACCGCTTCTCCATCACAGATATCCGCATTGACAAAATGATAGTTCGGAAGGTTTTCCACATCCTTCAAATTTTCCAGATTACCGGCATACGTAAGCTTGTCCAAATTGACAACCTGGATGGAATCGCCGTGCTTTTTAATAATATGATGAATGAAATTTGAACCGATAAATCCGGCTCCTCCTGTCACCACAATGGTATGATACATAAAATTGTTCCTCCTGTCGTTTTCAGCATACCGCCGGTAAAAATAGGCAGTTCCTTTTAACCCAGCAGAGAAAGAATATACTGGCCATACTGTGTCATCTTCAGGGATTCTCCCAGCTTTCTGAGCTGTTCATCATCGATGAATCCCCGGCGCCAGGCAATTTCCTCCAAACAAGCCACATAGTTGGATTCCCGCTTCTGGATCGTCTCCACAAAACGGCCTGCATCCAACATGCCGTCCGGCGTGCCGGTATCGAGCCATGCAATGCCCCGTTCAATCAAAACTGCCTTCAGCTGCCCTTTTTCAATATAAGCATTGTTTACAGCTGTAATCTCCAGTTCTCCTCTGGCAGAGGGCTTGATGGTTTTGGAGATCTCCACCACGCGATTATCATAAAAATACAACCCCGGGACGGCATAATGAGACTTAGGATGCTCCGGCTTCTCTTCGATGGAGATTACATTCATATCTTTATCAAACTCCATGACACCAAAGCTCTTGGGATCGCGCACCGGATACCCGAATACTACGGCGCCCTCCTTCACCTTCATGGCATCCCACAGAAGATGGCTCATACCGTGGCCATAAAATACATTGTCCCCTAAAATCAGACAGACACTATCATCCCCGATAAAATCCTCACCAAGCACAAAAGCTTCCGCGATTCCCCTGGGGGCCTCCTGAACCTTATATTCCAGCTTCAGCCCCAGATCGGATCCATCCTGCAGAAGTGCCTGATAATGCCCTATATCCTCTTTCGTTGAAATGATCAGTATCTCCCGAATACCTGCCAACATCAGGATCGACATAGGATAGTAGATCAACGGCTTATCATAAATCGGAAGGAGCTGTTTGGAAATAATCTTGGTCATGGGATACAGCCGTGTTCCACGGCCTCCTGCCAAAACAATACCTTTCATCATTTTCACCTCTTATTTAATTCTGTTTCATGCCAGAATACAATCGCAAATACGATCCACATCCTCCTGTGAAAGCCCCGCATAGAGCGGCAGGCAAAGAACTTTTCCCGCTATATCGTGAGCGATCGGCGTATTTCCTCCATCATAGTTTTCCCTGCACCACTGAAATTCATTGGTAGCCGGATAAAAATACCGGCGGGCAAAAATAGAATTTTTCCCAAGTTCTTCCAAAACTTCTTCCCTGTTTTTCCCGAATTCTTCATGGAATACAACAGGAAAATACGAATAGTTCCTCTGAAGCCCCTCTATATTCGGAAAAAGTTGCAACCCTTTTGTTCCCTGCAGGCGCTCTGTATAGCGTGCCACCGCCTTTTCTCTTTTTCCGATCTCTTCATCAATATGGCGCATGTTGCAGATTCCCATAGCTGCATGAACTTCTGTCATTTTGGCGTTGAGGCCCGCAACCGGAACGTCATCCTCACTGCGCATACCAAATTTTTTCAGATACTCTGCCCGTTCAAAATCTTCCTTATTCTGGAAAACCAGCCCGCCGCCTTCCACAGTATGAAACACCTTTGTTGCATGGAAGCTGAACATGGAAACATCCCCATACTGGCTGATGGGGCGGCCGTTGAGCCGGACACCGAAAGCATGCGCCGCATCGTATATCACCTTCAGATGATGTTTCTCAGCTATTTTCTGGATAGCCTCCACGTCGCAGGGAATTCCATACACATGCACGGGCAGAATTGCACAGGTCTTTTCCGTAATCAGGGGCTCAATCTTCTGCGGATCCATACAAAGAGTGATAGGATCGATATCACAAAAAACAGGCGTTAACCCCCTGCGCACAATCGCATGGGTGGTAGAAGCATACGTATACGGCGTGGTGATGACCTCGCCCTTCAGCTGCAAGGCCTCCAAAGCACATTCCAGAGCCATATGCCCGTTGGTATACAGCCCCACATATTCCGCCTGCAGATACTCCCGCAGCAGCTTTTCCAGCTTCTGATGTTTAACACCGCTATTTGTCAACCAATGAGATTCCCAAAGCTCTCGTATCTCCTCAACATATTCATCAAAGGGAGGCATAGAGGAACGAGTCACCTGAATGGGAGCATCTGATTTTTTAACTGCCATACTATCCACTTCCTATATTTTACAAAATATGCCGCAATCTGTCTATGGGCTTTATCCATCCTTAAGGCGTTTTTATAAAGAAATTGCCTTCTTACCGCCGGGGATCCAGCAGGGCTTCCAAAGCGTCCACACCAAAAGTTTTAATATGGTATCTCTCCGACATCTGCCTGCGCTCCGCATACGAGTCGTCGATAAAAATAGCCGTAGATGAGGGAGAAACCCGATCATATTTTTTGACATCCGGTTCCTTCTCGGGGTCTATATGCGTTATGCTTGCAAAAAGCTCCTCTGCTATTTTATACTTACGCAAAGATTCCCGAATATCTGCAGCGTGCTTCGTAATCAGATGAATTGGAATTTCTTTGTTTACACACTGATAGAGAAATTGCATCATCACTGTATTGATTTTTCCGTGAACGGTGATAGTATCATCGAAATCCACGTATACCTCGTCATATGATATAGGCAGGCGATATACGTTCCCCAAGGCACGATCCACTTCTACAGTATCCAGTTGCTTCTCCACAGACACATCATATCCCATAGCGTCGAATACTGCGAGAAGAGGAAGATTCACCCCCGCAGCCCGTTCCACACACATGGTGCCTGCCACGCGGGTCGCTGCCTCCAATAAGCGGTATTCCCCTTCATCATTCCTTTTGAGCTGGAAAAACCATGCGCCGCGCATTTGAAGCCGCTGGCTGATCTGCCCTGCAATTTCTGTCACACGGTGATCCGGCGCCTGCAACGTGGAATTTACGCTGATACCGTTGCGCACCCGGTGCCGATTCCGGCAGGCCACATATAAAAGAGTTCCGTGTCTGTCTGTGAAACAGTCTACGGTATACTCTTCACCGCTCAAGAATTCACAGATCACTTGTTCCTCGTCGCGAACAGAAAGTTGATATTGAAGCTCTTCTGCACTGGCAATCTTCATGAATCCCTGTGATCCCTGGCCTACGCTGGGTTTAATTATCACAGGAAACCGTTTCACATCTTCGGCTTTTTTGAATGTTTCAGGGAGAAAATCCATTCCGGCCAAAGCTTCATAAGTTTTGCTCTTACTGCGGCAGATGCGCACTGCCTCTTTTGAGGAAGTGAGAACCTCCGCCTTCAGCGCTTCCCTGTTTTCAGAGAGCATGAGCACAACTGCATCCAAAGCTGGGAAAATAAAATCGATCTTTTCTTCCTCAATGATCCGGTTCAAAGCGGGGAGAAAGGCAGGATCCGTAATAAAAGGAACATCCTCGCGGTAGTTTTCATACACAAACTTTCCATGATCCGGTACGCTGGAAGCTCCTATCAATGTAATAAAAGAAACATCCTTCAAGGCATTATGAATTTCAAGCCCGATCTCCGAACCACAGGGAAAAACCAGAATATTTACATGCTTCATGGCAATCCTCTCATTTCATCTTCAGGAAATATGCAGGCGGCGCTTCAGTTCTTCTGTGATACGCTCAGAATTCTGAGCGTTATTCACACTTTGATCGAAGAAATACCGGCATCTTTCACGGCACCAATCACGGTCCTTGGAAGGATCCGCAGTATACTCCTTGACCTTTTGGAGGGTCTCCTCCCACGTATATACAATAGGCCCAGGCGTGCAGCTCTTAAAGTCCAGATTAAAGCCAGCGTCATTCTTTATAAAACGGTCATAATCAAAGCAGAAATAGATTACAGGCCGGTCCAGCATAGCAAAATCAAGAGAGATAGAAGAATAGTCGGAAATCACTATGGAATATTGCCCCAGCGACTGATACACATCCTTTTTCGTATCCAAGGAAATCCGGTCATAGGGGCGAATCCGATTCAGAATTTCCGTCTGATAATTTCTCCAAGTGTGAGGATGCAGACGGATTACAAAACTACCGCCTATCTGCTCCATTGCTTCCTGAATCTCAACTACGGAATTGAGGCAAAGATCGATCATAATGCGTTCCTCGCCTGCATCCATCCGGTAGGTAGGCGCATACAAAATTTTAGGTTCGTCTGCAGAAACCTCATGTTCATACAGAGGCAGATTCCGCGGATGACCGGCCATAAAATAACGGTTCTCCGGGATATTCCACATTTTTCCGATCATATCGATTCTTTCCTGGCCTGGGCACACAAACATGAAATAATCTTCGAACATCTCGCGATTGCAGGCACAGAAGAAATACTTAATGTGCTTTCTTATGCGTTTGAGAAGGCTGTCTCCAGGCTGAGGAATCAAGTCATAGCTATAGCGGACGCCTCTAACATCCGTATTTTTAACCTGTGTGCCGTCACCCATAGACTTAAATCCCACGCCGTGCCAAAGCTGAAGAACCTTCGTACCATGGTTGAAACCTGCAAGGCAGGTATAATCAGACATACGGAAATGATCCGTAACCGCAACCTTAGCCCGCACCAGCTTCCACCATGCTTTGAAAGTGCCGGTCTTATATACCCTTTTTCCCGCTTCTTTCAGATTTTCATACAGATTTTCATTTCTTGTGAGCCACACAGCCTCAATTTCTGGGTGATGCTCCAACACATATTCATAATAATACTTTGCATTGTCCATATAAATACGCTGATGGAAGGACGTAAACACCCATAGATTCTTTTTCTTGGGCACCAAAGCAAAAATCCAATAGCAAAGGAAAGAAAGGAAATCCCTTATCTTTTTCAGAACCGCTCTAACGCCGCGCCTACATTTTTCCACTGCTCTGGCCAACATTGCATAAGGCCTCAGCCCATATCTGTATATGCGCTTTCTAACGATCAGCTTATAGCCTTCCCATGTGCAAGCTCTGGTGAGCCCCCTGGCATCGTTGTAGAAGGAAAGGTATGCCCCAAGCGCTATGCGGGATGCCTCCGGATATAAAGTGAAAAATTTCTGTATGGAT
Source organism: uncultured Clostridia bacterium (assembly GCA_904399395.1). Taxonomy (GTDB): domain Bacteria; phylum Bacillota; class Clostridia; order Oscillospirales; family Acutalibacteraceae; genus UMGS1264. Next base: position 23,831 of record CAJFPJ010000066.1, on the reverse strand, counting down.
TCCTGATCTTCATATCGAATGGCATTTGTCAAGAGATTATACCCCTCTGCCTTAATCCTATTTTCAAATTGGATTCTGCAGTAATCTCCATAATGCTCCCGGAAATATTCATGCAGATCCCAGAGAAAACGGATATAATCCAATCTCGTCTTCAGAAAATGCTCGGCCGTGGAGGTATTCATCAACACGCCCACGTCGCTTCTTCTGTATACAGATGTTACATCGGGCAAAATTTTTGCTTCTCCCAACCCCATTTGCATCATCAGGATTGGGAATGCACCCTCCACTCCCTTATAATACCAATCGGGAAGCTCTAAGCCATAATTCCACCGATAAAAATGGGTAGACGTATGAATCGGGATGGCAGAAATTAAATCAACAGCTTTCAAATTTCCTTTCGGCATCTTAAAGCCCGGAATTGCTTCTGGCATGATCATTTCGCCATCTTTATTCGCCTGATAATAGCTTCGCAGATGCCAATCTTCAGGAGCTTCGATCTTTGTGCGCGTAAAGCATACTCTTAGCTTCGGATTTGCCTGCATATAGTCAAACTGCTTCTGAAGCTTGTTAGCGTCCGTCCAATAATCATCGCCTTCACAAAACGCTATATAAGGGCTGGTAGCATGATTGCATAAATCTATCAAATTCGCCTGGGCCCCCATGTTCTCCTCTCGGAGAAAAGGAACTACAATATCCGGATACTTGGCCGCATATTCCCGTATAATATCTGCCGTTCCATCCGGTCCATGATCTTCGCCCACAAAGATCTTAAATTTAAAATTGGTCTTCTGCATCAGGAAACTATCAAGAGCCTGGGCAATATACTCCTCATGCTTATATGTGATACAGCAAATTGTTACCGCACAATCATCGTTTTCTTCATAGCGCTTTGCTGTTTCCGGATCCATCACTAACCCCTGCTCGCTGGAATCGGTGCAATATTCCTCCTTTTCAGGGTTATATAAAGCTGCATATTTAAAATCCTTCTTTGTCACAAACTCCATCTAACGAAAACCTCCTACTAATCCGACTATTCCATCCCGATGCAAAGCCTACCGCCGCATTCCTGCGCTTTTTTCCCGCAGCTTCTGCATCATTTGAACGGGCAGCCGAAAAACCGCCCTTATCTTTTTCCCTGTAAATGCCAAAGCCGCCCTTCTATCCTCGCGGCTTTGAGGATCCCGGCGCTTTATCCATTGAACAAAAGCATCGGTGAAAATTTCATATCGTCTCTTCTGAAAACGGACATCTATCTGAAACACCTTCTGTGCATAGGATTCCAGTTTTTCCGTGATATCCATCTCCTGACGGATCATTCCCTCATTTTTCCTGTAAAACTGGGAAGTAGCATTCTGCCCCGTCTCACGCACAACGTAGCGGTAACAGCTCATACTTTCCGGTATACGCAGAATATCCCCCTGCAGCAAGAGAGTCATCATGATAACCCGGTCGCTGATCTGGCGGTGAATCGTATATATACATGTATATCTGCCGCCTGAATCCGCAAATATGTTCCGAAAAAACCAGGTTGAAAACTGCCCCGGCAGATAAAGACCTTGAAAATCCTGAAAAGAAAAGCAATCCTTTTCCCGAATCCAGCTTAAAGATTTTCTGGAAAAAGGCTCTTCTTTTTCATTCACTATTTGGAAGGGATGGACGCATCCCACACATGCGGGGTTCTCTTCCATCACTTTCTTCTGCTTTTGCAGCTTGTGCGGAGAAATCCAATAATCATCTCCTTCACAGGTCGCAATATATGTTCCTCTGGCAGCGCATAGCAGCTCATATATATTACGGCTGGCCCCGAGATTTTCTTCCCGCAGGAACAGTCGGATCCGGCCTGGATACTTCTTAGCGTATTCCTGCAGGATTTCCCCCGTTCCGTCCGTGGAAGCATCGTCCCCCACTAGAATCTCAAAGGGAAAATCCGTCTTTTGGGAAAGGATCCCATCCATGGCGCGGCCGATATACACAGCCTGGTTATACGTAAGCACCACAACACTCACCAGAGGAAGACTATTTTCCATATCCGTATTCTCGCTCACACCTATATCACATCCAAGAGAAGCGGTACACCTTATAACAGAAGATACCGCCTTCATTTTTTCTGCATGCTCGCCATATAAGCAGAGCAAACGGTCTGCACATCACCGTGCATGACTTCCTTGCCTTTATCGATCCAAAGGGCCTTCTGGCAAAGATTTTTAACGGAATTTGCAGAATGCGACACATAGAGCAAGGTGGTTCCCTTCGCCAGCATATCCTTCATACGTGCTTCACATTTCTGCTGGAAAGCATAGTCGCCCACTGCAAGAACCTCATCCACCACCAGCAGTTGTGGCCTCACGGTAGTGGCCACAGCAAAGCCCAGGCGGGCCCGCATACCGGAGGAATAGTTTTTCACCGGCACTTCCAAAAAATCGCGCAACTCTGCAAACTCTACGATCTCGTCAAATTTGCTCTCCATGAATTTTTTGGAATACCCAAGAAGGGCACCGTTGAGAAATATATTTTCCGTGGCGTTCAATTCACCGTCAAAGCCAGCTCCCAATTCGATCAGCGGAGCAATGGTTCCGTTGACCTTCACCGTACCCTTATAGGGAGAAAGAATGCCGCAGATCAGTTTAAGCAGGGTAGATTTTCCCGAGCCGTTCCGGCCCATGATCCCCCAGGCTTCGCCTTTTTTTACCTCCAGGCTCACATCCTGTAAGGCAAGGAATTCCTTGAACATCAGCTGCCTCTTTATAAGACGGATAGCGTATTCTTTGAGGTTGTCCACCTTCACAGAGGCCATATTAAATCGCACTGTAGCATGGTCTACTTTTACGACCGTATCGTTTCCGCTCATAGTTCCTCCTTATATGTGGAGAATAAACTTGTCTTTTGTCCGGGCAAAACTCCACAGCCCGATAATCAACATAAGGACGGCGATCAATGCGCCGCGCCAAACCAAAAGCCATTCAGGCGGCTGGGCATACATCACAGTATCCCGGAAAGACTCCAGATAATAGTACAAAGGATTCAGCTTTGAAACCAACCAAGCAAGCTTACCCGGCAGTGCATCCAGAGGATAAATGATTGGTGTCAGATACATCCACGCCAAAACGATAGGATTCCATATATATTGCACATCCCGGAAAAATACAGCCGCCTGGGCCAGGAACAGGCTGAGTCCCACGCAAAAAACATACAGCTCAAGCACCGGAATTATGCAAAGAAAAATATTCCAGGAAAACTGCACGCCCGTAACCAGCATCACCACAAGAAGGGCACAGAATGAAAAACCCAGATTCACCAAGTCGCTGGTGACCTTCGAAAGTGTGAAGATATATTTTGGCACATACGTTTTTTTCAAAAGGGCAGCATTGCCAGTAATGGAGGAAATTCCATGCATAGTAGATTCCCGCAGGAAGGAATAGAGGATATTTCCGCTCAACAAAAACACCGGATAATTCTCCACATTGCGCTTGAACATCTGCGAAAAGACCACTGTCATAACCGCCATAGTCAAAAGCGGATTCAACACGCTCCAGACATATCCCAAAAAGCTCCGCCGGTATTTCAGCTTGATATCCCGCGATACAAGCTGCGACAGAAGATTTTTATAGCGGAACAGCGATTTTACTCTTTCTTTCATCATTTCCACTTTTACACACCAGTTCCTTTGCTATTTTATTTTTCTATATATCTTTTCGATGAATTCAGGATTTACATGAAGGGCATGCAGTATCCTTAAAAAGCGGTACCGTTTCCGGCTTCTTGTTTCCAACTGCGGATCCACCTGCGCTACGCGTTTACGAAGCTGCTCCACCTCTTTTCGGCCGTATTTTCGATCCGAATGATAGAGAAGCAGAACCTTTTCATAGGTGCCAAGAAACATCATTATTCGAATGCGCATAAATTCCAATGCTGCCTCCGACAGTTTCTTCTCCCTGTATGTGGCATAAAAAGAAAGCAGCCTGCTCATTACCACTCCAAGATGCTTTTCTCGTTTTACATAGCTTTTTATGGATACACTCTGGTTTGCGTTGCCGACCATGTACTGGTAAACATACAGGCCGCCCACCTCTATAGTTTTTGCATTGGCAGAAGGCAAAACCGAATACTCAGTATCCTCATAAAAAATTTGTTCGCTAAGTTCTATATGAAGTTTTTCATAAAAATCCCGGCTGTAAAAAACACTGTGGAAACTGAACCACCCTGCCGCTGCAGGATACCACCGAGAAAACTCCTGCAATGAATATAAGCGCCCTGGTTCGGGCCCTTCTATGGGGTATGCCTTTTTTTCACCTGTAAGCATATCCACCGTATGAAAGGGTGCAAGAAAAACATCCGCCTGAGAATCTCTCAGCAGATCCAAAAGTTTCGGAAGATTTTCCGTTATGACCCAGTCGTCTGCATCCACCACTTTGAAGTATTTTCCCCGAGCCAAAGGAAATGCTTTATTGATACCGGAACCATGGCCCCCATTTTCCTTGCGGAGGCACCGAAAAGAAAAGGGATGCCGTGCTGCAAACTCTTCTGCAATCTGCGCTGTTCCGTCGGTGGAACCATCGTCTACTACCAAAATATCCAGATACGGCAGTGAAGAAGTCTCCAAAAAAGAATTTAAGCATTTGCGGAGATACCGCTCCGCATTATATGCCGGAACGGCAACTGTCAGCAGCTTTTCACACACAAGGACAGTCCTCCTTACAGCATTATATTCCATTCCCGGCCACAAAACTGGGAGCTGAAAACATGCCCCGCTTCTTTTAGAAAAAACCGGAGCACCAGCTTAAAACTATGGAGCCACTCTTTTCCTTCAAAAAGCAGCGCTCCATCCACATCCCTACCATTATAGAGTAGTATATTCTGGATGTCAAATCCTTATCCGAAATGTTGTGAATTCTAACGAAACCTTCTGGGCCTTTCTTGCCTACTTCGTAGCTTTATTCTAAACATTTCAAAAAAATCAGGATACTTTCCTGTTTCTTTTGGAATAAGGGCCCTAAAATGCAGTCAAATATGGAATCGTCTTGAAAGCTCCTGCCTAAGAACACGCCCATCAAAAAGGAACAAAGCGGCCAGCATAGCAAATCCCACTGCTCCGGCAATAAGAGATGGGATTCCCTCAGAAAATGCACCGCCTATAAAAAGCAAAGATGGTATCACAGAGAGAATCGCTTCCAGCAAATGGCATACAGCATATTCTTCGGGAGAAAGCTTTCTGGCTTTTGCATATATGAAAGAGCAGGTCAGCGCGCACAAAAGCAAAACCGGCCAAACCATAGACACAGACCATCCCCGCCACCCTGTTATTCCATCCCAAAAAATGATAAGGAGAAGAAGAACCACAGACTGTTCTGCAATCAGTCTGGGCACACGGCCCCGATGACGGCAGAAAAGTGGAAAAATGATCCAAAAACTCAGGATTCCTAAAATTACATATAACGACCAAAAGCCGCTTTCAGGAAGCATTCGGTTCAGCGCCAGGCAGGCTGCCCCACCTGCAATACTGATCAGCAAGAGAATACGGAAGGCCAAGTTCATACCACTGATTTTTCTGGATATATGGGGATAAAGGGAAGGTTCCCCCTCTCCCGGAAGTCTAGTCTGGCACAAAGGGCAAATAGAGCCGCCCTTTACGTATACATGGCATTTTTCGCAGTATTTCATACTTTACACTCATCCTTATCGAGTTCCGTTTCTCTAGGAGAAACAAGTTCATCGCCGCAATCGTTAGAAGCCACTGTTACATTCATTCCTGCTTCTGTAAGATGACGGAAAAAACGTTTTTCTATATCTGAACTGATAAAAGGGGATGTAAAACTCATGCTGAGGCAGTCTCCAAAGGTGCAAGTACAAAGCTGCAGCTTATCTGTGGCAGCACAAATATCGAAGGACTCCAAATACGGCACAATCTCCTGCGGAACATCGATCCGCCCAATATTTGAAAAAGCTGCAGTATTCCGCATTTCCGCTATACGGTATGCGTAGTGCAGACATACATCTTTTAGAAAAAGTGGAGTCACCCTGGCAGCAACATTACGTTCCACCGCCATATATCCATTAATGGTTCCCTCCAGATTTTCTCTGGTCAAATTTTTCCGAAAGCTCTCCTTCGTATTTTCCAAGAGTTGCTGAAAATCGGGAACTCCGTGGGAATAATCTTGAGAAACATAGGTCATGCTGAAGAAGTTTCGAGCTGAATCCGAAGGGAAATACTGCCTGAGATTTACCGGAACTCCAATCACAAGGGGCTGCTTTCGCTTCCGAAAGGGCATTTCCTCCTGAAGCGCATCCATCATGCAAGCGCACAGATATACAGAAAGTGTAACGCCCCAACGGTGAGCTTCCTTTAACACCTGACTGGCGCTAGCTGTTCCCGTAATTATTTTCAGGCGGTTTTCCGGATATGTATCTCCTCTGAGACGGTACGCCCTCTGAAAGCCTCCCTTTCCCCCGCTCCTTTTTTGGCTGTACTTCTGAAAACTATCCTTTGCCATCTGTGACTGGGAAGCGTCATATTCCAAATACGGTTCCCGTATTCCATAATGAATCGAAATATAGTTTGCGGCCAGTGCTATCAAAAACCGCATAGCTCCCGTACCATCAGAAAGTACATGGTATACTTCCAGATTTATTCGGTTTCCAAAATACGTAACTTCAAACAGAAATCCACCGGCATTCCTGTTATACAGGCGACCGCAGGGTTCCTTATACTCTTCGCGCACCACTGGGCTGTTATCGGATTCTTCCAGGTAATACCAAAAAAATCCACGCTTCATTATATAACGATATATACCAAAAGAGGAAAGCGTCTTTTCCAGAGCTTTTTGAAGATCCTCCTCACAGACTGCCTCCTTCAGCTCACAGGAAAATCGGAACACCTGCGTATCTGTCCCGCTGGCGGCGGCCGGGAAAATCTTCGCCGCATTATCCAGTCGTCTCCACGTATGATTATGAATCTGTTTTTCCCGCATTCTCGATCTCTCCAATGGTTCCGTCCAAAAAACGTTTTATATATGCATGACACCGCCGAACAGGCGCAAACCGCACCGGCAGAGAAAAAAAGCCGTGAAGCATATCCGGGAATCGCACAACCCAGACTGTGCAGCCCGCTTTTCTGAGCTTTTCTCCATATGCTTCCCCTTCATCCCGGAGCGGGTCAAATTCAGCAGTGATAATCAGCGTCTCCGGCTGCCCGGAAAGCTTCGGCGCTAAAATCGGGGCCACATATGGGCTTTTTCTCTGCCTTGGATCAGGGCTGTAAAGCTCCATATACTCCTGCACCTTCTTCGAAGTGAGTAGATATCCTTCTCCGTTTTCCCACACAGACGGGAAGGGTGAACTTTCCGTATAGTCATAATATACTGCTGGATACAGAAGAATCTGCCTTTTCACATAAAATTCCCCTCTGGCAGCGGCCAGCAGGCTCACAGCTGCGGAAAGATTACCGCCCGCGCTGTCTCCCATCAGGATGATTTCAGGAACATCCCCATGGAACATGTCACTGTGCAAAAAAAGCTCTCTGGCTGCAGCATAACAATCTTCCAACCCATGAGGAAAGGGATACTCCGGCGCTAAGCGGTAATCCACAGAAACCACTCTGCGTCCTACGGCATCCGCCAGATCAGCACAGGTTTTGGAATAGGTATCGATCGTGCCGGACACCCAGCCTCCTCCATGGAAAAAAAGCAGCAATTCCTCTGAAGCCATAGCCTTAGGATAAAAAATCCGCATGGGAACTTCATATCCATCTTTGGAAATCACATGATGTTCCCAGACAGTATACAAAGCTGGCAGAGAAGGGTGGGTAAGGCTTTGAAAAATTCTTTCTAAGCGGTAGTCCCGTCCCCCGGGTTCCGCATAAGAAAGAGCCCGCAGGGCAAGCGTCATCATTTTGGAAATCGCCATCTTACCGCCCTCCTTATTCTTTCTATTGTAATCGTTTCTTTTCTGTTTGTAAACGCAATGGGAATTTCTTCATAGAATGTTCAACTTTATTGCCAATATACATTTTACAAAATACAAAAACCTCTCCTCAGCCTATCAGGCAACATATGGAGAGGTTTTCTGCGTCTATTTCACCGTTCACAACATTTTCAGATTCACAAACTGGCAAAGAACTCTTTGAGCGCCTTTTCCGCCTGCTCTTCCCCTTTGCCCTCCAAACGAATCCGCAGGGAATCTCCCTGTTTGGCGCCCAGGCTCATAACGCTGAAAAGTCGTTTAGCGTCTACTGTTTTTTCCCCTTTTATCAGGTGAATATCTACCTCAGGATATTCCATAGCCTTTTTTACCAATAATCCGGCCGGCCGTGCATGAAGCCCAACCGGATCCATAATTACATGCTCAAATTCTTTCATAGCCTTTCTCTCCTTTTGCAGGGTGATCTACCGGTCTCAATCCAGAAAACCATCCAAAGCTTTTATCTGAATCGGAGCCTCTATTCATATGCAAGCTCCTGAACACGAGTGCTATCCGTCGCTTACTCCTCCCACTCAAAGGGGCACAGTGGGTAAAGTTCCCATCGGCAGGAACCGGAAATCATGCGAAGCATGGGCTTACTTCCGCTATGGGTTTCGAACAGTCTGGTACTGAAAACCTCTCCATTTACAAAAATTTCCAGGGATGAAACATCGCTGAAGATTCGAAGGCAGTTGATTTTTTCCGGAAGACGACAGCTTCTCTCTTTTCGTCCAAAACCGCTTTCCCCCAGCCGAAGTGTCAGCCTTTCCCCATCATACACAAGTTCAGCATCCTGTCGGAAAGCGGCATGAAACTTCTCCTCTTCAGGATAAAGCAAGACTTCGAAACAGTCTGCTGGAAGAAGCAGCTTCTCACCCTTGAAAAGGGTACCGCAACCCCCCGGCTTTCGCAAAGCTTCCAGCTCCTGCAAAGGCTCCTGCCAAAGCTTTCCCTTCCGGAAAGACAGCTCCCTGGGGAGGCTCAGACAATGCTGCCATCCATATGCAACAGTGGGATTCTCATAAGGATTCGGAAGTCCCATCCACCCCAGAAGGATTCTTCTTTCCCCAGTGCCGGAAAAAGTCTGGGCCGCATAAAAATCAAACCCTCTGTCCAGCTCTTCAAAAGCTCCGATATCTCCTCCCAACCGGAAATCCCGACTGATCACAGCATAGCCGCAGGTATCTCCGTTTTGAAAGCGCTCCTCTTCTGGACGCAGGCCCTGCGGGCAAAAAAGGAGGATGCGTTTCTTCCCCAATCGAAACATGTCCGGGCACTCCCACATATATCCCAAATGCTTAGCGGAAAAAAAACGACCCTCAACTTTCCATTTCAAGCCGTCTCCGGAGGAATACAGAAGGACAAGCCCTTTATCCTTATCGCTTCTGGCCCCAAGGACCATATAGTATTTCCCCTTTTCCCTCCATACCTTTGGGTCGCGCACATGAAGGGTCACATCCCCGGGATAATCACTATTGCGCATTAAAAGCACCTTGCGCTCCAGAAGTTTTCCATCCTTTGAAAAGGCCCCTATCAAATTATGCTCCCGGCCCTCATGAATATAATCAAAATCACCTGACTCTTTCACATTTCCTGTGTAATAAAACCGAATGCCATCCTCCTGCGGTAAAGCACTTCCAGAATACATGCCGTCTCTGTCCCATGGGGTATCCGGAGCACCGGCAGGTGGCCTGCGCCGCCAGGTAACAAAATTTTCTGTTTCATAGTGACCCCAAAGTTTTCCTCCCTCTCCCCAAGGACTGAAAGGGCAATATTGGTGATACACATGGTAAATGCCACGGAAAAAACAAAGTCCGTTGGAATCGTTTATATATCCCACAGGGGGCATCAGGTGAAATTTCTGCCGGAAGGGATCTTTTTCTAGCGGATACTTTTTCTGAAACAGTTCTCTGGCAGCCTGTTCCTTTTGGATCCAATCTCCATATGATGGTATTTCCTGCAAATCTAATCATCCATTTCTATAAGTGGGATGATGGAGAATCACCGGAGACTTCTTACTGAACATAGTAAGTCATTCAGAAGCTTTCCCGCCGGACGAGGGAATATCCGATATACCACACGCCTCTGGGGCTTTTCCCACGCTCGATCCCCTCCAGGACGAGCCGGGCGGCCTTTGTCCCCATCTCATGGTAGTAATATTCCACACTGGATAGGCTTGGATACGTAAACCGGGAAATTTCATCGTTTCCGATGCCCACAACAGCGCAGTCCTCCGGTATCCGCACCTGAATCCCCTTCAGATACTGAACTGCCCCCACCGCCATACGGTCCGATACACAGAAAACCGCATCCGGCTTTTCCGGGCATCGTTCCCAGATTTCCTGCATACACTGCCTGCCGGATGAAATGGTAAAATCTCCATACGCCACCCTCTCTGAAAGGAAGGGAATGCCTTCCTTTTCCAAGGCGTCCTTATATCCTTGAGCTCTTTCCCCACGGACTGAATTGTCATCCAGAGAGACATTCAGCATGGCAACCCTCTGCCTTCCGGCAGACAATAGCTGGGAGGTAACCATCTCCGCCACCTCACGGTCGTCATGTGTCACACAGCAAAGGCCGGGATACTGCTGGCCAACCACCACAACAGGAAAATCAAGGGATTCAATAAGCTTCACATGCTCCGGCGTGATCTTCACGCTCATCATCACCACACCGTCAATCTGCCTGCGGGCGAAAGCCTGCAGAAAGCTGAGCTCTTTTTCTACGCGCAGGGTTGTGTTGGCCAAAAACACCTCATAGCCTGCCACCTCGCATTCTCGGGTAACCGCTTCTATTACGGAAGCCATAGAAAAAGAGGCAATTCTCGGTATAATAACTCCGATAGTCCGGCTCTTTTTTGCTTTCAGAGATTTAGCAATACTGTTGGGCACATAGCCAGTATCGGCGATAACCTTTTCTACTCTGCTGCGCACCTCTGCGCTCACATATCCGGAACCGTTCAGCACCCGGGAAACGGTGGAAGGGGCCACCTCAGCCAGTCTGGCTATATCTTTGATCTGCATGGTTCGCTGTTCCTTACTTCTAGAATAAAAGCCGCGCCGGGCTCCGGCCTGCCCGGCCGGTGAGAGGTCAAGCCTTTGTCTCTTTGAAGCCCAACAGCCATGCGGCTATAAAAGCACCGACAAAAGCAATTGCCATACCAATACAATACATCAAAATTCCATTTTGTTCAACTATAGCGATCCCGGGTATACCCGTCACTCCGATGCCCTGCATTCCTACCTTCATGAACACCACAAAGCCTCCTCCCAAGGCTCCACCGATGGCAGCGGCGATGAAAGGCCTCACTAGAGGCAGATTCACGCCGAAAATCGCAGCCTCTGTAATTCCCAAAAGACAGGAAAGAGAGGCCGGCGCCGCAACAGATTTGAGTTTTTTATCCCTTGTTTTGAAATAAACGGCCAGAGCTGCCCCTCCCTGTGCCACATTAGCCATGGACCAGATGGGGAGAAGAAAATTTACCCCTACGTCACCAATCAGCTGTGTTTCTACCGCATGAAAGCTATGATGCATGCCGGTTATAACAATGGAAGAGTACGCCCCTCCGAAAAGAATACCCGCCAGCACCCCCAGCTTTTCATACAGGAAGGTCAGCACAAAGGATATGCCGTTTCCCAAAGCTCTGCCTATAGGGCCGATTACAAAAAACGTGATGATACCTGTAATCAAAAGGGTGAAAAAGGGCGTCAGCAGAATATCCAGCACATTGGGAATGATTTTTCGGATCCGTTTTTCCAGAAATGCCATGACCAAAACGGCCAGCAGGATGGGAAGCACAGTTCCCTGGTATCCGATTTTTGCCACCTGCAGGCCAAATACATCCATATATTCCGTAACCTGCCCTGCTTTTCCCATATTCCAGGCGTTTTGCAGGGAGGGATGAACCATGATTCCTCCCAGTGCCGCCGCTAGATAGGGATTGCAGCCGAACTCCTTTGCCGCTGAAAACGCGATCAGAATGGGAAGAAACGTAAAAGCAGCGTTGGAAAACATATCCAGAAGTTGATACACACCGCTTTCCGTATCCACCGCGTGAAAGGCAGAAAGCATTCCCAAAACGCCCATTAACACGCCGCTGGCGACAATCACCGGGATAATGGGGACAAAAATATTAGAAAGGGTTCTTGCAAAACGCTGGAACCATCCCAGTTTCTCAGCTGCATCCCGCTTCAGTTCGTCAGAACTGGCCTCGTGCATACCTTCTCCCATCATACAGGCAAAAACTTTATTCACATGCCCCTGTCCCAAGATAATTTGATATTGCCCGGCATTCATGAAGGAACCCTTCACTCCTGAGAGTTTTTCGATCTCCGCCTTTTTAAGTTTAGTATCATCTGCCAGAACCAGACGTAGGCGCGTCGCGCAATGGGCCGCGCTCCGAATATTTTCTTTTCCTCCTACCAGGCGGAGAATATCCTCCGCCAACTGTTCATATTGCATCTTCTCTCTCCTTTTCCCTGCTTCCCATAAGGGAATCAAGCCCTGTTTATTTAGAATATCATGCACTGCCCTGTCTTTCCATATACATGACAGCATATTTCAGATTTTCGTTGGAATATTTGGCTTCTGTATTTTTCTTTTAAAGATCAAAATCAAAAAAGACCTCTCATGTTTCTCCAGCGCGTATTTACAGACTTCTGAAAGATCACTATCGAACGGTATTTCTCAGCGTCTTTTCGTCCGCTATATCCACGATCATGTAGGTATTTTGAAAAATTTCTAAATTACCTATTGCTTTTTTCTACTTTCCGTAATAGAATCTGTTTAGAAATTTTTCTAAATTCCAGCAAGGAGGTGAGTGCCTTGGGCTTCCCTGAAACATTTAAAGCTCTTTCCGATCCTGTCCGGCGGGATATCCTCGTACTTTTAAAAAATGGTAGGCTCTCGGCTGGAGAGATCTCCTCTCGTTTTTCTCTTTCGGGAGCTACTGTTTCCTATCATCTTTCCCTGCTGAAAAAGGCTGGTCTTGTAACAGAGACAAGGCAGAAAAATTTTATCTATTACGATTTGAACATCTCTGTATTTGAAGAGCTCATGCTCTGGTTTTCTCAGTTTAAAGGAGGAAATACCGATGATGAAACAGAAAGCAACCCCCAGGGAACAACAACAAATCCTGAAGAAGATACAAGAAAATGAAACAGAAGAGGTTACCGGAGGCTACTCCCAGAAAAAGAGATTCTGGCGCAGCTCTCCCTTTTGGATCTCCTGCGGAATATGCCTGCTGCCCCTTCTCTTTGGAATCTCTGTTTATGGGCAGCTTCCGGAACAGATTGTGACTCATTGGGGTGCCGATGGAACTCCAAACGGCTGGAGCCCCAAGGCTGTGGCCGTTTTTGGAATTCCCTCTGGCATGCTTGCGCTGAATGTGGGCCTTTGGTTTATGCTGCAGAATGATCCCAAAAATACTCATCTTCACAAGAGTCTTCTGGCTATAGGACAATGGACAATTCCTGTCCTATCTCTACTCACAAACGGCATTACGTTTCTCAACGCGCTCTCTCAGCCGGTGGATCCCGCCCTGCCTATTTCACTGGCAGTGGGGCTGCTTATTGTAATCACAGGAAATTATCTTCCAAAATGTCGGCCCAGCTACACGGTGGGCATTCGGTTGCCATGGACGCTGAATGACGAAGAAAACTGGGTGAAAACCCACCGTTTCGGCGGTAAGCTCTGGGTAGCAGGAGGATTTATGATTATAGCTGCAGGTCTTCTGCAGTCGGAATTCCTTCTTCTCTTTGCTGTTGCCCTTATGCTCATCCCTCCCGTAGTATATTCGTATATTCTCTACCGTCGGACATTTAAATAGTCCAGCTTTTTTTATTAAAGACTTCTTCTCTCTACCCGAATACTTCACTCCATATACAAGTGTACGCATCCATGCTTCTCTTGTTGGCTAAAGTCTTCTATAACGTACTATTCACTGTAACATGTACTCACAATAAGGAAGGAAATTATATGCTGAAAATTCAAAATCTCACAAAACACTATGGGGATAAACTGGCGGTAGACCATCTCAGTCTCCACATCCACCCTGGAGAAATCTACGGTTTCATCGGCCATAACGGAGCGGGAAAAACCACAACGATCAAGGCTTGCTGCGGTATTCTTCCCTTCGATGAGGGAGAGATCTATGTAGATGGCATTTCTGTGAGGGAAAATCCTCTCGAATGCAAGCGCCGGATGGCGTATATCCCGGATAATCCGGATCTCTATGAATTTCTTACCGGCATCAAGTATTTGAACTTCGTGGCCGATGCATTTAAGGTTCCAAAAGAGAAACGGAAGCCGCTTATTGAAAAATATGCCGGCATGCTGGATCTGACCAAGGATCTGGGCCAGCTTGTGAGCAGCTATTCTCACGGCATGAAACAGAAGCTTGCCATCCTTTCTGCTCTGATTCACGAGCCAAAACTTATGATCTTGGATGAACCCTTTGTAGGCCTAGACCCTGTAGCTGCTCACACGGTGAAAGGGCTTATGCGGGAGCTTTGCGATAACGGAGGAGCCATTTTCTTTTCCACCCATGTGCTGGAAGTAGCGGAAAAACTCTGCGATCAAATCGCCATCATCCGGCAGGGAAAGCTCATCGTATCCGGCCCCACAGAGGAAGTGAGAGGTAACGGTTCTCTAGAAGACGTATTCCTGGAACTGGAGGAAGACCATGAATAAATCACTGATCGGTATCCACCTAGCTTCGCTTTGGAATTCTGTTTTGGGAAGGACCTCCCGGAAGGGGAAAAAGAGAAGCCTGGGTCTGAAAATTCTCATTGCTCTTTTCGCTGCATACGTGGTGGGAGCTCTGCTTTTAAGCGCTGGTATGTTGTTTTATGGAATGGCCTCTGCTCTGATTCCCCTGGATCTGTCTGCACTCTACTTCATCTCTGCAGGGCTTATCTGTGTGCTTCTCTGTTTTATTGGCACTATCTTTACTGTTCAATCCCAACTTTTTCAGGCTAAGGATAATGAAATCCTGCTGAGCCTGCCCTTCAGGCCATCCGCCATTCTCACCAGTCGTATGATTGTCATGCTGCTGCTGGATCTGCTCTACAGCCTGCTGGTCATGGTGCCGGCGGGGGTCGTCTATTGCTTTTTTGCCCCTGTGGGTCCATTGCAAGTAACGTTTTATCTTGTGGGAATCCTTCTTCTCACTTTGCTGGGAACAGCGATCTCTTGTTTCTTCGGCTGGCTGGCCGCTCTTCTTTCCAGAAGGCTTCGCCACCCTAATTTATTTTCCACTCTATTCATGCTGGCCTTTTTCTTTTTGGTATACGCAGGCATTTATGGTATTCAGGGATATTTCACCGACCTAGTTCTCCACGGAGAAGAGCTTCTTACAGCGCTGCATCGGGCATTCCCTCCCCTCTATGCCTTTGCAGTCACTTCCTTGGGTGATGCAGCTGCTCTTCTAGAACTTTTCCTATGGTGCGCGCTCCCCTTTACAGGCGTCTGTTTTCTTCTTTCCAAAAGCTTCTGGAAAATCGCCCTGTCAAAGCCTTCTGGTCGCCGCAGAACACAAGTTCTCAGAGAAGAAAAAGCCCACGGCATCGGCTGGGCTCTTACAAAAAAGGAGCTCCGCCGGTTCTTTTCGCTGCCGGGTTACGTCCTCAATGATTCTTTCGGCGCCATCTTTTCCCTTATCATGGGTGGAGCCGTCCTGATAAAGGGCAGGGATCTTCTAGAAATGATCTCCTTTCCGGACATACAATCCATAATTCCCCTTGCATGCGCGGCTTTTCTCTCCTTCTGCGCTCTGATGAATATTGCTTCATCCGCATCCCTTTCTCTAGAGGGAAAAAGCTTCTGGATTCTCCGCAGTCTGCCTATTCCTGAAAAAACCATTCTTCTGAGCAAAGCGGTCTGTCCTCTCATGTATGGGCTTCCTTGTATACTGATTGCCTCTGCCTGCTGCTGGATTGCTTTCCCCATGAGCTTTCTGGAAGGATTCCTTCTGTGGCTCGTCCCCACCTGCGTGCAGCTTCTCAGCGCTCTGCTGGGGACAGTCGCCAACATATGGTTCCCAAGATTCGATTGGATCAACGAGACAGCCGTGATCAAGCAAGGAATGGCTTCCCTCTTCTCCACACTGGGCGGCATGGCACTGATGATACCACCTGTTCTGCTTTATCTGCAGATTGGCTCCTTTATAGCGGTGGAAGCATTTTTGGCAATATGCGCCGGTTTTTTTCTGCTTCTTTCTGCGGTATGTTGGATCTATCTCGTCACAGGGGGCGTTAAAAGACTCCGCTCTCTTTCCTGAGAGTATATGGGATGAAACACCCAGCCAGTATACGGAAAACTGGCTGGGTGTTTCATATAATTCCATATTCTTTCCTATTTTTCTTAAATAAACTTGCTATTTTGAGGAAGGTCTGCTAGAATTGTAAAAAATATGTGAAGGAGCAGCGAAACATGACGGATAAACGGAATATAACACTGTGTTCCTTTCAGCTTCCTTCTCCTTTTCGAGCAGGAAGAATTTTCCTGTTTCTCTTTTAGGCATTGCTTTTTCTGTTAAAGAAAGCGGATGCCTTTTTTTATGCCCTTTCATCTCCGAAGGCAGGCTGTGCTTCCGTAGTCGTCTGCTCTCCCTGGGGATTGAATTTTAATTTGAGGAGGTTCTTACATGAACGAAAACGAAAAAAAAGTCGTGATCGGTGAAAGCGGTATTTACGATGCCAGAAAACTCGGAATCCCCAAAATGGTGATTTTGGGCCTGCAGCACACCTTCGCCATGTTCGGCGCTACTGTGCTGGTACCTCTGATCACGGGATTGGACGTTTCCACTGCCCTGCTGATGGCCGGGCTGGGCACGTTACTTTTCCACTTCTTTACGAAAGGAAAAGTTCCTGCCTTTTTGGGTTCTTCCTTTGCCTTTTTAGGCGGCTTTGCTATCGTAGCTCCCATGGTAAAAGATGAGGCAGGAAATGCCGTTGCCAATCTGGAAAAGCTCCCCTATGCCTGCGGCGGCGTGGTAGTTGCAGGGTTGGTATATCTGGTGCTCTCCGGCCTGATTGCCGCCTTTGGTGTAAAAAAGATTATGCGCTTCTTCCCGCCTGTTGTCACCGGCCCCATCATCATTTCCATCGGTCTGACTCTGGCGCCCAACGCCATTTCCAACTGTTCTGAAAACTGGCTTTTGGCCTTCATCGCTCTGGCCACCGTCATCATTTGCAATATTTTCGGCAGGGGAATGGTTAAAATCTTGCCTATACTCATCGGTATCGTGGTTTCATATATTGCAGCCCTCTGCATGAACGCTGTGGATTTCACCGCTATCAACAATGCGGATCTCTTTGGCATCGCACTGAACCCTTCTGCCTTTTCTAAATTTGATATCAGCGCAATCTTGACTATTATGCCGATCGCTCTGGCCACCATGATGGAGCATATCGGCGATATTGCCGCTATCAGCGCCACCTGCGGGCAGAATTATCTGGCCAAGCCAGGTCTGCACAGGACTCTTCTGGGGGATGGCCTCGCAACTACTATGGCAGGCTTTTTCGGAGGCCCTGCGAACACTACCTACGGTGAAAACACCGGCGTGCTGGCTCTTACAAAAGTCTACGATCCCCGAGTGATGCGTATTGCGGCTTGCTTCGCTATCCTGCTTTCTTTCTTCCCAAAATTTGGAGCGGCCATCCAGACCATTCCCACAGCTATCATTGGAGGTATTTCCTTTGTTCTGTACGGTATGATCTCCGCCATCGGCGCCAGAAATCTGGTAGAAAACAAGGTAGATTTCACAAAGTCCCGCAATCTAATTATTGCAGCTGTCATTCTAGTGTGTGCCTTAGGCTTTGGTTCTACAGGCCTTACCTTCACTATCACCCCTGAATTCACTTTAACACTTTCAGGCCTTGCCATCGCTGCTATTGCTGGAATTCTCCTGAATATCATTCTTCCCGGCAACGATTACGTGTTTGACGATGGGGAAGCTGTCAAAGAAGAAGAGCCCCCTGTATCCTTCAAGGTGTGAGCACTGACTGGTGTCTTGCCGCAAACTTGAAAAGAGCCGTATCCGCTCAGAGAATAGCAGATACGGCTCTTTCTTTATATTCGGAGGAAGCCGTGTTCCCTGAAATAAGCTCTCTCCATATTCTCTATGCCTTTGGGTCAGTGGCTTCCGGATTCTGTTTCCCCTCATTCCAGCCAAAACCCATGGCGATACTGCGGCGTTTGAGCCAGCCACTCTTCCAATAATACAGAATAAACAAAAGGGACGTGATGACCCAAGTTACAGGATAACTGTAAGCTACCATCTGGATCGTATGCCACTGAGGAACAGCTACAAAGATCCAAATCACACGGAGTACACAAACACCCACGCAAGTCATTAACATCGGGATAACCGCATCTCCCGTTCCTCTGACAGCTCCGGATAAGATTTCAATGCACACATATGTAGCATAAAAGGGAACCAGACTTTTGAGGATCGTCACACCGCATTCGATCACCTTGCTGTCGTTGGTAAACAATAGATAAATATACTGGCCTGTAAGCAAAAGAACAATGCTCATTGCAATGGAGACTCCGAAAGCCATTCCCAAACACACACGAACGCTTTTTTGAATCCGGTCATATTTCTGTGCGCCAAAATTCTGCCCCACAAAGGTCATAATAGAAACACCAAAGGCCCCCATAATCATCCAGAATAGGCCGTCTATTTTGCTGTAAGCCGTCCAGGCCGCTACAGTATCCGTTCCAAAAGTATTGACGCTGGCCTGGATGATTATATTGGAAACAGAATACATTACCGACTGAAGCCCCGCCGGAATACCTATGGTCACAATTCGGCGTAGAATGCTACTCGTAAACCGAATTTTTCGCACATACAGCCTATAGGAATCTTCCGTGCGCAAAAGCGCTACCACCACCAGAACTGCGCTGATCACCTGAGAAAGAACGGTAGCAATGCCTACGCCCGCAACACCCAGGCCAAAGACTACTACAAAGAGGAGATCCAGCACAATGTTGGCAATGCAGCTTACAATAAGAAAATACAGAGGCCGTTTTGAATCCCCTACAGCCCGCAGAATACCGGAACCCATATTATAAATCAAAGAAGGAATCATCCCCAGCATATAAATGCACATATACGTAACGGAATAATCCATAATGTCATCCGGTGTTCCCATAGCGGAAAGAGCCCATCTGGAAAAAACAATTCCCAAAACCATGATTACAGCTCCTCCCACTATGGAAAGAGCAAGCGCAGTGTGAACAGATTTTTCCACATTTTCTGTGTTCCTGGCCCCATAATATTGGGAAATGATGACGGTAGCTCCGGAGGAAAGCCCCACAAAAAAGCCCACCAGCAGGTTAATCAATGTACCTGTGGAGCCGCCTACAGCCGCAAGGGCCTCTTTTCCCACAAAATTTCCTACAATAACGGCGTCCGTTGTGTTATACAACTGTTGGAAAAACGTTCCCAAAACGATAGGAAAGAAAAATGAAAGCAGTTGTTTCCAGATGACTCCCTCCGTTATCCCGTTGACTTTTGCCGTCTCCTTTGTGCCTGCCATTTTTCCGGCCCTTTCTCTCATATCCTCATATACCCCTTTATGCTTTTCCTGATTTTCGTCCGGCTGGGTGAAAGCCCTCAACAGCTTCTTCAACCGGAATTTTATACGGTTTTTTACGCCTCCTCTATCCTAATGAATTCCCGTAGGAAAGTCAAGAAAAAAGACTACACAAAAACCAACGCGCCTCGTCAGTCTTCGACTCAGTTACCGAAGGCAGACGAGGCGTTATTTAAAAGCATATAGATTATAGAAGAAATCCTCCGTTTATATTACGAAAGAATATGACAAGCCTTCTTCAGAGTGCCTAACAATTCCATTAGCCAGTCTTTGATTTCATCCGCATTCGGGTTTTCCTGCCTGCGGTATGCAGCCACTTTCGCTGTAGGAGGATAGGCCATGGGCACTAATTCCCCTCCCTCCAGCAGATTAGCGGCGTATTCACAAGCCTCCAGAAGTTCATCCACATCGCGGCTGTGATCCCCCCGAAAACTATTTTTAGTTTTCTCCAGAACCCGTTTTGAAAATTCAATCACCTTATCCACGTGATGCTCTTGGTTCACATCAGGCATGATGATTCCTTCATCCCGCTTGCGGTAAAAGCCAAACAGCGCGGCTACGATAGAAGGATCCCGAACCTTTCCATCCGGATAGACAATACCATGCACCCGATTCCATACATCAGCGCCGATCATCAGCTCAAATACATACCAGCCAAAGGGATACTCTGAAATCAATTCCAACACCATATCGTAATTGTTGGCCCTACCAATACAGCAGGTTTCATTGTTGATGACTGGCTTTCCATACTTCCGGCTGAGTTCCAGCGCCTGCTCATAGATCTCCCGCACACGGCTTCGAGTCTCATAATAGTCATGGAAAACAATAATATCCACCAAATCAGCCGTTCCGCTGGCCTCTGTCTCGAATATAAATGTATTCCCGACACCGATAGCGTTTTCCGGATCCCGGTTCTTGACATATTTGCAGAAATGGCGGATAAATTCCCACACCAACTCCTGCCTGTAGCGAAGCTCCTTCATTTCCTTTTCATCGGGAGCTTCAGCTGGATAGCGGTCATGTCTATATGCCGGTTCCTCCGGATACCAGCAACAGTCGTCCAATTTTCTACGGTATCCCGGTTCGTTGGAAATATCCCAGAACAAAAGACCCGGTTCCTTGCCGATGGCTTCATACAAATCGTCGAAGTACCGCTCTCCCAGCACCCAGCAGCTTTTATCGAGCAGAGTTTTAGGCGGTTCACCGCTGCGCCGGGCCTCGGGGGTAAAATCTTCCGGCAAAAAACGCATGCCGTGATAGATAATGGGGTTTGTGGTGATTCCATGGGCCCACGCAGTCCGCACAAAATCCTTCACATTGGCCAGAAATTGCTCCTTGTTTTTTACATAAGAGGAATACGTCAGAAAAATCCTTGCGCTGTTGAGCCTTAGCCGTTCCGCATAGCCCATGTCCCGATCCACAATATCATGGTCATATTCCTCCCAGAAGTTTGTGTCGGTCCACACATTGCTTTGCGTGTAATTAAAGCCCCTAACAAAACTGTAATCCTTCAGCGGTTTCAATACAATCTCCTCCTTTTTTAGGAAATCCCTTCCTAAAGGGGATCCCCTGTTTATATCTCCCATCCAATAGGGCTACATCTTCACTATACATAGAAGAAAAACTTTCTGCAAGAAGGAAATTTTGAATCAACCGCTGGATTTCTGAATCCAGATTCAATATATACGTCTATCTTCAGAATTCTGGATTCTTTAGCAAAACCATTACCGGCGCAGTCGACTTTCCGGGCTATTAAAATAGGAACGCGTCTCCGTTACCACCACACCGCTCAATACTACCAGAGCGATCAAATTGGGAATCGCCATCAGTGCATTGAAAATATCCGCAATGGTCCACACAGCCTGCACCGTAAGGAAAGGCCCCAGAAGAACCGCCAGAATGTAAAGCCACCGAAATACCAGCAAAGCCTTTTTCCGGCCGCCGGAAAGATATTCCAAACACCGCTCGCTGTAATAATCCCATCCCAATATTGTTGTGAAACCAAAAAACACCAGGCAGACCATCAGAAGAAAGGAACTGACTTCCGCCGGAAGAGGCAACCCTTCCTGAAACGCCCGGGTGGTAACGGCGGCTCCGTCCAGCCCTTTATTCCAGGAATCGGTCAGCACGATGGTAATACCCGTCATGGTACATACAATAATCGTATCAATAAAAGTACCTGTCATGGATACGAGCCCCTGCCGGGCCGGATGGTTGGTTTTGGCTGCGGCCGCCGCAATAGGCGCACTACCTAGACCGGCCTCATTTGAAAAAATTCCCCGGGCAATTCCCATCTGCATAGCCACCATCACAGAGCCCAGAGCGCCTCCCGCCGCAGCCCGCAGACCGAAAGCATCTGCAAAAATTTCTCCTAATGCAGCAGGAATCTCTTGTGCGTTGAGAACCAGGATTACTCCGCACACCAAAATATACAGAACGGCCATAAAGGGCACGATTACTTCCGAAACCTTGGCGATCCGCTTCAATCCTCCGATCACCACAAAAGCCACCGCCAAAGTCACAACTATAGCGGTAATCACCACCGTCCAGGAATATTCCCTGCCGAAAAGAGTAACACACCACTGATTTTCTGCATCAAACGCTGTATTCACAGCAGAGGCTATGCCGTTTACCTGGGTCATGGTGCCGATTCCTAAAAGGCCTACGCACATACCAAAGAATGCAAAAATCTTTGCGAGCCATTTCCATTTCGGTCCCATTCCATTCTGAATATAATAAAAGGGGCCTCCCAAAACATGGCCTTTCGCATCGATTGTTCTATACCGTATAGCAAGAACACCTTCCGCATATTTGGTAGCCATTCCGAAAAAGGCCGCCATCCACATCCAGAAAAGAGCTCCCGGCCCACCGGCTACCAGGGCTGTGGCAACACCCACGATATTCCCTGTTCCTATCGTAGCGGAAAGGGCCGTACAGAGAGCCCCGAAACTAGAGACCTCTCCGCTTCCATCCTCTTCGTTTTTAAACATAAAGCGAAGCGCCTTTCCCAAATGCCGAAACTGCACTCCTTTTAGTCGTATTGTAAGATAGATTCCCGTTGCCAAAATCAAAACAATCAACGGAATCCCCCATACAAAGTCGCTCACTTGCTTTAAAAATGCATTTACTTGTTCCATTGTTCTTCCCTTTCCTTTTTCCCGCTTTCTAACCCCAGATGCCTAGTGACAAAAAAAGAAGGAGCCGACGGAAACCCCGTCAGCCCCCAAAGAGCAGAACATCCGCATTTTGCGCTCTGTCCTTTTGCCTGAGAGATCAGTGAGCTTTGCAGCGCACCTTACACCTTCGGCGTCCCAATAAGAGGGAACTCTCCAGAGTTTCCGGCAAACCAATGGTAAAGTCTGCCGGTACAGGTTATTGCATCTATATTTGTATATAGCATATTTTCTCGAAAAAAACAAGGTGCAAGCAGAAGAAAGCCAGATTTTTCTATCCTTTCCTCGGGATTGGTTTCTCACTTTTTCCGACAGAATGCAGGCAGAAAACAAACCGCTCCGCTGCAATGCAGCGGAGCGGCATTTCGTTTACCCACCAGGGAAGAATACTATTGAAATATTGCAAGCAATATTCGAATATTACTCCTTAACCGTCTTTCTGCGGACAATTGTCAGAACGAAGAGTCCTGTTACAGAAACCGCAGCTAAAGCTACAGGCAGAAGATTTTCTGCTTCACCAGTAGTGGGAGGTCCAAGAGGCGTATCGTCGTCCGGAATCTCTTCCGTGCCGTCGCCAGGAGGCGTCAGAGGTGTATCGTCGTCGGGAATTTCCTCAGGAGGAGTTTCAGGAGTGGGCTCATCTGGAATTTCTTCTGTCACATAGGTATTCACAATGTCATACCCTGTGATTTCTGTTTCATAGCCTTCCACAGGAACCTCTGCCACCGTATACACATTCTCCTGGCCAGTGGTCAGATCATACTGCTCCAGATTCTGGAAGCTATATTCCCAGTAGGTGTCTTCCGAAGCAGTGGTGCGTCCCACTTCTTCCCCATTTTTATAAAGGATTATTGTAATCTCGGGGAGAGTTTCTCCATCGGGCACATTCTCCCAAGTCTTCATACCGTTGATATCAAAATAGGCCTGCTCCACCGTATTGATGATATCATAGCCATTCACCTGGCTGGTATACCCTTCTACGGGTTCTTCGG
This sequence comes from uncultured Clostridia bacterium, assembly GCA_904399395.1. GTDB lineage: Bacteria > Bacillota > Clostridia > Oscillospirales > Acutalibacteraceae > UMGS1264. The sequence continues at coordinate 113 of CAJFPJ010000066.1, read as the reverse complement.
AAACCGCGTATTCATACACATGGCCATCTGTCAAATCGTACTTATCCAGATTCTCAAAACTGTAAGAAGTCTCACCATCTGCAAGCTCTACGCTGTCGATAACTTCGCCATCT
>CAJFPJ010000065.1 GCA_904399395.1 uncultured Clostridia bacterium | reverse complement strand
GAGCCAAATTTATACGTCCCGTGGCAATTTCCTGTGCAGAACATAAAATGCGTCCGGAAATAATAGGGGGCATCCCCAAGGGCTGCGAACTTCCGCAGAAGTTCTTTGCCCTCAGGGATATACGTATAGTTACACTCATCATAGCCGATCCATCTCCAGAGATGATCCTGTGATCCGCACCGCTTCGATGCATCTACCTGTATGTTTACATTCCTGTTCACAACGGCTTCCTCCCTCTTATTCTGTTACGAATGGGCAGCATTTTTTACCTTCAGTTCTCCGATACCGTCCAGCTTCAAATCTTCAATCCGATGGCAGGCTGCGAAATGGCCCGGGGTCAGTTCCCTCAGTTCAGGAATCTTTTCCTTGCATTCATCGCAAGCATATTTGCACCTTGGGTGGAAGCAGCAGCCAGAAGGAAGGTTTGCTGCATTTCCCACTTCTCCGGGAAGCATAATGCGGTTGTTTTCCACTGTGGGATCCGCCACCGGAATCGCCGAAAGCAAAGCCTCTGTATACGGGTGTTTGGGATGATAGAAAAGCTCCTCGGTTTCCGCCATTTCCACCACACGGCCCAGATACATAACACAAACCCGATCAGAAACATGCTCCACCACACTTAGATTGTGGGCAATGAACATATATGTGAGGTTGTTTTCATCCTTCAACTCTTTCAAAAGGTTTAGAATCTGCGCCTGAATCGACACATCCAAAGCGGAAACAGCTTCATCGGCCACCACAAATTGCGGATCCATTACCAGAGCTCTGGCGATGCCGATACGCTGCCTCTGTCCGCCGCTAAACGCATGAGGGTAGCGGTTCAGATGCTTTACCTCAAGACCTACTTTGTTAATGAGAGTTTTAACTCGCTCTGAAATTTCATCCTCCGTAAAGCCACCACCCAGACGCATGGGTTCAGCCACGATGTCAAATATTGTCATTCTGGGATTTAGAGACGTATAGGGATTCTGAAAGATCATCTGAAGATGCCGGCGCATTTGCCGCAATTCCTTTTTATCAAGGGCGGTAAAATCTATCTCTTTGCCGTCGAAGTGAAATTTCACCTTGCCATCAGTGGGTTCTATAATCCGAAGGACCGTTCTGCCCAAAGTGGTTTTACCGCAGCCCGATTCACCCACCACGCCGAGAACTTCATTTTTATAGATGGTGAGATTCACATTGTCTACCGCTTTAACCTCACCGATCTTTTTCTTACTGATTCCAGCCTCTATGGGGTAATACTTTTTCAACCCTTCTATTTCCAATAAGGGTGTACGCTCCATGTTCTCCGGCATTACGCTTCACCTCCGTTTTGTTTTCCTTTGCAATGGAAGCAACGGACAAAATGCCCAGGCTCTACCTCAAGGATCTCCGGTACGCTCTTACTGCATTCTTCAGTCCTTTCCGGGCAGCGGCTGCAGAAGCCACATTCCTCCGGTGGATCCAGCGGTACGGGAACATTCCCCTCTATAGCATTGAGCGGTTTATCCGATTTCTGCCCAAGAACAGGCATAGAATTCAACAAGCCTCGTGTATAGGGATGAATTGGATTTTTGAAAATTGTTAAGGCCGAACCCCATTCCACGATACGCCCCAGATACATGACGGCGATGGTATCCGCCATTTCAGCGATGACACCCATATCATGCGTGATATAGATGATGGACATATGATATTGTTGCTGGAATTTTTTCATCAATGCAGTGATCTGCGCCTGGACTGTCACATCCAGCGCTGTAGTGGGTTCGTCAGCTATAAGGATCTTAGGCCGGTTCACCATGGCCAGGGCAATCATCGCCCTCTGGCACTGGCCACCCGAAAGCTGATGGGGATACGATTTAAATTTCTGCTCCGGATCCGGCATACCCACTTCCCGAAGCATTTCCATACAAAGCTCTTTGGCCGCCTTTTTATCTTTCTTTTTCTGGTGGACCATCACGGCCTCCATCATTTGGGCCCCTATGGTATACACTGGCGCCAGGCTTGCCATAGGTTCCTGGAAAATCATGGAGATATCCTGCCCACGGATAGAACGCATCTCTTTGCTATCCGGCCCATAATCCACCAAGTTTACTTCTTTTTCCCCGTTATTAAACAGAATTTCACCTGCCAGCGTCTTGCCGGGATTCTGGATAATGCGCAGGATAGAACTAGCCGTTACGCTTTTTCCGCAGCCGCTTTCACCAATGATACCGATGGTCTCATCACGCCTCAGGTTAAAGCTCACGTCGTCCACAGCTTTTAGCGTTCCGTTATCCATATAAAAATAGGTCTTCAGATTTTTTACCTGCAAAATATAGTCTTCCATATTTTCGCCTCCTATCACTTATATGGATCCGCTGCGTCACGGAGACCGTCACCTACGAAGTTAAAGGCCAAAACAGCAATTACAACAAACAGACCTGGAATCATCAGCCATGGATAAAGCGCTATACTGCTGATGCTCTGAGCATCCTGCAGCAACACACCCAAACTGACGATGGGCGCGGAAAGTCCGATTCCCAAAAAACTCAACGATGTTTCTGACAAAATCATAGAAGGAATTGCCAGCGATACATTAACGATCAGATAGCTGGCAAAAGAAGGAAGAAGATGTTTCCGGATTATGTATCCATCCGACGCGCCGGAAACCCTCGCTGCCGTAACAAAATCCTCGTTCCGTAGTTCCAGAAGCTTCCCTCGAACCACACGGGCCAGCCCTGTCCACCCAATCATGGACAATATTATAGTAATCATAAAATATTTCTGCAGGGAGGACCAGGTAATGGGGAATGCCGCTGCCAAAGCCATCCACAGGGGAATACTGGGCATAGACATAAGAAATTCCACAATACGTTGGATAACCGTATCCACTTTTCCTCCATAATAACCGGAAATACCGCCGAAGATACAGCCCAGAATGAAGGTAAAGAATACGCCCACAAGACCTGTGCTCAGAGATATCCGCAGCGCGCTCAGAACCCTCGAATACAGACATCGGCCTGATGAATCCGTTCCAAATGGGAAGAATACGTCCGGTTCGGGGGTTCCGAACAGATGAATATCCCCAGGAATAAAACCAAGGAGCTTATACGAATCCCCATGATAAAAGAACTGCAGATAATGCTTCTTAGAGGTATCCTCTACATAGTATTTTTTCCAGGTTACGGGATCTTCTTCCTGCTTCAACCCGTATACAAAAGGCCTGAGGGAGAAATTCCCGTTTTCGTCTACAAAATGGATTTTTGTAGGCGGCATACTGATGGCGCTGGTGCTCCGCTTCGCCATATCCTGGGTCGCAAAAAACTCGCAGAAAATTCCCAGCGTATACAGGATAATCAGAAGCACCATACCGATCATAGCCAGCTTATGCTTTCTGAATTTCCGCCACATCAGCTGCCATTGGGTTTCCATATATCTGGCTTCTTCCGCCGCAGCGCCGGTCACTTTTGGTTTTTTATGAAACAATGCCATTTTCTCCCCCTCCTTTACTGCAGGCGAATTCTCGGATCCACTACCACCAGCAGGATATCCGAAATAAACATACCTATAATCGTAATCATTGTCAGGAACAGGATACTTCCTCCAGCCAAATACATGTCCTGCGACAAAAGCGCGTTATAGAGCAGTGAACCCACTGTGGGGATATTCAGCACAATAGCCGTCACTGTCGCACCGGATACAATAGACGGAAGCACGCTGCCTATGGAAGAAATAATGGGGTTCAGCGCCACGCGGACCGGGAACTTATAGATCATTTTGTTTTCCTTCAGGCCGCGCGCCCTGGCCGCCACCACATAGGGCCTTTTCAGCTCATCCAGCAGGGAGGCCCGCAGGATACGGATAATATTCGCCATACTCTGCAAACCAATTACAATGATGGGAATGACCATATGTTTGCAAAGATCCCAGAATTTGGCCATACTCCATGGAGCGTTTACATATTCCGGCGAGAAGAAGCCGCCCACGCTGAGCCCTAAATACTGGTTGGCATAATACATCAGGACCAGAGCCAGGAAAAAGCTGGGAGTCGCGAGGCCGATGAAGCCAAAAACGGAAGCCGTATAGTCGCCGATGGAATACTGATGGCGTGCAGAATAGATGCCGATGGGCACTGCGATGGCGTAGGAAAACAACAGCGTAACGCCGGAAAGCAGCACCGTCATAGGCATATAAGAGAAAAGCAAATCCTTAACCGGCTGCTGCCACTGAAAGGACTGGCCGAAATCCCCCTGGAACATATTCCGGATCCAGAGGAAATACTGCTCCCACATGGGCTTATCCATCCCATACCGGGCTTTCAATGCTTCTACTACTGACTCATCCACATCGCCCATCTGCTGCTGCAGATTGGATATGTAGGAAGTCAGATAATCTCCGGGCGGAAGCTGGATGACAACAAAGGCAAATACGGACATAATTGCCAGTAAAACAACCATATAAATAAAACGCTTCCCTATGTATTTTGCCATTTCGTCATACCTCCTTTTCATACAACTTTACTTTCAATACTGCGGTTAACAGTACAGAAGCGGGAAAGCATACCGATACTTTCCCGCTTCTACGTTCAGAGTCCAGATCATGCTAAGCCTTGGAATTGAAATTGTGTTATGTCTTAGTATTTGAAATACCAGGTATCGCCTCTGTAGGGACGCCAGAAACCATAGTCGTTTGCAAAGGTGCCCTCAGTGGGAGTATTACCCAGCCGGTTGCTGATCAGAACCATTCTGGGGGATACAGCCGTGCCGATAAACCAGCAATTATCGCTGATTCTCTGAAGGATACTTTCGCCCAGCTCCGCATATTCCGGATCTTCAGCCGACATAGTACCAAACCTTAAGCAATCACTGCGCAAAGTATCAATATCCTCCGGAGGTTGTTCCCCATCTTCTCCGTTACTATCCCACCAATCCTTATAGAGAGGCATAAGTTCCAAATCATCAAATGCATTTCCGGGACGCAAGCGGCTGAAGGAGGAAGAACGAAGAAGAAGTTCACCCACACTATCCATCGTAAAAGCCTGCATTTGACGCTGATTGTTCTGTCCTCTTTCCAAATAGTAGGATCTTTCTTCCTGGTTCAGAGTAACCTTGATACCTACGGCATTCCAATATTCACAGGCCATTTCCGCGGTGGGGGCGAACTCTTCGATGGTTTCCAGAACAATATTGAATTCCTGGCCGTTGGGCATCAGGCGGACGGTATGGCTGCTGTTCCACTCATAGCCGCATTCATCCAGAAGAGCGTTGGCCTTATCCACATCATACTCAATGTAAGCGTTCTCAAACTCTTCCTTCATAAAGGAAGTATTGAAGGCCGCCGTGGCCTGACGGATATCGCCCTTGCCATAATAGAGAGTCTCGTTCATGGTCTTCCGGTCAAGAGCATAGCTCATGGCCTGACGGAATTTCACGTTATTGAAGATCTCCCGAAGATTCTCATCTTCAATAGTAATATTGAAGGTAAAGGCACAGTCGGAACCTCTGGTGTTCTCAAAGAGATAGAGCTTATAGTCGCCCTTTTCCTCGTTTTCTTTCAGCATGGTGTAATCGCTGACCGGGAAGGGGTTCTCGCCGGCCGCATGAATTTCGCCGCTGATCAGCTTCAGGTTGCGGACGTCCTTATCCTGCACAATCAAGGCTTCCTGTTCGTCGATATAGGGCAGCTGGTTGCCTTCCTGATCCACTACATGATAGTAGGGATTCCGGGCGAAGAAGCGGTTGCCGTTCTCATCAATGCGGTCAAGAACCCAGGGAGTCACGTCAGGAGCTTCCGTATCCATACGGCTTTGACTGTTATCGATATGCGCCTGGAAGCACAATACCCAGGAATCATATCCCTCTTCCTTTGCCAATTTCTCAGCATCCTCATTATACTTAATATGCCACTTGGAAAGATATTCCTTAGGGGCAAAGAAGCTGCGGATAATGCCTACGGAATTTTTAGCCATAATCACTTCAAACGAAGGATTGGACTGGGGGAACTTGATCTTCAAAGTGTAATCGTCTACTTTTTCATAGACCATAGGTTCACCATTTACACAATAGGAAAGATCCACAGAAGGAGTGATATCCTTATTCATAAGGACGTCTTCATACCAGAACATCCAGTCCTCTGTTGTAATAGGATCTCCGTTTGACCACTTCATTCCTTTACGGAGATAAATTGTATACTCCGTAAAATCATCGTTGATTTCATAATCCTTGATCAAATTCGGCGTAAAGGTAGTAAGATCTTTTTCAACAGTCAAAAGGGTCTGGGTACGGAGCCCTTCCGTATCCACCTGCCCAGTAGTGGGGCCGAAAGCCGCGCCTACATATGTACCGCCGTAAACGCCGATTTCATCGACTTCAACCACTGCCGGCTCTTCCGGAAGCCGCTCCTCAATGGGGGGAAGCTCTCCGCTTTCTACCAGCTCATGAACAGCAGGAGATTCCTTATACTTTCCATCTCCCACACCGCCGCGGACGAGATCCTCTCCACCGCCTGAACCGCTTGCTGTAGAAGCCGTTCCGCCGCCGGAACTAACCGGAGCAGTAGGGCCGCCACATCCGACAGCGCCCAGCATCAGGCACGCCGCCAGAAAAGCGCTCAGCCATCTTTTGCTTTTTCTGCTTTTCATTACAATACCTTCCTTTCGTTTGCTTAGTTTAACCTTGCTGTTAATGTATCTCTTGTTATCAGCGTAGGCTGCAAGATTACCTTTTTGAAATTCCACAGACCGCCGTTCATTTCCACTGCATCCAGCAGAGCGAAGCATTCGGCGATCATAGCGTTAGCATCCAAAGAATACGTTGTTAGCTCAGGCGTCATCTCCCCTGCCAAAGGGATATTGTCAACCCCTACCACTGAAAGCTGGCCGGGAATATCTATATTCTTTAATTTCAAAGTCTGGATTAAACCGATGGCGATCCAATCGTTGGCAGCAAAAAGCGCTGTACATTTTTTAGTCCGGATTAGCTCCTCCACTCGCGTGGCCAATTCACAGCCGCCTCTGAAATTCATCTTGCTTTCCAATACCAGCGGCTCGAGACCGTATTTTCGTGCACCCCGGAGAAATCCGCTTTTCCTGTAATAAGCTGAAGCATATTTTTCCGGCCCCGCCGCATGGATCACTTTTTTATGCCCATAAGAAGCTATTAGCTTTGCTGCGTTTATCCCAATCCGGTAATGGTCGAAATAGATTTGTGTAAAATCATCGCGCTCTGGATAGTTTTCAAAAGAAATAATGTGCTTGAAAACGGACTGAATTTTTTGGAGAACTTCTTCATCAAACCGGCCGATCAGCAGCATCGGAGAGGATGGCATTCCATTATCCAAAGAATCCAATGTAAGCGATATAAGGTTTACGCAATGCTTCGCAGCATACGTGGTTAATTCCATCAATAGCCGGTTGTAAAAAGGATCGTTAGGTTTAATTTCAGGAGAACAAATTAAATTGACAAATCCACTTTTTACAACCGGCGAGATATATGTACCCTTACCTTCATATTTAATCAGCAGGCCCTCCGCCACTAATTCATTGATTACTTCCCGAATTCTCTGCCTTCCTACAGAGAGCCGCTCACTTAATTTTCGTTCGGACTCAATCTTTAATGGCCGGCTACACTGCATAGCCTGAAATTCCATTCGGAGGGCTGCGACGATTTCCCTATTTTCTCGGTTCATGCAGATTTCCTCCTCAAAAGTGGGTCCTATTTGTAAGAAATATATAAATCTCGGTTAGTTATCTTACAAGCATACGAAAAACCATACCTTATCGTTC
>CAJFPJ010000064.1 GCA_904399395.1 uncultured Clostridia bacterium | reverse complement strand
GGAGGATGCCACAATCCTGCTGCCCCAGGCCCCTACAGAGGAAAGCGCTGGGGAAGATGCCACAGTGCTTCTGGGAGCGACTCCGGTAGCAGAGGAAAATGGGGAGGATGTCACAATCCTGCTGCCCCAGGCTCCTGCCGGGGAAACCGCAGGAGAAGATGCTACAGTGCTTCTGGGAGCGACTCCGGCAGCAGAGGGAAATGGGGAGGATGCCACAATCCTGCTGCCCCAGGCTCCTGCCGGGGAAAGCGCAGGAGAAGATGCCACAGTGCTTCTGGGAAATCCTGAAGCAGAGAAAGCCTATACGCCTCCCTTACAGCAGCCTGGTCAGGATGTGGAAGGAGCCTCTACCAGGCACCTTTTCCCTGGACCTTCTTTTATACGTGAGGAGGAGAGCAGGGAGGAATCGTCTTCAACAGCGAGCGAATATGCGGTTGCTGCTGAGGGAGAAGAGGCGCCTCCTTTCCAGCCACCGGAAGATGACCAGAATCAAAATCCGGAGAAGAAAAAGAAAAAAGGGAAGATTATTACCCTTATCTGTGTTTTAGCCCTTGTGGTGCTTGGTGCGGGAATAGGCATCTTTTTTGCTTTGCAGGGAGGGGGATCATCCCTCACGCCTTTGCAGGAGGCATTGCAGCTGGGCGAAAAATATCTGAATGAGTTAGATTACGAAAATGCCGTCATGGCATTTACAGAGGCGACAGAAATCGACCCCAAGAGCACAGAGGCATATATGGGTCTGGCTCAGTCCTATACGGGTATTCAGGACTACGAACAGGCAGAGGCCTCCTACCGGCAGCTTTTGGCGCTGGATTCTTCTAACTCAGAAGGGTATCGAGAACTGGCAGAGCTATATATCCGGCTTGAAAAACTGGAAGAGGCCAAAGCGCTTCTGGAGGAAGCTATCAACAATACAGACGACGAAGAACTGCAGGAATTCTATGAGGAAACCACTCCCAAAGCTCCATCCTTCACTCTGGAAGAGGGTTCTTACAATGAGCGGCAAGAGGTGGGAATCACAGCGGATAAGGACACTCATGTGATCCATTATACCATTGACGGAACGGAGCCTACGGAAGAATCCCCCGTGTATCAGGAGCCTATTATTCTGAAAAACGGCAGAACCACAGTAAAGGCTATTGCCATAAGCAGCCGCGGATATGTGAGTGAGACGGCTTCTGCCAGTTATACTATCACTGTAGAGAGGGAAAAGGTGGAGTTTACAGATCCTGCCATTGAAAATGCGGTGCGGAATACGCTGGGGCTTGGTTACGGCGATCTCTACAATGAGGATGTAGAGCAGATACGGGAGCTGACCATCGTCGGTTACAACGTCCTTCAGCCAGGCGAGAGTGCGCTCTTCGATGCGGACAGCTACACCTTCCAATCCGACGGATGGGAACAGGATTCCATGGGAAATGTGGAAACCTTAGAAGATCTCAAATACATGCCTTTCCTGCGGCGGCTGCATATAGCCTTCCAGGAGGATTTGGATATCAGCGGCGTGTCCTCTGCCAAACGGCTGGAGGAGCTTTCTCTGATTCATGTGGGGCTTCGGGATGTTTCACCTCTTTCGGGATTGACAGGTCTCAAAAAGCTTTGTGTGGGCTGGAATGATATCAGCGATATCAGTGACCTTTCAGGGCTCACGTCCCTTACAAGCTTGGGTGTGTGGAACAACCGGATCAGTGATATAAGCCCGGTAGAGAATATGAAAGGGCTCACCTATTTAGATATTTCGGCCAACCGTGTGTCTGATATTTCGGCGGTTTCTTCTCTGGAAAACCTCAGCAGCCTGTGGATGTATCAGAATCAGGTTTCCGATTTCAGCCCCTTGGAGCAGCTCTCACAGCTTCGGGTACTGATGATTCGTGATAATCCCATTGGGGACAAAACTTCCCTGCAGAAGGTATTCCCCCGCCTGGGGCGCACCGACGTGGATGTAATTGACAGAGGAGGGGAAACGGAATGACCTTGATGCAATGGATCGTGGTAGGCGTTGGAGCCCTCCTGTTTTTGGGAGGAGCCGTCCTGCTGCTGATCGGCTTGATACGGAAAAAGTCTTTGTTTTTGTGGAAGATTCTTCCTTCCATAGCAATTGTGTGCGGCCTTGTGGCCGGGATTGTGACGGCAGTAAATGCTTCCAACAGTGGGCGCCTTACCACCCGGGAAAATTATGTGGCCTGCAGGCTTGTGGAGCTGGAAAGCTATGGTCCGGCGCGTATGACGGCAGAAAGTGCTTATTCTCGCAGCGCTAATGCCCAGTCTGCCCGTTTGGCGGTATTAAGCCTCGCCCTGGAGGGTAAGTATACCCAGGGAGAGCAGGCTGCAACCCGTTATAACGAGAATTTCGGCGATTCTCAGTTGGAAAATCTGGCGGAATTATGCCGTAGAGGCGCTGAGGGTGAAAATGTGCGCTCGGATCTGCTTCTGCTGCAAAAGCAGATTAAGGCGGAAATTTCCCTTTCAGAAGGAGAACGGGAAAAAGCAGAAAGCATCGTAAACATCCAGATGCAGGTGAGCACTGGACAGTATGAATCCCTTTCAGAGGATTTGGAAAACCTTGCCGGCGAGTCGGATCCTCTTTCTCTGAAGGCCAGCGCTCAAGCCTCCATGGCTCAGGGAGATCCGGAGGAAGCCTTTGAGCTGTTGGAGCAGTCTGCTCTTCAGGATCCTTCTTTCCCGGCCAGAGCCGCACTGGCGCAGATGGCTGCCAGCGGCTACGTGAGGGTGACGGATGCCTTCGGCAACATAATAGATACCGAACAATCTGCCCTGCAGGAACAGACAGAGAAGAAAAACGAAGAAATTCGGGAACTGCAGGAAAAGATCAACTCCCAGAATGCGGCAACCGAACAGGAGAAAAAGCAGCTGGAAAAACAGATCTCCGATTTGGAGAAGGATGTGGAAAAGCTATATCAGGAGATGGATTCTGTTCCTGTTCGCCGTGCGGTTAACTATATTTTGGCCTATAATCCCACAGAGGAGGATCGCCTCGCCTATAATCTAACCCTTGCTCAGCTCTATTTCCGTTCTGGAGATATGGAAAAAGCGCGGGAATATCTGAATGAAGTTTTTGCGGATGCCTCATCCGGGGAAAGCACCGGTTACCTTTCATTGGAATTTGCCGACCTCTTGGAAGCATATGATAACAGTCTGAAGGGGACCTCTGTTGAACAGATGGGGGAAACCACAGAGGGAGAGGAAGGGACAGAGGCCCAGCCTCTTAACAACGACCCCAATCTTGCCGTGCAGAATCTCCTGCAAGCCATGACCCAATATACGTCTCAGGGAGATGTAACATATTCTGAGACAGTAGAGGGAGAAGATGGGGAAGAAACGGTTGAAACAGTTGCCTTCAGCCAATTTATCTTGGAAGCTCTGCAGGAAATCCGCGCCGGCATCCATATCGGGAAGGTGGATACCTCCAATTTCCCAGAAATTTCTGTAACCGTGAACCTCTCCTGGCAGAAAGAAAATCAGGAAAGGTACCAAAAAGAGGATTTCCATGTGACGGAACAGGGAGCGGAAATCAGCGACTTTGAGCTGGTGGACACCTCTCAGGAAGATGCAAAGCCTCAGGTATGCCTGGTGGTGGATCACAGCGGAAGTATGGCAGGGTATAATCTGGAGCAGGCTCAGAAAGCTGTAACCAGCTTTATACAGACGGCCGGATCCGGGATAAGTACTGGTCTGGTACAGTTTGACAATACAGCGCAGATCCTCTGCCCTGTTACGGAATCCACAGGCGTTGTGCAGCGTTCTGTGGACGCCATTGAGGCAGCAGGCGGAACCAATATTTCTGAAGGCCTCCTGAAGGGGATGGAAGCTTTGGAAGGCCGCTCTGGAAATCGGATTATCATCCTACTTTCAGACGGTGCCGATAGCGGTGAATCCTCCGCAGCCATGCCTTCTGTCATCAACCAGCTCACGCAGAAAGGAATCGTCGTCTATGCCGTGGGATTTGATTTTGCAGATTCGGGCTATCTGAGCCAGATTTGCGAAGCCACGGGAGGAAAATTCCTTCGCTCCGAAACCTCGGAGGATCTGGGCAGCGTGTATCAGACTATAGAAAAATTCTTGACACAGGATTATGTGATTCGCTTTACTGTGCAGGAGGATACATCCATTTACGACCGTGAGATTCGTGTTTCTCTGGATGACGGTGTTTTTGATGAAACAGAGTATTTTGTCGGCGTATCGCCGGAAAGAATCGAAGAAGAAGCAAATTTGCCGCCCCAGTCGGATTTCTTCCAGCAGACAGGCGGCTCCGGTGAGGAGGCGGATGAATCGTGAAAAAATCTTTTTTCGCGGGGATCGGGGTCTGTGTCCTGGGATTCCTCGTTTTGCTGGTGGCTTTTTACGCGATGTATATGAACAGTGGGACACGGCTTTTGTATGAGAATTCTGTGTGGGGAGCTCGTTGGCGCAGTTATCCATGGGTTTTCCTTGCGGCAGCAGTTGTTCTGGCAGTCGGCGGTGTGTTGATGAAAGTTGGGTATGTTCCAAAAGCAAAGCGTCCCAAGAAGGTTCACCCTACAGTTGTGCCAAAAATGCCCACGGTGGAATCTTATACCGGCAGTGTGGATGAACGGGAACCGGTTTCAGCTTCTACTGCAGAGTCTGTGAATGCGCCGGAAGCCCAGTCCGCTGAACCTGTTGTGCCTATGCAGGGCTATGCTGGCTTTACGCTGCAGTTTGGCGCAGAAGAACCTTCTTCATCCGATCGTGAAGAAGTTCCAGCGCAGAAAGGTGCGGAGGTTTCTGCTCCTGCTGCTCACACGAGTTTTGACCTTTCGGAGGCCTCTGGGAATACTTCGGAAGCGCCTCAGGCGTCTGTATTGAATTCTGAAGGTTTCTCCTTGGGGCAGTCTTCAGAAGAGTTTTCTTCATCTCTTCAGGAAGATGTTTCTGTGCAGAAGACAACAGAAGCTTCTGCTCCTGCCGTCGTTTATACGGGTTTTGATCTGGGGAGCACCCCTGAGAGGGTTCCGGAAACAGTGGAAGTGCCCCAGGGGGCTGAAGGTTTACAGTTCGGTAGCGGCGCAGAAAGTGGTTTCACTCAGACCTACGGAGGATTTAATCTCGTAAACGAGCCGAATCCTCCTGAAAAAATCTACACGGGATTTGATCTGAATGCAGAACCACAGATATCTTCCGCTCAGCAGGTGGATGAAGGTTTCACCCTCCAACAAGCTTTGCAACGGCAGGCGGATACTGGAAAGACCTCAGAACGTGTTTGCCCCGTATGTGGAGCTCGAAGTGGAGAGAACGCTGCTTTTTGTTCAAGCTGTGGAGCAAAGCTGTCATAATAGTCATACATGTAAAATAAAGGGTCAGAAGCATCAGGAAGAGAGATTCTTCTTGGTGCTTCTGACCTTTCGAAATGAAACAAATGGTGATTCGGTTTTCTAGGAAGAATAGCCATATTAAAAACAGCCTGCTCCGGTTCTAAGCCGGAGCAGGCTGTTTACTTGTACGTATTTACAGATGAACTCAAATTTTCGGTTTTATTTCACTCCGTTGCCCAGATAAATCCATCATGTATACAGATGGCATATACCATATGTCGCTTCCAAAATAGCAGAGGACAGATTTTAAAGAGAAAATCTGAATATCAAGTATCCGTTGAAAAAACGACACATTCGTTCTGGAATTGCTTATTCTGCTGCTTTCTTACTGCGTTTCATAGCCAACAGTATAGTAAGGGCAGCACCAGAAAGAATTACAAGAATCGCGGCAACAGAAGTATGAGAATTCTCACCCGTGGGAGGTGCAAGGGGCGTGTCCTCTTCGGGGATTTCCTCTGTAGAATTTGAGCTGGAACTGCCGGGTTCAGAGTTGCCTGATTCGGGGGCGCCGGAAGGTGTGCTTTCTTCCGGAATTTCTTCGACAGCAGAGTGAGCGGCTTTCAGAGCAATGATGCCCGATACAGAGGCCATTTCATCCCGAAATTCCAGAGAAATTTCCTCTGCCACGGCAGGGTCTCCGTGACCGTTCCACCGGGCGCCCTCGTCATCCTGATACCAACCGTCTATAGGATCTCCGCAACCAGCAAGCATCCAATCATCTTTTACAGACGATATAGAAGCGCTGTTACCACTTCCAAGATATATATCATCCCCGGCTGCAGAGGCTATATTGTTGTAGATGGAAGCCTTGGTGAGATCAGCAATTCCATCATACTGCTCACCGTGGGTGTTTTCATCGCTGTAGATACCGCCACCAAAGGCCGCGCTGTTGCCATTTACACCGCCATTGACGCCGATATTGCTCCATTTGCTGAAAATGGCTCCGCCGTTCTGAGCGGCTTTATTGCCAGTGAGGTTTCCATTGATATGCAGGCTATACTGATATGCACAGACAGCGCCGCCATCACGCCCGGCACTGTTGCCAGTTAAGTCCCCTGTTATCGTAACATTGGCTTTATTTGCATAAACAGCGCCGCCGTCTGATCCGGCTGTATTCCCGGAAAGAGCAGTGTTGATTTCCAGGGTTGCATTCCCCTGTGCATATACGGCGCCTCCGTGAGTGGTTGCTTCGTTTTCGGTTATTTTTGTGTTTGCGACAGAAAACGAAGAACCGGCAACGGAGATCGCACCGCCATAAGCGGCTTTATTTTCTATCATGCTGCCGCCTTGAACAGAAAGAGAACCGGTAAAATCGGGAATGCTTATTTCCTGTTGAATATGGACAGCTCCCCCCATAGAGGATGCGGTGTTCCCGGTGAAGGTTGTATTTTCGACTACAAGAGTAGTCCCCGCACCAGCCAGAGCGCCTCCATGAGAAGCCGTATTGCCGTTGAAAATGCAATCTTTTACGACAACCGTCCCCATACCCAAGCACACGGCTCCACCCATAAGTCCGGAAGTATTGTTATTGAATGTGGTGTTTTCGATACGGCTGCCATCAACATTGCCGTTCAGTACTACAGCGCCGCCGTTCATTGCCGCTGTGGTAGAATTCCCTTGAAAAATGCAGCTGCGGATAATAGCTTTTCCACCCTTATATTCAGTGGTGTTATTTTGCATATTGCCGACAAATACGCCGCCGCCCACTTGATAACTGTTATTTTCAATCGTACAGTTTTCAAGGGTCAGATCTCCGAAGCAGCAGATGGCGCCGCCTTCAGCACGTTTTGGCTTTCCGTCTCCGGGAGTGGGGCCGGGTGAAGGCGTAGAGGAAGAAGCTTCCGGTGCACAGTTGCGCAGCGTACCGTTTTTTACAGTGAGACTGGTGGCTGGTAAATTGTCATCCGGAGCATCTACATATAAGCCTGTTCCTTTTCCCTGGGGATCTATAGCGAAACCTCCCAGATCAATCGTCAATTTCCGAGGCTCTGCTGTCTCAGAAGGCTTGATCCAAATATTGGATTCATTGGTATCTCGGAGAAGTTTAATCGTATCTCCACTTGCAGCTGCATCTACAGCCTCCTGAAGAGTGGAATACTGCACCTCTTTCCCTTCAATCTGCGCTACAGGCTCCGTTCGACCTTCTAGAGCACCGGCGCTTATAGTACTGCCAGCCAGACAAACTGCCAGCACCATTGCTAAAAGCTTTTTTATTTTTCTTTCAGCCATACTGTTTTCTCCTTCCTCGTTTTTAAAGTTTTCTAATAATTCCATTCTGCTTATTTTTTGACGAATCTTTTCCCCCTTTCCATCTTTTTTCCTGTCTCTAACTTTCAATCCAGAAATTCAAAAATCTCTTTCAATATCTCATTGTCCTACGAAAGGAGACTTTATATTTCTGCTATTAAACGATAGAGAAGGGAATAATGGAAGAATTCTATTTAACCTTTTTTAGTATACTCCTTGTTGGTCACAAATTGGTCACATCTAATTTTTACGAAAAATTGAGAAGTTTTTCATGCATTAAAACTTGGGAAGAGTTTTGAAAGAAAAAACTGAGTATATTGACAAATTCCTGACATTTGGTATAATTCTTGATAAGTCAACTGTTGATGGGTCAATAAAATGGGGAGGCTATGTATGGAAAAGACATTTCACATGCTGTTGTATCGAGCGTTTCATGCAGAAAGAAATTATCTGCGTCCTTGTCTGGAAACTATTGGGCTGGAGGTGGGGCAGCCTAAGCTGTTGGGGTATTTGAGCACAAATGGTTCCTGCTCGCAGAAACAGCTGGCATCCTATTTTGATATAGATTCCGCAGCTGTATCTCGTATGTTGGATTCTCTGGAGAAAAAAGGTTTCATCACAAGAAAAACCGATGAAAGAAGCCGCCGATCTAATTTAGTAGAGATAACGGAAAAGGGCCTGCAGGCCCATAAAGAGTGGAGGAGGCATTGCAGAGAGACCGAGGCCATCATGCTGCAAGGTTTTGATGCAGCAGAAAAAGAACAGTTTGCAGAGTTTCTCAGAAGAGCGTATCAGAATTTTCAGAGAGATAAGGAACCTGCTGTGCAGGAAGACCCTGGCCTGACAGGAAAGAAGGGCGGTGAATCCTCTTGCGGGATTTGAAACGGTTACTGAGCTACCTTGGGCCCTACCGTAAAGATATGTTGATCGGGGGCTTCCTGATTATTGTGGAGACTTGTTTTGAGCTCTTTATTCCTTTGCTGATGGCGGATTTGATCGATGTGGGCGTGACAAACCGGGATATCCCTTATATTCTTCATAAAGGGCTACAGATGGGAATCTGTGCTCTGCTTTCCCTAGCCACCGGCCTGCTGTATGCCCGTTTTGCAGCCAGGGCTTCATACGGGTGGGGCTCACGGATTCGGGAAGCACAATATGAAAAAGTGCAGGAATATGCATTTTCCAACCTGGATCGCTTTGAGACCTCCTCTCTTATTACCCGTATGACAACGGATGTAACGGTTTTACAGAACGCGATCAACGGCGGATTCCGTCCACTGGTGCGCGGCCCCATCATGTTGATTATGGGTGTGGCTCTCTCCTTCTGGATGAATCCCCGGCTGGCGCTGGTATTTGTGGTATGCGCTCCCATTCTTGGACTCATTCTCTTCTGCATTCTCCGAAAGGTGGGGCCCATGTACGGTGTTCTGCAGAAGGCTGTGGATCGTCTGAATAATGTTGTGCAGGAAGGTATGACTGCTATCCGCGCTGTAAAAGCCTTTGTAAGAGGGGAATACGAGGAAGAACGCTTTCAGAAGGTAAACACTCTGCTGATGGATACCAGCCAGAAGACTTTTCACTATGCGGTTTTGAACCTGCCGGCTTTTCAGTTGACTATGTACACAGCCGTAGTGCTTATCATGTGGTTCGGTGGGAATATGATTCTTTCTTCTCAGCTGCATGTGGGAGAATTGACTGGTTTTCTCAGCTATGTGTTCCAGGTTATGAATTCCATGATGATGATATCCAATGTGTTCCTTTTGCTCACCAGATCTCTTGCAAGCGCTCATCGAATAGGCGAAGTGCTGGATGAACAGGTGGTGCTTTCTTCCCCTGAAGGGGCTGCAAAAGAAGTGGCGGACGGGAGTATTGATTTCCGAGACGTGTCTTTCAAATACAATCCAAACGCCCGGGAAAACGCACTTTCCAACGTAAACCTGCACATTGAAGCTGGCCAGACGGTAGGAATCTTGGGGGGCACGGGCTCTTCTAAGACTACACTGGTGCAGTTGATTCCCCGGCTATATGACGTGACCTCCGGTTCTGTAAAGGTAGGAGGCAGGGATGTGAGGGAATACGACCTGAAAACCCTTCGTGACGCAGTAGGAATTGTGCTGCAGAAGAATGTCCTCTTTTCAGGCACCATCCGGGAAAATCTAAGATGGGGGAACCCCGAGGCGGATGACGAGACCCTATGGGAGGCCTGCCGGGCTGCAGCAGCAGAGGATTTTCTCAAGAGAATGCCTAAGGGGTTGGATACCGACCTGGGGCAGGGGGGCGTAAATGTTTCTGGCGGCCAAAAGCAGCGCCTTTGCATTGCCAGAACGTTGCTGAAGCATCCGAAAATCTTGATTTTTGACGATTCTACCAGTGCAGTGGATACCGCCACAGAGGGGCAGATTCGCAATGCTCTGGCTTCTCTTTCCCATGTGACGAAGATTATTATTGCCCAGAGGGTAACTTCAGTGATGGGAACGGATCAGATCGTTATTCTGGATGACGGACATATCCACGCAGTTGGAACCCATGAAGAGCTTTTGAAAAGAGACCCCATATATCAGGAGATATATGCATCTCAGATGAAAGGAGAGGATTTCCATGGCGGCAAGACAGCTCAGTGCGAAAAAGCCTAAAGATCTGCGGTATACTGTGGGGACGTTGCTCTCCTACATGGGGAGGCACAGATTCCTTCTCTTGGCTGTGGCAGTTCTAGTATCTCTGAGTGCACTGGCCAATCTTTTGGGGACTTACATGATTCGCCCGGTGGTTAACAGTCTGGAGCGAGGAAATATAGAAACTCTAATCCGGGGCGTGCTTGTCACGGTGGCGATCTATGCAGCAGGCGTTCTTTCCTCTTATGGATATACACAAATCATGGTGAAGGCGGCTCAGAAAGTGCTCTTTGATATTCGCAGAGACTTATTTGCCCACCTGCAGACGTTGCCGCTGAAATTTTTCGATTCCCAGCGTCACGGCGATGTGATGAGCTATTTTACAAATGACGTGGATACTATTTCCGACGCGCTGAACAACAGCTTCGCCATGGTAATTCAAAGCTTTATCCAGATGGCGGGGACACTGCTCATCCTGTTTATCCTGAATTGGAGACTTTCTCTGATTGTGGCAGTTTGCTATGTTGCCATGTTTCTATATGTGCGTTTTAGCGGAAAGAGAAGCAAAGTATATTACAAGAAGCAGCAGGCCTGCCTGGGAGATTTGGATGGATACATTGAAGAAATGGTAAATGGGCAGAAGGTAGTTAAGGTTTTCAGCCATGAAAAGGCGAATCTGGAGACCTTCAGACAGAAGAACGAAGCCCTTCGCCTAGCAGGAACCGGAGCTCAGTCCTATGCGGCGACGATGGTTCCTGCCGTGGTGAGCATTTCCTATGTAAACTATGCGATTGTGGCTATTCTGGGAGGAATCATGGCCCTGAATGGCATGACAGATGTGGGAAGTCTGGCCAGCTATCTGGTGTTTGTCCGGCAGGCTGCGGCCCCCATCAATCAGTTTACACAACAGAGCAATTTTCTTTTAGCTGCGTTGGCGGGAGCAGAACGCGTGTTTGAAGTGATGGACCAACCCTCAGAAACAGATGAAGGGAAAATCGTGTTGGTGCATGGGGCGTCAGGAGGATGGTTCTGGCGAAGTCCAGAGGGGAGGGAAACGCCTCTTAGGGGGGATGTCCGCTTTAAAGATGTGGATTTTTCCTATGAAGAGAAGCATCCTATTCTGCAGGGAATCAGTCTTTATGCGAAACCGGGCCAGAAAATTGCCTTTGTGGGCTCCACAGGTGCGGGCAAGACCACAATCACCAATTTAATCAACCGCTTTTACGACATTCAGCGAGGTGTAATCCTTTACGACGGATTTGACGTAAGGGAGATTCGAAAACAGGATCTGCGCCGTTCCCTGGGGATTGTTCTGCAGGATACGCATCTGTTTACGGGGACGATAGCGGATAATATCCGTTTTGGGAAGCTGGATGCTACCCAGGAGGAAATCGAAAGAGCCGCCCATATCGCCAATGCGGATTCTTTTATTAGGAGGCTGCCTCAGGGTTATGATACTATGGTAACCTCTGACGGGGCCAATCTTTCTCAAGGGCAACGGCAGCTTTTGGCTATAGCCCGGGCGGCGGTGGCAGATCCGCCTGTGTTGATTTTGGATGAGGCCACCTCTTCTGTGGACACTAGAACCGAAGCTCTGATCGAAAAGGGAATGGATCGTCTGATGCGGGGGCGCACTGTTTTCGTCATCGCCCACAGGCTGAGCACTGTCCGCAATGCAGATGCTATCATGGTTCTGGAGCAAGGAAAAATCGTGGAAAGGGGCAGTCATGAGGAGCTTCTGAGCCAAAAAGGGATGTATTACCGGCTTTACAAGGGAATGTTTGAGCTTTCATGAGAAAGGCGTAGAAGTTCTGGCCATATAAAATAAGAAAGGCGCTCCGGCGGTATGCTGGTGCGTCTTTTCTCTACTCTCTTCGGAGTCTTTTCCATCTTTTCTTCTAGCTTGGAACACTTGGCCAGTATCCAAAAACAGCTTACATTACGCGCGGCCCGATACATAGGAACGGGATATATCCATTTTTGAGGCTACTTCCCTTTGCGTCAAGGGAGAACGGCCGTCCAGACCATACCGCATGGTGAGGATTTCCATCTCCCGCACAGTGAGGCATTCCCGGATATACCGGCGGAGCTGTTCAGATTTGATGCGGCTGTCCAGCTCATCGCAGATGCTGTCTTCAGTGGCCATGACGTCCATGAGCGTCAGGACATTTCCGTCCTTATCCGTGTCGATGGGCTCGTTCATGGAGATATCCTGTGCGTTTTTCTTAGAGGAGCGGAAAAACATGAGAACTTCGTTTTCTATGCATCTCGCAGCGTAGCTGGAAAAGCGTATTCCCTTGGAATTGTCAAAGGTGTTGGCAGCTTTAATGAGGCCGATGGTGCCGATGGAAATCAAATCATCCTGATCATTGGTTCCGGCGTAGTATTTTTTTACGATATGAGCTACTAGGCGCAGGTTGTGGGCCACCAGTCGGGTTCGTGCGCTAAGGTCTCCCTGCCGGATTTTTTCTAGACATTCTCTCTCCTCCTCGGCTGTAAGTGGGCGGGGAAAGGAACCATTCCCCGATACGCGTAGAATCCAGAATAGAATGCCCGAAAATAGGCAGGTAAGCAGTGCTGTCAATATGATAATCATCCCCTTATCAGTCAATATCTAAGTTTTATGCGGAATCCGATGATTTTTTGCAAGTCCTTTTGCTTTCTCTGCAAGCGATTTTTATCCTAAACCGGTATTGTTTCACAAAGGCATGAAAAAAGGGAAAAAGTATTTTTAGCTGAGTCCATATGAGTTTACAACTTGATACAGAGCATCTTGATACATGGGGGAACAGAATAGCTTAAAAAATGAAAGCTTTGTAATCACTATGTACCTCCCCTTTGTGCTATACTGAATACATAGAGAATTTTATTTCTGAAAAAGTTCTTTTAGCAGGAGGGAAAAGGATTGCGGATTGTTATAGCAGGTATGGGCTTTTTGGGGGAGTATCTTTTGCCGGGATACAAAGCCTTGAGCCCGGATCTGAGTTCTTCCGTAGCGGCCGTGAAAGGGTCGAAGAAGGGGCTTTCAGAGAAGCAGAGGCGCATCCCCTTTCCAGTTTCAGCGGGAGACTTACAAGAAGTCCTTCAGCGCCAGGAGCCGGATATCGTTGTTTTTGCGCCGCCTCCTGAAAAAGCGAGGTGTATATTTAGAGAAGATATTGCTCCCTATTTCCGGGAAAGCTATAAAAAGGGGAAGACTTGTGTTCTGTATTCTTTTGTGCCGGATATAGAGCCCGGGTGGTTTTCAAAAGAAGCAGGACTGGCACTTCCAGCGGTAAAGATCATGCCCAGCATGGCCGAGCCTATCGGAGAAGTGGACCCCTCTCCTTTGGGTGCAAATTTGTATACGGCTGCCGGTCTCTGGAATTTGCAACAGAAAGAATGCCTGCAGCGTTTTTTATCACCCTTCGGGGAATCTTTTCTGCTGAAGGATGAGGATACCATGGCACTTCTGGCTGGGAAAATCACCAGCCATCTTTGCTGCAATATAGCCATGACGATTTCTGATTCGGCAGCGCGTTTGGGCTTGCATATTACTACCCAAAAGATTGGAGAGGCCATCCGATATTTCCACCGAAATCGTTGGAAGGAAGCTGGAACAGATCCGGCTCCTGCTTCTCTGGATGGTGTTCCTGAAGTGCTTGTTGAGTTTCTGAAAAAGACAGAAATAGCATGGTTTTCTGGTATTTTGGATTTTACTTATTCCAGAACTCTATCGATTTCGCGACACGAGGCCGAACGGATCAGCCACCTCTCTTTTGAAATGAATGTGCTTTCTGTTCAACTGGAGGATCGACATAAACTGGAGAGAAACACCCGGAATCACGCGACACCCGGAGGTTTGTTGGAAAAAGGCTGTGTTTTATATAAGATGTATGTGGAAAAGGAGTTGAGAAACGCTATTGAGGAAGGTTTAGCCGGCGGCTCTCTCCAATCCTTTTTTGATCTTTTGGAGGGCTGGAGCTTTCTGATCACATTGTCTGTCTGCAGGCATGGAGGCCGATTAGGTCAATAAAACTGCTGATTGAGTAATTTTGGTGGCGCGAAAAATTTTTATCCTTCCAAAAACTTTTTACGTTCTATAAACGTCTTATACTAATAAGAGTTCGTAAATCCGCAGCTGGGCTGAAAGCGCAGTTACAGAAGAAAATAAAAAATTCGAATGAATTGAACATAAGGGAGTTGGCATTGTATGGCTAAGAAAGTATTGCACACAAGGAAAAAATATCGCAGAAGAAGACGTCCTGTGATCATCCTTACTTCTATCGTCCTTGTGGCTGCATTTTTAATTGTGTTGGGAATCAGTCTCCTTTTACGGCAGTTTTGGCCTTCCGGAGAATCAGCCGGCGGTGGGAGTGAAAATAGCCAGACGGTATCGGAAATTTCATCCTCTACGCCTTCTTCCAAAACAGAAGATTCGGCAGTGAATTCATCTGAAGCTGTGAGCTCCGAAGAAGGCTCGGTTCCTCCCGATTCTTCTGCGGCGCCTTCCTCTGAAGAACCTTCCACGCCTGCGAGTTCTTCTCCTGAGGGGGGGAACGATAATGCTGTAAATGAATATTTTTCCAACGCTTGTTTCATAGGAGATTCCCGCACAGAGGGACTCCGGCTTTATGGCTCCGCTCCCACAGCTACCTTTTATAGCGCGGAGGGATTGGCGGTCAATACGGTATTTACGCAACCTGTGGTGACGGTGGACGGGAAAAAGATCTCGGTGGTGGAAGCTCTGCAGAAGAACTCCTTCGACCGAATCTATATTATGTTTGGAATCAATGAATTGGGATGGCCGGTAGATTCCTTTGTACGGTCCTATGGCAATTTTGTTCAGAAGGTGAAGGAACTGCAGCCCAATGCCAAGATCTATGTGGAGAATATTTTTCCTGTGACGGCCAACAAATCCAATCAAAGCGATATTTATAATAATACCAATATCCGCACATTTAATGAAAAGATCAAAGCTATGGCTCAGGAAAAGGGCGCCATATACGTAGATCTCTATTCTATGCTCAGCGATGAAAACGGTAATCTGCCGAAGGAATATTCACCGGACGGCGTCCATTTGGAGCGGGAATACTGCGACAAATGGGTGAGAAGCCTGATGGAGAATGGGGATTGATTTAACTCCCTCCTCCCAGGCTGAGGAGGAGCTGGAAATCTTCCTCCGGGAGCATCAGAATGAGTTTTACCGACTGGCCTACAGTTATGTAAAAAATGCGGATGAGGCTTTGGATGTGGTGCAAGAAGCAGCTATAAAGGCTTTTGTGCATCGTTCGTCTCTGCGGAATCCCCAAAATATGAAAGCTTGGTTTTATCGGATACTGGTAAACGAGAGCCTGACCTGGCTGCGCAGAAACAGACGGATGTATACAGTTCCCTCTGATTATCTCGAAGGCATGCAAAGTGAAGAGCGCACAGAACGTTTCGATGAAAATTTGGATCTGTATAAGGCGGTGCTTCAATTGGATCCCAAATTGCGGACAGTGGTTCTCCTCCGGTTTTTCGAGGGAATGAAATTGGAGGATATCGCGGTTGTAACAAACGCGCGGCTGAGCACGGTCAAGACCAGGCTTTACAGGGCTCTGAAAGAACTCAAAACGATGCTGGGGGAGGAGATTTCAGCTTGAAGGACTTACATACGGCCAAAGAGGTTTATGAATCAATCAAAGTTCCTGAAAAATTGGAGGAAAGGTTAGAAACGGCCTTTCTCACAGGAAAAGCCAAGTGGAAAAGACGGCGTATTCGAAAAAAGATTGTGCAGGGCTGTATATGCTGCTTTACCTTGGTCTGTGCGGCCTTTGTAACCTTGGTGAATACAAACGCTGTTTTTGCAGACAGTGTGTCCTCCGTTCCGGTTCTGGGCCCTCTTGCCAAAGTGTGCACATTTGTAGAATTTGAAGAGGAAGACGAGTCGGCATATATCCATGTGCGTATTCCTGAACTGAAAGATACGGGGAATACAGAGCTTGAAGCTACAATTAATCAGAAGATCCGAACCAGTATGGATGAGCTTTTGCAGGATGCCCGGGATGAGGCCAAGGCCAATTGGGAAGCATATTTGGATACAGGGGGAGATCCTGCTGATTATGTTCCTATGGAAGTTTGTGTAGATTATGAGGTAAAGCCGAGCCCGGAGGGCCAGCTCAGCTTTATGGTCTGGATTAGCTGGGTTCGTGCGAATTATTACCGGGAATGCGCATATTATAACTATGATTTGAGGACAGGGCGTGAAATCACGCTGGAGGATCTGCTGGGAGTGGATTGGAAGGAGAAGGCGTATTCTGTAATCCTTTCTGAAATGAAAGAAAGGGAAAAGGAAAAAGGCGAAGAACTTTATTTCCGGCTTGATACGGGAGAGTATGCTTTTACAGAATTGCCGGAACATCCGGATTTTTATATCAATGCCAAGGGAAATCCTGTAATTGTATTTGGCAAATATGAGATAGGATACGGCTATATAGGGGAACAGGAGTTTGAAATTCCGGTCTCCTGATGCAGTTTCCGTATAAAGCTCGAATTTTCATTCGTCGATGGGTGAAAATCCGGGCTTTTTATTTTTAGAGCTTAAGTCTGTGAATTTAGATTTGGGTGCAGAGAGGGAATTGTTATTTTTATGATTTCAGTATATGATAGATATAGATGAATTTGTGAAAGAGAGGTGTCCTAATGAGACTGGAAAAGGGACGCAAGGACAAAATTACGGTTCGGGATATTTTTCTCACGCTTGTGGGCACGTTGCTCTATGCTTTAGGGGTGTATATTTTTACCGCGCCTAATCAGATCGCGCCCGGAGGTGTTTCAGGTTTTGCCACTATTCTCAATCATCTCACAGGGGCTCCCATTGGGACGGTGACGGCACTGGTGAACCTGCCCCTTCTCGTTTTGGGTTGGTTTTATCTGGGGCATCCCTTTATTGTGAAAACCCTTGTGTCTGTGGCAGGGTTCGCGGTTTTTTATGATTATACTCTGGTGCCTCTGCAGATGCCGCAATACCAGGGGGATCATCTTCTGGCTTCTCTGTTTGGCGGCGCTTTAATCGGAATAGGTCTTGGTGTCACATTTTTGGGAGAGAGCTCTACGGGTGGAGTGGACATCAGTTGCCTGGTGCTGCAGAAAAAATTTCCGCATATAAAAATTAGCAGCCTTGTTTTTCTAACGGATGTGATTATTATCGCATTCGGCGCGATTGCTTATCAGACGATTGAATCTGCGCTGTATGCGCTGGTCGCTATGTTTGTGCAGACGAAATTTATCGATGTGGTTCTCTATGGCGCAGACGTGGGAAAAATGGTTACCATTGTCACTGCAAAAGGAGATGAAGTAGCCGATCGAATTTTGGTGGAACTGGATCGGGGCGTGACAAAAATAGATAGCGTGGGGGCCTATTCCGGAGTTGGTAACCAAACTCTTCTTTGTGCGGTGCGGCAGAATGAATATCATAAGCTTCAGAGAGTTGTGTATGAAAGCGATCCCAACGCTTTTATGATTGTCAGCACGGCCACTGAAGTATTGGGAGATGGCTTTAAAGCTGCTGAACACGTTCAGAAATAAAAAATGTGGATAGATTTTGGGAAGACAAAAAGAAACTGCCTGGAAGCTTAACAGCATGTAGCTTCCAGGCAGTTTTTGTATGTGGCAAATTTTTCAGATGTTTTAATGCTTAACAGTTTTTTCTACTTTCCCACCGGGAACTGACACAGTGGCTTCTGCTTTCATTCCGGGATGCCGTTTATAGATCAAGATGGCAATCAGACTAAGGACGGCGGTTACAGCAAAGACAACAATCGCCATAGTATAGTTTTGGGATCCTAATGCATCCCCGCCCAAGGTGGAGCTGATTACAGAGGGAATCCGTGCCGCCAGCGAAAGACCGAGAAACACATGAAGTTTCATGGGGGTCAACCCAATAAAATAGGTGAGCACATCCTTTGGAGTGCCGGGAATCAGAAAAGCTATGAAGATAATCAGATTCAGTTTCCGATGGTTTCGAATAAAGCTCAGGGAGTTCAGTTTTTCCCGGGAGATGAAGGCTTCCACCATGCGCACGCCCAAAAGCCTGGTGAAGGCATAGATGATGGCGGAGCCCAGAGCCACACCTACCAGGCAGAGGAACATTCCCTCCCAGGCGCCGAAAGCATATCCAGCGCCGATCTCCATGGGTTCCCCCGGAATGACGGCCACGACAACCTGTAGAATTGTCATTCCGATAAAAGCGAGGCGGCCCCAGAGATGGTGCCCGTCGACCCATCTGCGGAATCCATCCGGATCCTCCAGTTTTTCAATTAAAGGTTTGCCCACAGTTATAGTTACGACAGCGAAAAATGCAATGAGGACTGCAAATGATACCACGCTGACGATCTTACGCCGGAGTCGGTAGCGCTTATCTTCCTCTGTGTCCTCCTTTTCAGATGTTGGGGAATCTGTATGAGAAGTTCTTTCTCCATGCTGGCAACAGGCTTCTGATGTGGAATTTTCGGGGGTTACGTCATCTGCGCAAGCTTTTCTATTACAATCCGGGGCTGTAGTTTCCGGAATTTCGTATTCTTCGTGCTCCTGTTTATTTGTTTTCATGTTTCTATCAGCTCCTTATATGAAGAACATTCTCATCTTACTACAGATACGTGGGGACTGGCAAGAGGGATGAAGAAATTGTAAGGGTATCGTAAGTATTCTGTAGCAAATCCGAAACAAATATCCATGTTAGGGGAACGAGATATAGAGATAGAATGCTTTGGTATATTTGATAACCCTTTGTGAACTAACTGAAAAAGATAGTTTTCTCGTAAAATAACACATGATGGAAGTCCCTTATGTTAAATTTTTGCATATATATTTGTTTCTTTATTCAGACTCTCATACAGCCGGATACAATTAGAGTTTCAGTGGAATTGTAGACCGAGGTGGATTGAGGCCCATTCAAATTCAAAAAGGTTTTTGTGAAGCAGTCACATTGAATAAAATTATCATGGGAAAAGAGATAGAAAAGTTTTTGTGACTGATTTGTGACCGGATCACGATATACTATTAGTACAAGTAAGGTTTGGGAATGGGGGATGCGTTTATGCAGGCAATGTCATATAGGCCCTATGCCAGCGGATCCTGCACAGTCAGTATGCAGCGTCCCGCGGAGTGCTCCGGCATTATGACGAGCCGGTATTTTCATAAATCCATCTTTTTTAATAATGAATGGGAACTGATCGAGGGTATCGACTCAATGCTGAATCAGGTCGGCGGGCCGCAGGAAGCTTTCACGCCCAGGAACTTTTTGAAAGCTTCACGTAAAAATATCAAAAGTAGAAGGGCGGAAGAAGAAATGGCAGCAGATACAAATATTATTCCTATGCAGGCAGAAACAAAAGCAACCTTTGTGATTGATGTGCAATATAGACAGCATGCCAGTTGGCAGGGAACGATTACGTGGGCTGAAAAAGGTGAAACCCGCCGTTTCCGCAGTGTTCTTGAGATGCTGCGCCTGATGAGTGAAGCTCAGCCGGAGCAGGAAACTGTGGATTGGAAAGGTGAAGAATAATCTTTTGTGTGTAAGTTTTTTAGCAGTAGAAAGTAAAGATAGGGAATGGAAAACACCCGGTGGTTCGGGTGTTTTTTCTTTTACCAGCCGTTTTATATAATGACTTTTTTACTATTGCGCAGAAAAAGCGTGTGGGGTATACTGTAACAGAAAGAAGACGGGGTATATGCCTGGATGTGTTTGGAATGAAAGGGGCTTTTGAGATGAACCTGTTGGAGGCCGCTGCCATCCGAGTTTCAAGAAGATCCTTTATAGGGCCCATAGGAGAAGAAGATTTCTCCTATTTGCAGGAACTGGCCGTTCAATACAGCGGCCTCGCAGAGGTGGAGATCCGGCTTTCTCATGGGCTGGCTCCTTGCTTTAAAGGGTTTCATGCCAGCTACGGCATGTTTTCCGGCGTGGAGGACGGTTTCCTTCTAGGAGGTGCCCATCATACTGCTGATCATATGGAAAAGCTTGGGTATTACGGTGAGCTTTTAGTTCTGGAGGCTACGGCAAGAGGGGTGGGCACCTGCTGGGTCGGTGGCACCTATCGGCAGGATATGCTCCCTTCCACTTCCCCGGAACTAGTGGATATTGTAATCGCAGCAGGACAGGTGAAACAAAGAGGGTTGAAGGAAAAGGCCATATACAGCATGGTTCACCGGGGAAGAAAATCCCTGTCGCAGATGTACCGTTGCGATGAAACTCCACCCGATTGGTTCCTGCGCGGTGTGGAATGTGCGGCTCTGGCTCCTTCTGCAGTGAACCGCCAACCTGTGACTTTCCACTGGATGGATGGGCGGGCTTTTGCAAGTGTTCCAGATATGGGAGATTTCCGACCTGTGGATATGGGGATTGCAAAAGCGCATTTTGCTCTGGCGGCAGGTGGCGATTGGCAGTGGGGAAACGGAGGAAACTTTATACCCTCTGTATAGTTTGCTCTGTTAGCGTGAGATCTTTCTGAAAGGGGGAGACGGCAATGCCCAAGGGTGCCAACCAAAAAATGAAGATTTTATATCTGATGCAGCTTTTTCTGGAAGAAACCGATGAAGAGCATCCTCTGACAATGCAGCAGATTATGACGTCCCTGAAAAAACAAGGGATACAGGCGGAACGTAAAAGCATCTACAGTGATTTGGAAGCCCTGCGAACTTTTGGAATGGAGATTGAAAAAACGTCCGCCCGTCAATGCGGATATTATCTCGCTGAAAGAACGTTCCAGCTGCCAGAGCTGAAACTTTTGGTGGATGCTGTTCAATCCTCTAGGTTCATAACGGCGCAGAAATCCAGAGAGTTGATCCGAAAAGTGGAAAGCCTTGCCAGCATACATCAGGCCAAGGATTTGCAGCGGCAGGTGCGGGTCACAAACCGAATTAAAACGATGAATGAAAGCATCTATTACAATGTGGATGCTATCCACGAAGCTATTTCCAGAGAAAAACAGGTGGATTTTCTCTATTTTGAATGGGTGCCCGGAAAAAAGGGTCGGCTGGAAAGAAAATACAGGCATTCGGGAAGTCGGTATTTTGTCAGCCCTTGGGCTCTTACTTGGGATGATGAGAATTATTATCTGATCGCATATGATTCCAGAGCGGCCTGTATTAAGCATTTTCGGGTGGATAAGATGTCTTCTATCCGAGTGCGTGAAGAAGAAAGAGATGGAAAGGATTCCTTTGAAAAGATGGATATGGCCGCCTATACAGAAAAGCTTTTCGGAATGTTCGGCGGTGAAGACGATCTTGTGACACTCCGCTTTTCAGAGTCTCTGGCGGGAGTGGTGGCTGACCGGTTTGGAAAGGATATTCGCATTTTTCAGGTGGAAAATGGGTTTTTTGAGGTCCATGTACATGTGGCGGTGAGCCCCTTGTTCTTCGGTTGGCTATTTGGGTTTGGAGAAAAAGCAGAGCTTATAGGCCCCAGCAGAGTGCGAGAGGAATATACAGAATATTTACGGCAGGTGGCTGCATTTTATGGCCTCTTGCCAGCAGAGAATGAGGACTTTTCCGCTAAGACCGGGTCCATAAGAGAGAAGAAGGAAGAGTAGAAATAGTAAAAATACCTGTTTAAAGGCGAAAAAAAGACTTTAAGTCCGTTTTATAGTACACATAATGCCTTATACTGGATACAGAAATCTTGAGAAACCACAGAAACTGTATCACAAGAATGAGGTGTTTGTATGGAGTACAGGCTGAAAGTTGTCAATGGCCATATTGAAGTATTTGACTTATTCGGGAAGTTTCTGTTCTCCGCAGATACGGAGCAAGAGGCGTTGCAGGATCTGAGAGAAGAGAGCGCAGCGTGACTCTGAAATGAAACAGGAGCCTTTCCGGAAAAAGTATGTGAAAACAGCCGGACATAGGGCCGGGGGAAGGAGCGGTTACATGAAACTTGTGACATTTCAAAATCAAGGAGGAGCCGAAAAAATAGGCGTCCTTTCTGCGTCGGGAAATTCTGTGATTCCGGCGGAGGAAACAGGAGTTTTCTATGAGAGCATGCAGGAGCTGATCGGTAAAGGAAGCAGGGAAGAGTTTTCTGCTCTTGCAAAGGCGGCCTTGGAAAAGAAGGGGCTGCCGTTGGAGACTATCCGGATTCTGGCCCCTATTCCACATCCTTCTCAGGATATTATATGCCTGGGCATCAATTATATGGATCATGCGGAGGAATCCGCCCGTTTTAAAAAAGAAGAATTCAACGGCGAAAGGCCGTATGCGGTATATTTCTCCAAAAGAGTAACTAATGCCGTGGCAGACGGCGAGCCTATTGACGGTCATTTTGATATTGTGGACAGCTTGGATTACGAAGCGGAATTGGCTGTGATTATTGGAAAAGAGGCATATCATGTGGCGCCCGAGGATGCTGTGGAATATGTATTTGGTTACACGGTGCTCAACGATGTGAGTGCCAGAACCATCCAGATGCGTCATAAGCAATGGTATTTTGGGAAAAGCCTGGATGGCTTTACACCTATGGGCCCCTGGCTTGTCACCAGAGATGAAGTGACTTGGCCTCCCAAGCTCGGTATTTGGAGCCGTGTAAATGGGGAACTGCGGCAGGAAAGCAATACTTCTCTTCTGATTTTTGATATTCCCTTTGTTATTAGCGAGCTTTCTCAGGGAATGACACTTTTGCCGGGAACGATTATTTCTATGGGAACCCCGGCTGGCGTTGGTATGGGATTTGAGCCCCCCAGGTTTCTATCCAGCGGAGATGTGGTGGAATGTGGAATCGAAGGGATAGGAGTTTTAACAAATCCTGTGAAATAATATACGAAAAACTGCACACTGTATTTGCAACAAGAAAGGAGAATGTGCGATGCCCTGCATCCATATACAAACGAATCAGAAAGTTAGCGCAGAAGAAGAAAAGAGCCTTAGAGAAAAATTTGGGGAGGCTATCTCTCTTTTTCCGGGCAAAAGCGAAAGCTGGCTAATGTTCCTTTTAGAGGATGACTGCAGAATGGCCTTTCAGGGGAAAACAGAAAAACCGATGGCCTTTGTAGAGATTAAGCTTTACGGGGATGTTGATAAAGGTGCTTCGCAGAAGATGACGGCTAGAACCTGTGACCTTCTGAAAGAGATCTTGGGAATTTCCTCTGATCAGGTGTATGTCCGGTATGAGGCCACTGAAAATTGGGGTTGGAACGGTTCCAATTTTTAAAGATTACAGGCGGCTACCGCCGTAGGCTGGGGAAGCCTGCGGCGGTTTTGTGCTGCTGAAAGGCGATGTGAAAAGGAGGCAGAAAAGGGAGTGCAGTATACGCATATAGAAGAAGGAATTTTTCTAAGCCGCCCCAATCGATTTGTGGCAGAGGTGGAGATCAATGGAAAGCGGGAGACCGTCCACGTAAAGAACACAGGGCGCTGCCGGGAACTCCTTCTACCAGGAAGCCGTGTGTACCTGAGCGCGGCAGAAAATCCCGATCGAAAGACGGCTTTTGATCTGGTGGCGGTGCAGAAGGGGAGAAGACTGATCAATATGGATTCCCAGGCACCAAATAAAGCAGCAGAGGAATGGCTCCGCTCCGGTGGGTTTTCTCCTGGAGTTACCTTATTAAAACCGGAGTGCCGGTATGGGGATTCCCGTTTCGATTTTTATGGGGAAAGGGAGGGAGAACCTCCTTTTTTTATGGAAGTAAAGGGCGTCACCCTAGAGGAAAACGGCGTCGTCTATTTTCCGGATGCCCCAACAGAACGGGGGATAAAGCATATCCGGGAACTCTGCCGCTGCCTCCAGGCGGGCTATGACGCTTATCTTTTGTTTGTGATTCAGATGAAAGATGTGCGTTTCTTTTCCCCTAATGATATAACTCACGCGGCTTTTGGTGAAGCCCTCAGGGAAGCAGCATCAGAAGGGGTGCAGCTTATGGCCAGGGAATGCTATGTGACCCCCGACTCCATGCAAATTGCCGGTCCAGTGGAGATACGGCTCTGAAAGTAGCAAGAGAAAACAGAAAAGGTTTATTTCTGCTTGACAATTTCAGAGATTACGATAAGATTAAAGCAAAGGGGGGCTTTGCGGTGGAAGGGGAAAATAGCGCATTATTTTCTAGGCGGGATTTGAAAAGACTGATTCTGCCTTTGGTGGTGGAACAATTTCTGGCTGTTACCATCGGAATGATGGATACGATTATGGTTTCCAGCTGCGGTGAGGCGGCGGTTTCGGGCGTTTCCCTGGTGGATTCGATTAACATTCTGATGATCAATATTTTTTCTGCTCTGGCGACGGGCGGTTCCATCATAGCCTCTCAGTATCTGGGAAGGGATGACAGAAAAAATGCCAATGCTGCTGCCAGGCAGCTGATGCTTTCGGTGGGGGTTCTGGCCTCGGTGGTAGCTCTTTTGGCGATCCTTTTCAACGAGCATCTTCTTCGGCTCATATTTGGGGCTGCGGAGGATGATGTCATGGCTAACTGTACCATTTATTTTTTCTGGACTGCCTTGTCCTATCCTTTTATAGGCATCTATAATGGCGGTGCGGCGCTGTTTCGTTCCATGGGTAATTCCCGTGTCTCCATGGTTATCTCTATTGGAATGAATGCTATAAATATAAGCGGAAACGCCATTTTGATTTTTGGTTTAAAAATGGGCGTTGCAGGGGCAGCGATTCCAACGCTTGTTTCCCGAATCGTCGGCGCTGTTGTAGTTACTGTGATGCTGCTGAATCGTAAGCATCATCACGTGATTTTCTTGGAATTTTATTCTCGCCGGGACTTCCGTTTTGATTTCCCCATGATCCGGCGTATTCTGGGAATCGGAATCCCCAATGGTCTGGAAAACGGAATGTTCCAGATAGGGAAGGTTCTCCTGCAGAGTCTGGTTACTTCCTTTGGTACTATTGCTGTGGCCGCCAACGCTGTGGCCGGCAATATATCTTCATTTACGCAAATTCCATCTGCTGCTATCGGTTTGGCTATGATCACCATTGTGGGGCAGTGTGTGGGTGCAGGAGCTTACGACCAAGCTAAAAAATACATATGGAGGCTTTATGGCCTTTCAGAATTGTGCCTTGTAGTTCTCTGTGTGGTGGTCACTTTTTTGGCAAGACCCATTGTGGGCTTTTATGGCCTCTCCGCGGAAACAACGGATTTGGCGGTTCAGCTGATTATATGGTGCAATGTCTTTGGGGTGCTGTTCTGGGCAGGAAGTTTTACACTTCCCAATGGTCTGCGGGCAGCCAGCGACGTTCGGTTTACTATGATGACCTCCATTTTCTCTATGTGGGTGTGCAGGATCGGCTGCAGTTATCTCTTTGCCAGCGGCTTGGGCTTAGGCGTGCTCGGCGTATGGCTTGGAATGTTTGCAGACTGGATCTTCCGGATGTTTGTGTTTATTATCCGTTTGCTCCGGGGCAAATGGATGGGAAGACAGTCTATATGAAATCGAGCGGTTTACATACAGGAGCAGGACGGCACTAGGGTGCCGTCCTGCTCCTGTCCCATATCGGTCTTTAGGCCGAACAAAAAGCATTACAGTAAGGAGACAGAAAACATGGAAATCAAGACTTGCGGGCTGATTGGAATGGGTGCCATTGGAGTGGTATATGGGGATCTGTTGTATCAAGCGTATGGAGAAAACTTTACGGCTATAGCCTCCGGAAAGCGTGCGGAACGGCTCCACCGGGAGGGAATCCTTCATAATGGGAAAATATTCCATCCACCTGTCACAGAACCTGGGGAAGGAAAACCTGTAGATCTCCTTCTGGTATGTGTAAAAAATTACCAGCTCAGAGAGGCGCAGGAGGATATGGCGCCATTTGTGGGGCCAGATACAAAAATTCTCCCCCTGTTGAACGGTATCACTGCCACAGATCGCCTGCAGTCCGCCTTTCCCCAGGCCTGTGTGTTTTATGGGTTGACTGTGGTTATCGATGCTGTGCGCTCAGGCAGGGAGGTAGTGAATACTCTGAATGGGATCATTCAGTTTGGAAAAGCTGTGAATTCCCCCCTTACAGAAGAAGCTTCTTCTATAAGGGAGTATCTCCAGGCGGCTGGCATCGATGCCCGTATTCCCGAGGATATGATCCGTGGAATTTGGAAAAAGTGGATGCTCAATGTGGGTATCAACCAGGTGTCGGCTCTTACGGGAGCGCGATATGGTCAGATCGCCCATGTGCCGCAAGCCAACGCGTTATTTGTCCGGGCAATGGAGGAAGTTCTTGCCCTGGCAAAGGCGGCAAAGGTGGATCTAAGGGAAGAGGATGTTGAAGAATACAAAAAGCTTATTGAGACATTTTCTCCGGATGCCAAGACTTCAATGCTGCAGGATATGGAAGCGGGCAGGAAAACAGAGTTGGAAGATTTTTCCGGAGTGCTATTAAAGCTGGCCAGTCGGTATGAGGTTCCTGTGCCTATTAACAGTGTTTTGTATGAGGCGCTCCGCGCCAAGGAAGCTATCCGGCTGGAAGCTGCGCATGCGGCTTCTAGAGAAAAATAAAAACAATACCTTTTGGGGCACTCTCCGTAAGGAAGGTGCCCCAAGGATTTATATTTGGCTTCTTTTCGGATTGTGGTGTCACAATCCGATGTTCGTTTTAATTATGGACATCATCTTTCTCTTCGCTGTTTTCAAAACATCAAAATTTGTTGAAAATCATTGACATTTACGTTTAATAGGTATAAACTAATAAAATTTAGATTCAGTGAAATCTATTTGGACGGCTTGGGATAAAAGGAGATATTATGATTATGCACAATTTCGAGTATGTTCCAAAAGAAGAATGGAAACCGATTAGAGATGAACTCCTTGAAATTATACACAGATTACAAAATGAAGTTAGAGATAATTTTACTTTTCAATATCATTTCGTGGGCAGTAGCAAACGAAAGATGAT
>CAJFPJ010000063.1 GCA_904399395.1 uncultured Clostridia bacterium | reverse complement strand
TGCGTAATCCTTCCCTATCCTACATATGGTGGTTTTATTTCTGTCTATTCCTTCTGGAACAGTTCATTCGCCGGGGGATATTTATTTTTTATAGAAATGCCTGCCTCTCCCGGGAAATTCAATCGGTGAAATACAAGACCTTGGCATTATACACTCTTGAAATCCAATCGTATATTTCCCGATATGCACACTTTTTATATTCTCCTCCTTTATTTACCACCACGCCTAAACAGGGGCCTTTTCTCCGGCGTTCAGTGTTCATACCTTCCCCATTCTGAGCACTCCAGGAGCTTATCCCCTTCATAGCGAAGCTTCAGAGAAAAAACCTGTTTTCTCTCTTCCAGAAGGCGGAACATCTCTTTATCTCCTTCCCAGAGTTCTAGATCTTTAATTTTCGATTTTTCCACCCATTCCAGAACTCCCTCGTCGCATTCCTTCAGCTCTCCTGTAAAAGAAGATGAAGTAAAAAGAAAGATATACTCCGGCTCCTGCTTATCGCATATAAATGTCAGGATGCCCCGGAAGTTATAATCCACCAGAGAGAGACCTGTCTCCTCTCTGACCTCACGCAAAAGGCACTCCTCAGGTGTTTCTCCCGGCTCAAATTTGCCGCCTACTCCAATCCATTTATCGTGGTTAACATCGTTTTTTTTGCTGACCCGGTGTAGCATAAGATAGCTTCCGTCTTTTTCCAAGTAACAAAGCGTCGTTTGAATCATACCAATCCCTTCCTTTCCTATCCACCCAGAATATCATCTTTCCCGGGTTTCATATATACCAAAACAGGGCATTGTCCGAACAACAACACCCTGTTTAAAATATCTATACCGAATTATTCAGATTTAGAAGGATCCGGCCCTTTGCTGATGACAATCAAAACCTGGGAACCGTAAGGCATTTCATCACCGGCCTTGACTCCTTGATATCCCACGGCCAAGCCAGCTGCTACAGTATCGCTGTATTCCTCCACCTTAGAGGGAACAAAACCCTGATCAGCCACTGCAGTGGAAGCAGCAGCCAAATCCATCCCCTCTATTTCCGGTAGTTCGCGGATAGCAGGCCCCTGACTGATCACCACCACTACCGCTGTTCCTTTAGACATTTTTGCCCCATCACCAGCCTCAGGTGTTTGGGAAATAATACTTCCCTCAGGAACTGTGTCGCTGAACTGCCTATTGGCAGCAGTAAGGACCTGATACTCTTTCCCCTTAGCCGCTTCTGCTACATCTTCATATTTCTGCCCTACCAGATTGGGGACATCAATCATATCTGCGCTTTCTGCGCTGGAAGAATCGATCTCTGAGCTTATCTCCGACGTAAGCTCAGAGGAATCCTCAGAAGAGGCAGAAGAAACCTCTGAAGAAGAAGTGCCACCAGTATTCTGAGAAGAAATCCAGATCACACCAATTACTGCCAACACAATAAGGCAGCACACGCAGGAAACCAGCACCCAAACAAAAGGAGGAACACTACCCTTTCTTCTCACCGGTGGAGGCGTCTGCGAAGGATAAACGGGCGGTATATGCTGCAGGCTCGCTGTTTCAATAGTGACGGTGGGAGAAGCAGAAAGCTCTGCCCGAAGCCGTTCAAAAGTAGATGTTCTGTTTTCGGGGGAAACCTGCAGTGCATTCGCCAGAGCACTTATCACATGTGGCGGAATACTCTTCAGAAGTGAACTGGGAATCAACAGCCTGGGATCCTCCTTACGCTGTATAGCAGGCTTCGGCATAACGCCTGTCAGCGCAAAAAAGAGAGAAGCTGCAAATCCATACACGTCCGTATATTCCCCGGCCGATACCCCAGGCAAATACTGCTCCAGGGCAGCACAGCCGGCATAGAGATCCGCAGGAAGCTCTCTGCCGGTCATACGAACGGCAGGAATACAAAACTCCGTCAGCTTCATCCGGCCATCTTGCATGATCCGAAGGGAATCCGGAGATATGCCCAAATGGTTCATGCCGGTGGAATGGATAGCACTCAACGCAGAAAGGACAGGCATAAACAGTTGCCGGGCATCATTCCAACTGAGAGAGCCGCCGCTGCGCTCCACAAAATACCGAAGAGGGATGGACTCCACCCATTCCGCCACTGTATACGCCGTATTGTTCTCTTCAAAAATATCATAGAGCTGGGTGATGGCAGGAAACTCCCGCACATGGGCCACCTCTCTGGAACAGCTGAGAAAGTATGAAAGGCACTCGTCATATCTTACTTCACTGCCGGAATTCACAAGAATTGTGCCACCGGGGGCCCGGCTGCAAAGTGTTGCCGGAAAAAATTCCCGCAGCTCAATGGGAGCGTGAAGCACCGTATCATACCCAATATAAGTGATTCCCTCGCTATTGCAAGATTTTACTCTTCCTACAACATACCGATTTTGCAAAATTGTCTTCAGGGCCAGCGCATTGGCAGACTGCGGCTCCTCTACACTGTGGCCGCACACAGGGCAGACATTCTTCCCCTCCAGAGAAGACATACAATTCATACATAATTGATTAATATCAGCCATAGGCGTCCCTCCTGCGCTGCCAGAAACCTTCGTGCAGCAAAATCAGTCTTCGTCGTCATCGCTCTCCGGAGCATCCCAGTTATGCCAGACATTCTGCACGTCATCGTTATCCTCCAGTGCGTCCAGAAGCTTCTGCATCTTGGTCTGAGATTCCTCATCAGCAAGTGTAGTATATGTTGTGGGAACCATTTCTACTTCCGCAGAAACAAATTCGTAGCCTTTATTTTCCAAATCCTCTCGGACGCCACTGAAGTCATCCGGAAGAGTGGAAATTTCAAACACATCTTCATCCGCCTGAAAATCCGAAGCTCCGGCTTCCAGAGCATCTTCCATCACTGTATCCTCGTCGCGACCCTCTTTTTCGATCACAATGACGCCCTTCTCTTCAAACAGGAAGGAAACACAACCGGTAGTACCCAGATTCCCACCGAATTTATCAAAATAATGGCGCACGTCCGCAGCCGTACGATTCCGGTTATCAGTGAGAGCCTCGACAATCACGGCTACACCACTGGGGCCGTATCCCTCATAGGTGATATTTTCATATTTGGCACCGTCATTGTCGCCAGCGGCCTTACGAATGATCCTTTCAATATTATCGTTGGGAACGTTAGCCGCTTTCGCTTTTGCGATGCAATCTTTCAGTTTGGAATTGGAAGCAGGATCCGGTCCGCCCCCTTCTTTTACAGCCACCGCCAGTTCACGGCCGATTTTTGTAAAAATCTTTGCCTTGGCACCATCTGTTTTTTCTTTTTTCCTTTTAATATTATTCCATTTCGAATGGCCAGACATATGAATCCTCCTGGAAAATAAATTTGAAAACTCTCTGTTTTCCCTTCTGTATCCGCATACCTTATATATAAAGGACTGCATTTTATAATAGCATAAAACACGGCCTCTGGCAAGCTTTTCCGCTACACAGGCTCTTTCTAGGGCTGAAATCCCGGAAGAAGTTCCGGCCAGAATGGGCTGTGAATCTCTAGCTCTAAGAAAACGTTTTTTATCAAAAATGCATGATTTTGCAAATAATGTATCTGATAATACGTATCAGATAGATGCTACAAAATCCTCTGCTTTTGAAAGATTTTGAAACCAGGCAGCTTCTCCCATAAAATTCATTCTACTATTAAAGCTAAATTGTGCATACATTCTAAAAGCAAACGCCGATTTTTGGAATATTTCCTAAGAATGCTTGACACTCTCCAACAGAGCGCTTTATAATTAACTGATTAAGTTTCTATAGACTCTAAGCTTGCCCATATGGCAGGACTTTTTAACAGTATTACTCGCCTTTTACATTGGAGAGTTGGCGGGAGACAGGAGGCCTTTTATGATGAGAATCGGACTGGACGTCGGTTCCACCACTATTAAATGCGTTGTGCTAAACGATGCAGACACTATCATATATCAATCTTATGAGCGGCATTTTTCTCAGATCACACAGAAAATGACGGATCTTTTATCCAAAATTCAGAAGGATGTTCTCCGTGGAGAAAAGGCACAGCTCACCGTATCAGGCTCTGCCGGGATGGGTATCGCCCAGACCTGCCATCTTCCCTTTGTCCAAGAGGTGTATGCCACCCGTGTAGCTACCTCTCGGTTGGCACCTGATACAGATGTTATTATCGAGCTCGGTGGCGAGGATGCGAAGATCCTCTTTCTCTCCGGTGGGCTTGAAGTGCGCATGAACGGCACCTGTGCTGGCGGAACAGGTGCTTTTATTGATCAAATGGCCACCCTGCTTCATCTTTCTTTAGATGAGATGAATGAAGAAGCGGAGCATTATGAAAAGATCTACACCATTGCGTCCCGCTGCGGCGTTTTTGCGAAATCAGATATTCAGCCCCTTTTAAATCAGGGAGCCCGCAAAAGCGATATCTGTGCCAGCATCTTTGCGGCCGTCGCAAACCAGACGATAGCCGGCCTGGCTCAGGGGCGCCCCATCAGCGGGAAGGTGCTCTATCTGGGAGGGCCCCTCACCTTCCTTTCCAGGCTGCGGTTTGCTTTTGACACCGCTTTAAAGGAGACAGGCCTATGCCCCGAAAACTCACTCTATTATGTAGCTCTCGGAGCTGCCTTCTGCAGTGAGAAAACTGAGGAAGCCATTGATCTGAACGAGGCTCTTGGGAACATAGCAAATTATGGCAACACAGCCGCCTTTCTCTTCATTCCTCCTCTGTTTGAGAATCAGGAGGAATACGATGCTTTCCGAAAGAGACATGATTCCTGTAAGGCTCCCAGGGGAGACATTGCTTCTTACGAAGGGGATGTATATCTGGGGATCGACGCCGGTTCCACCACGGTTAAGGCGGTAATTCTGGGCCGCGACGGTGAATTGTTGGATTCCATCTATAAAAGCAATTCTGGAAACCCTGTCCCCATCGTGCGAGAATACCTCTTGCACATTCTAAAAACCTACCCCAAACTGCACATTGCTTCTGCCGCTGTAACCGGTTACGGCGAAGAGCTCCTGAAAAACGCCTTTGGCGTAGATTTCGGTATTGTGGAAACGGTGGCCCATTTTACGGCTGCAAAAGAATTTCTGCCCGATGTGGACTTCGTCATCGATATCGGCGGGCAGGATATGAAATGTTTCAAAATCCGAAATGGTGCGGTAGATAATATCTTCCTCAACGAAGCTTGCTCCTCAGGCTGCGGTTCCTTTTTGCAGACCTTCGCCAACACGTTGGGTTACGATATTGCTGAGTTTGCCAAACTTGGCCTTTTCGCCAAGCGGCCTGTGGACTTAGGCAGCCGCTGCACAGTTTTCATGAATTCTTCCGTTAAGCAGGCACAAAAGGACGGCGCTACCACAGAGGATATCTCTGCTGGTCTTTCCGTTAGCGTGGTAAAGAATGCGCTTTATAAGGTAATTCGTGCCTCCAGTCCCGAAGAGCTCGGGCGAAACATTGTCGTGCAGGGAGGGACCTTCCTGAACGATGCTGTGTTGCGTGTATTTGAAAAAGAAATGGGCGTCCATGTTGTCCGTCCTGATATTTCAGGTCTTATGGGAGCCTATGGAGCGGCTATATATGCAAAGCGCCGCCAACCTTCTGCCTCCTCCCTGATCGGTCTCGAAGAGCTGGAAAACTTCTCTCATGAAGTAAAGGTCACTTCTTGTGGCCTGTGCAACAACCACTGCAGACTGACTGTTAACATTTTCGGCGGGAACCGCCGGTTTATAGG
Organism: uncultured Clostridia bacterium; assembly: GCA_904399395.1. Lineage (GTDB taxonomy): Bacteria > Bacillota > Clostridia > Oscillospirales > Acutalibacteraceae > UMGS1264. Next base: position 30,194 of record CAJFPJ010000063.1, on the reverse strand, counting down.
CGGAAACCGTTGTGAAAAGCCGGTTACAAAACGTTCCGGCAAGGATAGCGAAGAACTGAATATGTATGCATTCAAGCTCAGCGAACTTCTCTCTTATAAGCCCATTCCCGGCCCCAGAGGGAAGATCGGCCTCCCCATGGGTCTCAATCTGTATGAGCTTCTGCCTTTCTGGCATACCTTTTTTACAAAGCTGGGATTCGAGGTAGTCACCTCTCCCCTTTCTAACCGGGAACTCTACATTAAGGGGCAAAGCACTATTCCCAGCGATACAGTATGTTTTCCGGCAAAGTTGATGCATGGCCATGTGCTGACCTTGATTGAGCAAGGGGTGGATACGATTTTCTATCCCTGCATGTCCTATAACTTTGACGAGCATCTGGGCGATAACCATTATAACTGCCCTGTGGTGGCCTACTATCCTGAGGTTATAGCGGCCAATACCGCTGCTCTTAAAGGCAAGAATTTCATTCACGAGTATGTGGGAATTCACAGAAAGAAGGATTTCCCGAAAAAAATCCTCAATATTCTCAATCAACATATAGAGGGGGCTTCCTTTACGCTACCAGAGGTTTCGGAAGCCGCACAGGCAGCCTATGAGGAATATGATGATTATCTCCGGAGAATTCGTGAAAAGGGAGAAGAAATGATCGAATCCGCTCGAAAAGAAAAGAAGCCGATTATAGTTCTCAGCGGTAGGCCGTACCATCTGGATCCAGAGATCAACCACGGTATCGATAAGCTCATAACCAGTTTGGGCGCCGCCGTCATTTCTGAGGATGTGCTCAGCAACCGGGTAAAACGCTTCCGCACCCACGTTCTCAATCAGTGGACCTATCATGCAAGACTTTACGCCGCTGCAAAATATATAGGCGATCAGCCGGATATGAACCTTGTGCAGCTAGTTTCTTTCGGCTGCGGTGTGGATGCCATCACGACCGACGAGGTTCGCAGTATTCTTGAGGAAAACGGAAAAATATACACCCAGATCAAGATTGATGAGATCACCAACCTGGGGGCGGTCAAAATCCGCTTACGCAGTCTCTTCGCAGCCCTGGAGCAATAAGGAGGAATCATTCATGGCTGAACTGAAATTTGATAAAAACGGCCGTCTTCTTTTCACGAAGGAAATGAAGAAGGAATATACCATTCTCTGCCCCATGATGCTGCCGATTCATTTTGAGCTTTTCGTAAACGTGTTCCGCAATTGCGGATATACAGTGGAGCTTCTCACTAATGACGGCCCCAATATTGTGCAGGAAGGACTCAAATACGTTCATAACGACACCTGTTACCCAGCCCTTCTTGTTATTGGCCAGTTTATGGACGCTCTGCACAGCGGAAAATACGATCTGGATCGCACCGCTTTAATCATCACCCAGACCGGCGGCGGCTGCCGGGCCAGCAACTATATTCATCTTCTCCGCAAAGCTCTTCATAAAGCTAATCTGGATCAGATCCCCGTTATTTCCCTGAATCTTTCGGGACTTGAAAGCAATCCCGGCTTCAGCCTGAGTCTTTCCATCATCCGGAAAATGGCTGCCGCAATGGTTTACGGCGATATGCTCACCCTTTTGCATAATCAGGTAAAGCCGTATGAGATAAACCCGGGGCAGAGTGAAAAACTGGTAAACCGGTGGACAAAATCCCTTTCAGGTCAATTCAATCACAATGACGGCATGAGTCTGAAGGAGCAAGAAAGTAACCTGCGGGCTATTGTGCGGGAGTTTGCCCAGATCCCAGTGAAAAGGGTTCCCAAGATCCGAGTAGGAGTCGTAGGAGAAATCTATGTAAAATATGCGGCCTTCGCCAATAACCATCTGGAAGACTTTTTGGCTGAACAAGGTTGTGAGGTCAATGTTCCCGGCCTGATGAACTTTCTTCTCTTTAAGGTAGATAACCGGCTGGAGGATATTAAGCTCTATGGCGGGAGCAAAATCAAATATACGGTTGTGAATTGGCTGTTCCAATATCTTACCAAAATTCAAAATATGTTTTGCCAGGTGCTCCGCAGCGAGGGAGGCTTCGAGATCCCAGCCACCTATGCCCATATTAAGAAGCTTGTTAAGGGTGTGATCGGCTACGGTAACAAAATGGGTGAAGGGTGGCTACTTACCGCCGAAATGCTGGAACTTGCAGAAGCAGGGTATGAAAACATCGTGTGCGCCCAGCCCTTTGGCTGCCTGCCCAACCACATCTGCGGCAAAGGGATGATCCATAAAATCAAGGCTGTAAATCCTGCGGCCAACATCGTGCCCATCGATTATGATCCCAGCGCCACGAAGGTTAATCAGGAAAACCGCATAAAACTCATGTTAGCTGTAGCCCGGGAAAATCTTCAAAAGAATACTTGTAATGAAGAGGTATCTCCTGTAGAATAAAAACTATACTATCAATGACTAAGGAAGGTATTTTAATGATGAAAAGAATGCATCCTTCCCTTGTTTTTATTCTTGCTGCGTCAATATGTCTGTTGTTCTCTTCCTGTGCTTTGGGAATTCCCAGCAGAGAACGTCTTTCATATAAAGAAGAAGGCCTTCGGCTTATCAACCAGATGGACCGGATGGCTGAATCCAAGGAATATACAGAAACATATGGAATGGCAGAGATTTCTTCACTAGTGACTGAGATTGGGAATGGCGACTATACCGTCCCAAAGGCTGTTTATCAGGCTGTTTTCTCTCAACCACTATATACGACTATTTCGCGGGGAATGTTCCAAGACATTTCCCCCGAAATAGGAAATATCTTGGAAAAGAAGTTCCTTGCAAGTATTCCCAGTATGATAACCGCTCAAACCGGCACAACAATGGTAGCAGCTTCCAGTCTTTTATCCATTGGCGAGGCCTTCGAAGCTGAGGGAGACGCGGAAACATCTCTTCTTCTGTTCGCATTCGATAATTCCTATGGAGCCATTGTGACGTATTATCCCCAAGAGAACGGCCTAATTTTGGCTTCCTCTTACTTTATACAAGCAGACATATTTGGAGATACAAATTCTGCTTCTTCTTTAGAAGCTTTTCTGGAAAAACTCTTGGTAAGCAAAGAAATAACTATAACTGAAATCCCGGTTAACTGATAGGGGACTATGCAGCAGTGGGAATGGAAAGAGGAATGGGTATGAAAAAATTTCTTCGCGAGTTCAAGGAATTTGCTATGCGAGGCAATGTGCTGGATATGGCTGTAGGTGTGATTATCGGCGGAGCTTTCAGCAAAATTGTTTCGTCCCTTGTATCAGACCTGATTATGCCCCTGCTTTCTATCATAACGGGGCGCATCAATCTTTCCACGCTGGCATGGGTCATTACCCCTCCGGGAGCAGAAGGTTCCCCCATTACGGTTTCATACGGTGTGTTCCTACAGACATCGCTGGATTTCATTCTCATTGCCCTATGCATCTTTTTGGCAATCAAGTGTATCAACCGTTTTCATAAAAAGGATGAAAAATGCAAAGAATCCGAGCCCGTTTCCCAGCCTACAAAGGAAGAACTCCTTCTGACGGAAATTCGAGACCTTCTACAGAATCAGCAGAAAGAAATCATTCCCGATGGTAAAAAGGAACCCTGATGGGATACATTATAAAGGCCGATGCGGGCTTTTTCTGTGTCGGTCTTTTCTGTGTTTTTATTTCAGTTACCTTATATACGTTTCCCTCCACTTACAAATATTATGAAAAGGAGAACGTCTAACATGGGATACGAAGAGATTTTACAGATGTTACAGGCAAAGGGCCAGGAGCATTTGCTCGCATACTACCCATCTCTTTCGCCTGAGGAGCAGGCTTCCCTGCTGAAGCAGATCGAAAAGATAGACTGGAATATACTTACGTTGGCAAAAAGAGAGAGAGCTGCTGAGACAAAAGGAAAAATTGAACCGCTGGGGGCTCTGGAGCTTCCTGAAATCGAAACTAAAAAGGCAGAATATACAGAAAAAGGCCTGCAGGCGATCCGGGAAGGAAAAATCGGAGCTGTACTTCTAGCCGGTGGTCAGGGAACCCGACTGGGCTACGACGGCCCTAAAGGCACTGTGAATATCGGTATTACAAGGGAACTATTTATTTTTGAATGCCTAATTCACAACCTGATGGACGTCGTCCGCAAAGCAGACTGTTGGATTCATCTATTCGTTATGACCAGCGAAAAGAACAGAAAAGAAACCGTAACCTTTTTTAAGGAACATGAATATTTCGGATATGACGAGAGCCACGTTCACTTTTTTACTCAAGAAATGGCCCCTGCGGTGGATTACGACGGGCGTCTGCTCTTGGAAGAAAAAGGCCGCTTGGCTCTTTCGCCTAACGGAAACGGCGGTTGGTTCTCCTCCATGGTAAAGTCGGGCCTTCTTCCGCTTCTCCATGCCGAGGGGATCGAATGGCTGAATATATTCGCCGTAGACAATGTCCTGCAGAGAATTGCAGATCCTTGCTTTGTCGGTGCTACTATAGTCTCAGGATGTACCTGCGGCGCAAAAGTTGTACGCAAAGCCTCCCCTATGGAACGGGTTGGCGTCCTCTGCCTGGAAGATAAGCATCCCTCTATTGTGGAATACTATGAAATGACAGAGGATATGATTCATCTCCGGGATGATGATGGAAATTTGCTTTATAATTTCGGCGTCACACTGAATTATCTCTTTCGCGTAGATAAACTGGAGGAGCTCCTGCATAACACCCTTCCCCTCCACAAGGTAGAAAAAAAGATTCCCTGCTTAGATGCAGAAGGACGCCTTTGCCATCCGGAAGAACCCAATGGCTATAAATTTGAAACACTCGTGTTGGATATGGTCCGCCTTATGGAGAGTTGTCTGCCCTTCGAAGTAGAAAGAAACAAGGAATTCGCCCCTATAAAGAATAAAGAAGGGGTAGATTCTATAGAAACTGCCCAGGCTCTTCTGCGGGAAAACGGTGTTACCTTGTAATATGCTCATCTTTCAGTCCATCTTAAAAAGGCCTTGCTGCGAAAGCAGCAAGGCCTTTTTATAAACACAAGAACATTGGCTATATACAGCCATTTAAACCCTCACATACCGCTGTAATATCCGTTTTCCAACAAGGCAATAAATGAGAGTAGACCACCCCAGTGATAAAACCTGTCGCTCCGGTCAGAATTGCAGCCCTCACCGGTATTCGGATCATAATTTTCATGGACATGGCCTTTTTCCAGCCATTCCTGCAAAATGAGCTTTACAGATTTTTCAGACAAATCCTTTCTGGCTTCACCGCATCCATGGCATCGAAGAGCCATATAGACGAGAAAATTCATAGGCGCCCAGATGCGGCCGCGCCAATAGGTCTGCTCAGGGAATGCCGGATCATTACGGGCAATAGAAGGCAGAATAAAATCACCCCAGAATTCATTGGGATTATAAAAATGCTCCTTCAGAATCCTCTCGACATGTTCTTCGCTTACCTTTGAGCTAAAAAGCGCATGGAAATGAAAGGGAGAAAGCCGGTATTCAAAATCTCCTGTATCTTCACGGCGATTCAGATACATGCCGAAATCTTCATCCCACAGCTGTTCCATCGCTTCTTCCAGCTTTTCTCTTCTGCGAGAGAGCTCTCTGGCTTTTTGGGTATCCCCCAGAACAGATGCAATTTCAGCCAGGCAACGGCAATCCTCGATATACAGGCCCGTAAGGCCCACATCCTCCAGAAGAAGGATTCCCCTCTCTTCATCAAAAGGTGTATCATCATACATAGGGGAATTATCCAATCCGGATTCATAAGCTGCTCCCTGCCGGTCGTGCACATCATAGAGCTCCAGAGCATGGCCTGTGATGGGCTCATAGGTGCCGCTTCCCCAGGCCAGGAGGCCGTTCTTAGTGGAACGGTTTTCAAAAAACCACTGATTCCACCGCACCAAATCGCTGTATACTTCTTCCAAAAACCATGTGTCACCATAATGTTTATAGAGCATCAAACACGCCATAGAACCTACGGGGGGCTGGGAACGGTCGTAGCTTTTAAATCCATTCTGGCAGGCAAAATTCGGTACAAAACCATCCTTTGTATGTGTCCTTGTGATAGCCACAGCATTACAATAGGCGAGCTCCTTTGCACCCATAGAAAGTGTCAGGGCACCAAAATAGGTATCCCAGCAAAAGAGCACATAGCCTCCCCAGCGCCTGTTCCAAAGCCGGCTCACCGTAGTGATGGGGGTGTCATCCTGCGGATTATAAATCGTATCCCACGCAAGGCAGGTCTGCATGGCGTTGTAGGCTTCCGAAAGCTCTCCGTATGTTTCCTTATGCTTCTGCCAATTTTTCTTTTGATGCTCTATGATATTACATATCTCCTGCAGGCTTCTCTTCCGCCCTGTGCTGATACCTACAGCTTCGCTCAGTTCCGTTGACAGATAAGGGTTCGTGCAGCGGACAAACAGCTCATTTGTATGCGGGCTGGTCATATATACAGGGATGGATTTTTCCCCCGATTTGAGAAGCAGAACGTCCTCATCCCTTTCCACTGTTCCACCTTTGTTCCAAAAGCTTCCCCCGCTTATAATCAAGGAAGAACTCTTAAAGGGCCTTCTTTCCGGTGTAACAAGGACCACCAGATCCTCACCATCCAGAGCGGTCGCAACACGAATGGTGTTTTGAAGCCAATCCAGCTTCAATTCTGTATAGGAAGTATCATAAGCGTGGGCGTAGGGGGTAACAACTCCCTCTTCCTCCGACTGTCCGATCAATGCTGTATCCAGTATTTTTTCATACTGATAATCCTTCATTCCAAGGCTGATACCGATCCCCTCCGGCATCCATACATAGGAAAGAACACTCTCATTGTTCCAGGTTTTCCAGCCGGTCATATAATCCCGCTTCATCTTCTCAAACCGGGTCATACAAACATCCTCCTTTACAGGTGTATAGAAATTGATATAATTATATCGTAAATATTAGATTGAATACTCCTGTATTTCCGTCTAAAAATGTTGCTTTTTCGTAAAGGTGGAATATCCCATGCGATCAGTCTATGAAGATACTCACAACTCTATCGGCCTGCCTCTGACGGTTTTCCGAATGACAAGCAGGGAAAAACCACAGCTTATTTACTGCAACTGGCATAAAGAGTTGGAATTTATATATATGTCAAAAGGAGAACTTACCCTTATAGCAGATCACAGGCGCCTTTCTCTTCAAGAGGGAGATATAGGCGTTGTCAATATTCATGAGGTTCATTATGGGGAACAAAATCCTTCCCGCGAATGTGAAGTATATGTCTTCCTGATCTCTGCAGAACAGGTTTTCCCCCAGAACGACCATGGTGCAGGCAGTTTTCTGCAAAGCCTTCTGGATGGGGATGTGCATTTGGCCTCCCTCATCGGCCCAGATATGCCCCACTATCCAGAAATCTTATCCTGCTTCCGCCGCATGTATACTATATACACAGAAAAAAAAACCGGCTTTCAGCTGCTTACCATCAGCCTTATTTATGAGCTGTTTTATGAACTGTTTTCTTCAGATTCCCTCTGTTTTGTATCAAACCAATTTTCCCGTACACAGACACAGGAAAAAATCCAGCGGCTCAAAACAGCCCTCACATATATTGAACAGAACTATCACAGAAAAATCTACATAAAAGAACTGGCGGATCTTCTATATATGGGCGAAGACACATTCTATAAATTCTTTGTGGCCGTTACAGGCACTTCCCCCGTAGAATATATCGGTGCTTATCGCATGAAACAGGCGGCCACTCTGCTTTCCGAGACAGACCTTCCTATTACGGAAATCTGCTACCGTGTGGGCTTCACAAATATCAGCTATTTTATCAAAGTCTTCCGGGAGCATTTCGCCTGCACTCCTAAAAAATATCGAATTCTTCAGCAAAGGGCTCACAATCTCTAAGAGGAACAGGGGCTACAGCTGTTTTAACCGAAGTAGGATTATTGCGTTTTGCTGCGAAATGGATTCATAAACAAGAAAAGAAGCGCGCTGCAAAATATGCAAGTGCGCTTCTTTTCTTTCAGCTGTATATTGAAAAAATCCTATAGGACGCATTATATTATCCTTCCAGAATAAGCTCCACGGGGCAGTGATCGCTTCCCATAATTTCGGCTCTAATATTTGCTTCTCGGATCCGGGGGCGGAGCCTATCGGATACTAGAAAATAGTCAATTCGCCAGCCCGCATTCTTTTCCCGAGCATGGAACATATAACTCCACCAACTGTAAGCGCCCGTCGTATCCGGGTGCAGATACCGGAAGGTATCCGTGAAGCCGGAGGAAAGCAGTTCCGTCATCTTTCCCCGTTCCTCATCGCTGAAGCCTGCGTTTCCCCGGTTGGTCTTTGGATTTTTCAGATCGATCTCCTGATGGGCCACATTCATGTCTCCGCAGATCACCACGGGCTTTTTGGCATCCAGCTCCAGAAGATACCGGCGGAAGGCGTCCTCCCATTCCATTCGGTAGGAAATACGCGCCAGTTCTCTCTGAGCATTAGGGGTATATACTGTCACCAGATAATGATCGGGATATTCCAGCGTAATGCTGCGCCCCTCTCCTACATGGGCTTCATCTCCAATATCATAGCTGACAGAAAGCGGTTCCCGTTTAGCAAAAATCGCTGTTCCAGAATATCCCTTTTTAACGGCAGAATTCCAATACTGATGATATCCAGGCAGAGAAAGCTCCACCTGACCTGGCTGCAGTTTTGTTTCCTGCAGGCAGAATGCGTCTGCTTCCGACTCCCTGAAGAAATCCTCAAACCCCTTATTCAGACATGCTCGCAAGCCGTTTACGTTCCAAGATATATATTTCATAAGCAATCCCCTTTCATTCTTCTACGTATTTCGGTTTTTAACAGATGCGCGGTCTTTCAGACAAAGATCTATTGCACATCAATAATAAAGCAAGATCAGACTGTAGACTGGAAAATCTGTATAATTCAGTATACCATAGAATTCTTCTAATAAAAAGAGAGCGAAAAGAAGCCTTTATAAAAAGGCCATTTTTCTTCATAAAACTATCCAATTCACTCCCATAGCAGCTGGGAACCACATTGACAACCCTTCCCTATTCCTCTATACTTTTGGGGAAATAGAAATTACATTTGGCTAGCTGTTTTCATGCGCCATACCCTCCATATAATACCGACCGGAACAAGCGCCATAACAGGCGATGAAGAACCTATAAATAATATAGTATGGAAAGGAAGGAAAAGAATGGATATTCCTATCAACAGCGGATGGAAGTTCCATCTAGGAGACGAAAATGAAGCTTTTTACAAGGGCTTCGACGATTCTGGATGGGAAACCGTAGAATTTCCCCATGATTGGTCTGTTTCACTTCCCTTCGACATCCGCTACAGCAGCGGAACCGGTTATTTGGCCGGCGGAACAGGCTGGTACAGAAAACATTTTACTTTAGAGGAAGATATTTCTCAGAAACATGTCTATGTTACCTTCGGCGGCGTTTACAAAAACAGCCGTGTTTGGATCAACAGCAATTATCTGGGAACACGTCCTTACGGTTACAGCACCTTTACCTATGATATTACGGATTTTATAGTTCCCGGGGAAAATGTTCTAGCTGTGCGGGCAGAACACAACGATCTGGCTGATTCCCGTTGGTTTACCGGAAGCGGTATCTACAGAGATGTAACACTAGCTGTTAAATCCCCCTGCCATTTTGTGCAGCACAGTATATTTGCCTTTACAAAAACAGCTGATGAAAAGAAAGCGGTTCTCCAAATTCAATGGGAACTGACGGAAAAAGAAGCAGAAACGCAGTTTCACCTGCTGGATAAAAACGGCAAAAAAGCCGCATACACAGAGCGGCTTTCCTCCTGCGGAAATACAGAGCTAGTTCTTCAACAACCCGACCTTTGGAGCCCAGATTCCCCCTCTCTGTATACCCTTGTCTGCCGGGCATATAAGGGAGAAAAAGAAACGGATCGGGAAGAATACCGGATCGGTATCCGTACCATCCATTTCGATGCAGATAGAGGCTTTTTCCTGAACGGTATTTCCACTAAAATAAAGGGCCTGTGTATTCACCACGATGCAGGCTGCCTGGGGGCGGCTGTTCCTTCGGAGGTCTGGCGCCGGCGTCTTCAAAAATTCAAGGACTGCGGTGCCAATGCTATCCGCACAAGCCATAACCCACCGGATGAAAAACTCCTTTCTCTCTGTGATGAAATGGGTTTTCTGGTAATGGATGAAGCCTTTGACGAATGGGAAGGCTGCAAAAACAAGTGGTGGCAGGGCCACAATGTATATCCACCCAAACACTATGGATATGCAGAAAATTTCCCCGAATGGCACGAACGCGATCTCACTCAGATGGTGCTCAGAGATAGGAATCACCCCTCGGTGGTTATGTGGAGCATAGGCAACGAAATTGATTATCCCAACGACCCGTATGTGCATCCGCTGTTTGAAAGCATGACAGGAAACAACGACGCTAACAAACCCCAGCGGGAAAGACAGTATGATCCCAATAAACCTAACGCCCAGCGGCTCGCAAAAATTTCGGCGGAATTGGTAAAAATCGTAAAACGACATGACCACACCAGACCTGTCACCTCGGCGCTTGCTTTTCCGGAGCTTTCCAATCAGACTGGCTACGCACAGACGCTTGATATAGTGGGTTACAATTATAAAGAACATCTGTATGAAGAGGATCACGCCAAATATCCTCACGTGATCTATGGCAGCGAAAATTCCACCGATGCCAGAGCTTGGCTCTTTGTAAAAAATAATGCATATATCTGCGGACAGTTCTTATGGACGGGAATTGATTTTCTGGGAGAAGCCCGAGGGTGGCCTATCCGGATTTCCCAAGCAGGCATTCTAAATTTGGCTGGCTTCGAAAAACCTTTATGGTACCAGCGTAGGGCCCTTTGGACAGATACTCCCTTCTGCAAGCTCTCTACAGGCAAAAGTGGGAAGCCCTATGAAGAAAGCTATTCCTGGAACTGGGAGACAGGTGAGGAGATCACAGTCTCTTGCTATACGAACTGCGGGGAAGCCGAGTTGTTTCTAAACGGAAAAAGTCTTGGAACACAAAAGCTTTCTGAAGACGACTGTGGAAGAGCAGCCTGGAAGATCCCCTTTGAGGAGGGAGAGCTTCGGGCTATCTGCACTCAAGGGGAAACCGTCGTGGAGGATCGTCTTTTCACGGCATCAAAGCCCACAAAACTGCTGTTGAATACATGGGAAGCCCAGAAGGATTGCCCAATTTGTCAGGTGGAAATTTCTGCTGCAGATGCCGAAGGACGCCTCTTGCCGGGATATGGACCCGAAGTTTTTCTGCATGTAGTAGGCGACGGCCAACTTCTGGGCATGGAAAACGGAGCTCCCGACGATCTCAGTTCCTACGCAAAGGCCTCCCGGCGCACTTTTAACGGAAGGCTTATCGCCTATATTCGGAAAAGATCGGGGAATCTTCGCCTTATTGCATGGTCTAACGAAACAGGTGAAAAAGAGCTCCTACTTTAAGATACTGCAGGACGGCCGGTGCCTAAACCGCCTATGGAAAACGGGGAACGGATTTCAACCCATTCCCCGTTTTTACTCTATTCCCTACCCTTGGGAAGCTTACCGAATTCTCCCATAATATCGGTAAGAAGCTGTTTTTGACGGGCCGTAAAACCCGGATATCGTTTTCCGTCCCGATACTCTGTTACAAGCCCAGCAACAGTTTCGATCTGTTGTTCTGAAAGCCCTTCTACCACTATAGAACGTCTGTTAACAAACCCCACAAGATAATCCAGGGATATATCCAGAACCACTGCCAGGTCAATCAGCGTTTCACCGGAAGGAGTTTTCAAATCATTTTCATATGCGCTGACCACTGCCCGGCTTTTACCGATCTTCTCTGCCAGCTGAGCTTGGGAATATTTCTTGATTTTTCTTGCCATATAAATTTTCTGGCCCAGTCCATGCATCCTTTTTCATCTCCACTATTAGTTGCTATCTCACGCAAAAATTGTAACCTGTTGACAGAAACTTATAGAATCAATTATTATTAAAATATGTAAACTAATAGTGTCAAAACAGGAGGGGTATTTACAATGTCGATAAAGGAAGAATCATTGAAAAACTTAGCCGTTAATTTGAGAATACGAAGAAAAAGCGCTCAGCTGACCCAAGCACAGGTGGCCAAACTTCTAGGTATTTCTCTTTCTGCATATGCAGCCTATGAAAGAGGGAGTTCTTATCCTACTGTTTCCAATTTGATGAAAATTCTGCAGCTTTTTGGCATTTCTATTGAAGATCTTCTTAGGGATGTGCCCCCAGCTCCTTATTTGAAGCATATGCATTTTTGAACTGGTGTATTGAGGGCTTTTTCTTATTTTTATGGAAGTCTTTTATTTTACTTGGCGATTTCACGACTTCATGGTATACTGAGTAGGAATAATGGGCAATAAACTGCGCGCTGTGCGCGCAGTTTATATTTTCCGCAGCACTGGCGGATACCCACATAAACAAAGGAGGAAACAACGATGAAAAATCCCATCGTAACGATCGAAACGAATAAGGGCACTATACAAGTGGAGCTGTATCCAGAGATAGCTCCCAATACCGTGCGAAATTTTCTTTCTCTTGTTCATAAAGGCTTCTATGACGGAACAATTTTTCACAGGGTAATACCAGGCTTTATGATTCAGGGTGGCGATCCTCAAGGCACCGGAATGGGCGGCCCCGGTTATTCCATCCGCGGGGAGTTTTCCGCAAACGGCTTTGAAAACAATCTGAAGCACACCCGTGGGGTGCTTTCCATGGCCAGAGCCATGCATCCCGATAGTGCAGGAAGTCAATTCTTTCTCATGGTAGAGGACGCTCCCCATCTGGACGGCCAATACGCTTCCTTTGGCAAAGTGATCTCTGGCATAGAGGTCTGCGACGCCATTGTCTCCACTAAGCGCAACTATAACGACCGGCCTCTGGAAGAGCAAAAAATGATCCGGGTGACTGCTGAAACCTTCGGTGAAGACTATCCGGAGCCGGAAACCTTATAAAGAAAGAAGAGAAGTAATTCAGGCATGCACACATTCAAGAAATTCATTCAGTATTATAAGCCGTATAAGGGCGTATTTTTCCTGGATATGTTCTGTGCGATGGTCGTCAGCATTATCGACTTAGCTTTTCCCCAGATTCTCAGCTGGATGACCAAGGATCTCTTCATGCGCGGCGCGGAAACAATTCTGAAATTCCTTCCTTTCATTGGTATCGGTCTGCTGGTTATGTATCTGATCCGCTATGCGGGCCGGTTTTATATCACCTATCAGGGGCATGTTATGGGCGCCCGGATGGAAAGTAATATGCGGCAGGACTTGTTTGACCAATATCAGCGCCTTTCTTTTTCGTATTACGACAGAAACAACACCGGCGAAATGATGAGCAAACTGGTTTCCGACCTCTTTGATATCAGCGAACTGGCCCACCACGGCCCGGAAAATGTATTTATCTCCCTTTTGAAGATCGTGGGCTCTTTTGTGCTACTTATGTGCATCAATGTCCCCATGACGCTAATTCTGGCAGCTGTAACAGTGATTATGCTGCTCTTCAGCGTATGGCAAAACGGAAAAATGCAGGCTGTATTTATGGATAACCGCAGAAAGATTGCAACCGTCAACGCCAGCCTGCAAGATAGCCTCGCCGGTATTCGGGTGGTGAAATCTTTTGCCAACGAGGAGCTGGAAAGAAAGAAATTTGGCCGTAGCAACGTGGAATTCCTTCATTCCAAAGAACGCAACTATAAACGGATGGGAATTTTTCATGCAGGAAACAATTTCTTTCAAGGAATGCTGTATCTCACTGTTCTGGTTTCGGGAGGCTATTTTGTGGCCAAAGGCTCTCTGGATCCGGCTGATTTGGCCGTATATGCTCTTTATATCGGTATTTTTGTCAATCCCATTGAGGTTCTGGTAGAATTTACCGAGATGTTTCAGAAGGGATATTCCGGCTTCAAACGATTTGTAGAGGTTCTCGAAACACAACCTGATATCACAGACTCTCCCGGCGCCAAACCTCTGGAAAATGTAGAGGGACGTATAGCCTTTAAGAATGTAAGCTTCAGCTATGACTGCAGTGAAAATGTGTTGGAACACATAGATATTCAGATCGAGGCAGGAAAAACAGTTGCCCTTGTGGGGCCCTCCGGCGGCGGAAAGACCACCCTTTGCAGCCTTCTTCCACGATTTTACGACGTAACAGATGGCTGCGTCACAATCGATGGCCAGGATATTCGCAGCGTAACCCTGAAAAGCCTGCGCAGCAATATTGGGATCGTACAGCAAGATGTATACATGTTCGGTGGAAGCATTCGAGATAATATTGCCTATGGAAAACCCGGAGCATCGGATGAAGAAATCGTCGAAGCGGCCAAGCGGGCTAATATCCATGATTTCATTGTTTCTCTGCCGGAAGGATACAATACTTTTGTGGGAGAAAGAGGCGCGAGGCTTTCCGGCGGGCAGAAGCAACGTATCTCCATTGCCCGTGTTTTCCTGAAGGATCCCCGGATTTTGATTCTGGATGAGGCCACCTCTGCTCTGGATAACGAGAGTGAACGCCATATTCAAGAAAGCCTGGAAGAACTTGCTAAAGATCGCACCACCATCGTGATCGCCCATCGACTCTCTACGATTCGTAACGCAGATGAAATCATCGTTCTCAGCGATGAAGGTATCGTAGAGCGGGGGAACCATCATGAACTGATGCAAAAGGATGGGCTCTATGCCAGCTATTACAACATGCAGTTTGAAGGCTTAAACCCATAATATACCGTTTGCCCGATCCTGTGCTATTCACTCGGGATACTTAGATCTCACTCAAGAGTGCAACTATAATAAAATAAAAGGGAAGCTTCTCCAGTGCTACTGGACCGAGCTTCCCTTTTGTTTGTATTAGAGTTTAAAACAAATCTTCATATATAAGCGGCGATAGTTCCGGCTTATAAAGGGAGACAGAGTACGCCTTCTGTAGAATCTCCTGAGCCGCAGTTGGGTCGACCTTCCCCGAAAAATGCAATTCCGCCAGAATGTCACCCTGCCGCACGAAATCACCAGGTTTCTTTTTCAGCAGGATACCTGCCGCCGGATCGATGGGATCTCCCTTTCGCTCACGCCCGGCTCCAAGCAGCACAGAAGCTTCCCCGCATTTTTCCGTATTCAAGGAAGCAATATATCCCTCCTCTTCTGCAAAAAGAAATAGCTTTTTTTCTGCCTTTGGGAGCCTATTAGGATTTTCAGCAAATTGCGCGTCTCCTCCCTGAGCAGCAATCATTTCTTTCCATTTTGCGAAAGCACAACCGTTTTTAAGCTGGGCTCTCGCCCACTCACAAGCCTCTTCTTTTTCTTTGCATAATCCGGCAAGCTGCAACAGACCGCCAGCCAGCCGGATACAGATTTCTGTAAGGTCCTCCGGCCCTCTTCCACGGAGGGTCTCACAGGCCTCTGCAACTTCAAGGGCATTGCCGACGGCATACCCCAGAGGACGATCCATATTGGTGATGAGAGCCCCGGTCCTCCGTCCGGCGCGGTTCCCAATCTCTGTCATAACACGTGCAAGCTCTTTTGCTTCCTCCAGTGTTTTCATAAAAGCGCCGCTGCCGACCTTTACATCCAGCAGTATACACTGCGCGCCGGCCGCCAGCTTTTTACTCATGATACTGGAAGCAATCAGGGGAATGCTTTCCACAGTAGCCGTTACATCCCGAAGAGCGTATAGCTTTTTATCCGCAGGCACCAGATTGCCTGTCTGCCCTGCTATAGCGGCACCCGTTTTCTTTACGGTTTTAAGAAATTCCTCCCGACTCAGTTCCGTGCAAAAACCAGGGATGGACTCCAACTTATCAATGGTGCCCCCTGTGTGGCCTAGGCCTCGACCCGACATTTTCGCAGCTTTCAGGCCCAAGCTGGCGAGGATGGGAATCACAATCAGAGTGGTCTTGTCTCCCACACCGCCAGTGCTGTGCTTATCCACCGTTATCCCTTCCAAAGAAGAAAGATCCAGCATTTCCCCTGATTCCGCCATGGCCATCGTTAAGTCAGTCGTTTCCCTTTCGGTCATTCCGTTTAAGCAGATGGCCATTAAAAGCGCACTTGCCTGATAATCCGGGATTTCTCCCCTCGTATAACCTTCCACAAAGAAGTGAAGTTCTCTTTCGCTGAGCTCCTGCCCTCTCTTCTTTTTTAAAAGGATATCATACATCCTCATTGAGCGCTCTCCTTTCCCAAGCCCGTATCCGCATCGAAAACAGCCAGATGGAACCGCTCCGGCAGCAGCTCTCCTAAAGTCCGTATAATGGTTTCCTCCTTACCCTTCACCAGAATCACTGGGAAATCATCCCCGCAGAATTCTGCCATCACCTGGCGACATACGCCGCAGGGAGGGCAATATTGCCGCGGCTCCGTTCCTTCTGCTCCTCCTGCCACAGCTATAGCGGAAAAAGTACGTTTTCCAGCTGCAAGAGCTGTGAAAAAAGCCACCCGCTCCGCGCAACAGGACGGGCCATAAGCCCCGTTTTCAATATTGCAGCCGGTGTATATGTTTCCTTCCGTATCCAGCAGGGCCGCTCCTACCGTCCAGCCGGAATAGGGAGCATAGCTGTTTTTGCGGGCTCTCAAAGCCGTAGCAGCCAGCTCGTTCAGTCGCATTTTCCAATTCTCCATGCCTATTCCCCCTTAGAGGAATCTTCCATCTTCTGAATCAGCTTCACCACCCGGCTGGTTCCCAGCCGATCCGCTCCCAGCGAAAGAAATCGTTCCGCATCCTCCAGGCTGGCGATACCGCCTGCAGCCTTGATTTTCACATGAGAGCCCACATGCGCCTTAAACAGCCGGATATCTGAAAAAGTGGCGCCCCCCGATGAGAACCCCGTGGAGGTTTTGATAAAATCCGCCCCTGATTCTGTCACAATACGGCACATACGGATCTTTTCCTCTTCTGTTAGAAGACAGGTCTCCACAATTACCTTGAGCACCGATTCTCCGCAGGCGCGCTTTATTTGCCGGATCTCTTCCAGAACCAAATCGTCCCGGCCATCCTTCACCAAGCCCAGGGAAATCACCATGTCAATTTCGTCAGCTCCGTTTGCCACAGCCTCCTGTGCTTCAAACGCTTTTGAAGCGGGGGTGCTATAACCGTTCGGAAAACCAACCACCGTGCATACCGGCAGACGGCCGTCTATATATTGACAGGCTCTTTTTACATAACAAGGGGGAATACAGACACTGGCCGTTTTATACCGCATTCCCTCTTCACAGAGCTTTCGAATATCCTCCCAGGTGGCCGTCTGGCTCAGAAGAGTGTGATCCACCGCCTGTAAAATTTTGCGAATCTCCATATTACCGCCTTCTTTCTATCCTGCCGGAAGCCCACATTTCTGCCTTTATTTCTCTGCAATTTCTAAAGCAATTTCCATCATGGTGCGGTAGGTTTCCATTTGCTTTTCCACGGGCAGAAAACCCTCGCAGCCAATCTGATTGGAAACCGTACAAATAGCCAAGGCTTCTTTTCCCGCCCGAGCAGCGTTCATATAGAGGGCAGCAGCCTCCATTTCCACACCGAGAACACCCATCTTTTTCCATTTAGAGAGATCTTCCATATCGTCGCAGTAAAAAACATCAGAGGAAAGCAGGTTCCCCACCTGATACCTGCAGCCACGTCTCTCCGCCTCTTCTGCAGCCCGGCGGAGAAGATGCCACCCAGCAATGGGAGCATATGTTCCCGGAAGGTGGTACTGATCCGCATAATTAGAATCGGTGCAGGCCCCCATTCCGATCAGAAGATCCCCAAGCAGCAGAGAAGGCTGAAGACCTCCCACCGTTCCTATCCGGATAATGGCCTCCACCTGATACACATGATACAGCTCATACGAATAGATTCCAATGGAGGGCATGCCCATACCGCTTCCCATCACTGAGACGCGCTTTCCCTTATAAAATCCCGTGAACCCTAGCATTCCCCGGATTGTATTGAAGCATCTAGCCTCATCCAGATATTCCTCCGCTATGAATTTTGCCCGGAGAGGATCCCCCGGCATTAAGACCGTTCCCGCAATATCGCCCGGTAAAGCACTGTTATGAGGGGTTGTTGTCTGCATATCATTCGCTCCTTTCTTTCCGGTATTTTAAATGATTTTCCTGTCACTCCGAAGAATGTAACTAAGCCGAGAAGTGCCCGGAAGCCCTTCTTCAGGCACATTCAGATATTCCAGAACCGTAGCACCGATATCGGAGAATGTGGGAAGTGTTCCCAAATCCACACCTTCCTGCACGCCGGGGCCGGCAACCAGCCAAGGCGTATATTCCCTGGAATGATCTGTAGAAGGGGTAACGGGATCACAGCCATGATCCGCCGTTATCATTAGAAGGTCCTCCTCCCGAAGTCCTTGCAGCAGTGCCGGCAAAGCTTTATCAAATTCCTGCAGAGCAGCTGCATACCCTGCTGGGTCATTCCGATGTCCGTAAAGAGTATCGAAATCCACCAGATTTACAAAGCACAGGCCACAGAAATCCTCGTTAAGCAGTTCCAACGTTATCTGAATTCCCTCTGTGTTTCCCGAAGTGGGAAATGCCTTGGTGATGCCTCTCCCCGCAAAGATATCCTGAATTTTTCCAACAGAAAAAACATCGAGTCCCTTTTTCATCAGACTATCGAGCATAGTTGGGCCCGGAGGATCCAACGAAAAATCATGCCTGCCCGCCGTCCTCTCAAAATGAGGGTATTGCCCACTATAGGGTCTGGCAATAACCCTGCCTACGGCATCCCTCCCTGTAAGAAGCCTCCGGGCAATCCGGCAGCCCGCATACAACTCATCAAGAGGGATACATTCCTCATGGGCTGCTATCTGAAAAACGCTGTCTGCCGAAGTATAGACGATCCATTTTCCGGTGCGAAGCTGCTCTTCCCCATAATCCCGGATCACATCCGTTCCTGAATAGGGTTTATTGCAGAGGATCCCTCGGCCTGTTTCCTCAGAAAAAGCTTTCAGGATAGATTCCGGAAATCCCTCCGGATAGGTAGGCAACGGCCTAGAGGAGGGCAAGCAAGCGATCTCCCAATGGCCAATGGTGGAATCCTTTCCTTGGGAGAGTTCCCTCATCCTGGCATAGACGCCCAAGGGTTTCTCTGCCGGAGGACGGCAACAAACTCCCTCTATATTGAAAAGCCCCAATTTTTGCAGATTCGGCAGTTCTTCTTTCTGAGAGAGAGCCGCCGCAAGAGTATTGCTTCCTATATCCCCATATTCATCTGCATCCGGCATAGCTCCGATACCAAGGCTGTCAAGCACTATCAGAAATATCCTTTTTTGTTTCATAAAAGCAGCCCCCTTTCTTTATTTGTCTTCCTCTGGTTTTGCCATACAGCAAATCCTTAAAAAATCGTTCTCTTTTGTCTGTATTGTACCATACTTTTCGTTAAAAAGGAAAGAAAATCCTTCGGTCTGCTTGAGAATAAAGCAGATCAAACCTCGTTTGCACAAATTAGCACTCTACTAAACAGACTGCTAATTTTAATAAAATATACCAGATAAATACACACATTCTTAATAATTGAACCGTATACTATAATCAATGAAAGAAAGAGAAACGGCACCAGGGATACTTCCCCTAAAGTCGTAAGACTCTTCCTTTCAGGAATCGAAAGGATGTGAGCCTGCCGTGTGCCAATATATTGCCGCGAAGATTTGCACCAAAGCGGCAGCAGGAAAAAGATAACCCCTATATCAATTTTATACATCGATATCTTCAGGAGGAATGACGTATGTTTGATTTAATGCCTTTTGACCGCAGAGACAACGATATGTTCTCTTATTTTGATTCATTGGGCCGGAGCTTATTCAACAGCTTTGGTGACAATTTCTTTTCGGCCTTCGGTGGGACCGATATTGTAGACAACGGTACTTCTTATGAACTGACCGCCGATCTTCCCGGATTTAAAAAAGAGGAAATCTCCGTGGATATAAACGGCGACCGTTTGACCATCTCTGCCGAACACAAAGAAGATACAAACGGAGATGAAAAAAATTATATTCATCGGGAACGCCGGTATGGTACGCTTCGCCGCAGCTTTGATATCAGCGGCATCCAAGCCGACCAGATTTCGGCCCGATATACAGACGGCGTTCTTCATCTGACGCTACCAAAACAAGCGGAAGAGGTCCCTGCTTCTCACCGGATTGAAATTCACTGATTTGCTGCTCCCACCTTGGTTTACAAATGAATCCTCCCATATTTTACGAAAAGAGGCGCGTTCAACGCGCCTCTTTTCGCTTTCTCATATACTTTTACAAATACAAGCCAGTCATTATTCTGCCTCTCAATCCTCTGACGTCTGAACCTCCCGAAAGGCATATTCCCTTTTATACTCTCCCGTATCTTCGTCCCGTACCACCGTGCACCGATGTCTGGAAAGAAGCCGCGTCAAAGCATAAACATCCACCCAGATTTCATTATCGCTTTCTTTCTGAGATTCGTCAAAAATAAGCTCCAGCCCAAAGTGAAGGTGCGGGATCTCAATATTGTTGGTATTTTCCGTGAGGCTGTAACCGGTTTGGCCCAAATACCCGATCACATCACCGGCCGTCACATAGCATCCCTCCTGAGCAAGGGGCGTATACGGATGATCCTTTCGGAGATGGGCGTAATAGTAATACCGCTTTCCATCTAGACTGCGAATTCCTATACGCCAGCCTCCGTATTGATTCCAACCCACCGCCTCCACCCGGCCACTTTCCACCGCCACAACAGGAGTACCCACAGATCCCAACATATCATGCCCCAGGTGACGGCGGGCGTAGCCGTAAGTCCTACTCTGCCCGAAATCATCATAGCCTTCATAATACCACCCCTCGGCAATAGGAGAAAAAGCTTTCAGCCCGTAACTTCGCTTCCAACTGCCCCCCTGCCCCGATTCATCAGGAAGATATACCTCGTATTCTCCCACGAGGCCGTCCAGCACAGCACCGTAAGCTTCCCTGTAATAGGCGTAATAGGGCATATTTCGGGTGATTTCCTCAATCGTTTCTCCCTGCTGGAGACGCTGGGCTGTTTTATCCAGATAAGAAAGAGAAAAACCGGAAAAATTCCCACCACAGGAAGCTGTACCTATGGCAAGAAGATCCACCCAATTTACAGGAATTTCTTCCTCATGAGAACGTATATCCAATTCCAACGCCCTTTCCATGGCAGAAAAGGTAGGATTGAATTCCACATACCGGATAAATTGCTTTTCCTGCCCGGAATCCGCAAAAGCAGACTGGATGCATATGCCACCAATAACCAATACGGCAAGAAAGGCAGCAATTCCTCCCCGAGCGGCATGTTTTCGGAAAAGAATATACATTAAAAACTCCCCCTTTCCCTCTGAAAACCATATGCACAAAAAAATATGCATATGCCTTCCAGCAGTTTTTCCGCCTGGGAAAGAAGAAGTTTTTACAAAACTCTATGCTGCAACCTGATGATCATTCCGGAATCGCTCGCAGCGCTTTAATGCGAATTCCCTTTTCAGAAAACATTTTCTCGTGCTCAGTCATAGCCCGCATGTCTTCCTCCGCATCCTCTGCATTATGAAGATCCTCTGTCTGCCATAAGATACGATATCCGCTTTCCTCAAGGTAACGAAGGGTATCCTTGTAAAGTGGCATATCATCCGTTTTAAACCAAAGTTCTGCACCCGGCCTCATAAGCTTCCGGTAGTCCATGAGTCGAGTAGGATATGTAAGCCTCCTTTTATAATGCCTGGGCTTTGGCCACGGATTGCAGAAGTTTATGTAGATCCGGTCCACAGAATCCCGCTCATCCATCACCATCATGAGTCTTTCAATATCCTGAGCTGTCAGCGCTACATTCTCCACAGGCCTTTCGCCGAAAGAAGAAACAATCACCCGTCTAGCCGGCGCTAGCACCGCATCCTTCAGATCGATTCCCACATAGTTGATTTCTGGATGCTTGGGTGCAAGTTCCGCCAGAAACCATCCCTTTCCGCAACCCAGTTCCAGATGGATCGGCTGCGTCTTTGTAAACCAGCTATGCCATTTCCCCAGCATATCCGCCGGCCGGCGGATAAAAAAAGGACATGCATCAAGCTCTGGCCCTGCCCAGGGTTTATTTCGCATTCTCATATTCCACTATCCTCCAAACATTCTCGATTACCTGTATATATTCCTAGTAACTTACAGCTTTTGAGTTGGACAAGCCGCAGGTTTTGCCAGATTTTGTATGCAGGTAGAAACCACAGCAACCTTCCCACATCCACCAGCAAAAATTCAGCATATCTCCCGACCTGATTCTATGGTATCACCACAAACGAGAAATATCTTCTCTCTTCGCAATACACTCGCCGCTATTCACCGATTCCCCTCAAAAACAAACCGGTTCAGAATACATTAAAGTGTTTTATATCGAAAAGCCTACGTCTTCTTTCACAATATTTTTCATCTATCGCCGCGCAACCTCGCCTGCGAATCTTGAAACAAGTCCCTTTGGATTTGTTTTGAGATTCGACTTGCGTGGAAACAAAGTTTCCGCGCACACTTACCATGAAAGCGGCCTGTGCCGCGTAGCCTCGCCTGCAAATCTTGAAACAAGTCCCTTTGGATTTGTTTTGAGATTCGACTTGCGCGGAAACAAAGTTCCTGCGCACACTTACCATGAAAGCGGCCTGTGCCGCGTAGCCTCGCCTACGAATCTTGAAACAACTCCCTTTGGATTTGTTTTGAGATTCGACTTGCGCGGAAACAAAGTTTCCGCGCACATTATACCATGCAGGAGTATTCCCTGCAAGGAATTCTGAAGTGATCTAAAAAACCCTCTTACAGTGCTTGTATAATTCCATATATTTTGCCTTTTAGAACATAAAATTGATCTAAAAGCACTATACTATACAAGTTAACGGATTCTAAAATGCAGATAGTATGTGTCTCCCCTTTCCGGCGGCGCAAGCGGCTGCAAACGGGATCCTCACCAAATATATCTGCCTTGAGAAACGGAGGAAGAGATTGAAAGAAAGAAACAGCCGAATCTATTCAAAGAAAACCGTCCTCTGCCTCTCTATCATATTGATTGTGCTGATTGCCGTCATTATCTGGATTTGGAGGCAGTATGGCTATAGAGATTCTCGCTATGAAACAACAGGTTTCGCTATGGGCTCCTTCATTCAACAGACCCTATATGGAGAAGGGGCGGAAGATACCGCGGGGGAAGCTGCTTCCTCCATCACAGAGCTGGAAAACAAAATCTCCTGGCGGGTGGAGGATTCCGATATTGCCTCTATAAATGATAACGCCGGCTCTGAGTGGGTGGAGATCGATCCGTCTACCACAGAGCTGCTCGCCCTCTGCCTTCAGGTGGCAGAAGACTCCGGCGGTGCATATGATCCCACCATTTTGCCAATTTCCCGCCTGTGGAATTTTGACAGCGAGGATCCGCAGGTTCCTTCCCCAAACGATCTGGAAACCTACCTTCCATACATAGACTATACAAACCTACGAATCGACAAAACACAAAATCTTGCCTCCCTCCGCAACCATTATATGGCGGTAGATCTGGGAAGCGCCGGAAAAGGAGCTGCTTGTGACGCCGCGGTAGCCGTGTATAAGGAATCAGATATCAGTTGTGGAATCATCGCGGTAGGAGGAAGCGTGGGGACATATGGTCAAAAGCCTGACGGTTCTCTCTGGGAAATTGCTGTACGCAATCCTTACTCAGAAGAAGACGGCGAGACGGCCATGGGTACACTCTCTCTAAAGGGTGGCTTTCTTTCCACTTCTGGATCCTATGAAAAGACCTTCTCTCAAGAGGGGAAAACCTATCATCATCTGCTGGATCCCAAAACCGGAATGCCCGTTGAAAACGGTCTTGTTTCCGTAACGATTGTATCTGACAGCGGCGCCTTAAGCGACATCCTCTCCACGGCTTGCTTTGTGCTGGGCGAGGAAAAAGGCATGGAACTTCTGGAGCAGTATGATGCGGAAGGGATTTTTATCCGAGACGACCGCACAGTGCGAGTGACTTCTGGCCTGAAAGACTCCTTCCAGATCGTTATGGAGGAATTTACCTATGCGGAATAAGTTGTTCCGCCGGGCTGATATTCTGTTGGTTTTTGCTTGTCTGCTTCTGGCAGCCGTTTTTTTCCTACAGTCTTTCCTATCCCCTTCCGATGGTATGGCTGTCATCGAACAGAACGGCATTGAAGTCGGGCGCTATGCTCTTTCACAGATACAAAAAGAGGAGATTCTGCAGCTTCCCGGCGAAATAGACGTGCAGATCCTTCTGGAGCCGGGTGCTGCATCCTTTCTTTCCTCAGACTGCCCAGATCAGATCTGTGTGCGCACCGGGAAACTCACAAAACCGGGAGAAGCCGCCGTATGCTTGCCAGCCAGGGTATCTCTCCGCATCGTTTCTTCCCAGGGAGAGACAAATGGATACGACGGTATCACAGGCTAAGGAGGCAGTATGAAACCTTCTAAATTTATAGAAACCAACCGGATTGAGAACAAAGGAATCCGACTTGCATCACCTGCCGCAAAGGTCTCTTTTACAGGGATACTTGGGGCCTTGGCGCTGGCTCTTGCTGCTCTAGAAAATCTGCTTCCTCCTATTCCGGTGCTTCCTCCCGGCGCCAAGCTGGGGCTTTCGAATATAGCAACTATGTATGCAGCCCAATCCGTTGGCTTACTCCCCGCCCTTTGCATCGCACTAATCAAGGGCTTGTTTGCCGGCATGACCAGGGGTGCTATAGCTATGCTCATGAGCCTTTCTGGCGGCATTTGCAGTACACTCCTCATGTGGCTTTTTCTCCGTAAGGATCCCCCGCTTTTTGGGTGGTGTGGAGTAGGTATTCTAGGCTCTCTGGCCCACAATGGTGCCCAGCTCTGTGTAGCTGCTCTTCTGACCTCGCCTGCTGTAGCGTTTTATATTCCCTGGCTCATTCTTTTTGGTGTATTGTCCGGCATATTGACCGGCCTCGTGCTGCGGGTCATACTGCCGGTTCTCAATATAATTCCTCTGCCGCAGGGGCGGCAGAAGCCTTAAAATGGAGGTAACAAAAGTGGAGCTTACATTTCCGAAGAAGCCCTACCGTACCCACGGCGGCGCCGATGTTCCCCACCATAAGAACACGGCGCAGATGGAAACGGTTGTGATGCCATGTCCATCGCAAGTGACGATTCCCATGCAACAGCATGTGGGAGCCCCTTGCAAACCCTTGGTTAAAAAAGGGGATACCGTCCTGGTAGGGCAGAAAATAGCCGATTCAGAAGCATATGTCAGCGCTCCCATCCACGCAAGCATTTCCGGCACCGTTAGTGGCATAACAAAAGTTATGCTGCCAGGCGGACAGTTCACGGAAGCCGTCGTAATCGATTCCGACGGAGAAATGAAGCCTTTCCCCGATCTTAGACCGCCGGAGGTTAACTCGCCCGAGGAACTGGTTAAGGCTGTGCGTGAATCTGGCCTTGTCGGGTTGGGAGGAGCTGGATTCCCAGCCCACGTAAAGTTGAATGTGCCCAAAGACAAGCATCTGGATACTCTGATTGTCAACGTGGCCGAATGTGAGCCTTACATAACAGCCGATCACCGGGAAGCCTTGGAAAATTCCTGGGAGGTTTTCTCTGGCGTATACGCCCTCCGGGATCTGCTGAATTTAAAGCGGGTCATCATTGCGGTGGAAAACAACAAACCCGACGTAATCGAGGCCCTGCAAAAAATAGCGGATAATGAGCAGAATGACCCGGAAGATATTGTACGGGTGCTGCCACTGAAATCCCGATACCCTCAGGGAGCCGAGAAGGTTCTAGTGCAAGCCTGCACCGGGCGAGTTATCCCCATGGGGAAACTCCCTGCCGATGTGGGGTGTCTCGTTATGAACGTAACATCTGTTGCCTTCCTCGCCCACTATTTGAAAACCGGTATGCCCCTTGTCCGTAAACGAGTAACAATTGATGGTTCCGCTGTGGAATACCCCAAAAACGTGATTGTTCCCATCGGTACCAAAATATCTGAAGTGATTTCTTTCTGCGGCGGTTATAAAAAACCTCCCAGAAAAATCCTCATGGGCGGGCCAATGATGGGGCTGGCTGTTACAACGGACGAGCTCCCTATCCTGAAGCAAAACAACGGCATACTGGCTTTTGCCGAAGAGGATTCCCTTCTCCCCGAGCCGACCCAATGTATCCGTTGCGGCCGCTGTGTGGCGGGATGTCCCATGCACCTTTCCCCCACCCTGCTTGAAAAATACGCAGCACTCAAGGACACAGAACAGCTAGAAAAATTGGGAATCATGTGCTGCATGGAATGCGGAACCTGTGTTTATAACTGTCCCGCCGGCCGGCCACTGGTACAAGCCATCCGGATGGGAAAAGCCATGATTCGAAAGGCAGGGAAAAAGTGATGGATAAAAAACTGATCGTATCATCCTCCCCTCATATGCGCGGCGGAACCAACACGCAAAAAATCATGTTGGATGTAATTATCGCGTTGATTCCTGCCGGTGTGGCAGCGTGCATTCTATTTGGTTGGAATGCATTAATGATCATCGCCGTAAGCGTTCTCTCCTGTGTGCTCTGTGAATACATATGCCGGAAGGTAATGAAGCGGCCCAATACTGTTCAGGATTTGAGCGCTGTGGTAACCGGCCTTCTTTTGGCGTATAATCTGCCAGCCAACATCAACCCTCTCATTGCTGCTTTCGGGGGAGTGGTGGCTATTGTAGTGGTAAAGCAAATGTTTGGTGGCATCGGCCAGAATTTTGTGAACCCGGCTCTGACAGCTAGAATCGTTCTGATGAGCTCTTTCCCCGCCAGCATGAGCGGGAGCAACTGGGTGATTCCTTTTTGGTATAAAGCCTCCTCTGATGCTATGACCTCTGCCACACCCCTGGGGCTTCTGAAAGAAGGAAAATTGGAGCAGATTCCTTCCTACCTCAATATGTTCCTGGGAGCCAGGGGTGGATGCCTGGGAGAAACCTGTGCTCTGGCCCTTATTCTGGGTGGTATTTATTTGGTTGCCAGAAAGGTCATCAGCCCTACTATTCCTCTTTGCTATGTGGGCACAGTGGCTGTATTTTCCCTTCTGCTGGGTAGAGACGTCCTTTTAGATCTTCTTTCTGGCGGACTCCTTTTGGGAGCTATTTTCATGGCTACCGACTATACTACCTCCCCTCTCTATTTTAAAGGGAAAATCATCTATGCTATAGGATGCGGCATTTTGACCATACTGATTCGTACATTCGGGGCTATGCCGGAAGGTGTTTCCTTCTCCATTGTGCTGATGAATATCCTGGTTCCCCTGATTGAACGGGCCACCAAGCCCAAACCTTTTGGAAAGGAGCCTGAAAAACATGAAGCTTAATCCAAAAGAGATTCTTCGCCCGGCCGTTTCTCTTTTCGTCATCTGCCTTGCTGTTACGGTTCTTCTGGCGGGAACTAACCTTCTCACAAAGGATCAGATCGCTAATCAGAGTCTTCTGGCAGAGCAAAGCGCCCGGGCGGCTGTGTGCCCGGAAGGAAAAACCTTCGAACCCGGCGATGAGGAAGGCTCCTATTATGTGGCAAAAGACGGTGATTCTGTGGTAGGCTATATCTTCACTACAGAGGCCAGCGGCTACGGCGGAAAGCTCAAGGTCATGACGGGTATCAGCTCAGAGGGCACTGTTACCGGAATTTCTTTCCTTTCTATAGATGAAACACCGGGGCTGGGCATGAACGCGCAGAAAGACGCCTTCAAGGATCAATATAAGCAAACCGTTCCGGAAAACGGCTTTACCCTTATCAAAAGCGGCGAAGCCAGTGAAGGCGAAATCAATGCCATGACGGGAGCCACCATCACCAGCAACGCTGTAACAGAAGCCGTAAATGCGGCCATCACGCAATATAACAAGATAAAGGAGGGAGCATAATGGCCAAACAGGAAAAAAGCCTTTGGCAGGAATTCAGCAAAGGCATCATCAAAGAAAATCCCGTTCTGCGTCTTGTTTTGGGCACCTGTGCCACACTAGCCGTCAGCACAGCTGCCAGCAACGCCATTGGAATGGGATTGGCTACAACATTTGTTCTGGTATGTTCCAACGCGGTTATATCTTTGATGCGAAACATCATTCCAGATAAGGTCCGCATTCCTTCCTATATCACTATAATCGCTGGATTTGTAACCATTGTGCAAATGTTTATCAAGGCCTATTCCCCTGCTCTGGACAGCGCTCTGGGTATTTATCTGCCCTTGATCGTTGTAAACTGTATCATTCTGGGAAGAGCCGAAATGTTCGCCAACAAGCACCGTGTGCTTCCCTCTATTCTGGATGGCCTTGGGATGGGCGTGGGCTTCACTGCCACCCTTCTTCTGATGGGTATCATCCGAGAGCTTTTGGGCGCTGGTACCATCTTTGATATTCCCGTGCTTTCCAATTTCATGGATCCTATCATCATCTTCATCCTGCCGCCTGGGGGCTTCTTTGTATTTGGTCTTCTGATCGCCCTGGCAAACAAGCTTTCCGGCGATGGAAAGGCCCCTGAAGAGATTGGCTGCGCAGGTTGTCCTATGGCGGCAAACTGTTCTAAGCTGAAGGAAAAGGAGGGTGTCCAGAAATGAACGCAGATACTGTAAAATCCCTCGTGGCAATCTTTCTGGCGGCCATTCTCACAGAAAATTACATCCTGAATAAATTCCTGGGCATTTGCCCCTTTTTGGGGGTTTCCAAAAAGCTTAATACTGCTGTAGGTATGAGCATAGCTGTAACAGTGGTGATGGTGATTTCCACGGCGGTTACATGGCCTATTTATACATATATCCTTGTTCCCATGGATCTCACATATCTGCAGACCATTGTCTTCATCTTGATTATTGCCGCCTTGGTTCAGCTGATCGAGATCGTGCTGCGGAAATTCATGCCGCCCCTGTATAACGCTTTGGGAATTTATCTGCCTCTTATCACCACCAACTGTGCTGTATTGGGCGTGACGATGCTGGTGATTGAAAAAGGGGCTGCCGACCCCACCTTTGGATATGTGCAGTCTCTGGTAAATGCCTTTGGCTCCGGAGTTGGTTTCCTGGTAGCAATGGTGCTTTTTGCAGGGGTGCGCGAGAGACTGGAAACCTGCGATATTCCCAAATCACTGCGCGGGCTTCCCATAACGCTGATCGCGGCTTCACTGGTGGCTGTCTCCTTCCTGGGTTTCCAGGGTCTTGTAGACAATCTATTGGGCTGAGAAGGGAGGATTTTTCATGAACGAAATATGGATCCCTGTTCTTCTTGTGGCTGGTATTGGCCTGATCGCCGGCCTGGGCTTGGCCATCGCCTCCATAGTTATGGCTGTTCCAAAGGATGAAAAAGCCGAAGCTATCACCGAAATGCTTCCCGGCGCAAACTGCGGCGCCTGCGGCTATTCCGGCTGTGCCGGGTATGCTGCTGCTCTCTCCAAAGGAGAAGCTAAGCCGGGTTTATGCGCCCCTGGCGGAGCAGAGACCGCCGCCGAAATTTCAGAGTTCTTGGGATTGGGAGGTGGCGTCTCTATAGAAAAAAAGGTAGCCCTGGTTCACTGCATGGGTAGCTATGATGTTACCAGCGACAAGATGGAATACCAGGGAATCCAAAGCTGCGCCGCTGCAGCCCTTCTGGCAGGAGGCATCACAAGCTGCCAGTTTGGCTGCATGGGACTAGGAGATTGTGCCAAAGCCTGCTCTTATGGAGCTATAGAAGTATGCAACGGCATGGCCCGGGTGGATCCCTCTCGGTGTCGGGCCTGCTCTATGTGCGTAGCCGCATGCCCCAAAGGACTGATTTCACTTGTCCCTTACACAAAACAGGCTGTAGTACGCTGTTCAAACTGCGACAAAGGTGCAGACACTATGAAAGTATGCAAGATTGGTTGCATTGGCTGCAAGAAATGCGAACGAACTTGTGCACATAATGCCATTCATGTTACGGATTTTCATGCAGTTGTGGATCCTACTAAATGTATTGGTTGTGGTGAATGTATAGAAGCCTGTCCCAGGCACTGTATTACCATGCTGGAAGTTCCCGAAGAAAGGATTAGCTGAAATGCATTGTAGAAAACCGGGGGCATGTAACAGATGCTCCCGGTTTTCTCAATTTTCAAGATAAAATCATTGAATTTTCTTCTTGCTTTTTTTTACTTTTTGCGGTATACTTATAGTCGTTCCGCCGGTGTGATGGAATTGGCAGACGTAGTGGACTCAAAATCCACCGGTAGCGATACCGTGCCGGTTCGAGTCCGGCCACCGGCACC
>CAJFPJ010000062.1 GCA_904399395.1 uncultured Clostridia bacterium | reverse complement strand
CCTTCCCTATCCTACATATGGTGGTTTTATTTCTGTCTATTCCTTCTGGAACAGTTCACTAGCGAGTGGTTTTCGGCGCACAAAAAAAGCGCATGCAGGATCACAGCTCCGCATGCGCTTTTATATAGATATAGATTTGTATTTCCTAATCAGAAGATAGTTTTTCGATATTCACAACCCGCCATGCAAAATCTCTGTAAAATTCCTCTTCATGAGATACCAGAAGCACTGTTCCTTTAAAAGTTGTAAGCGCTTCCCGAAGGGATTCTTTGGCTTTTCTATCCAGATGGTTTGTAGGTTCATCCAGCAAAAGGAAATTGCAGGGGCGCTGCATAAGGACACCAAGCTTTATTTTAGCCTGTTCTCCTCCGCTGAGAGTTCCAACTTTCTGCAGAACGTGCTCACTGGAGATTCCACAGCGGAATACTATTCTTCTGATTTCCTGCTCTGTATAGGAAGGGAGTGCATCTCGGAAAATTTCTAATACCTTCTGCTCGGGAGCCGGCCACAAAAGCTCCTGAGCATAATATCCTGGAATTACGGTCTCCCCATACCATACAGAACCACCTAAAGGCGAGAGCTCCCCTACAAGTGTCTTCAGCAAAGTGGATTTCCCTATCCCATTAAATCCGGTAATAACCATCTTTTCACCAGCCTTAAGGGAAAAATTCAGTTTTTGCAGCAGGGGACTCATATATCCTATCAGCAGATCTTTAGCGATAAGCTGAAGACCAGCAGAAAGAGGCGCTTCCTGAAAGCGAAAGGTGGGCTTTGGCATTGAAACAGCCGGCGGAGCCATGCGCTCCACTCTCGCCAGTTGTTTTCTCCTACCTTTGGCAATGCGGGTATTGACACCGGCAATATTTTTCCGGATGAAAGCTTCTGTTTTTTCAATTTCCTTTTTCTGAGCCTCATACCGGCGGATATAATCTGCCTGAAAGCGTTCTCTTTGCCGGAGAAAATCCGAGTAGCTTCCCGCATATTTACGAATCTCTCCCTGATGCACATCGCAGATATGATCCGCTATTTTCTCCAGAAAGGCAGCGTCATGGGACACAGTGAGAAAAGCGCCGTCATATTCCGCCAAAAATTCGGAAAGCCACTCCACATGTTCTTTATCCAAGAAATTAGTTGGCTCATCCAAAAGCAGGACCTCTGGTTCCTGCAGCAAAAGCTTCGCCAGAATTACCTTGGCCCTCTGCCCACCGCTGATTTCAGAGATTTTTTTCTCAAGCCCTAAAGCCTGCAAACCCAGACCTCCTGCTATTTTTTCTATCTTGTATTCTATGGAGTAAAAATCACCCGCTTCCAGTGTGCTCTGGCATTGTGCAGCCTCTTGAAGAGCCTTCTCATCTCCTTCTGCAGAAAGCTCATACAGACAGCGCATTTCCTCTTCCAAGGCAAAAAGCTCCCTGTAAGCCGATCGCAGAAAATCACGGATGGAGATATTCTGTTCCATTTTTGCATACTGATCCAGATATCCCACACGGATCCCCGGCTGCCACAGCACGGAACCGGAATCCGGAATAATCTCACCAGCGCTGATTCCGATCAGCGTGCTTTTTCCGGCCCCATTATCACCTACAACTCCCACATGCTCCCCCTTGAAAAGGCTAAAGGATGCATGCCTATATACTTCCTTATCCCCATACGTATGAGAAACATTCTTCCATTCCAGCAAACTCATGTTTACTTCATCCTCTCTATCAAAAAAGCAGAAGGGCAACCTCAGGAAAGGCCGGCCTTCTGCTCCTGCTTGTTCTATACAAAAACAAAAGGCTGTGGATGAACCATCATCCACAGCCTGCTTCTCTGGGCACGCATTTCTTCAAAGAATGGTATACAAAACTACAGCACAGAAAATTTTCCCGTACCAAACACTATACCTATCCTTCGATGAAGAAAAAGCTTTACGCCTTTGCATTCAGCTCTGCACAATGCTTCATCGTTCTCAACTGTACAGAGCAAAGTCTTCTGGTTATCTTATCTGTAGCAATACAATGCATACTTACTCACATCCTGTGCTGTCAGTATACAGCCCCATTAGTAAAATGTCAACAGGAGAATCCACTCGTTCTCTTCACAGGAGACTCTGTTTCGCCACATCCACCACACCGTGGGTGGTGATCCGTATCTCTGGAATAACAGGAAGAGACATAAACGAAAGTGTCATGAAGGGATCGATTCCATCTTTCACGCCAAGCTGGTGAGCCGCTCGCTTTGCCTCTTCCAGCTTTGCATTCACCTCTGCGAGGGGCGCCCCGCTCATTAAACCCGCCACTTCCAAAATCAATTCCGCCGCTATTGTTTCTCCACAGGCTACAACGACGCCACCTTTGTTTTCTGCCACGCGATTTACCGCATACGCTATATCTCTGTCGTTTGTGCCCACTGCGATAATATTATGGCTATCATGCGCTATCGAAGTGGCCACAGCACCTTGGCGAAGGCCGTATCCCTGCAGGTATCCTACTCCCACATGGCCGGTATTCTTATGCCGTTCCACAACTGCAATTTTCAAAATATCCTTTTCCAGATCGATTTCTTCGGCAAAGCCTCTATTTTCTGTAACGATTTCACCCGTCACCATACCTATCACGCCGGCCCGGTGCACCTGCAATTTTTCCGGCTGGAGGAATGGCAAATTAAAGGTATTCTCAGCGGCCCTTTGAAGCTCTTTGTCAATCTTCGGAAGGGGGAACTCAGCTTCTCTCTCTTCCCTCCAAACCAGCCTTCCCTTTTTATACACGGCCGAAACTTGGAATTCTTTCAAATCCTCCAAAACGGCAAAATCCGCTATATAACCAGGTGCTATGGCACCGCGATTCCGCAGCCCGAAATACTGAGCCGCATGCAGCGTTGCCGCCTGAATGGCATGTATCGGATCCTCACCCATCCGAACAGCTTCCCGGCATATGTAATCCATATGTCCCTTTTCCAGAAGATCGCTGGGATGCTTATCATCTGTGCAGAACATACACCGGGTATAGGAGGGCATTGAAAGAAGAGCGTGAAGAGCTACCAGATTGCGGGCAGCGGTTCCCTCCCGGATCATGATGTATTGGCCGCAGCGAAGCTTGTCTACAGCTTCCTTCAGAGAGGAACACTCATGATCGGAATAAATGCCGGCAGCAGCATATGCACACAAATTCTTTTCCTTCAGCCCCGGAGCATGACCATCGGCCTGCTTGCAATATACTTCAGAAACTGTCAGCTTTGCCAAGGCATCCCTGCTGCCATTCACTACTCCTGGGTAATCCATCATTTCTGCCAACCCTACAACACGAGGATTTTCCATATATGGTTCAATTGCGCTGTAATCCAGAGATGCACCGGATTCATCAAACGAAGAAGCGGGAACACAGGAGGGAACTGTAAAGAAAACATCCACAGGAAGTCCCTCTGTCGCTTGCAGCATATAATCTATCCCCTGCGTTCCCATTACGTTTGCAATCTCATGAGGATCTGTAACTACCGCCGTCGTTCCGTGAGAAAGGACGATACGGGCAAATTCCCAAGGGGAAACCATACTGGATTCTAAATGGATGTGCGCATCGATAAAACCGGGGCAAAGTATTTTTCCGTTCATATCAATTTCTCTTTTCCCGGAATAAATTCCCATCCCCGCAATATAGCCCTCAAAGACAGCGATATCTCCCTGCAGCAGCTCACCAGTAAACACATTCACATATCGTGCATTCTTCAAAACCAGATCGGCTAGAATACTTCCCCCTGCCACCTCTATAAGACCGGTTTTCAATCGAATGGCCGTATCCAACTTTCCATTTTTGGTCCTCTGCTCAGGCATCTTCTTTCATTCCTTTCTCTATATCATAGTTTCATCATACCATGGCCACATTACACCTGCAAGGTATAAAAAATCTCACCATCCTTTTTATGAGTTTTATAACCCCGCAAAACTTTACAACCGAAATTCTGCCCAAAAGGAGCTTCCTATCTTGTGCGGCTTTTCCTATTGAAATACTTTTTATATTATGATATACTAAATTTATTATTTTAATGATTGTTTTTTGCATTTTCAGCACAATATTATGTGTTTGGGGGCCTAAAAAGAAGGCCCTGATTTTTTACTTTGCTTAAGATTTAATCGTTAAGTCAGCCGCATTTCTGCGGTTCACCTTATTTTACATCATACTCATACAACGGAAAACTAAAAGGAGACGTGACTTATGGGAATTTCAATCATCAAAGGAGAATTGATCCAAAGTAGTGCGGATGCAATCGTGCATATAATCAGCCATTCTCCTCTCAGTGGTGGAGCGGACAGCAAGTTATATCAGGCAGCGGGCCCCGAACTTTATCAAGCATGCACAACCTTAGGGGTGTGTATGACCGGTGAAGCTAAAATTACAAGCGGATATCGCCTTCCTGCCAAATATGTTATACATACCCATGCTCCTATATGGCTGGGGGGAAATCACAACGAAGGAAAACTCATAGAAGCTTGTTACCGCAATTGCCTTACCTTAGCTGAAAAAAATGGTTGCACCTCAATTGCATTTCCTCCCATAAGCACGGGCTCATATCGTTGCCCTGCCGGCAAAGCAGCAGATATCGCAATCGGTGTCATAGAAGAGTTTTTGAAAAGCAGCCGTTGCGTTAAAGAGGTATTTATCATCAGCAGTGAGGATTCCATTTGCAGCGCCTTTTCTGATTCTCTGGAAGCACACCGGAAGCAGACCCATTAAGGTTTAATTTACAATTTTATACACCATAACATTGCAGCCCCGGCAAACATATTGTTTGCCGGGGCTGCAAGTGTGTAATAGATTCCATAGCTTCTGCGATTCACTATCTAAATTTTATCCGGGCTTTTTATGACACATGGAGGAAGCCGCGCAATTTTCACAACCGCATCCGCAGGAATTTTTTCCTTGCCGTTTACTATGCACCAAATTATGAACAACCGCAATGACAATAGCCAGAAGAATCAGGCCAACCACAATTGTTCCCCCGTTTTGGGTCAAAAAATCGAACATGGTATTCCCCCTTTTAAAAGTGCTGTTCAGCACTATTCATATTTATTATACCCGAACATTTACCTTCAGGGAATTGCTCTCACGATAGGGCCTGAAAAGCAGATATAGCAGAAACGCTACAATCAGAAAGGCAACTACAGTAAATACTGAGAAGGAACCAGTCGTAACCAGCGTACCAATCTGGAAGATACAAAGTGAAACGGCATACGCAAGACCGCACTGATATCCAATAGCAAACCAGGTCCACTTGGCGCTGTTCATCTCTCTTTTGATTGCACCAATGGCCGCGAAGCAAGGAGCGCACAAGAGATTGAACACTAAGAAGGAATAGGCAGCCAGAGGAGTAAAGGCTTCACGCATATTTGCCCAAATCTGCCAACCATTCTCAGCAACCTCATCCATTCCGCCATACAGGATACCAAAAGTGCCTACCACATTTTCCTTGGCGATCAAGCCTGTGAAAGCACCTACAGCGGCCCTCCAGTCACCCCATCCAAGAGGAATAAAGATCCAGGCAATCGCATTGCCCACAGCCGCCAACATGCTGTCGTTCATATCCACAGGGCCGAACGAACCATCTTTGAATCCGTAGCCGGAGAGGAACCACACAAGAATAGTAGCCAGCAGGATAACTGTACCGGCCTTCTTAATAAAGGACCATCCGCGTTCCCACATACTGCGCAGTACATTTCCCACAGTGGGCCAGTGATACGCAGGAAGCTCCATAACAAAGGGTGCTGGATCCCCTGCAAACATTTTGGTTTTCTTCAAGATAATACCGGAACAGACAATGGCCGCAACACCCACAAAATATGCACTTGGTGCAACCCACCAGGCTCCTCCGAAGAGCGCGCCTGCAATCAGGGCAATAATAGGAAGCTTCGCTCCACAAGGAATAAAGGTGGTGGTCATAATGGTCATCTTCCTATCCCTGTCGTTCTCAATAGTTCTGGAAGCCATAACGCCGGGGACTCCGCAGCCTGTACCGATCAGCATAGGAATGAAGGATTTGCCGGAAAGGCCGAACTTACGGAAAATACGATCCATAATGAATGCAATACGAGCCATATACCCGCAGGATTCCAGAAACGCCAGGAAGAGGAACAACACCAGCATCTGGGGAACAAAACCCAGAACAGCGCCTACGCCGGCAATAATACCATTAAGAATCAAATCCTGCAGCCAGTCAGCGCAATGAATAGCTTTGAGGCCGTCTTCCACCAGCACGGGGATGCCAGGCACCCATACACCATACGCATTAGGATCAGGCTCTTCCGCTTCCACACCTGCCTGGAAATCTGCGAGGGAAACGGGAAGCGTCTCCTCCACCTCGCCGGTATCGTCATTATATATATCCAACGACCCCGTCACATTGGCAGCCTCGGCCTCGAAAGCCTGAATGACGCTTTCGTCCGGGCCATTCTCGGCATCCAGGGTTTCTGTTACCGCAGAAGTGTCGATCCCAGCAGCCGCTGCTGCTTCAACAAAAGCATTCATCTTATCTGTAGCAAGCGTATATTCATCAGAAGCTTCCGCATATGCGTCGGCTCCCACGCCTGCCAAATGCCAGCCATCTCCAAACACACCGTCATTCGCCCAATCTGTAAATATTGTCCCCACTGTGGTAACGGACACATAATATACAATAATCATAACAAGGGCGAAAATCGGAAGTGCCAGCCAGCGATTCGTCACTATCCGATCTATTTTATCAGAAGTGGTCAACTTACCTTTGCTCTTCTTCGTGATACACTTCTGAATGATGGAAGCAATATATGTATACCGTTCGTTAGTGATAATGCTTTCTGCATCATCATCTAGTTTTTCTTCTAGAGCAGAGATGATAGACTCAACATCCGGAACCTTCTGCATCTGTTCACGGATTTTTTCATCTCTTTCAAAAAGCTTCACGGCCACAAATCGGCGATGGCTCTCGGGGATATCTGCCAGCTGAGAAGAAATCTCATCCAATGCCTTTTCCACAGTATCGCTGAAAGAATGGGCTGGGACCACATTTTTCTTTGCTGCAGCCACCTCCACAGCCTTTTCAGCCGCTCCCTTGACACCGGTTCCCTTTAAAGCGGAAATCTCCACAACTTCGCATCCCAGGGCTTTTTTCAGCTCAGAAAGGTGGATTACGTCACCATTTTTGTTTACAACATCCATCATATTGACAGCCATAACAACCGGAATTCCCAGTTCCATAAGCTGGGTGGTTAAATAAAGATTTCTCTCCAGATTAGTGCCGTCTACAATATTTAAAATAGCATCCGGCTCCTCATGAAGAAGGTAATTTCTGGCCACCACTTCCTCTAATGTATAAGGAGAAAGAGAATAGATACCGGGAAGGTCTGTGATCGTTACATCCTTATGATTTTTCAGACGTCCTTCCTTTTTTTCGACCGTAACGCCAGGCCAGTTTCCCACAAACTGATTGGAGCCTGTCAGCGCGTTAAACAGGGTTGTCTTACCGCTGTTCGGGTTCCCGGCCAGAGCAATCTTAATTGACATGAGAGTGCCTCCTCACAAAAGTTAGTTTTAACTAACGAATGGCGATACCACATATCTCACCGCTCGTGTATTCTTACTTTAAAAATAGTTACAGACCCTCTACTGTATTTCAATCATTTCTGCATCCGCTTTCCGAATAGAAAGTTCATATCCACGGACATTGACCTCCACCGGATCTCCCAAGGGGGCAACCTTCCGAATATGCAATTCAACGCCCTTTGTGATGCCCATATCCATAATACGGCGTTTCACAGCTCCCTCACCATGAAGCTTAATAACTTTCACAGTCTGCCCTACCTTTGCTTCCCTCAAAGTATGCATAGTATTCTCCTTTCAGCTTTGGTATACCATTTGCTGGATATCACAGCGGCATGTATAAAAGCATGCCGAATCTGTTAAATCATGATCTTATTCGCCATTTCCTTGCTGATGGCCACACGGGTATCCTTCACATTTACGATCAGGTTTCCATTTATCTGATTGATTACCGTCACCAGACCACCTGTGACAAATCCCAGATTTTCTAGAAATCTTTTAGTATCTTCCCGGCCGCCAATTCTTTTGATTTCATTTGGCTCTCCAGATCTAGCCATAGTTAAAGGCATCATCTTTCACTCCTTTTTAAACGGTTAAGGATTTATTCTATCTGAAAACACCAGCAAGAGTTAGCATCTTCTAACCAACACTTATGTTAGCATCTCCTAACCATTTTGTCAAGAATAAGTTTACGGTCCATTTAAAATTTTCTGTATATTTGGAAAGTACAGTTCTCTATTATAGCCATAGAGAATTATTTTATTGTGAAGAGAATGAAAATCATTGGGAACGTCACCACTTCTCTTCATTTTGCTTTGAGTTTTTATAGAACTTATGCTATACTATATATATCATATTTTACCGTTGAAGAATAAATTGCATTGTAATTGCCCATAGTGTTGCATGGAGCAAAGGATAAATTGCAGGTAACTGCTTGCAGCTATATAACCACATCAAGGCTGGGTGCCAGTCCAATTGGGAGAGATGATTTTGAAAATTCAAGAATCTGCAGAAAATTATTTGGAAACCATTTTAATTCTGAAGCAACAGAAAGGTGCTGTCCGCTCCATCGATATCGCCAATGAATTGGAGTTTTCAAAACCTAGTATCAGTGTAGCCATGAAAAATTTGCGGGAAAACGGCTTTGTAGAGATGGATTCCGCGGGGTACATCACTCTTACAGATAAGGGGCGTGTTATTGCTGAGACCATGTATGAACGGCATACCTGGTTTTCGAACTGGCTGATCGGTCTGGGCGTAGATCCACAAATAGCTGTTAAGGATGCCTGCCGAATTGAGCATGTTATCAGCGCTGAAAGTTTTGATGCAATTCGCCATAGCATGGAAAAAAAGGAAATATAATTTTTTCTGTGCGTATATCCCAGCTTCCAAAGTGAATGTCTTTTGATCCTTACGCAAAAAGGCGGAGCAAGTATGCTCCGCCTTTTTATTGCCATTTCGTATCTGTTCCTCTAACAACCTCAAATCAGCATTCCTCTGCAATCTTATATAAAAGCCTTTCAGTATCTTCCCAACCAAGGCAGGGATCTGTGATGGATTTTCCGTAAACCCGTTCTGACGATATAGGCTGGTTTCCTTCCACAAGATAGCTCTCAATCATAACTCCTTTGATGAGCTTTTTCAGTTCTGAGTTGTAATTCCGGCTGTGGAGCACCTCACTGACAATACGGATCTGCTCCTTGAATTTCTTATCAGAATTGGAATGATTCACATCCACTATCGCCGCCGGATTCTTCAAATCCCGCTTTTGATACATATCCAAAAGGCGGATAAGATCTTCATAATGATAATTGGGAACACACGTGCCGTATTTATCCACGCCTCCCCTGAGAATCACATGGGCCAGGTCATTTCCATCTGTAGAAACATCATAGCCTCTATACAGAAAGCGATGTGAAGACTGCGCTGCTTTCACGGAATTCAGCATAACGGAAAAATCACCGCTGGTAGGATTTTTCATTCCTACAGGAATATCCATTCCACTTGCTGTTAAGCGGTGCTGCTGATTCTCCACAGAACGAGCACCCACTGCTTCATAAGAAAGGAGATCATCTAGATAACTACGATTTTCTGGATACAGCATTTCATCCGCTGCAGTAAGCCCACTTTCTTCGATAGCACGTATATGCATCTTTCGTATGGCTATAATGCCGTTCAGTAGATCAGGCGCTTTATCAGGGCTGGGCTGATGTAGCATGCCCTTATACCCTTCACCTGTCGTCCGCGGTTTATTGGTATAAATTCTTGGAACCAACATAATCTTTTCTGAAAACCGATCTTTAAGCTTACCCAAACGCGAAACATATTCGCAGACGGCATCCTCATTATCGGCAGAGCAAGGCCCAACCAAAACGACAAATTTATCCAGTTTGCCAGTAAAAATATCGCGCAGTTCCTTATCCCGTTCCCGTTTCAATCCAGCTATCGCCTGAGACAGAGGATATTCTTCTTTCAAATCAGCTGGTGCTGGAAGATGATGATTAATATGCATGGACATTTTTAACGTCTCCTGTTCTGCTTTTCCTTCAAATATCAGTTAAAAAGAAAAGCTGGATACTTTCGAAATCTCTCTCTTATTATAAGGGAAAGAGCAAGTAAGCGCAAGAAGCATATAAAAGAACTGCCCTTTAACTAAAAGGGCAGTTCTTCTTCATAATGGAATACCTATTTACTCCGCTGAGCTGCAGACGGAAAAATCCCGAAGCAGGCCATCTCCCGCCAACTTATTTTCCATAACTGTTACTTCAGCAGACAACTCCAAATCCTCCGGTTCCGTCATAGAATCCCAAAGAGTTTTCAAACCATTTCTAACATCCATGAATGCAGATTTTAGACGGAGCAAAAATTCTTCCTGCTCCTTTGTGCGCTCAGTCTGTTGTTCAAGCTCCGCATAGCGATGCAGAAGCTTCACGGAAGCCGGAAGATAAAAGGACGAAAATTTCTGTATCACCACATTCTTTTCCGGAAATCTTTTTCTCTCCCTATAAATGGCTACAACCAGATCCTTCATCTCTTCTGCAGCTGTTGTAATTTCCCTATCCTGAAGCCTACGAGCAGCATCCTCCAGCTTCCAATCATAATTGATAAAATCTGCTGTAAGGGCATCCTTTTCTTTTTTCAGATCCTGCGGAGTAAAAGAAGCAGATTTCTGTTCCTTGCCCCGCCGCTGTTCTGCATTTTTGCGTGAAAAAGCCGCACAACAACAGATAAGGATACAAAACACCACAACAAACGCAGCCGAAAATGCGATTCTAGCATCCCCCCCCACTCCGCCACACAAAAGCAAAAAGCTCCAAAGGAACGGAACAGCCGCCAGGGCAGGATTGGTCAGTCTTTCCTTCTCACGACTCCGGTACGTAAGATAGCAACCATAGGAAATCCCATACAAAACAGCCGTTACTGCTGCCATAGCCAAAAGTTCAGGATAAGCTGCAGAAGAATCTTTTCCTCCCATCCTCAAAATGCGGATCACGCATATAAGGCTGTAAATCAAATCCGCTATCGCAAAAATCCCCATTCCAGCCAAAGGCCAATTTACTGGTTTTGCTTTCATATCTCCCGCCCTCCTTTGACGAATTATCTATTTTAGTATCTCCAGTATAGCAAAGAGAATAATCTTTTTCAATGCATGGGATATGAACACTTTATGACAACATAAAAAGGACCGGAACAGAGTTTTCTGTTCCGGTCCTTTTAACAATACAATTAAGCGTTGCGGGCAGCCATAGCAGCCTTTACCTTTTCGGTGAAGATGGGGAGAATCTTAGTTACATCCCCAACGATACCATAATCAGCCACCTCAAAGATAGGAGCATTCTCATCTTTGTTGATAGCAATGATTACATCGGAATCTTCCATACCGGCAAGATGTTGGATAGCGCCAGAGATACCGCATGCAATATAGAGGTTCGGGCGGACGGTCTTACCCGTCTGGCCAACCTGGATATCCTTCTCAACCCAACCGGCATCTACACATGCTCTGGAAGAACTGACTTCACCACCGAGAGCATCGGCCAGATCGCGGAGAAGCTGGAAGTTTTCGGGGCATCCCATTCCGCGGCCACCGGAAACCAGAATTTTAGCATCCTGAATATCCATCTTCTCAACAACAGACTTCACAACTTCAAGGATCTCTACATTCTGATGACCTTCAAAATCCACCTTGAAATTCTCTACCTTGGCAGAGGCGTTCTCAATAGGCTTAATCTTCTGCATAACACCGGGACGTACAGTAGCCATCTGAGGACGATGCTCCGGACAGATAATGGTAGCCATGATGTTACCACCGAAGGCAGGGCGAGTCATACGGAAAGCTTTGGTATCCTCAGCAATTTCCAGCTTGGTGCAGTCGGCGGTAAGGCCGGTCTTTACTCTAGCAGAAACGCGGGGAGCCAAATCACGGCCGATAGCTGTAGCACCATAGAGAACAATCTCGGGCTTATATTCTGCAATCACTCTGTCCATCGCATGAGCATAGGGCTCAGTGGTATATACTTCAAGAGCCTTATCATCCACCACGATGACTCTGTCTGCGCCAAAACGAGCCAGCTCAGGGCAGAGGTCAGAAACATTATATCCCAGCAGAACAGCCGTTACCTCTGTATCAAGGCCTTTTGCCAACTCATTGGCCTTGCCCAGCAGTTCAAAGGAAACACCACTGATCTTATTATCCACCTGCTGGATAAAAACAAATACGCCTTTGTAATCCTGTACATTCATTCTGCTCACCACTTTCCACGTCAAATAATGAATTTCTCTTTGAGTTTTTCAAGCATATACTCAGCAGATTCCTCTGCATCCAGCTGCACAACTGTGCCAGCTGCCTTCAGACTCTTTGTAAATGTCTGGAAAACTCTCGTAGGTGAGCCCTTAAGGCCAATAGCGGCATCATCCACAGTGAGGTCAGCGCGGGTAATAACCTTGACTTCCTTTTCTCTATAGGCGTCAAAAATTCCGCCGGGAGTCATATAACGCGGCTTATTGAGCTCGCTCAATGCAGTGATCAGGCAAGGCATCTTCACTTTGATCGTATGATATCTATCTTCATACTGACGCTTTACGATAAGGCTGTCGCCTTCCACCTTGAGCTCTTCGGCATAACTAACGTTGGGCAGGCCAAGATGCTCAGCAATCTGCGGACCTACCTGAGCGGTATCGCCATCGATAGCCTGACGGCCGGTGATAACCAAGTCAAATTCCAGGGTCTTCAGAGCCGCCGCAATCGTGGTGGATGTAGCCAGAGTATCGGCGCCGCCGAAGGCTCTGTCTGTAACCAGAATAGCTTCGTCTGCGCCCATAGCCAAAGCCTCACGCAGAGCGGCATCCGCCTGCGGGGGGCCCATGGTGATAACAGTTACATGAGCGCCATACTGATCCTTGAGCCGGAGAGCAGCTTCCAGGCCAGCTTTGTCATCGGGATTGATAATGCTCGGTACACCGTCTCTGATCAGAGTGCCGGTTACCGGATCGAGCTTTACTTCATTAGTGTTCGGTACCTGCTTAATGCAAACTACTATCTTCAACAGTTGTCACTCCTTTTGGCTTTACAGCTTCCCATTATTTCAGAAGGTTCCCAGAGATAACCATGCGCTGAACTTCGCTGGTTCCCTCATAGATCTCAGTGATCTTGGCGTCGCGCATCATGCGCTCCACGGGATATTCTCTGGTATAGCCGTATCCGCCGTGCAGCTGTACAGCCTTTGTAGTAACTTCCATGGCAACCTCAGCGGCAAAGAGCTTAGCCATAGCGGCCTCCACAGAAAAGACCTTCTGTGTGTCCTTTGCCATAGCCGCACGATACACCAGCATTTTGGCAGCTTCTACCTTAGTCTTCATATCAGCCAGCTGGAACTGGGTATTCTGGAACTTAGCAATCGGGCGGCCAAACTGCTTTCTTTCCTTAACATATTTCACAGTTTCTTCCAGAGCGCCTTCAGCAATGCCCAGGGCCTGAGCGGCAATACCGATACGACCGCCGTCCAGAGTCTGCATAGCAATACGGAAGCCCTGGCCCTCTTTGCCCAAAAGATTTTCCTTCGGAACGATGCAGTTCTCAAAAATCAGCTCTGTGGTGGAAGAACCGCGGATGCCCATCTTCTTTTCTTTAGTGCCAATAGAGAAGCCCGGGAAATCCTTCTCTACAATAAATGCGGAAATTCCCTTGGTGCCCTTGCTCTTATCGGTCATCGCAAAGATGATATAAATATCGGCTTTGCCACCATTGGTAATAAAGATCTTGCTGCCATTGAGCACATAGTGGTCACCCTCCAGCACAGCCTTGGTCTGCTGGCCGGAAGCATCGGTGCCAGCATTGGGCTCAGTAAGGCCGAAAGCGCCAAGCTTTTCGCCCTTGGCAAGAGGAATGAGATATTTCTGAATCTGCTCGGGAGTGCCGAATTTCCGAATCGGCTCGCTGCCCAGAGAAGTATGTGCAGAAACAATAACACCTGTGG
Organism: uncultured Clostridia bacterium; assembly: GCA_904399395.1. Lineage (GTDB taxonomy): Bacteria > Bacillota > Clostridia > Oscillospirales > Acutalibacteraceae > UMGS1264. Next base: position 12,774 of record CAJFPJ010000062.1, on the reverse strand, counting down.
TGGCGCAAACCTTAGAAAGCTCCTCAACGCACATCACATAGGTAAGGGTATCGCAGCCCTGGCCGCCATACTCCTTGGGAGTGGGAATTCCCATAAAGCCCAGCTTAGCCATTTTCTCAACCGTCTCGGCCGGGAAACGCTCTGTCTCGTCCACTTCCTGGGCCAGAGGCTTTACTTCGTTCTCCGCAAACTCTTTAAAAAGAGTGCGGGCCATTTCCTGTTCTTTCGAAAGTACGAAGTCCATACTTGTTGTTCCTCCAATTTTCAAAATACAACCGCAAAGGGATGAAAGCTCAAAGAAGCTTTATTTGCTGTAATCGTAGAAGCCCTTGCCGGTCTTTCTTCCCAGCTTGCCTGCACGGACCATCTTTCTGAGCAGGGGATGAGGACGATATTTGGGATCGCCGGTCTCGCTCTGCAGAACTTCCATGATAGCCAGAACAATATCCAGGCCTACCAGATCGCCCAGAGCCAGCGGGCCCATGGGATGGTTAGCCCCCAACTGCATGGCGGTGTCGATGCCTTCAACGGAAGCAACGCCGTCTGCATAGATACCGATAGCCTCATTGATCATGGGAATCAGAATGCGGTTTACAACAAAACCAGCCGCCTCGTTTACCTGCACAGGAGTCTTGCCGATTTCCTTAGAGATCTCAATTACCTTTTCTACAACAGCAGGATCGGTAGTCTCGCCTGCGATAACCTCAACCAGCTTCATAACAGGGGCAGGATTGAAGAAATGCATGCCTACAACAGCCTTCTTCAGACCGTTGGAAATTTCGGTAATAGACAAAGAAGAAGTGTTGGTTGCAAAAATGCACTCAGGTTTGCAGATCTCTTCCAGGTTCTTGAAGATTTCTTTCTTCAGTTCCATCTTCTCCAAAGCAGCTTCCACAACCAGATCACAATCGGCAACGATCTCATTGGTGCCAGTGGTAATCTTATTGAGAATAGCATCGGCAGCAGCCTGCTCCATCTTGCCCTTAGCGACTCTCTTCTCGAAGCCTTTGGCAATCTTTGCCTTGCCGGCAGCGGCCCATTCAGCCTTCACGTCGCAGAGCATAACCTCATAGCCTTCAGTCTGTGCAAATGCCTGAGCGATACCGGAACCCATGGTTCCTGCGCCGATAATACCAACTTTCATTGTAATTCCTCCTGAATTCAAAATTAAGATGAAAGATGCCGCTTGGGTACTGCAGAATACCACAGTACCCAAAACGAACTCAAATTATTTGTTTACAAAAGGAGCAGGCTTTTCCTTCGCCACAAATGCATTCATGGCGTTTCTCTGATCCTCTGTCTCAAAACAGCTGCCAAAGAGCTTTTCCTCAATAGCAATAGCCGCGTCAATATCCACCTGCAGGCCGTCATTCACAGCTTTCTTTGTAGCACGGACAGCGATCGGGGCATTAGCAGCAATCTTGCCAGCCAGCTTTTCAGCGGCGGGAAGAAGTTCCTCGGAAGGATACACTGCATTTACAAGACCCAAGGAAAGAGCCTCAGCAGCCTTAATCTTGGTTCCTGCATAAAGCATTTCTTTGGCTTTTCCTACAGGAATCAATCTGGCGAGACGCTGAGTACCGCCAAAGCCAGGCGTAATGCCCAAGCCGGTCTCAGGCTGGCCGAACACAGCATTCTCAGAAGCCAGACGAATATCGCAGCTCATAGAAAGCTCGCAACCACCGCCCAAAGCAAAACCATTCACGGCAGCGATAACAGGAATCGGAAGGGTCTCGATCTTGCGGAACACATCATTACCCTTCTTGCCGAAGGCTTCACCCTCAGCTTTTGTGAGCTTGCTCATCTCGCCGATATCAGCGCCTGCCACAAAGGATCTTTCCCCTGCGCCGGTAATAATAAGGCATCTCACGGTCTCCAGATCCACAGCATCCACAGCCGCTTCCAGCTCAGTAAGGACTTCAGAATTCAAAGCATTCAGGGCTTTTTCGCGGCTGATGGTCAGAACTGCAACTGCACCCTTTTGCTCATACACAATATACTTCATATCGACATTCCTTTCGGAGAGGTTCTCAATATTTTTCTACGATAGTTGCGCAGCCCATTCCGCCGCCGATGCACAGGGTAGCAAGGCCCTTCTTAGCCTCCGGGCGTCTCTGCATTTCATGGAGCAGGGTTACCAAGATGCGGCATCCGGAAGCTCCCACAGGATGGCCCAAAGCGATAGCGCCACCGTTTACGTTCAGCTTGGCAGGATCAAATTCCAGATCGCGGGCAACCGCAATAGACTGGGCCGCAAAAGCCTCGTTAGCTTCAATCAGATCCATATCGGAAACCTTCATGCCAGTGCGGGCCATAACCTTACGAGTAGCAGCCACAGGACCAACGCCCATGATAGCCGGATCCACGCCGCCAAGAGCGCCGCCCACCCAAGTAGCCATGGGGGTAACACCCAGTTCCTTTGCCTTTTCTTCACTCATAACAACCACTGCAGCAGCACCATCGTTGATGCCGGAAGAGTTGGCTGCGGTCACGATACCGTCGGGCTTGAAAGCAGGGCGGAGACGGGCAATTCCCTCTTTGGTAGTGCCGGGACGGGGACCCTCGTCCTTATCGAATACAACAGTAGCCTTCTTCTGCTTTACTTCAACGGGAACGATCTCATCGTTAAATTTGCCCTCAGCCTGGGCTTTTTCGCATTTCTGCTGGCTGTTGGCTGCAAACTCATCCAGTTCCTCACGGGTGATACCGTATTTCTCAGCCACATTTTCAGCTGTAATGCCCATATGATAATCATTAAACGCATCCCACAGAGCATCCTTAATCATGGTATCCACCAGAACACCGTTGTTCATGCGGTAGCCATAACGGCCCTGAGGAACAGCATAAGGAGCCATAGACATATTCTCCATGCCGCCAGCCACTACGATATCGGCGTCACCCGCCTTAATCATTTCAGCAGCCATATTGACGCAGTTGAGGCCGGAACCGCATACTACGTTAACGGTAACAGCAGGAACCTCTACGGGGAGACCAGCTTTAATAGAAGCCTGCCGGGCAGCATTCTGGCCAAGACCAGCCTGAATTACACAGCCCATATACACATGATCGACCTGCTCGGGTTTTACACCGGCTCTCTTCAGGGCCTCCTTGATAACAATAGAGCCCAGAACCGGAGCGGGAGTTGTGCTCAGGGTACCGCCCATGGTACCGATTGCAGTGCGGCATGCGCCAGCCAGTACTACTTTAGACATACATTGTTCCTCCATTTCAATTCCAAGTTGTTAACCTGTCATGCTTTAAGAAAAATAAACTGTATGTTAAATATATCACAATGTATAGGGAAATGCAAGAGATTCCTACAAGATTCTGCGAAAAAACATGTTTAAAAAAGGGCCTTTAAAATTCTCTCTTTTGGATGTTTCAAACACATTTTATAGTCTCTTCATCTGCCGTTCACTTCCGGTTTACAGAAGGGCCCAGTACATCTGTTTTGAGCTTCTTCCTCTGGTTCGTAAGAAATATAAAAAGAGCCCCCACAGAACGATACTGTGAGAGCCCTTGCTACCCAAACTTCTGAATGCCGATTTAATCCAGTATGTTAAATCTTAATCAATTCATATTCCATAGTGCCAAGCCCCATCTTTACGGCATGGTCAAAATAAGATCTCCAATTAGTGGAGGGGTGGGTGGCATGGAAATGGTCCTCATCCTTTTTGCCATCGATTACACTGCCTGCGGCTGCCGGCTGCGCGTTACAGAGATCCACACAGGCTTTATCCAGCGCAACGGGATCAAAGGAGGCAAGCATTCCCACATCGGGGATAATAGGCAGATCGTTTTCAGCATGGCAATCACAGAAAGGCGACACGTCGCAGATGAGGCTGATATGGAAACTGGGCCGGTTGCGCACTACAGCGGCCGTATATTCCACGATCTTCTTATTGAGGATATCGTTGGCCTCGTCGGATGCTGCCATAACTGCATCCTTGGGGCAAGCACCGATACAGCGGCCGCAACCGACACATTTGGAATGATCGATGGTGGCTTTTCTATTTTCAATGGTAATGGCAGAATGGGCACAGTTTTTCTGGCACATACCGCAGCCTACACAGTATTCATGATCCACATGGGGTTTACCTGCGCTGTGCATCTCCATCTTTCCTGCCCTAGAACCGCATCCCATACCGATATTTTTGAGTGTGCCGCCGAAACCGGTAGCCTCATGCCCTTTGAAGTGAGTCAAGCTGATAAAATTATCCGCATCCATAATGGCGCGGCCTATCTTAGCTTCCTTTACATATTCACCGTCCTCCACGGGAACAAGCTCTTCATCGGTTCCCTTGAGACCATCCGCGATCAGAATATGACATCCTGTGGTAAAAGGATTGTATCCGTTTTCATAGGCAGAATCCAGATGATCCAGGGCATTTTTGCGGCCGCCAACATACAGGGTATTGCAGTCTGTCAGAAATGCCTTACCTCCGTTTTCCTTCACGATATCCACAATGACCTTGGCATAATTGGGGCGCAGATACGCCAGGTTTCCCGGCTCGCCAAAATGGATCTTGATGGCTGTATACCTGTCTTTATACTCCAATGTATCGATCCCCGCGGCTTTAACCAGCTTTCTCAATTTCTGCGGAAGCGTAACGCCGTTCTTACAGCGGAAGTCTGTAAAATATACCTTCGCTTTCTCCATTTTTGGTTCCTCCTCTTATGTTGTATAGAAACGATCTGCAGCCCGATTTTCTTCAAAGGAAAAAGTATATAAGCTGGGGCCGCCTATGCTCTCAGCCGGAGTCAGAAACTGCCGGCAAGAAACACCACTCTTTCTTTAAACGACGTTGTACATTATAGCACATTCCCATGAGAATGCAATTCCCGTTTCCAGATTCCTGGTCAAAAAACATATTTCCCGCTGAAGATTGAACTTTAGCGGGAAATCATCACATATTCTTTTTTATCTCTATTCCTCTTCGATAGCTCCGGCGGGGTAATTTTCCTTCGCCCCTTTCGCAACTTCCTCGGCAGTCAGATTTTCTTCTACCAAAGCTTCTGCCACGCCCTCCTCCGTCATATGGAAGACTTCCGGACATGTTTCTGCGCAAAGCCCACAGCCTATGCATCCGTCATTGACACGATATTTCATTGTAAATCTCCCCACACTAACTTTATAAAGCCTCTTGTGCCATCTTCAGGCAGTTTATTCATCCAAAATATGGCCGCTGGTTGAAAGTGTCACTACCCGCCATGGGATACATTTCCCGCTCCTCTGCAGTGCATTTTTCACAGCATTTTCAATTCCGCCGCAGCAAGGAACTTCCATACGCACCACTGTAACACTCTTAATTGCATTGTTTGAGAGAATTTCAGTCAGCTTATCTGTGTAATCCACCATATCCAGCTTAGGGCATCCAATCAATGTGAGTTTACCTCGCATAAACTTGTTGTGAAAATCTCCGTATACATATGCGCTGCAGTCGGCGGCAATCAAAAGGGAAGCCCCCTCAAAGTAGGGCGCACGTACAGGTGCCAATTTTATCTGGACAGGCCACTGCCGCAGGCAGGAAAATTCTTTTTCCCCTTTTACTGCATCAACGGGAGCCTCTCCCCGTGGATGCAGTTCTGCAGAACGGCTGCCGGGGCATCCCCCTTGCATATACGGTATAGGGAAATGGTTTTTCTCCGGCTCTGTCTTTTGTTCTTTTTGCTTTAAAACAGCCTTTTCATCATATGCCATTGCTTCCCGCTCTACAAAGGTTATTGCTCCAGTGGGGCAAGCGGGCAGACAATCCCCCAATCCATCACAGTAATCATCCCGCAAGAGCCTTGCTTTACCCCCTACCATACCGATGGCCCCCTCATGGCAGGCAGCAGCACAAGCACCGCAGCCATTGCATTTTTCTTCGTTTATGTGGATGATCTTCCGGATCATATCTGCATACTTCCTTTCATTGTTTTGCTTTTTCATTCCAATATACCTTGACTTGCTGGTATTAGTATAGTAAAATGCAGCTGCAATTTCAGTTGTTTTTCCAACGAAAGGTGAAAAGTATGAAACAATATCTTCCTCTCTTGAGATCTTCTCTTCTCTTTACCTCAATGAGCGACACTGGAATTCTCTCAGTTCTCCGATGTCTAAAGGCACAGGCTGTCTCCTTTGATAAAAATGAATATATTCTTCGAAGAGGTGATACTGTAGAATCTATAGGGCTTTTACTCAGCGGTGGTGCCAATATTCTGCAAGAGGACTTTTGGGGGAACCAAAACATTGTTGCCCACATCCAGCCTGGTCAAATTTTTGCAGAGGCTTTTGCATGCACTCCTAATGCCCCCTTAACCGTCAGTGTTCTGGCTGCTGCTCCCTGTGAAATCCTTTTTCTGCAAATCCGGAATATTCTGCAAACCTGCAACTCTGTCTGTGATTTTCACGGCACTGTGATCCGCAATCTTCTTTCGGATCTGGCCGCTAAAAATCTTCGTTTCAATGAAAAAATTTCTCATATCACGCAAAGGACTACCCGAGCCAAGATCCTTTCCTATCTTTCAGCAGAATCTCTCCGATGGGGTGTTTCCTCCTTTTCTATTCCCTTTAACCGTCAACAGCTTGCAGATTACCTTTCTGTAGACCGTAGTGCCCTCTCCGCCGAGCTATCCAAGCTTCAAAAGGAGGGAATCTTACGATATCATAAGAATTCTTTTACCCTTCTGAAAAAGAATGCTACAGACACAATTTCATAAACCCTTAGTAAAACTATCTGCCGCCAGTTACTTTTCAATAAATTCTGTTTTTAATCTGCTTTCCTCAAAAAATGACAAGCGCAAAACGCAGACGAAGCTCCAAGAGAATTTTCCTATAATACTCTGATTTTCCACATCAAAAAGGACGCAGATTTTTACTGCGTCCTTTTTGATGTGCATATACACTTTTGAAAATACTGATCTTTTCCGGTATAAAGCCTTCATTGATATTTCTGAACCGGAAAGATTTTTTGGCCCCTTCTAAGCAGTTTTCAAAAACTATATTACTGCTTCTGCAGATTTGTGCCGGCTTCCTTTTTGGACGAAAAGTAGGATTTCAGCGAATTCACCACAATGGTAATTCCCAACGCGATCAAAAGCACAGCCAAGATGATCTGCAGCCCTTCCATCATAAAGGTAGCACTGCCGGCCTGCACAGCCTGAATAAGGCCGATGAGGCGCTCCACTAACGCCGTGAAAGTCACACAGAGCATAATGATCAGGGGCGGGAAAAGCATTTTGTTGCTGCGCTTTGTAACCTTCATAAATACACAAAGAGTAATCAGCACCAGAGCACTCAGCAGCTGATTGGCAGAACCGAACAGCGGCCAGATATTGGAATAGCCGATTTTGGTCAGGATAAATCCAAACAAAAGAGTAATAAAGGTGGAAAAATACGTATTACAGGCGATTCTGCGCCAGAGAGGCGCCTTTTCCATATTCTCAGATGCGAAGAACTCCTGAAAACTCATTCTACCGATTCTGGCAACAGCGTCCAGGCTGGTAAGCGCCAAGGCAGAAACACACATCGTCATAAAGCATTGCGCTACATATACAGGGATGCCAAACATCTCCAGGAACCCTGCCACTCCATGGCTAAACACCTGGAAAGGGGTTCCAGCAGCCGCGGTCCCATCCTGAGCAGCGGAAGCTCCCGCTACACAGAGGGCGATCACCGCCAAGAGGCTTTCCAGAATCATTGCTCCATACCCAACCTTCAACATATCTTTTTCGTTTGCAATCGTCTTAGAGGATGTTCCGCTGGAAACTAGGCTGTGGAAGCCGGAAACAGCTCCGCAGGCTACAGTAACGAACAATATCGGGAACAAATCTCCCATCTGCTCATTGTGGAAGCCCGTGAAAACCGGCAGATTCATAGGAGGGTGAGCCACCAGCAATCCTAACACAGCCGCCACAATCATACCAACAAACATAAAGGTGGTCATATAGTCCCGCGGCTGCTTCAAAAGCCACATAGGCAATACAGCGGCAAATGCAATATAAACAAACGTGATATAATTCCAAGCCTCTTTTGAAGCGATGATGGGCATGCACATACCAAGTCCCAGAGCGGCGACTGTAAATACAAGGCCCACCACAGCCTCTTTCCAGCCTGAAAGGTTGAATTTCTTCTGAATACAGCCGAAGAGCACCGCAAACACAATAAACAAAAGGGAAATAGTACCGGCAGCCCCATTGGAATCGGCAGTATTCACAAGCACAGTGGGATCCTCTGTGGAATAGGCATTAAAGGTTCCGGCCACCATATCGGCAAACGCTGCAATCACCAGCAGAGTGAACAGCCAGCAGAAAAGCAGGAACAGCTTTCTTCCCAGACGTCCGATGTATTTCTCAATAATTAGGCCGATGGATTTCCCTTCATTTTTCACGCTGGCATACAGCGCGCCGAAATCCGTTACAGAACCGAAGAAGATGCCTCCCAGCACAATCCAGAGCAACACTGGCAACCAGCCGAAAACTGCAGCCTGAATAGCGCCTGTCACCGGGCCGGCCCCGGCAATGGAACTGAACTGATGGCTAAAAACTGTCCATCCATTGGTAGGAACATAATCCTTCCCGTCGTTTTTCAGAACGGCGGGGGTTTTCGCCGTTGGATCAATCCCCCATTTTTTGGCGATCCATCGTCCGTACAGGGCATATGCCAGAATCAGGCAGACCGCCGCGATCAGAACAATAACAAGCGTGTTCATGAAAAACCTCTCCTCTGTAATAGTTTCAGAACTGCAGCCGGGCTTTTCCACGCCCATTTTTCCGCACTTCTGTAAAAAAGAAAACCTCCGCCCTCGAACCGCACTTTACGTGCCACTCGAAGACGAAGGTTTTGAGCAATAATATAAATTCGTCAAATCTCCGCGATACCACTTCGATTGCCGCCTTTTTACAGACAGCCTCTCTGCCGCAACAAGCATTGCGCTGCCCGATAACGGAGGCATACCGAACCAGACTACTGTCAGAGATACTCTGAATTCGCCCAGCCTGCTAACAGGGGATATTTCACCATTCTTACAATACCGCTTTTCACCAACCGCGGCTCTCTGTCTTGCAGTCAATTGTGAACCTTGTCCTGTATCATCGCATATATCTTGTTATGATAATATCTCTATTTGTTTGATTTGTCAATAGAATTGTAAACCAATTGTGTATAAATGCCAAAAAAGAGCAGCCTGCATAAATTGTCCTCACTAAAAAAACAAGAAGTGTTATTTTTCAACGAATAGCCCAAATAGCAAAACCAATGAAAACAAAAAAGCCGGTAGGGACAATTGCAGACCCCACCGGCAGCAAAACATATATCTTTATACTAGAAGCGATACGTTTTCCTTTGTTATGTACCACACATTTCTCAACTTAGGAAAAACTCAAAACAATCAGTGCAATGCCTATTACCATTAACAAAGCAAATACTGCACAACCGGCAGAACGTTTGACCGGTAGCTTGTCTGTATCTGTATAATTCGACGCATTCAAATTCTCAGGTTGAATTTTTGTTACAGACACTTTCATTTTACTAGTATTATTTTGCTTAACAGTTTTATAATAGAGAGCAAGAGGATCTCTCAGCGTCAAAATGCGTTGGTAAAAATTTTCCAACCAAACTGTGTCTTGAGCCGAACACATATTGCTTTCATCGGCATAATTCTCATGTGCTATTTGATTTCGGATATAACGATAGTGCTTGAGCTGCGAATAATCTGCTTTCCAAGTTGAAACGAAACAGGAGCCATTCACAATAGATTCCATATCTTTAATATATCCGCTAACCCCTATACCGTTCATATCCCGGCACAGATTATCGAGCCGCTTATACGCATTCATGAATCCCATATCATTCACGCTCCCCTATTTTCACACACTGCAGTCGTTTTTTCATCCAAGTGCACGTTATGTTAAATGTTGTCTTCCAAAATTTACAATAGCATTTCAAAAATACGGCGAAATCAATACTTCACAAAGACCCATTACGAAAAACCAGGAACATCTTTGATATTCCTGGCTTTTCGCATCTCTTCAGTATGAAAGGGCATCCGCTCTTTTTAACTATTTATACTGTTCTACCAGATAGTGGCTCGTTTATTTCTCATCAAATTTTACCTTCTTTTTTTATAATCCTCTTCAATTCTGCGATACCAGCTATCAGGGATAGGAGCATTAGCACGCATTGCACTGATAGGTGCCGAGAGATTATCATAGAGAACTTGAGTCCCCTTGCTGTCCGCTCTATAATTCACAGCACGGTTACGGCTAATTCCAAAGCAGGCTGCAGTTTCGACTGCATCAATGTTGGCTCCGATAAAAAGGAATTCCCAGCCATATTTTATTTTTTGGTGTTCTATCATCTTTTTTACCGCATCGCTGCTGTATCTCTTGCTTGCATTTTCCTGACCATCCGTTGTTATAATAAACATAGTATGCGCCGGTACATCTACCGGGCGGGCATATTTATGAATATTTCCGATATGATGAATTGCACCGCCAATAGCATCGATAAGCGCCGTACATCCGCGAACGGTATACTCCCTGCTTGTCATTTTGGGCACATCTCTGATCTTAATCCGATCATGCAAGACTTCGCTCACATTGTCAAAAAGAATGGTAGAGACATAAGCCTCACCATCTTCTTTTTTCTGTTTTTCTATCATTGCATTAAATCCACCGATGGTGTCGTTTTCCAGGCCTGCCATCGATCCGCTGCGATCAAGAATAAATACCAGTTCCGTAGTATTATTTTTATTTTTTGTCTTCATCTGAATTACCTCCGTTATTTTACTATGTTTCCGTAACCAGTAACCATAGTATACATATTCAATCCGGAGGCATGGTCGCATAAAAAGCGACAAATACTAATCAGTCTGTGAGTAAACGAATCGCCCTAGAATACTTTTCTTTTCTCTCTAATATTCTTTCGTCCACAGCATCCAGTCTGGTCAAATCACTGTTATGTTTCAGATCCGCAAGTTTGACCGCTCTCGCTATAGGGTTCTCCCTTATCTTTTCAATATATTCCATATAAGGAATATTTTCATCGTGAGTCATTAACCGCAACGCTTCAATAACTTCACTTTCAAATCCCATATGCCTTAAATCAGCAAAAGTATAGTCGGTATCCTCTACAACATCGTGCAAGAGAGCAACTATAGTTGAACTTTCATCCTTCATCTGTTCTGCAAGATGGAATGGATGAAAGACATAAGGAGAACCACCTTTGTCCACTTGATTTTTGTGTGCTTCAAAACATAGCCTTAGCGCTTTCTTGGTAGCAGCAGTATACAGCATTAGCGTCCAACTCCCAACAGACTTTGGTCAAAAGCAAATAAAGCTTCATTTATTTCAAAAATATTGTAGTTTTCATTGGTAATGAAATACTCAATTATAATATCAAATTTATTACTATGAGAAAGCGCAAAACCTGCTTTCATCAGCATATCTTTAGTTTCCTCCAAACTCAGCTCCAATGCAATAGCAAATGCAATGGCCGTCGTCTTGCTTGGACGATAGGAAACATCCCCCCGAATCTTGGAAAACAGTTTTCTATCCACATTCGCCTTTTTATAGCATTCAACATCTGTCATACCTTTTTCATCGATTTTGCGAAGGAGCATCTGCGAAAAGCTCTCATCCATCTGGCTAACCATATCTGCAAGCGATGCTGCCTTTGGCGCCGCCATCGATGAACACATAGGCGCTTGAAGTTCGCAAGCTTTAAAATCCGTTACAGTTTGAGGCTCTGCCAAGGCATTGCCTTCGCTGGGATAGGCACGACGAAAACGATTATATATAAAATGTGCATCTACATATGTATCATCGATGTAAGCAGTGATTCCAGAAAACAGCTTCTCACTAATTTGAAACGCCGACTTATCATATATAACAATATAGATAAGCATATCGTGGTCAATTAGAAAAGACGCAATCGTGTCAACAGCAATCCTCAGTGCCTGATCTTTTGGATATCCATAAACCCCACCTGAAATAAGCGGGAATGCGACAGATTCGCAGTTATACTCAACGGCAATTCTGAGGGATTCCCGATAACAGCTCTCCAAAAGCTCCCTTTCGCCATTCTGACCACCTTGCCACTTTGGACCAACCGTATGTATTACATAACGACAAGAGAGGTCATAGGCCTTTGTGAGTTTCGCCCGGCCTACCCTGCATCCCCCCAGCTTCATGCATTCCAAAAGGAGCCCTGGGCCAGCAGCTTTATGTATAGCGCCGTCCACGCCTCCACCGCCCAGAAGAGTAGGATCAGCGGCATTCACTATAGCATCACATTCAACTTTGGTTATATCATTTCGTATAATACTTATTGGCATACACAACACACCTTGGCTATCAGCTCTTTCTGCTTCACCTATAGCCGGCCGTTCTCAATACATTGGCTATATAGTCTTCCACCGGAATACACTAAATTGAACATAGAGACAAAGGACGAAATTTGGATATCCCGTTTTTGGTTCCATACATTGCAACAGATTTATATCCTTGCTGAGAAGCTGTTAACACCACTCAGCGATACTTTGCTACGATAAGATCCTTTCATATCATGCTTCATGCTCAAAGGGAATACTTATCTTATCCATTTCACTGCCTACAATATCCATATTTTCCTCTTAGATTCACACAAAATTAAAAAAACTAGACACTGATTATAATACTCAACATATCAAAATCAGTGTCTAGTTATGTCTATGGGGACTAAAAAAGATGCCATGCATTTTTTTACCCTGGGACTTGAGCTCCCACATTTTTTGTGTATCCTTCTTATAAATT
>CAJFPJ010000061.1 GCA_904399395.1 uncultured Clostridia bacterium | reverse complement strand
ACAAATCCAAGGGGACTTGTTTCAAGATTCGCAGGCGGGGTTTATGCGGCCACAGGCCGCTTTTATGGTAAGCGTGCGCAGAAACTTTTTAATGTATAAAATATAGATAGTATAGAAGAAATTGGGAAAGGATTTATCTCCATGAGCGAGCTTTCAAATATATCTGTAATACGTTCCGTTTTGGAAAGGCACGGCTTTCGTTTTTCCAAGGCGTTGGGGCAGAATTTTCTTGTGAATCCTTCTGTATGCCCGCGCATGGCAGCTCAGTCCGGGGCTGGTCCCGGCGTAGGTGTACTGGAAATAGGCCCCGGCATAGGGGTGCTCACCAGAGAGCTTTCCGCTCTTGCGGAGAAGGTGGTGAGCATAGAGTTGGACGAAAGACTTCTGCCTGTTCTGGAGGAAACTCTTTCTGGGTATGGAAATGTGAAGATCGTTCATGGCGATGTGATGAAGGTAGATTTAAAAAGGCTTCTCAATGAGGAGTTTTCTGGAATGGAGATCGTTGTCTGTGCGAATCTGCCCTATTACATTACTTCTCCGGTAATCATGCGGCTTTTGGAGGAAAAGCTGCCCATCAGGGCTCTTACGGTTATGGTGCAGAAGGAGGCGGCCGACCGGCTCTGTGCACAGCCGGGCACTAGGGCCTGCGGGGCGGTGAGCATGGCTGTCCAGTATTATGCGGAGCCGGAGATCCTCTTTCAGGTGAGCCGGGGAAGTTTCCTGCCGCCGCCCAATGTGGATTCCTCCGTGATTCGCTTGCAGCTTCGGCGGGAGCCTCCCGTGAGTCTGTGGGATGAAAAGCTCTTTTTCCGGTTGGTAAAGGCTGCTTTCGGTCAAAGGAGAAAGACGGTGCTCAATTCAGCGGCCGCAGGTCTTTCCCTGGAGAAATCTCGGGTGGAGGCTGCTTGCCGTGAGGCTGGGATTGTTCCTTCTGCCAGGGCGGAGCAGCTCTCGTTGGAGGAGTTCGCTGCTCTTTCCAATGCTTTGGCAGAAAAAAGAGGATAACGGACGAATAGGAAAGAAAAATGCAGAATCTCTGAAAAGTCCGAATCCTGCCTGTACTAATATTGAGGCGACGGGACGAAAGAATAGGAAAAAGCCGGTTTTCCCGGCAGAAGGAGGAAATATGAGCGACGGTAAAATGTCTATGCTGTTTTTTGAAATCGGTCTGGTTCTTACGCTGGTCTCCTGTGTTCTGGGTCCCTGTGGGATCCAGGATTGGTCCATTGCCTGCGCCGTAGTGGCGGGTTTTCTGGCATTGGGTGGGATCTATCTGGCCTTCGGGAGCTGGACTGAAGAAGAACCCACAGAAAACCGGCAGCCGGTGGAAGAATCCCGTGTCTCTCCAGAAGAAAAACCGGGTTCGCACGCTGGATAAATACACAAAGAGGCCTTCTGGCCCAACTGAAAGAGAGTGTGAGCATGAAGAGAAAACCCGAGAGAAAAGGGGGCAGATTTTCCTGGGAAAGATGTATCTGGTTGGTGATATTCTTTACCCTGCTGCTTTCTGTAATTGCCATCAGTGTAACCATGTGTTTTGCTCCGGCGGAGGCGGATCCCGAAAATCCTTATGCCAGGGTGAAGGGGGACTACGTGCTGATGCTCCTGCAGTGTGTGGTGGGAGTCTTGGCTATGCTTCTTCCCAGCTTTCTTCAGAGAAAATGGCGGCTTGTGATCCCCTCGCGCATGATGATCCTGTTTGCCCTGTTTCTATATAGCGCTATCTACTTGGGAGAAGTCAGGGCATTTTATTATAGTGTTCCCCACTGGGATACCATCCTGCATACCTGCAACGGTGCCATGCTGGGAGCGCTAGGATTTTCTATGATTAATTTTCTCAATAAGACAGACAGGGTTCCGATGAATTTGAGTCCTGCTTTTGTGGCGTTTTTTACCCTTTGTTTTGCCGTGTTCTTAGGTGCCGTCTGGGAGATTTACGAGTTTACTGCCGACAGCATCCTCCACACCAATATGCAGAAATTCGCTCTTGAAGACGGAACGGCTCTTGTGGGACGCGATGCTCTTTGGGATACAATGAAGGATATCATTGTAGATACAGTGGGAGCTCTGGTAATGAGTGTCATCGGATATATTTCCCTGAAATACAAAAAAGGGTGGGTGGAAAAGCTGCTTCTGCACAGGAGAAAAGATGTTTCCTCCCCAAAGGCCTCCGGCTGAGCTTTTCCACATGTTTAAAGGACCTTATTCTTATTATAGAAACCACAAGCATACATGGTTAGAAGACCGGATAACCTTCTGAATATGCAGTTTCGCAGTATCCGAAAGCTGGCAATGATAGGGCAAATAATCCGGAAAGTTCTAAAGATCGGGTCTTCCATTTTTCTATTTGATACGCTATACTGTAGGCAAACATAGGTGGAAAGCCTGTATAAAAGGAGGAGTCTTTCATGACAAAACCGGAGACCGTAGTGCATAATCCCCTTATGTGGGCAGATGTGCCTGATGTGGATGTTATCCGTGTTGGAGATATTTTTTACATGGTGAGCACCAGCATGCACAGTATGCCGGGGTGCCCTATTATGAAATCGAAGGATTTGGCTCACTGGGAGTTAGTGAGCTATGTTTTTGATACCTTTGAAGATACTCCCGGCCACAATCTGCTGGATGGGAAGGGTGTTTACGGCCAAGGGTCCTGGGCGGCCAGTCTGCGGTATCATAAGGGGACTTTCTATGTATGCTTCAACTGCAACGACACCCATCAGTTCTACGTTTACCGGACAAAAGATATAGAAAACGGTCCCTGGGAGCGCACCGTTTTTCAGGAATTTTTCCATGATCCGGCCCTCTTTTTTGACGATGATGACCGTGTATATGTGATCTATGGGGGCGGAAGTATCCATATTGCAGAGCTCACAGAAGATCTTCGGGCGGTAAAGCCCGATGGAATCCGCCAGCTTCTGATGGAAACAGAAACAGAAGGAATCAGCCTTCGGTGTGAGGGCGGGCATGCCTATAAGATCAATGGGATGTATTATTTGTTTTACATCGAGTGGCCTAATACAGGCAGCTGTATGCGGCGGGAGATCTGCTACCGTTCTACGTCTCTTCTGGGGCCTTATGAGCGGCGCATAGTTCTGGAGGATGATATGGGTTACCACAATAAGGGAGTAGCCCAGGGCGCCATATTTGATCTTCCAGATGGTTCATGGTGTTCCATGCTGTTTCAGGATCACGATGCTGTGGGGCGCATTCCTTATCTGCTGCCCCTCCGCTGGGAGGAAGACTGGCCGGTGCTGGGGTATAATGGAAAGGTTCCTGAGAGTTTTACTGTGCCTCTGAAAACCTGTGAGGGGAAACCGCTCGTTATAAGTGATGATTTCAATCATACAGAAAACCGATTGGCCCTGAACTGGCAATGGAATCATAACCCGGAAAACTCTCTCTGGTCTTTTACCGAAAGACCTGGGTATTTGCGCCTGCATACGGGGATTTCGGCAGAGAGTGTGCTCATGGCCAAAAACACCCTGACGCAGAGGACGGAAGGCCCCCGCTGCACGGCAGAGGTGAAGCTTTCGCTTTCCGGTCTGAAGCCCGGGGAAAGGGCCGGACTTATTGCTCTTCAAAGTCACTTTGGCACTGTGGGGATCCGGATGGAAAAGGATGGCTGTTTTCTGACCATGTGCGTAAACAACGGAAGCGGCGGAGAAAAGGAAGAAGAGGAGATTCCCTGGAAACAGAATGAAGTGTATTTGAAAATTGCATTTGATTTTACCGATAGCCGGGATATAGCGGAATTCTACTATTCAGAGGACGGCGAGGAGTGGTGTTCTATAGGAAGGCCTCTTAAGATGCTGTATACTCTCGACCATTTCATGGGATATCGTATTGGGCTTTATGCATATGCTGTTCCGGGAGCGGAAAAGCCTGCCGGATATGCGGATTTTTCTGGATTCCGATATGCAAGAAAAGATTCTGAAGAATAATTTTTTCAATAGAGCCTACAGAAATAAGCAGTATAAACATTCATTAAGCAAAAAAAGCCGAACGGAAAGGATTTCCGTTCGGCTTTGCTATTTTGATTTCAGGAGCTTTTCTGCTATTTATACAGTTTAATACAGAATTGCCCCATATTTGGAAACAAGCGGAATGAGCTCCTCTTTTTCCAGTTCGCAGTCGCTATCCACAATTAGACGCCCTTGAAAATACCGCAGAGCCGCCTCCAAAACAGGAATGCTGTCGCAGTGAACAGCGATGGGCAAACGGGCCATCTTCCCTTGTTGAGCAAGAAGAAGGGCATCATCGATGGATTCCACCTGCACCAGAACCGCATTGATTCTTTCGTCTTCCAGATCGATCATATCGTCTGCTAGCTGACTGGAACAGGAAAGAGGTTCGCTCAGAAGAATGTCATCACCCAGGAAAAAGGTTTCCCCCTCTATGGCGGCAGCCAAGCAGTCCGTATCCTCTTCGGGAATTTCCGAGGGATTTGGCAGGAAAGAAATGGGGGAGGAAGGAAGTCTCTGCGCTATGGCGGCTATATGCTCCGGGGTCGCTCCGCAACAGCCGCCTACAATGGCCGCCCCCCAACGGGTCAATTCCAGCACTGCGTCTCCAAAGTTTTCCGGAGATATATGGGCTTCCACGTCCGGCCGGGCGATCAGTGGGATGCAGGCGTGGGGATAGGCTTCCTTTAAAGAGTCACGCATGCTTTCCGGGGAAGAACAACTCAGGCCTATGGCTTCGATCCCCATGGCCTGCAAAGTGATCAAAGCTGAAAGCAGTGTGCAGCCTGTGAGTGTGCGGCCAGAGGAATCTACCGCAAGAGTTACGAAAACAGGAAGATTTGTAGTGCGCGCGGCCAGCACGGCAGCTCGCATATCCGCCAGAGAGCTTTGATCCTCAATCATAAGAAAATCAGCCCCCGCTTTTGAAAGGGCCCGGATCTGTTCCCGATAGAGGGTATAAATACTGTCAAAATCCTCTTCGCCCATAGGCGGTGGAAAAAGACCTGAGGGTCCTATGCGTCCCCCCACGGGAATCTCCTCTTTTCCCGCGGCCTTTGTAGCCTCTTTTGTAAGCCGAATGAGGCCTTCATTCAGTTCTTTTGTCTTTTCTGCAAGGCCATAGGTAGCCAAAAGAGCCCGATTTGCCCCATAAGTGGGGGCGCAGAGAGCGTGTGCTCCTGCGGCAAGAAAGTCTTTCTGCAGGGAGAGCAGTAGGCCGGGATGCTCCAGAGCCCAGAGCTCGCTGCATTCCCCGGGCTCCATACCCAGGGCTTCCAGATTGGAGACGGCGGCACCGTCCAGAAGAAGAGGCAGCTGAAAGGGAAACTCCATAGCTTCTGATATTCCTCCCGTATGAAGGCGTAAACCTTCTAATTTAGATTACAAATAGTTTATTTTTGAAAAGATATACTAATTGGAATTTATAACAGGACTCACATGCTCTCCGGAGCGGAAATTTTGAACATGTGAAGAACATTGCAAATCACCGTGGATACGGCTTCGCAGAGAAGCAGTCGGGCGGCTGCCAGGCCTTCTTCCTCCCCGGCTATGCGGCACGCGTTATAAAAACGGTGGAACAGATTGGCCAGGGTGATTACATAGCGGGTGATCCGCGCCGGATCGTAATCTTTTGCAGCCAGGATGATTTCATCCGTATAGGAAGAAATGTGACGGATCAGTTCAATTTCTTCTGGAGCTGTGAGCTTTGCCAGCTCTTCGTCGGTGCATTCCCGCACTGTAACGCCGTTTTCTTCCATTTTGCGGAACAGGCTGCAGATCCGGGCGTGAGCATACTGGACATAGTAAACGGGGTTCTGCGCATCCTGCTGAACGGCCAGATCCAGATCGAAATCCATCTGGGAAGAAGCTTCTCGCATATTGAAGAGAAAACGAGCGGCATCCACGGGAACTTCGTCCAGAAGATCGGCCAGTTGGATGGCCTTGCCGGTACGTTTGCTCATGCGGACGGGTTGACCGTCTTTCATTAAGCGGACAAGCTGCATCAGGATTACATCCAACTTTTCGCCGTCCAGACCAATGGCGTCCATTGCGCCCTTCATACGGGCCACATGGCCATGATGGTCGGCGCCCCAGATATCGATGCACCGATCGAAGCCGCGGTCAAATTTGTTTTTGTGATAGGCGATGTCCGCAGTCATATAAGTTGGATTGCCGTTCTGACGCACCAGCACCTCATCTTTGGGCTGCTCGTCGTCTTTGTTTTTCACCTTGGCGTATTTAGCAGTAAAATCTGCTCCTTTATACCAAATCGCCCCATCCTGCTCATAGGTGAGCCCTTTTTCCGCGAGAAGATCCACCACGGCTTTTACTGCACCGCTTTCATGGAGGGAGCTTTCCAAAAACCATTCGTCGTATTCAATGCGGTATTTTTTCATATCCGCTTTCATTTTAGCGATATTCCGGGGCAGGGCGAAAGCCACAAGAGCCGCCCGACGTTCTTCTTCTGTTTTTTCCATAAGGGAATCGCCGTTTTCATCGGCATAGGCCTTGGCTAAATCCAGGATATCCTCCCCGTGATAGCTATCTTCCGGCAGTTCCGGCGCATTTTCACCGGCAAAGAGCTGCTGGTAGCGAACACTCAGGGAAAGGCCGAATTTTTCGATCTGGTTCCCGGCGTCGTTAACGTAAAACTCCCGCCATACATTGTAGCCGGCAGCATCCAGCACAGAGGCGAGACAGTCGCCGAGAGCGCCGCCCCGGGCGTTGCCCATATGCATGGGACCAGTGGGATTGGCGGAGACGAATTCCACCATAATCTTTTTGCCCTTTCCGTAATCGCTGCGTCCGTATTCCTTACCCAGCCTATGCACATCTTTTAGAACGTCACCGAAGAACCGACGGTTCAGGAAAAAGTTGATAAAGCCCGGCCCAGCGATTTCGCAGCGGTCGAAATATGTTCCTTCCAGAGAAAGATGTTTTACAATAGCATCTGCAATTTTCCGCGGGGCAGAATGGAATGCCCGGGCTCCGGCCATAGCAGCATTGGTGGCGAAATCTCCGTGTGATGTATCCGCGGGGACCTCTATGGTGAAGTCCGGCAATTCTGCCTGGGGAAGATCCCCAGCTGCGATGGCGGCATGCATGGCGTTTTCTATAGCTTTCTGCAGGCTATCCACAGAAGCTTTCACTATTTTTGACATGGTGATGTGGCACGTCCTTCCTTTTAATATCCTCTTTGTATTCCCGGATGGGAAATGGATACAGAATGATGGTTACGAAAAGCGGGCGGCACCCTCAGGGGCGTTCCGCCGCTCCTGCTTCTTTTACCGTGATATGCAGCTCGTTAAAGCTGGAGAGATTGGAATTTACATCCAATGTATAGCTGATATCCACGCTTCCGCCCTCGTCGGTGAGCTTTGAATGAAGGCTTTCTGTGAAAACCCCCACAGTCATGCTTCCAAAGCCAGTGTCGTATTGGCAGAGGTGACGTTTTCCGTTTTCCAGTATAAGGCGAGTATTATCTCCCCCTCCTCGGATCAGTGTCATTTTATGGCCACCCTCAAACTTTAAAATGGAAGTACGGGGGGCCAGGGAGGGCTGTTCTGCATCGTATTCCTTATAAACAATATAGCGGTTTGCGCCTTTTCGGACGTAATTGCCCAGGGTGGTAACCTCGATCTCGCCGGTTTCTCCGTCCACCTTTTGGCGTCCCACTATGGAAATCACATAGTTTTCCTGCATGATTTTTTTCATTCCCTTTCTATGTCATTCCGAAAGGCAGCGGCTCAGAAGGGCAGAAGCCCTTGGTCGCTTTTGCGGCCTGCTGCAGCCAGTTCGTTTTGGCGCTGGGCGGCACACTGGATAAGCCGCTCCAAAAGCTCTTCCGCTGTAACGCCGCAGGCCTCCCACAGCTTGGGATACATGCTGATGGCAGTGAAGCCAGGAAGAGTGTTGAGCTCGTTCAATAAGACCTCGTTCCCACCACGGACAAAAAAATCTACTCTGGCCAAGCCTTCGCAGCCCAACACACGGTAAGCTCTGCAGGCAATGCTGCGGATTTCCTGCATGACCGTTTCCGAGAGATGAGCGGGAATATAAAGCTGCGAGGTGCCGTTGATATATTTATCGTCGTAATCGTAAAATGCAGCAGAAGCGGCGATTTCGCCCACCAGGGCCGCTTCCGGCTCCTCGTTCCCGAGGACGGCACATTCTACCTCTTGGCCTACAACAGCCTCTTCCACCACAATTCGGGTGTCTTCAGCCGCGGCGAGCTTAACGGAAGCATTCAATTCCTCAGGCGAGGATGCCTTGCTTACCCCCACAGAGGAACCGGCGTTAGCAGGTTTTACAAACACTGGCCATCCGATCTCCTTCTGGATCCGATCCAAAATACGGCCTCGCTCTTTTGAAAAATCAGACGCATAGAACCAAAGATTTTTCGCCTGAGGGATCCCAGCGGCGGAAAGAAGAGTGTGGCTGACGGTTTTATCCATGCATACGGCGGAGGCCAAAAGACCGCAGCCCACAAAGGGAATGCCGGCTAACTGCAATACTCCCTGGATGGTGCCGTCCTCTCCGTTTTTGCCATGAAGGACGGGAAAAACGCAGTCCAGAGGGATGATCTTACAGGCTCCCTCGGGTGAAAGAACGGCCATCCCTCTTATACTTCGATCCGGAGAAAGGAATGCCTGCCTGTTGTCCGCACGAGCTTCCCAACTTCCGTCTGTGATCTCATCGATACTGGCCTGAGTCAGGAACCATTTTCCCTCCTTGGTAATCCCCACGACATATATGTCGTACTGTTCCCTTGAGAGATTTTTAAGCACAAAGGAAGCCGACATACGGGAAATTTCGTGCTCGGAGGAGGAACCTCCAAACAAAACTGCAATTTTTTTCTTCATACTGGTCCGCCTTTCCGGCACGCATGCGGCGCCGTTTCTAGTCCCATTTCCACATTTTATTAGTATATTACCACACCGGGGCCCGGTGCGCAATGAAAATCCCCGGGATCCCGGGTATGAGACTGCAATTTTGAGAAAATGCCTTAGCGTTATGTAAGGAAATGCCCTCTTTTAGGCATTTTGCAAATAGTAAATAGTATGGTGACAAACCGGAACTTATGTAGTATAATAAACAACAAATGCTTTCGTCTGCATATGGCGGAGCTTCTGTGTTGTGAGCCGGGGGCCGATGTGTGGGTATGTCCTTTCGGTTTACGGGGTATATTTTATATGGTTGTAGGGAGATCCCTGGTTATTTATTTATTAAAAAAGCCCCCTTCATAGGGAATTCATACGATGGAGTGAGATTATGTTGGATCAGAAAGCAGTAGAGGTTGTAAAAGAAAAGCTGGAACCCGTTCTGAAGGAGCAGGGGTTTCATTTTCAGGAAGATAAACAGGAGGAAAAGGGTGCAGCCGCCGTATATGTCAATGAGGAACGCCTTTCCTATAGTGTATTCTATAATGAGAGCACTAAACAGTTTGAACTGAGAAGTGCCACTCTCTCCGAAGATGAACATGCCGATATTCCCTGGAGAACGCTTTCTTCGTGGCTTTTTGATCCGGAGCAGGATGATCTCCGTTCAGCCGAAAGCATCGGGAATGATTTTGCGGAAACGATTCAGGGCCCCAAGCGTGTGGAAGCTCTTCAGATAGCTAAAAAGCGCCATAAAAAAGAGCAGGAAAGTGCCCAGGATCCTTTGTTTTTCATGAACCGCCTCTCGAATATCATTCCCTCCCTGAAGGAGGATATGATTGAGGAGCGTTCCCGTTATGGCACCCTGCGGCCTATTGCCTTCCTTGAAACTTACGCCATGCCGAAGCTTTCCCAGATGTTGTGTTCTGGGGATGATGCTGCCGTTCAGAAGTTTGCTGAGCTTCTCAATGAGCTGTATGAGAACGGAGATATGGACGTTCGCTCTATTATTACCATGGTGGTGCTTAATGGCTTGGATCCCGACGTAGTCCGTGACAAGCTGGTTCCCTTTTTTACAGAAGACATGCAGAAGGGCTATAAGGCCGGGTTTAGAATGAAGGGAAAAAATGTAAAACCTGAAAAGGTGAAAAAACAATCCAAGGTAGTAGCGAAGGCGCTGAAGAACAACCAGGGCAGAGGCTGATTTCCGAAAGAAATCTTGGCAAAACCTAGGCTTTCAATATAATGGATACTGTTCATCGTAGAGATGGTGGTAGCAATTATAAACCCGGATACGATGCCGGATTCCCCGGTATTGTATCTGGCTTTTTTGTTTCTATACCGAAGGATGAGATTTGTATCTGCGGCAGGACTTCTCTTTCGTACTAGTATCTTGATTCACCGGTTTTCATGTTAATGCAGTTTCTGCTCTGCATGGTATCTTTGTTCTGCTGGCAGAGGATTCAGATGAAAAAAGAAAAAGGATCTGCTTAATTTATGTGCCCTGACTTTGCGGGCTCTTCTTACTATTGGTGCGGTGGGGAAAGTGTCCTCCTAATAATCGCCTATAAAATGTTGCTCGGCTATTTTCTCCCAGGGGCTTCATAATCTTTACTTTCCTTTGGATTTTGTGAAAATGCAGGGGAAAATCCTTGACAGGAGAGCGGACCCTATGGTATGATGTAATCACCTCGATGAATGGGGTTATTTTTTTGCGCCTATTCTGAGGGAGGCTGAGTTCCAAAGCGAACTGGATAAAATTTCCGTATTACGGGAGGTGCCGTTATGAGAGTAAAAATTGTTTTGGCCTGCACGGAGTGCAAGCAGCGCAACTACAACACCAAGAAGAACAAGAAGAATGATCCGGACAGGCTCGAAATGAACAAGTACTGCCGTTTCTGCCGGAAGCACACTCTTCACAGAGAGACGAAGTAATTCGAACGGAGGAAAAAGCATGGCAGACAAAGCTGCGAAGAAGCAGAATTTCTTTGTTAGAACCGGTAAAGGTGCCGCAAAGTTTCTCCGCGATGTGAAGGGCGAAATCAAAAAGGTGGTTTGGCCCACTCCGAAAAGCGTTTTCAAAAACACCGGCGTAGTTCTGGCCACCATTATCGTCATGGGGCTGTTCATCTTCTGTTTGGATACTGTGTTCATCAACCTGCTTAAGCTTGTGATGGACGTTTCTCAGTAAAAGAGCGGAGGAATAAGAATGGCTGAGGAAGCAAAATGGTATGTAGTGCATACCTATTCCGGGTATGAGAACAAAGTGGCATCCAACCTGGAGAAAACGGTGGAAAACCGAAATCTTCAGGATTTGATCACCGAAGTCCGTGTTCCTACAGAGACGGTCACGGAGATCAAAGATAACAAAACGCGCGAAGTGGAGCGCAAGATTTTCCCCGGCTATGTGCTGGTGAAAATGGTCCTTACGGATGAATCCTGGTATGTGGTGCGGAATATCCGCGGCTGCACGGGGTTTGTGGGGCCGTCTTCCGATCCTATCCCGCTGACGGACGCAGAAGTGGCCGCCTTGGGCGTGGAGACGAAGCAGGTGGAGGTTTCTTACGGCGTGGGCGATTCTGTCCAGATTATCGATGGCCCTCTGGAAGGGTTTGTCGGCATCGTCGAGGAGATCGACACAGAAAAGAACCGTGTCCGTGTGACGGTATCTATGTTTGGCCGTGAAACACCGGTTGAACTGGAGCTGGATCAGGCGGAAATGGTGGATTGACAAAAGAATAATACGGTGGGAAACCGCCTTATTATGCGGGGCTCTAAGAGCCCCCTGTGGGAGGAACGGATAAAATCATTGCCATCCGTTCCGCCATTTACCACGAATTTTGGAGGTGCAAACAATGGCTCAAAAGGTAACGGGCTTTATTAAGCTCCAGATACCCGCTGGCAAGGCAACCCCGGCACCGCCTGTGGGACCGGCACTCGGCCAGCACGGCGTCAACATTATGGCGTTCACGAAGGAATTCAATGAGCGCACAAAGAACGATGCGGGACTTATCATCCCTGTCGTCATCACGGTTTATGCCGACCGTTCTTTCACATTCGTCACCAAGACTCCTCCGGCTGCTGTTCTGATTAAGAAGGCATGCGGGATCGAGAGCGGTTCCGGTGCTCCGAATAAGACAAAGGTTGCGAAGATTACCCGTGAGCAGGTCAAGAAAATTGCCGAACAGAAAATGCCCGATCTGAACGCAGCTTCCATCGAATCCGCCATGAGCATGGTGGCTGGAACTGCCCGCAGCATGGGTGTTGAAGTCGTAGATTGATCACCCGGGTGGGAGGAAAGCACAAGCAAATCCGATTTACCACTTATAGGGAGGAAAACCAATGAAACACGGTAAAAAATATTCCGACAGCTTAAAGCTGATCGATCGTTCAAAGCTCTATGACGCCAACGAAGCTGTGGAGCTCTGCGTGAAAACTGGGACTGCCAAGTTCGATGAGACAGTGGAAGTCCATGTAAAGCTGGGCGTAGACAGCCGTCATGCTGACCAGCAGGTTCGTGGCGCTGTGGTTCTGCCTAATGGAACCGGTAAAAACGTTCGCGTTCTGGCCATCTGCAAGGGCGACGCTGCCAAAGAGGCAGAAGCTGCCGGGGCAGATTTTGTGGGAGCTGAAGAGATGGTTCAGAAGATCCAGAGCGAAAACTGGATGGACTTCGACGTTCTCGTGACCACTCCTGACATGATGGGTCTGGTTGGCCGTCTTGGCCGTATCCTCGGCCCCCGTGGCCTGATGCCGAACCCCAAGGCTGGTACAGTTACCCGCGAAATCGGCAAAGCTGTTACCGACGCCAAGGCTGGTAAGATCGAGTATCGTCTGGATAAGACCAACATCATCCACTGTGCCATCGGTAAGGTTTCCTTTGGCACTGAGAAGCTCATGGAAAACTTCGATGTTCTCCTCAATGCTATCGTAAAGGCAAAGCCTGCCGCCAGCAAGGGCCAGTATATCCGTTCCTGTGTAGTTTCCGCTACTATGGGCCCTGGCGTGCGTATCAACCCCAACAAGGTCGGTATGTAATTAAGCCAAAATCCGAAAGTTTGTGTTGACAAGCTTCGGAGGCTGTGCTATCATTATCTATGCTGTTCTTTATTCAAAGACAGCAGGTGCGCAATGCATAAATGGGTTTCCCCAGCCTGCCGAGGATAGAGCAAACGCAAACATGGATTTTTGAAATGTTGCTATGCCCTTCTCGCAGAATGTGGGAAGGGCATTTTTGTATGCTGTATATGTGGCGTGGAGGTGAATACATTTGCCAAGCGAGAAGATTTTAGAGAAAAAGAAGCAGCAGGTTGCTGAGCTGGCTGAAAGCCTGAAGGGCGCCTGCACCGGTGTAATCGTAGATTACAAAGGTATTTCTGTTTCCGATGATACGAAGCTCCGTAAAGAGCTGCGCGAAGCTGGATGCGAGTATAAGGTCGTTAAGAATACACTCCTGAAGCTGGCTCTCAAAGAGGCCGGGATTGAAGGATTGGAAAACGTCCTGGAAGGCACCACTGCTATTGCTGTCAGCAAGGAAGACTATGTTGCGGGCGCTAAGATCCTCTGCGGTTTTGCCGACAAGAGCAAGGATATTTTCAATGTGAAGGCCGGTTTCGTAGACGGAAACGTAGTGGACGCTAAGGGCGTTAAAGAGCTGGCAGAGCTTCCCCCGAAGGAAGTTCTGGTTGCAAAGGCTTTGGGCGGCTTGAATGCCCCCATCACCGGATTTGTTACCGTGCTGAACGGAACAATGAAGGGTTTGGTTGTAGCGCTGAATGCTATCGCCGAGAAGAAAGGCGCCGAGGCCTGAGCCTCTGGAGCTGAATCTACATGAAATAAAAAATGAATTTGGAGGTACTAACCATGTCTGATAAGGTTGTTAAGCTGATTGAAGATGTTAAGTCTCTGACCGTTCTGGAGCTCTCTGAGCTGGTAAAGGCTCTCGAGGAAGAGTTCGGCGTATCCGCTGCTGCTCCTGTTGCTGTTGCTGCTGTCGCTGCTCCGGCCGCTGCTGCTGCTGAGGAAGAGAAGACTGAGTTCGACGTAGTTCTGAAGGCTGTTGGCGGCAACAAGATTGCTGTTATCAAGGCTGTTCGTGAGATCACCGGCCTGGGCCTGAAGGAAGCTAAGGAAGTTGTTGACAACGCTCCCAAGGCTATCAAGGAAGGCGTTTCCAAGGACGACGCTGAGGCTATGAAGGCTAAGCTGACCGAGGCTGGCGCTGAAGTCGAAGTGAAATAAGAGAATCTTCTACAGATTTTCAGAGAGCGGATGCTTTATGCATCCGCTCTTTTTCTTTTATCTGAAGCACATCATAGTATCTCTACTTTACGAACTATTCGTCATGTCAAAAATATAAGAGTAATAAGACCACTTCATAAGGAAGTGATTTTTACTGCACGGTCCCTCTTTTTTTAATTCTCCATTTTATTTGTTTTCTAATATTCTGCGGTCTCCCAACCCTCGTTGCAAAGTTTAAATTCCGCCTCTTGTAATTGCTCAGGCCGCAAAGGCCCCCTATTTCTGGTTCCGTGCAGAAATAGGGGAAAGACACGGTTAAAGGGAAAAATATTTTCCCTTTAAAATCCCTTTTTCAGCAGGGATATCATTAAAACACGGGTTCCCTTTTGCTTTCACGGAAGGTTTGGGCTCCGCAGTCGCCCTCGAAATAGAAAGAGGCCGCGCACTGCGCGACCTCTTTCTATGCCATCCGTGGTGAATGGACGACTACGGAGTCCCACTCACTACGTTTTATTCAGAATGCCCGTGTTTTAAAGTCCATCCCTGCTAGAAGAGGGTTTGGGGGAATTCTTTCCTCCAGACGTATCTTTGCCCACTTTCTGTACGGAACCAGAAAGTGGGGGCCTGCACGGCCTGAGTGCGTACAAGAAGCGGAAACTAATT
>CAJFPJ010000060.1 GCA_904399395.1 uncultured Clostridia bacterium | reverse complement strand
CCGAGGGCCTAATTACCGAAGAAATCCGCAATCAGCTGGGCGGCTGGCTCCTGTCCCTGGTGAACTCCATGGGCACGGACAGCAACCATCCCCAGGACAACAACACCGAGATTTCCGTCCAGTGGAAGCTTCTGACCGATCGCACTGTGCTGGACGCTGCTATTGAAAAGGCAGAACGTCTCGATCTGAGCCAGTATACAGAGGCGAGTGCCAAAGCTGTTAAGGATGCTTTGACAATGGCTAAGTCCCTTCCCCAAACGGCCTCTCAGGATGAAATGAATACGGCTGCCAAAAATCTGGAAGACGCCATGGCCGCTCTGCAAACAGTGGAAAACAGTCAGCCTGAAAATTCTGAATCGGATAATTCTCAGAAGCCTGATATAGACAATCCCCAGAATTCTGATGAAACTGAAAGCAATGCTCAAACCTCTGGCAATGAAGTGCCTCAGACAGGCGAAAACCATAATGCGATCCCCTTGATCGTTCTTTTGGTTTCAGGTGGATGTGTAGTCCTGCTTATGGCTGCAAAAAAGATTCGGATAAAGGCTCAGTAAATTTCTTATGATTCCTATAAACCGGAAGGCCCGCAACTTTAATTATGCGGGCCTTTTGGACGTATTTGGGCAAAGTTGAAAATTGCATTCTGCTGTATGCCATGCTACAATAAAACCATACGCCGTTGGAAATCCTGTTTACAGGAGGATGGCTGCGCAGGCGCGGCGTTTAAAATTGAAGCGAGGAGGAAAATCACTCTATGGAACAGCTGCGGAAAGCGAAGGGCTTTATCTGCGATATGGACGGCGTGATCTACCACGGGAATCAAATTCTTCCGGGAGTCAAGGAGTTTGTAGAATGGCTCTATCGGGAAAACAAGCAGTTTTTATTTCTAACGAACAACAGCGGGAAAACGCCCCGCGAGCTTCAGGAAAAGCTGGCTCGAATGGGCCTTGATGTGGACGAGCATCATTTTTATACCAGCGCTTTGGCTACGGCTGAGTTTATTTCCAGACAGAAACCTGGAGCGAGGGCCTTTGTAATTGGCGAGCCGGGGCTCTACAATGCCCTGTATGAAAAAGGTATCATGCTGGATGACACAGCTCCCGACTATGTAGTGATCGGAGAATCCGCCAGCTACAATTATGATAATATTTGCCGGGCGGTTCATTTTGTGCAAAATGGTGCCAGGCTGATCGGAACCAACTATGATCTTACAGGCCCCACGGAGCAGGGAATCATGCCTGCTTGCCGGGCTTTTGTAAAGCCCATCGAGCTTGTAACGGGCAAAGAGGCCTACTATATCGGGAAGCCCAACCCCCTGATGATGCGCACAGGCCTTAACATGTTGGGGGTGCATTCCCGGGAAGCAGTTATGGTGGGCGACCGCATGGATACGGATATTGTGGCTGGTATTGAAAGCGGTTTGGATACAGTGCTTGTCCTTTCTGGCGTGTCTACCCGTGAAACGGTGGATACTTTCCCCTATAAGCCACGTGTGATTCTCAATGGCGTTGGGGATATCCCTCCAAAGGTGTGAGCCGGTACCTCATAGAGGAAGTTGGCATTTCTCATACGTAAAAAATTGGGACGGCCGGATCTGTTCAAACAGATCCGGCCGTCTTTTTTTAGTTAAAGAAACATTACGTGAATCTTTATTCAATAAGATTTTAGGAGTCTTCTTCCGTATTTTGTGGAGTCATCAAATCTGACAGGGTAATGCCGTCCAAAAATTCGTTGATCAGAGCATCCAGCTTTTGCCATACAGGCAGAGTGGGACAAACTGACCGGTTGGGGCATTCGTTGCCGTGCTCTTCTACACAAGCTACAGG
Organism: uncultured Clostridia bacterium; assembly: GCA_904399395.1. Taxonomy (GTDB): domain Bacteria; phylum Bacillota; class Clostridia; order Oscillospirales; family Acutalibacteraceae; genus UMGS1264. The sequence goes on along the minus strand of CAJFPJ010000060.1, from coordinate 13,232 downwards.
AGCCAAACTGCCCTCTGTCAGGCGGAGAATTTCTCCCAATGTATATTCCGGAGGTTTTCTAGTCAGCCGGTAGCCTCCTCCTTTACCACGAAGACCTTCCAGCAGCTTTTCCTGCACAAGAACCTTTAAGATGCTCTCTAGATATTTTTCTGAAATTCCCTGCCGTTCTGCTATGGTCTTAAGGGGAATGTATCCATCCTCCCCGTGCTGGGCCAGATCGATCATCACTCGGATGCCGTAACGCCCTTTTGTGGAAATAATCATGGGGCGACCCCTCCTTTGTGTATGATACTTGGCAACTATTATACCGCAGCGGCTGAAAGAATACAACCAGTATGGTTTTTTCTTCCTGTAAAGGAATAAAATGTTTTTTCACGCTTCGGGAGCATTTAACCCCACGTTGATTATTTGCATATCGTCGTTTTCCCAATACAGATATCGGCCGAAATATCCGGCCTCCGTTAAAATAGAGTTTAAAATCTCATATTGATTGTCCTTCCATTTTTTAGCCCTATTGTAATCCTCTGCTTTTTCAAAACGAACCGTGAGCATATTGTTTCCTTGTTGCAGCTGAGCAGAGAAAATACGGGCAGTTTCCTTTTCATCATAGGAAGTTTGGTAACACCCTTCATGAACATGGTAGAAAAGCTCCGGTTCATCCACCTGTTCCCAAGTATAGGCGAGGTCGTGCTCGTCGCCTATATCTTCCAGCTCCTTCTGGGTGACGCAGAAATAATCGTGGCAGATGTATTCGTTGCCGTTTGCATCCTGCTTATCCAGGTCGTTCCAGGTGGGATCTATGAAGAGGGTGCACTGGCCGCTTTCCGTTTGAAAAGAAAGTTGATTCCACGCATGGGTGCGGTCCAAGCTTTCCACCGTTTGGCAGGATCCGGCGCCGGCGGCCTGTTCCATAAGGTAATCAAGGGCGTAGGCATAGCCTACGCAGACAGCGGAACCTTCTACCAGAGCTCCGTAGATATCGCGGATATGGGTTCCCTTGAGCGTATCGTCGTAGGTGACCCGGCGGCAGAGCTCATCATGAAGAATCCGGGCCGTTTCCCATTGATCGGCGCTTGCCGGTACCTTCGAAAGGATTTCTTCTGCAGCCGAATCGATTTCCTTTTGCATGGCGGGGATGTCCTCTTTTTTACAATTATAGGTGAAGCGGACGTATTCGCTGAATTGATATCTGTCTTCAGTTTTCTGCGAATAGTGGGTATCGGATATGCCGGAGACCCAGAAATATTTTACGTCGATATGGGACCAGTCAAAACGGGCCAAATTTTTTACGTAGATCTCCGGCTCCAAATTTTCAATAGCTTTCCCGATCTGTTCCATAGCCTGGTCATAGTATTCCATGTCATCTCCGAAATCTATGATCGGAACGCCTTCAGGGATGGTTTCTTCAAAAGGTTTCTCTGAAGAAGAGGAATTTTCTTCCTCGTGAGAGACAGGAGTTTCTTCGTCTTCAGAGGAAGAGGAAGAAGCAGGGCCGCAGGAGGAAAGCAAAAAGCTTCCCAGTATGCTGAGAAAAAAGATTGCAGCCAAAACGAGAGCGTGTGCGTGCCGCCGGCCTGCGGTGGATGCTTTTTGCGAATCGGTGGGAGAAGTGGTTGCATTGTGCATAGGTAGATTCCTCCGGAGTATAAAATGTGAAAAAATGTATTCAGCGTGTTTCTACGAAAGTATTTTGCATTAATAAGTATACGCTGTGAAGCAGAAAGATTCAATCCTTTATAGATTCGGTGGCATTCTGCATGTGTGGTATGCTTTCCTTCCCGGTTGGATTTATGATTGGAATTCAGCTTTTTTATTAGAATGTTTTGGGCATAGTATAGGAAAATGTATTATTCCTATTGACAAAGTAGGTTAATAGACTTATTATGTCATTAACCCATAAATCAAATAGGTTAATAGGTTGATTGCATTGCGCAGGCCGGGCAAGGCTCTTCAGAAGCTGCCCGTTTCTGGCAGAATGGAGGATGTTATGCCGAATACATTGTTGGAAATTCAAAATCTTACTGTAAACGTGGAGGAAAAAGAGATCCTTCATGGGATAAATTTGAAAATACAGAAAGGGGAGACCCATGTTCTGATGGGCCCCAACGGAGCGGGAAAATCCACTCTGGGTTTTGCCTTGATGGGAAGCCCCCGCTATGAAGTCACAGGAGGCCAGATTCGTTTTCATGGCAATCGGATAGAGAAAGCTCCCGCAAACGAAAGGGCAAAGGCGGGAATGTTTCTCTCCTTTCAAAATCCTCTGGAGGTTTCCGGGCTTTCCCTTTCTTCCTTTATCCGCAGCGCTCTTTCCCAGAACCAGGGCGGACGCATTCGCCTGTGGGAATTCAAAAAAGAGATGGAAAGGGCCATGGAGCTTCTGCAGATCGATCCTTCTTATGGGGAAAGGGATCTGAACGTAGGATTTTCCGGTGGTGAAAAGAAAAAGTCGGAGATCCTGCAGATGCTGCTGCTCAAGCCAAGTCTGGCTATTCTGGATGAAACGGATTCCGGCCTGGATGTGGATGCTGTCCGCACTGTATCCCAGGGCGTAAAGGAATATCAGAAGGATGGGGATCGAGGCCTTCTCATTATCACCCACAGCACCCGCATTCTGGAATCTCTTCAAGTGGATTACACCCATGTGATGGTGAACGGAAAAATTGTCAAAACGGGGGATGCCTCTTTGGTGGAACAGATTAACCGGACAGGCTTTGAGCCCTTCCTGCATGATGCGGCGGACTAAAAACGGTTTCCGGAAGGGGGAATTGCAATGGAAGAGAACAGAGAGAAGACCTATGTGGAGGATATAGACAGAAGCGTTTACGACATCAAAAACGACGAGAAGGATGCATACCGTTTGCAGGAAGGGCTTACGCCCGCCATTGTGGAGCAGCTTTCCAGAGAAAAAAAGGATCCGCCTTGGATGGAGCTTTTCCGGCTTCGATCTTTACAGATCTACAACGGTATGGCGGTGCCGGACTGGGGGCCCTCCCTGGAAGGGCTGAATATGGATGAAATTGTCACCTATGTGCGCCCCAACACCCGAATGACGGCCAAATGGTCGGAGGTGCCAAAGGAGATAAAGGATACCTTTGAACGGCTGGGGATCCCGCAGGCAGAGCGGAAATCCCTTGCGGGAGTGGGAGCCCAGTATGACTCCGAGCTGGTGTATCACAATGTCCGCCAGGAGGTGGCGGAGCAGGGCGTGGTCTATACGGACATGGAGAGCGCTCTGAAGGGCGAATATGCAGAAATGGTGCAGAAGCATTTTATGAAGCTGGTAAAGCCTACCGACCATAAATTTGCAGCCCTTCACGGGGCCGTGTGGTCTGGGGGATCCTTTGTATATGTGCCGCCGGGAGTTTCGGTGACCATCCCGCTTCAATCCTATTTCCGTCTGAACGCCCCAGGAGCGGGCCAGTTTGAGCACACACTGATCATTGTGGACGAGGGTGCAGATCTGCATTTTATCGAAGGGTGTTCGGCCCCAAAATACAATGTGGCCAATCTACACGCCGGTTGTGTGGAACTCTTTGTGCGAAAGAACGCGCGACTGCGGTATTCTACCATTGAAAACTGGTCGAAAAATATGTATAACCTGAACACCAAGAGGGCTCTGGTGGAGGAAGGCGGTGTGATTGAATGGGTTTCCGGCTCCTTTGGTTCCCATGTTTCCTACCTCTACCCCATGAGCATCCTCAAGGGCAGGGGGGCGAGGATGGAGTTCACCGGCATCACGTTCGCTGGGAAGGGCCAGAATCTGGATACGGGGGCCAAGGTGGTGCACAGCGCCCCTGAGACCACCTCGTATATGAATACGCGTTCTATTTCAAAGGATGGAGGGATCAGCACCTTCCGCAGCTCGGTGGTAGTGACGAAGGATGCGAAGAAGAGCCGTTCGGCTGTTTCGTGCCAGTCTTTGATGCTGGATTCCGCTTCCCGGTCGGATACCATCCCCGCTATGGACGTCCGCACACCGGATGCGGACATCGGCCATGAGGCCAAGATCGGCCGGATCAGCGACGAGGCTGTGTTCTATCTGATGTCTCGTGGAATCAGCGAGGAGGATGCCAGGGCCATGATCGTCAGTGGCTTCGCGGATACCGTTTCCAAAGAGCTTCCCCTGGAATATGCTGTGGAAATGAATAACCTGATCCAGCTTGAAATGAAGGGGAGTATAGGATGATCGTATTTGAGATAGGATACAGAGAGAAAGGGGGCCCGGCTATATGGGGCAGGGACTAGATATGCGGATAAACAGGCTGCCGGCCTTGACATGGAACTGGCTGAACATGAACCAAACAGACCTTTCGCAGGTAGAGGCAGGGGACCCATGGCGCCCGGAAATAGAAGGGGTACAGCCAGAGAAAGGAGAAACAAGCGGAGATTTTTCCTCTATTGCAACCGGAATGGGGCCGGATATGGATCAACTGGCTGAAAGAGCCGGAAACCCGCCTCTCCGGATCCGTGCTGCAGAGGGAGGAAAACGGGAAACAGCTAGGCTGCGTTTTTCCTGTGAAGATGGGATCAGGGCTTTCCAGCAGGTGGATATCCTGGCTGAGGAAAACAGCACTCTGACCATTATTATGGAATATACATCGCCCTGGGAAGCGAAAGGATTGGCCGCCGTTCAGACGCGAATCCAGGCGGAAAAGGGCGCGAAGGTGCGTCTGATCCAGCTGCAGCTTCTGGGCAGCGGCTATACAGTGTTGAACGATATAGGAGCCGTCTGTGGGGAAGGTGCTTCTGTAGAAGTGCTGCAGCTCTTTCTGGGAGCATCTCGAACCTATGCAGGGTTGAAAGCAAATCTGCAGGAGAAAGAGAGCTCTCTGGGGGTTGAGGTCGGATACCTGGGCCGCAGAGATCAGATTTTTGACATGAACTATATGGCGGAACATTGGGGAAAGAAATCTGTAAGTTCCATCCGAGGGGAAGGTGTTCTCCAGGAGAATGCATCGAAGCTTTTCAGGGGAACTATCGACTTTAAGACCGGTTCTTCCGGATCGGAGGGAGACGAAAAGGAGGATGTCCTTCTGCTTGGAGAAGATGCGGTGAATCAGAGTATCCCTCTTATCCTCTGCGCTGAGGAGGACGTGCAAGGAAATCATGGGGCCACTATCGGCAAACTGGATGATGAGTTGCTGTTTTATCTCTGCTCTAGAGGAATGACGGAGGAAGAGGCGCTTAATATGATGACCCGGGCCAGGATGGATTCCCTCTGCGGTAAAATCGGCGATCCGGCGGCAGAAGAGAGGGTGCAGTCTTATTTAAATGAGGTGATATTCCATGAAGCAGAGAACTGAGAACCCTCATAGAAAGGATTTTCCTCTTTTAGCTGCCAATGACGTAGCTTACCTGGATAATGCCGCCACCAGCCAACGGCCCGCCTGCGTTTTGGAGGCGGAGCGGGAATTGTATGAAAAACACAATGCCAACCCTATGCGGGGACTCTATGCCCTCAGTGTGGAGGCTACGGAATGCTATGAAAAGGCCAGGGAAACAGTCAGGAGATTTATCCATGCAGCTTCTGCAAAGGAGATTGTGTTCACCCGGAACACCACAGAGAGCGTGAATTTGGTGGCCTATAGCTATGGCTTTTCCAAACTGAAACCGGGGGATGAGATTCTGGTGGGCATTATGGAGCATCACAGCAATCTCCTTCCCTGGCAGATGGTAGCCCGGCAGACGGGAGCGTCCCTGAAATTTTTGGAGTGTGATCCCGACGGCTCTGTAACGGAAGACCATCTTCAACAAGCCTTTTCAGAGCGCACCAGACTGGTGGCTATTACCCATGTTTCCAATGTGCTTGGGCGGGAAAATCCTATTTCCAGGATTGTGGCCATGGCCAGGGAACGGGGAGCCGTAGTCGTGCTGGATGCGGCTCAGAGTGCGCCGCATAAAAGGATTGATGTGCAGGCGCTGGATGTGGATTTCCTGGCTTTTTCCGGCCACAAGCTTCTGGGCCCCATGGGAATCGGCGTCCTTTACGGAAAAAAGGAACTTCTGGAGGAGATGCCGCCTTTTCTCACAGGCGGGGAAATGATCGACTCTGTCACCCGGGAAGGGGCTGTGTGGGCGGCTGTACCTCATAAATTTGAAGCGGGAACCGTGAACGTGGCGGGGGCCTGGGGCCTGCAGGCGGCTATGGGATATCTGGAATCGGTGGGCTTTCAGGAGATAGAACGGCGGGAACTTTTACTGACGTCTATGGCGCTTGAAGGCTTGAAGAGAATTCCTCATGTTCATGTAATCGGCTCTGAAAAGCCGGAAGAACACAGCGGCATCCTCACCTTTACAATAGAGGGCGTCCATCCCCACGATGTAAGCGCTATCCTGGATGCGGATGGGATAGCCGTTCGTGCCGGACATCATTGCGCTCAGCCGCTCCTGCAGTATCTGGGAATTTCTTCGGCCACACGGGCCAGCATTTCCTTTTACAACACAGAGGAAGAAATCGGGCGTTTTCTTAGAAGCATTGAAGGAATAAGGGGGAAAATGGGCTATGGCCGGTAGAAGCTTTTATAACGAGATCCTGACGGAGCACAATCTGCACCCGGAGCATAAGCACGAGCTTCCCGATGCAAATTTGGTGCTGGAAGGAGTCAACCCCAGCTGTGGAGACGATATCTGGCTCAAACTGAAGGTGGAGGACGGCATAATTCAGGAGGGGGCCTTTCTGGGGGATGGTTGCGCCATATCCCAGGCCTCGGCGGATATTATGCTGGATCTGGTGGTGGGCAGAAAACGGGAGGATGCCCTCCGCCTGGCGGGAATTTTCCTTAGAATGATCCAGGGGACGGCGGAAAAAGACGAACTGGAGGAATTGGAAGAAGCCTGTGCCCTGCAGGATATCTCTCATATGCCGGCCCGTGTAAAATGCGCCGTTCTTGGGTGGCATACTATGGAGGAACTGCTTTCGGAAAAGAATGGATAATTCTGGAGAAGGGAGCTTCTCCCGGAATATGGGATGTGCATTAAGCGTAAGGAAAGCGCACCGCCTGCAGTCTATCTGCAGGCGGTGCGCTTTTGTGTGTTTCTATATGCAGGCAGCATAGGTCTGGCTTTCAAAGGCGGTATCTTCTTCGCAGTTCCTCCTCTGCTTTTTCCAGATCCGGATCGCAGAGCAGGGGGAGAATTTCCGAAAGCTCCTCCGGAGGCAGATCCCACCATTTCAGGCGGAGCAGAAAGTGGATCCGCTCTTCGTTGAAGCGCCTTCGGATGAGCCGGGCCGGGTTTCCGCCTATCAAGCTATAGGGAGGAAATTTCCCTGTGATTACAGAGCAGGCAGCCGCAATAGAACCGTCACCGATTTCGGCCCCGGGCATAACGGTGCATTCCCGCCCCAACCAGACGTCGTTGCCAATGCGGATATCCCCTTTATGGGGGAGCTGGGAGAGATGAGGCGGCGTGTTTTCCTGCCAGAGGCCCCCGAACACATGGAAGGGGTAGGTGGTAAAACTGCTGATTCGGTGGTTAGCCGGGCCCATGATGAATTTTGTGCCGGAGGCGATGGCGCAGAATTTGCCGATCACCAGTTTATCACCGAATTCCGGGTAATTGAAAAGCACATTGTTTGTTTCAAAATCTTCCGGTGCGTGGGTGTCATCATAATAGGTATAGTTCCCGATGAAAATATTGGGAGCGGTGACGACATTTTTTATATAACAGGAAGTTTTATATTCGTTTGGGAATATGACGTTGGGATCCGGGATCCTATCAGAATGCATGTATGTTCCTCCTTTATTTTTCTGGCGATCACATCCTTTCTCCCGATTCTGCGGTGGCTACCGCTCGCTTTTTCCGAATTTCCTTCATAAGATCGCAGCCTTTCATACTTGTCGGGTGCTCCACACGGATTCTGTGCTGCGCACTCATTGTTTGTCTATTGCTACCTATTGTAATATGGCCCGGCGCTGGTGTCAACGTGCCCCATATGGGAAGTATTGCGCAGGGTGGGAAACCGAAAAAAGAGAAAAGCAAAAGCGCCGGGTATACTCCTTGTGGTGTATACCCGGTGCCGAAAAAGGGATAAACTGCTACATTCAGAGAATGCAAGAGGTCTTTGTAGGCTTAATCCCCGAAAGCCTGACTCAAATCCGCCAGAATATCATCGATGTGCTCTGTCCCTATGGAAAGGCGTATGGTGTTGGGCTTGATTCCCTGCTCTAAAAGCTCCTCTTCTGTTAGCTGGGAGTGAGTGGTGGTAGCCGGATGGATCACCAGACTTTTCACATCCGCCACATTGGCCAGCAGAGAAAAGATCTGAAGCTTATCGATGAAAGCATGAGCTTCTTTTTGCCCGCCCCTGATCTCAAAGGTAAAGATGGATGCCCCTCCGTTGGGAAAATATTTTTCATACAGGGCATGGTCGGGATGCTCAGGCAGGGAGGGATGGTTTACCTTTTCCACCTTGGGGTGGTTTTGCAGGAATGCGACTACCTTTTTGGTATTTTCCGCATGGCGTTCAAGTCGCAGGGAAAGCGTCTCGGTTCCCTGAAGAAGTAAAAAAGCGTTGAAGGGAGAAATGGCGGCCCCCGTATCCCGAAGCAGGATGGCGCGGATATAGGTTACAAACGCCGCAGCTCCGGCAGCATCCACAAATGAAACGCCGTGATAGCTGGGGTTTGGTTCTGCAATAGGCGCGAATTTGCCGCTTGACTTCCAATCAAATCTGCCGGAATCCACAATAACGCCGCCCAGAGTGGTTCCGTGACCGCCTATGAACTTGGTGGCGGAGTGTACGACAATGTCGGCTCCGTGCTCGATGGGACGTATGAGATAGGGAGTACCAAAAGTGTTGTCGATCACAAGGGGGATACCGTGCCTGTGAGCGATATCCGCTATTGTGTCGATATCCGGAATATCGCTGTTGGGGTTGCCCAGCGTTTCCAGATAGATGGCCTTTGTATGTTCCTGAATGGCGTCCTCCACTTCTTTCAGATCGTGTGCGTTCACAAAAGTTGTCTCTATGCCATATTGAGGGAGAGTATGAGCCAGCAGATTGTAACTGCCACCGTAAATGGTTTTCTGAGCTACAATATGATCTCCCTTCTGCGCTAAAGCTTCGATGGTATAGGCGATGGCTGCTGCTCCTGAAGCAGTGGCAAGAGCCGCCGCTCCGCCTTCCAAAGCATCGATTCGGGTTTCAAAAACTTCCTGTGTGGAATTGGTCAGCCTTCCATAGATGTTTCCGGCATCGGAGAGCCCAAACCGGGCGGCCGCGTGGGCAGAATCCCTGAAAACATAGGAAGTGGTCTGATAGATTGGAACAGCCCGGGCGTCTGTGGCAGGATCAGGGAATTCCTGCCCCGCGTGTAGCTGAATGGTTTCAAATTTATAGGTATCATATGTATAACGCATTGTAAGCAGCTTCTTTCTGTTTAAAATTGTGCCGGCACCGGGTTCGTGCGGTGCCGCAGACTTTTTCCAGAGAGGCCGGTGTAGCTTCAGGCCTCTGTTTTATGATAGAATTTGCAAAACTGCAAAACAGCGGGTTGCTTACAATGGCACATTCGCCCATTCCGGAAATTGTGTCTCAGCATTTTTATCAGGTGGGAATACATGGGCGAACCTCCTTTTCAGAATCATGTATTGGCGGCAGAATATTGTATTTGTTAAACAGCCGTTACTCTGACTCCGTAATCCTTTATAATTTATTAAGCATATAGTTTTAATATATTTTATATACTAAAACGCTAATATACATTTGTCAAGGAGTTTTTAAAAATAATTTTCTCTCATTCTGGATTGCTATTGAGAGAATGGCAGTTTTTTATGCTGCCTTATCTAAATCGATTGGTTAGTAATAAAATAAACCCCATTTTTGAAATTCAATATAGTTTTTTATAGGATAATAGTATCTTACGATTAGTTTGTTTTTTAGGTATTGACAGTGGGAGAACTACATGTTACTATATAACATATTAAATATATAGGAATTATATGCTATAAGGAGATATATATGTCCATTAATACTAAGAGAATATGCGGAAGCGGGCGATGTTGCCGCTTCCTTCAAATCCCTATGCATACGAACAAATAAGGGAAACAGTGCAGTGGATTGGAAGATAGGAGATCGCCGGTGGAATAACACTGTTTTCCTCACATCGAATGAGAAAGGTTGTCATTATATGAAAATTGCTAAGAGTATAACGGATTTGATCGGGCATACGCCGCTGCTGGAATTGACCCGCCTGGAAGAGGAAAAGAATCTTTCTGCCCGTTTGCTGGGAAAACTGGAATATTTCAACCCGGCCGGCAGTGTGAAAGATAGAATTGCAAAAGCTATGATCGAGGATGCAGAAGAAAAGGGATTGCTTCGGCCCGGATCTATCCTCATAGAGCCCACCAGCGGCAATACGGGTATCGGACTTGCAGCTGTGGCGGCTTCCAAAGGTTATAAGGTGATCCTCACCATGCCTGAGACTATGAGCATTGAGCGTCGGAAGCTTTTGAAAGCATACGGGGCCCAGGTTGTTCTCACTGAGGGAAGCAGAGGAATGAAGGGAGCCATTGAAAAAGCCAATGAATTAGCGGCCTCCTTGGAGGGAAGCTTTCTGCCCGGTCAGTTTGAAAACCGAGCCAATCCTGAAATGCATAGGAGGACAACCGGCCCTGAAATCTGGGAGGATACGGAGGGCCGAGTGGATATCTTTGTGGCCGGCGTCGGCACGGGAGGGATCATCTCCGGTGTGGGAAGCTACCTTAAGTCCAGAAATCCGGCGGTACGTGTATATGCAGTGGAGCCGGAAGGCTCTCCTGTTCTTTCAGGAGGAAAGCCGGGATCTCATATGATTCAGGGAATCGGTGCGGGTTTTGTGCCTGATACGCTGGATACAGCCGTTTATGACGGCATCTTTCCCGTTGCAAATCAGGATGCTTTTGAAACCGGCAGATTTTTGGCGGCAAAAGAGGGGCTTCTGGTAGGCATATCTTCAGGTGCGGCCGTATATGCTGCTTCCCAGTTGGCCGCAAAACCCGAAAATAAGGGAAAAACCATTGTTGCCCTTCTGCCGGATACGGGCGAGAGATATCTTTCCACAGCAATGTTCAAAGAGTAAGACAAGCGATTTGTATAAGCATTACGAAAAGGGCCCTATTTCCTAATAGAAAGGGAAATAGGGCCGTTCCGTACAGTTTATCTGTTTCAGATAGTATAATTACCGGCATGGCGCTCTTTTTGCTGTTCCAATATATCCTGAAGGGTAATACCATCTAGATATTCGTTGATTACCCGCCCAAGCCCTTGCCAGACAGGAAGCGTAGCACATTCTCTGCAGCGTTCGCATTCGTTGGGCTCCTGCTCCATGCAGGCAACAGGAACCAGCGCTCCTTCTGTAACCCGCAGAATGTCCCCCACGGTGTAATCTTCAGGAGGTTTCGAAAGCTTATATCCTCCCTGAAAACCGCGGTTCACCTTCAAAAAGCCGGAACGATTTAAGAGGGGAACGATCTGCTCCAGATATTTTTTAGAGATTTCTTGTCTTTCAGAGATATCCCGCAGAGCTATATAGCCTTCGTCAGGGTGCTCCGCCAAATCCAGAAGCATCCGAAGCGCGTAGCGCCCTTTTGTAGAAACCTTCATAAAATCCACCTCCGTTTATAACCTTATAATACCATATATTTAGTAGGCATTCAAGCAGCACACTTCTGGAGAAAATGCAGAAACTCCATATGGCATCCCGACTGCGCAGATAAAAACTTTCTGGGAATAGGTTCCATACTGTGATATACTACCAAGGAAGAAAGGTCAAAGTTTTCTGCGTGAAAATCTTCTTCCTGCAGTGTGAGGAAAGGGGGGAGAAAATATGGCAAACAGAAGGGCGCGCATAAAGAGACTGGCGCTTTGGTCAGGTTCAATTTTGATGCTGGCTGCAGCGGTGGGAATATTATTGTATTCTGCATGTCCCAGGTGGAACCCGCCTTCTCAGGATGCATATCCTATCCGCGGGGTGGATGTATCTTCCTATCAAGGAACCATACAATGGGACATCCTGGCGCAACAGGATATCGCATTTGCATATATCAAGGCAACGGAAGGAAGTAGCTTTACCGACCCATGTTTTGTGGAAAACTGGGAAGGTGTTTGGCAGACGGACCTGCAGGCTGGGGCATATCATTTTTTCAGCTTTGAATCCTCTGGAAAAACCCAGGCGGAAAAGTATATCCAAACTGTGGGGAAAAAGGAGGGCATGCTTCCACCCATGATTGATGTGGAGCTTTACGGAGACTTTTCCCGTTCGCCTCCGAAAGCCCATGCTGTTGTAAAAGAGTTGGAGGAAATGATCCGCGTTCTTTCAGAGTATTACGGTCAGGCACCAGTTCTCTATTCCACAGGAAAAGCGTATAGATTGTATCTGCAGGGGCGTTTTGCATTCTGCGATATGTGGATACGGGATGTGTTCTTTTATCCCTCGTTAGCAGATGGACGGGGATGGACATTTTGGCAGTACACGGACCGAGCCTTGCTGGATGGGTATGAGGGAAGTGAAAAATACATAGATATGAATGTGTTCTTCGGTTCTGAGAAAGAATATGCTGCATATTTGCAAAATCGTTGTATAAATACAAAAACAGGAGGCCGTCGGTAATGAAGTGCCCCCAAAAAGTTAGACAATATTATAGCAAAAAGATAGTTCAAGCAACCGGAAGGGCTTGTTGTCTGTGAATGGCAGACGGCAAGCCCTTTAACTTTGCCTTGATTCTGCGATTATTGTAGTAATCGAGATAGTCCACCAGTTCCTGCTTGAAGTGATCCAAAGATCTGAACTCTTGCAGATAAAACAGCTCACTTTTGAGTAAGCCAAAGAAATTCTCCATGACAGCATTGTCCAGACAGTTCCCTTTGCGGCTCATACTTTGCCGGATGCCTTTTGCTTTGAGTATCTGCTGGTACTGTTTGTGCTGGTATTGCCAGCCTTGATCAGAATGGAGAATCAATCCCGTTCCATCTGGTATGGTTGCAAAAGCTTTGGTGAGTATGGCTGTTACCATGCTCAGAACCGGCCGGTCGGAAATGGTATAGCTGACTAGATAACCATTGTGCAAATCCAAGATCGGAGAAAGATAGAGTTTTTGACCAAATAAGCTGAATTCCGTTACATCGGTGACCCACTTCTGATTTGGTCTTTCTGCATAAAAGTTTCTGTTCAGCAGATTCGGCGCAATCTTGCCCACTTCTCCTTTGTAAGAGCGATATTTCTTGACTCTGACACAGCAGACCAGTCCCAGCT
>CAJFPJ010000059.1 GCA_904399395.1 uncultured Clostridia bacterium | reverse complement strand
CCATCCTGCTTGGAGGTGTAACCCTTTACAGGAAGCTCTTCTACCGTATATTCGTACACATGGCCGTCGTTCAAATCATACTTGGGCAGGTTGGTGAAGCTGTAAGTGGTTTCACCGTTTTTCAGAGTTACGCGCTTATACTCCTCGCCATCCTGATTCAGAACAATCGTCACGTCGGGGTGCACCGTTCCTACAGGAGCGATCCAGGTCTTTGTGCCGGATACTGCAACCGTGTTATCCTGTTGGATGGTGTTAGTGAAATTATTCCCATTCTGCTCAGAAGTATAACCATCTACAGGCTGCTCAGCTACCGTATACACATACTCATGGCCATCCGCAGCATACTTATCCAGATCCTTAAAGCTATAGAAGGTCTCACCATTTTTCAGGGTTACACGATCGAACTCCTTGCCATCCCGGTTCAGAACAATCGTTATGTCAGGATGCACCGTTTCCTCAGGAGCGATCCAGGTTTTCGTGCCGGAAACAGCAATTTTTTCCTGATTAATGGTATTTATAAAGTTATTTCCATCCTGCTTGGAACTATATCCGTCTACAGGCTCTTCCTCCACGGTATATACATATACATGCCCATCCGTGCCATATTTGGGTAGATCTGTGAAGCTATAAGAGGTTTCACCGTTTTCCAGGGTTACGCTCTTGATAGGAGTTCCATCCTGCAGAAGATTGATGGTAATAGCGGGATGTTCCGTTCCTACAGGATCCACCCAGGTCTTTGTACCGCTGATATCCACCGAATTTCCTTCAGCACCGGGATCATACGTGTTCGTCACTGTGAAGCCCTTCTGCGCATCACCTGTGACTGCAACCGTATAGCCGTTGACAGGGCTCTCACTTATTCCATAGATATACTTCTTCCCATTTTCGTCGTATTCGCGCAAACCGGTAAAGGTTCCCTGCCAGTTGTTGCCGGCATTCAGAGTAAGAGTTTTATCTGTTTCCTGCCCATTCCGAGTGAGCGTTACAGTTACAGAATTGGGAAGCGGATCGTCTTTATCAACGCCCTCCCAAACCTTCTTTACGGAAATATCAACCTTAGAAGGCTCATTGGGAACCACATACTGCTGGCTGGAATTCTTTTCCATGCCTTCTACTGTGACATTGCCATAGGAAACAGTTACCTTATAAGTCTTTTCAGAGAGCTCATATCCTTCAGGAGCCGCTGTTTCTTTCAGAGTATATACGCCGGCAGGGATGTTTTGGAAGGATACGGAACCGCCCGCCTGAGACTCAGCTTTCATAGAAACAGACTTGCCGCTTCCGGTGGCTGTGCCTTCCAGGGTGAATTCAGCACCGGAAAGCAGATGGCTCTGATAATCCGCGTCAGCCTTTACAAAGGAGAAATCTCCCAGGAATCCTTGCACATAAGGCACTCTGAAATTCACTTCATACAGATTCGGATCGATCTCTCCGTTCTCTGTCAGCATATAGGTCAGATACGTCCTGCCGTTGGTCAGGTACCACTCACCTTCCTGGAAATCGGCGGTGGTTGTATCCAGAACAATACGATAGGAAAGAGAATAGGTATACGTAGTCACCCCGTTGCTGCTGCTTGATGTAGCGATAGCCTGTTTGATATTCCACGTAAGGGTGTCGGAAGCGGTGTCATAATTCGCCACCGCATTAGGATTGTTCACACCTATGCCTGAGGAAGTAGTATCAAAAATGATATTTTCGCCCATAGGGTCATGAACGATCCACGCTTTTGCCCCGTTCTGAATAATCTGGGCAATATTTTCAAAGGTAAGCTCCAGCGCCTCTCCGTTGGTGGCGTCAAAATTCTGTGTGGCAAAGCTGGAAAGCCACTCCTTAACTGTTTTTCCATCTACAGTATTTTTATCCTTGCTGGTGGCAAAGGAAATGGTATAAAGAGCCGTAGTCTTATCATGGATATCCTGGGCAATATTGTCGCCCTTTTCCGTATAGCCGAAAGGTGGCCAGCCAACATCTCTTTCCGCTCCGTTGATATCCTTATAATCGTTCCACTCCGCCGTAGAACCACTATTAAATCCATCATCCACAGAACCGGTAATAAAGGAGGTCTCTCTTGTAGATTCGTCCTTATCCGCCACATAATAAGTGGGGACGCCGTCTGAGAGCATAATCACATATACATTATCGATATCTGCGATTGCTGAGCTATCCAGAAGATTCCGGGCCAACATAAGACCGCCTTCAATATTAGTGCCGCCTGCATCGCTTTCCCGGTGCTTACCGCTCTTATATTCAAAATTTACTTGCACATTATTCTGAATCGCATTTTTTACCTGCGATTTTCCCTGTGCATTTGCCGCGTCCGTCCATCCGAGAACCGTCTGAGCGTTGCTTCCGAACTGAACAATCGATACCATACGTTTTGCATCTTCAGCATTCTCCGTATAACCGTCGATAAATTTCTGCGCGGCATCCTTGGCCAATGTAATACGGCTTTTTTCTCCTCTGCCAGGATCATCGCCGTCCACATCCCATTTCATACTGTTGGAAACATCCATCACCAACACCACGGCCGCATCGGGGGAAATCTTGATTTCCTTCACTTCCTCCGTAGTTACGACCTTCAGATTGATGTCGAAGACATTCTCCGTATCCGTTGGAGTAATTGTTTTCGCAACCTGGACTTTTCCATCCGCTGCCGATTCGGTAGGATCCTCTGCAAGACGAATAAAATTGCCTTCCTTATCCATTACGGCATATTCATTCCGGATCTGGCTGCTGTTGTCTTTGGGCGTTCCGTCCTGAGCAGAAGCATACAGATTGGAAATGCCGCCGGAAAATACTACGCCGGCCGCCAGGACCAACGAAAGAATCTTCCTTGCTGCTTTCTTCAGCATAAATTCTTCCCCTTTCTGTGGATATTTAAAGCGTACCTTTTCATTCCAGGAAATACATAAAAACGTCTTATTTTTTACAAAAACAAGATGCTTTTTTCTGTTTTTCCATTTTTCCTGTGAACGATAAAGTGCAGAATACCGGGCAGGGGGCCCTCCCCCTGTAAAAAATCCTCCCCGTATTCCTTTTCTATTCCCATTATAAAGGGGGCTGGTCACAAACTGGTCACAAAAAACGGATTCCTTCAAAAATAGTTTATAATTTTTTATTTGTAGTATTGAGCGCTTTTTACCTTCCAATAGGGCACATTACATTCCCTGAAGACATTCTCTACGTACTTCCCCCTGTCTCCTGCGAGTATTTTCCCATATTCTGGGTATACTGACAGAGTGCATCCACGAATCAGCGCGGCCCTTCGCGGGCCCAAGGAGGCTTCATATGGAGACCGTATATGAAAATCATCTAAAGGGGCAAAAATCCCCCTATCTTCTCCAGCATCTTCACAACCCTGTGGATTGGTATCCCTGGGGGGAAGAGGCATTTCGGCTGGCTGAAGAAAAACAGCTCCCCGTTTTTCTCAGCATCGGGTATTCCTCCTGCCATTGGTGCCATGTGATGGAAAAGGAATCCTTTGAAAATGAAGAGATTGCCGCCCTATTAAACCGGGAGTATGTCTCTGTCAAGGTAGACCGGGAGGAACGCCCGGACATCGATGCCGTATATATGTCCGCATGCCAGACTATGACCGGTAGCGGAGGCTGGCCTCTCACTCTTCTGTTAACCCCCGAAAAAGAGCCTTTTTTCGCCGCAACTTATCTGCCGCCCAAAGAGGATTCCGGCCGGGCCGGGCTTTTCGAAATTCTTTCCGCCGCCGCAGCCCGCTGGAAAACTTCCCCCAATACCCTGCGCAATGCAGGAAAAAAGATTCGGGAATTTCTCGCCTCCCCGATATCGGAAAAAGATCCTGTCTCGGATATCTCCCCCGCCAAAGCAGAAG
Organism: uncultured Clostridia bacterium; assembly: GCA_904399395.1. GTDB lineage: Bacteria > Bacillota > Clostridia > Oscillospirales > Acutalibacteraceae > UMGS1264. Next base: position 33,170 of record CAJFPJ010000059.1, on the reverse strand, counting down.
AAATACTTTTTCAGGCTGCCAGGCAGTTCGAAAAGACCTTCGACCCCGTATACGGCGGGTTCGGTCCTCCGCCGAAATTTCCATCTCCGCCGGGGCTCCTGTTCCTGCTTCGCTACGGAGATCTATACCGGAAGGGTTCTTGTATCGAAATGGCAGCACACACACTCCTCTCTGTTGCAAAGGGAGAGATTCGTGATCCCATAGGCGGCGGATTCTTCCGATATGCGACAGGCCGGCGGTGGAACGCTCCTCATTACGAGAAAATGCTCTGCGACAACGCTCTTCTTTCTCTCTGCTATGTGGAAGCTTTTTCTCTCACCGGCCTTTCCCTGTTTCAACAGACGGCGGAAGAGACTCTCCAGTATCTTTTGCGGGAAATGAGGCACCCACAAGGGGGATTTTACTGCAGTCAGGACGCAGACAGCGACGGCGAAGAAGGAAAATATTACCTGTTTTCCTCTGAAGAGGTGAAGGCTGTTGTGGGAAAAGATGCCGGCGAAGCCCTTTGCCGAGCGTTCTCTATCGGGGATTCATATACGGAGAGAGAATCCGCCCATCGCCCCGCCCCGTATCATCCCGGCCGGTTTCTGCCGTATGCAGGAGAAGGGAAAGCGGAAGCGCCCCTGTCGGCCTCCTTCAATCCTATTCTGGAAGAGCCGAAAAAACAACTGCGCTTATATAGGGAAAACCGTTTTCCCCTTTTTCGGGATGAAAAAATCTTACTTTCTTGGAACGCTCTGGCAATTCTCTCTCTGTTCAGAGCCTCCAGAGTCTTTCAGCGCCCTTCCTATGGAGAAACGGCAAATAAAACTCTTGATTTTCTATTTTCTATTTTGAAGACGTCCGACGGAAGTTTCCTTTCGGGCTGGAAAGAGGGTGCCTTTCAGCAAGAAGCCACTCTTGATGGATACGCGTATCTTCTATTGGCTTTACTGGAAGCCTACAGAACTGATTTTGAGCCTCACCGCCTTTCTCAGGCAGAAGATGTGGCGGAAAAACTGCTTTCTCGCTTTGAAGACCATGAAGTGGGGGGCTTTTACCTTTATTCCTCGCAGGCGGAGTCTCTGATTTTGCGCCCGAAGGATACCTACGATGGCGCTCTACCCTCTGGAAATGCCGCTGCAGCCCTTGGTCTAACACTCTTATATGAAGCCACCGGAAAAAGGAAGTGGGAAGAAGCTTCCCGCAGAAGCGCGGCCTTTCTTGCCAAAAGTTGCAGGGAACATCCAGCGGGCCACGCCTTTGGGCTCCTGACCGTTCTTCACCAACTTCTTCCTCCTTATACCCTCACACTGTGCACAGCTTTCCCGCCAGACGCCTCCTTTCTAAATTCCCTCCGAGGCCTTTCCCATGAAAAGGTTCAGTGCTGGGTAAAAACACCTCAAAATTATGAAGCCCTGGAACGGATCGTCCCCTCCACAGGCAGTTACGCTCTACCCTCTTCAGGATTTACGGCCCATCTCTGCGGTGCAGGGCGCTGTCTTCCCCCCGCTCGGTCCCAGGAAGAACTTTGGCAGCTTCTGAAACAAGAGGAACTCTTGGATCCGGCTTTTTTACCAACAGAATAAATTGCAAACAGAACGGCAGAAAAAAGGCCGGAAGCGGAGAGTTTTCTCCGCTTCCGGCCTTCTGCTTCCTTCCGGCTTATTTCAGCTCGTTGGCAATCAGCTTTTCAGCCCAATCCAGCGTCTTCTTTACATCCTCATCCGTGGGCATTCCCTTTTTAAACAGGGAGCTCTTCACAGAAATGCCAAGCGGCGTCACAGCATGAACACCTTTCTGTTCCATAGCTGCGCATAGATCCTTCACGCCGTCTGTGGAGCCACTGCCGTTAATCACATAGATCGCCACATTCTTGGCGCGGGCGGGGGTCAGATCACGGCAAAACCTGTCCACAGGGCCGGGTACTTTGCCGTTCATTTCAACGCCCACAAATACAACCTTTTCACCCTCGCAGGGATATGCTGGGGGAATTTGGTCACATACAGACTGATACACCCGCCCCAGCTCGGACGCAATGATCTGAGCGGAGCCGCTTTTGGAAAAATGCAGGGACTTTGCTTTCATTTTAATTCCTCCATAATTAATAGAATACAAAAAATATAGAACAGTAAGGAACTATATCATATATTTATGAACATTTCTTGTTTTTTTAACAAAAATGTGAAACAAATGATATAAAAAACCTTTCTATCTCAGCCAATATTTGCGCCGCTCACGAAATAACTTTCCAAGGCTTACATTTCGTTCTTTTTGAGGAAAATTTATATTTTGTTGCGGGTTTCTATTGTTTTCTTTCATCATTTAGATTACACTTATAAAGGAGTGTGAGCCTATGGCTCTCGCAAGCTTTAAATCTATATCGAGGAGTGAAATTTATGTATCCGTATTACTCGCAGCCTTCTCCCCAGGGAAACCCTTATCAAACAGGGCTGCAGAATGTGAAGGGCTTTTTCCGCAAGCCGCTTATCCTAATTGTGGCAATCGTATATTCCCTTTTCACCCTTTCCACAGTAATTACAAATCTTATTCAAGTGATGGATTATTCCAGAATGTATGGAAGCAGATATAATGCAGTCAGCGGTTACATAGCCACTATAATGAGTGTGGTAATTATGGGCCTTATGTGCTTGGCCGTGTGGCTGATTTATCTGAAGTCCAGAAGTAAAAAGCCCACCGCATCCCCCTCTGCAGGCCTTACCATTCTTTATGTATACGCTATCATCGCATTGGTGATCGTGTGCCTTTTGGTAGCGATATGCCTTATCGCGGTGATTGGTCTAATGGCTGCGGGAGGAAGTCTTTTGTCCTCTCTGGGAAATTCTCCCTATTTTGAAGGTTTCTTCGAAGAATATGGCATGGCATATAGCGTAGCAATGCCCGTTGTGATTTTGGTTGTGGCTATCGTCATGACTATTTTGATTCTGTTTGTGGTTTCCATGCTGCGCTTCGTGGGATCCGCTCGCCGCAGCTTGCATAGCAATGCCATGTATAAAGGTGGAAGCATCGCCTGCGGTGTTTTCTTTTCCCTTGCGGCTCTTGGCACCGTTTCCACATTGATCGATTATATAACCTATATGTATTATTCTCCCCTTTTCAAAATTTTGCTGATCATAAACGGCGTGCTTTCCTTGACGTTTATGGTTCTGATGGCTGTTGTCAGTTTCGCCTATCACAGCTATTGTTCCAAAACCAATTATGCTGCTATTGCTTCGGCACCTCGGGCAGAAGCATATAATGGCGGCTATCCGCCTGCACAGCCCAATCCCTACGGAGGATATAGCGCTCCCAACGGCGGGCAGTACACTCCCTATGGGCAGCCGCAGCAAAATAGGCCGGAGCAGCAGAACGGCCAAGCTCCTTATTATGGGAATCCTTATGGCAGCCAGCCCAATCCGTATGCGCCGCCTGCCCAGCAGCCTGCTTCCCCACAGAATGCATCCGGCTATGCAGCTCCGTATCAGGAACCTGCCGCACAACCTATCAACGACTCTCTGCCGGTTGAACCCTCTCCAGAGCAGAATGTCCCGCAGGAGACTTCCGGGGATCTGTATTCGGATTCTTCCGCGGAACAATCTTTCTACAGCCCTGAATCTGCTTTTGTGCCTCCGGTCCAGCCAGATCCAGAAGAGGAAAAGAATATTTGGGAGCCTTCTCCCGCACCGGTAGAAAACACCCCCGCTCCCGAGGCGCCCATTGCGAGTGCGCCTGCAGAAGCTCCGGCAGCTGCCGATGAGGTCAAGTGCCCTACCTGTGGCGCTTCACTTCCCAAAGGAAGCCATTTCTGCTTCCGTTGCGGAGGACGAATCGAATGATGGAATCATGACTCAGCTTTAACATGCGGAAAGGCAGCCGGAAATATCCGGCTGCCTTTTGATATTCTTCTTACTATCGAGAAAGGATGTTGTTCACATGGGCCCCTATTATTATGTTGTTAAAAAATTGGATGGCGACTATGCACATTTGGAAAGAACCGATCTTCCCGAAGAAGAACCGATTTTGGTAGCGCGAGCTCTTCTTCCTCAGGAGATCGAAGAGGGAAGCCGCCTTCTTTGGGAAAATCTTATGTATACACTTCTAGAGGAATAATTCCTTATTTTAGCTCTCTCCTTAGAAAAAGCATTTTGAAGCGCCCAAAAGAATCAAGACAATTCCGCTGAACCATGCTCCATCCGTATGGATATGTAAAGAGAGAGTATGCCCCATCCTGCAGCCCAGAAAAACGGCCGCAGCGCTGAGAAGCAGCGAAAATATCCCAGACAAAACAGGGTTTCCCATACTCAGGCCAGCCCCAAAGCCAGCTGCAAGTCCATCCACCGACAAAGCCGTCGCCAGGGCCGCGGCTTCTCCTGTGGAAAGGCGGCTGGATGCATCTAAGTCTGCTTCTGTTGGATCCACATATATTTTCAGTATACAGCGGACATGAAAGAGCCGAAAATGGATTTCCCGTTCCCGCCGCCGGAGCCACCCTTTCATAAGGCTTTCAAAAAGCTTATATACTCCAATTAAAAGCAGAAGCCCTCCCCCTATTTCCCTGGCCAGACCCGCCGGAATAAAAGGCGCCAGAAGATTTCCCAGCCACAAAGAGAGTCCCAACGTTAAGCTACAGATTCCCGAAATAACCCAAATGGACTTTGGTGGTATCTTCACTTTTCCCACTCCACAGGAAAAACCGGCCATAAATGCATCTATAGAAGACGCCGCCGCCAGCACAAGCGCTTCTAAAGCTAAAGCTGTAAAGCCATCCATCCTGATTCCCCTTTCACAGTTTGCCATTCTTCCCGCTGTTCATCTTATTCGAAAAGAAGCAAATCTGTGAAAACGCCCCGTGCATGGTTCCTAAGGAAACCACACACGGGGCGTTTTTCATCAGGATGTTATTTTGTCGTTTATTGTTTCTGCGCTGAATTATGCTCCTGCAGAAGAGTATCCTTAATATCCCACAGCTTCTGCGAGAGATCCACATAATACTGGTGAGGATTCTCAAAGCGGGTGACCTCATCCCAGAGGGTCTCCACCTGCTGCGCACAATAATCTTTGATCTCCTTTAAAGATTTCTCTTCTACAAGACATTTGCCGTTTTCAAAAATCTTCTGCTGTATGCATACGGCCCGGAAATTCGTCACCGTTTTCCGCTTCCACACATGCTCCGGGTCAAAGATCTCATAGGGTTTTGTATCATCTATGATCTCTTCGTGCAATGTAAGCACATCTGCAATAGCCTTTCCTGTTTCCCGGTCAAACAGCCGCCAAACCTTTTTGAAACAGGGCGTAGTTATTTTGGCCACGTTTTCGCTGATCTTGATTTTGGGAATAATATTCCCCTCTTTGTCTTCCACTGCAGCAAGCTTATATACACCGCCGAAAACAGGCTCGGGCGAAGCCGTTATAAGACGTTCACCCACACCGAAACTATCCACCTTAGCGCCCTGGATGAGCATATCCCGGATAATATATTCATCCAAGGAGTTAGATGCGCAGATCTTGCAATCCGGGAACCCCGCATCATCCAGCATTTTGCGAGCTTTCTTAGAAAGATACGTGATATCTCCGCTATCAATTCGGATGCCGGCAGGCCGGAATCCCCTGGGCACAACCTCTTCGTTAAAAACGCGGATAGCGTTGGGAACACCGGATTTCAGAACGTTATACGTATCCACCAACAGCATACAGGCAGAAGGATATTCCCTGGCATATGCACGAAAAGCATCCAGTTCACTGTCAAAAAGCTGCACCCAAGAATGCGCCATGGTCCCCAATGCCGGAATCTGATACTCTCTGTCGCAGATCGTGCAGGCTGTTCCCACACATCCGCCGATATACGCGGCTCTGGCCCCATATACTGCGCCGTCCGGTCCCTGCGCTCTGCGGGAGCCGAATTCCATCACCGTCCTGCCCTCTGCAGCACGAACGATTCGATTAGCCTTGGTAGCGATCAAGCTTTGATGGTTTATAGTGAGCAGAACCATGGTCTCGATGAGTTGTGCCTGAATCACTGGCCCGCGCACAGTAACAATCGGCTCACCCGGGAAAATAGGAGTTCCCTCTGGAATGGCCCAAATATCACAGGAAAACTCAAACGTGCGCAAATATTCCAAAAATCGCTCATTAAAGATGCCCGTTGAGCGGAGATATGCGATGTCTTCCTCTGTAAAAGTAAGGCCCTTCAGGTAATCCACCACCTGCTGCACGCCCGCCATCAGGGCAAATCCTCCTTCGTTTGGAACCTTACGGAAAAACATATCAAAGTATGCGATAGTATCCTCGTACCCATTGGCCAGATAGCCGTTAGCCATGGTCAGCTCATAAAAATCTGTAAGAAGCGTTAGATTTCTGCTTCCTATCCCATTGAGTTCCTTCATACTTCCATCTCCGATCTTAAGTCCGGAGGAACAGGATACTGCATCCTATCCTCCCGTTCGTCCAGCCGCTCCCCCGATTTATACACTTTTTCGGGAGCAAACGTTCCATATAGGAAACCGCTTCTGCAGAAAAAATTTTACCAGAGGCGTTCATACATGTATAGATATCATTATACCAAACAAAACTAAAAATAACAATGAAAAATGATTTCACTATTCTGCTATTCCAGTTTAGAAAAATATGAACGAATTGATAATTTTCTCACAACCCGCTTGAAAACATAATTTATTTATTGCAATTTGTACAAATAGCTACTATAATGTAAGTGGTTAATATTCATTGTCCGCATAGATTAAAGAGCTCAATGAATCTTAAGTTGTAAGGATGCACTGGAAAGCGCCGTATGACGGCAAAATGTAGAATTGATAGGGAGATGAACAACATGCGACTCAGAAAACAAGCACTAGGAACTCGGAATTTAGTTGGGGCACGCGTTGAAATGGCGCGGAAAAATCTCGGGATGAAACAGAAAGAACTCTTAGCACAGCTTCAGGTAAATGGCGTGGATATGAATGCGTCCGGTCTTTCAAAATTGGAAGGTCAGATTCGGTATGTTACGGACTATGAACTGGCTGCTCTTGCGAATATCTTGAATGTTTCAGTCGATTGGCTTTTAGGCCGTGAAAATTGACCCAACCCAAACAGTAAATGCGTTCCGCTATGTGTAGCGGAACGCATTTTATTTTTCTATGGCCAAGGCTGCCGCCCTACCACACAGCAATAGATTTTTTACTGCAGCCTCTTCAGAATTTTCTAAATAGAGAAACGCAGTTTCGGCTTGACAATAGGAAATTTCTGTTTTATACTTCAACTGTATTAATCAAACTATAACAGTTAAAACAGAGGTGATGACATGATTCTGCTGGACTATACAAGCCGCCAACCCATTTATGAGCAGCTATACAACAGCTTTGCCAAAATGGCGGCTCTCGGTGTGATGCACAAAGGAGAACAGCTTCCCTCTGTGCGTGTGCTGGCCCAAAGCCTGGGAATCAACCCCAATACAGTGCAAAAAGCCTACCAACTTCTGGAGCGGGACGGCATCATCTACAGTATCCCGGGCAAGGGTTCATTTATAGGAGAGACCTCTCATCTGGAAAGAGAACGGTTTGAAGCCGCCGAAGAATTAAAGAAGGCCATAGAAAGAGCACAAAAAGCTTCTCTCACGCACGAAGAAATACGCGGGCTTGTTGAGGAAACACTGAAAGGAGGCCTATCTTCATGATTGAAGCTAAACAGCTGACCAAAAAATTTGGAACCACCGTTGCTTTAAACGGCATCACTTTTACTATAGGAAATGGATCTGTTTTCGGCCTTGTGGGAAGCAATGGAGCAGGAAAATCCACATTTCTTCGGACGGCGGCGGGCGTCTATAAACCGGATGAAGGCTCCCTTTTGGTGGATGGTTTTTCCCCATATTCCCATATTCCCACTCGGGAACGATTATTCTTTATTTCTGATTTTCCCTATTTTCCCCCGCAAGCCTCTCTTTCTGATATGTTTTCCTTTTATCAGAGACTCTACCCTGGCTGGGACCGTTCTCTATGCAAAAAACTCTGTGGACTGTTCCCGCTGGATTCACGGCAAAAAATTATTGCCATGTCCAAAGGAATGCAACGGCAGGCAGCGCTGATTTGCGCCCTTTCCACCCGCCCCTCTCTTCTGCTGCTGGACGAAATCTTTGACGGCCTCGATCCTGTAATCCGGCAGCTGCTGCGCCAGCTCCTGGCAGATGGGGTAGCGGCTTCCGGCATGGGAGTGGTAATCGCCTCTCATAATCTTCGGGAGCTGGAAGACGTCTGCGACCATGTGGGCCTTTTTCATAAAGGCGGTGTGGTGCTGGATCAGGATCTAGATGAGCTGAAACTCAATATCTGCCGTGTGCAGGCTGTTTTTCCTTCACTGCCGGAAGATGCCTTTCTGGGGCTGGATATCATCAAAAAGGATACTTTGGGCTCTCTGATAACAATGGTCATTCGGGGCGATCGGCAGAAAACAGAGGAAAAGTTGCGGGCCCTTCAGCCCATATTCTTAGAAACCCTTCCCTTGACTTTGGAGGAAGTATTTATCAGTGAAATGGAGGCGGCCGGCTATGACATCGACAACATCCTTTCGTAATTTTGGTAGGCAGCTCTCTGCCGTATGGAGTCAAAGCCTTCGGCAGATTCGGGGGATCACTCTTCTTTACGGCATTTTGACTCTGGTTTTTATTCCTCTTGTTCTAATTTTTCTCCTCACAGCCTCCCTACAGACCACTTACAGCTATTCCTCATATCCTGTAGTTGCAACCGAAGGGGCCATTCGCACCCTATTCCCGGTAATTTCTTCCCCACTGGTAAGCATTTTTTCTCTGGTATACTCTTTTGTCCTCTGCCACTACATGCAGAATAAACGCAGTATAGATGTGTATCACTCCCTTCCTCTAGGGAGAACCCCTATGCTTTTGGGCCGGTTCCTGGCCTCTCTTACGGCACATGCGTTGGTGCTGGCAGTAAACGCTCTGTGCCTTCTGGGCACTCTGGTAGGCTTTCAGCTATATGCCACACCTCAGGGAGTGGTGTTACCCATTCTGGTGCTTCATTCTATTTTGATTCAATTTCTCATGGCAGGCGCTATGACGGCCTTTACCTTCGTTGTCATCGTTTGCTGCGGAACGGCCTTTGACTCGCTCGTCTCCATATTTGGAATCAATATCTCTGTTCCCATCGTGATTTTTCTCTGTTTTTCCTATATTGCCGGCAGTCTTCCAGGCTATACCTCTTCCATAGCAGGGTGGAGTTCCCAATATTTTTTCATGAGTCCTTTCATCGGCATCTATTTCATGGCCTGCTTCAACACGGATCTGCTGTGGTGGTGGCTTCTCTCCATTCCGCTTTTTCTGGGCCTCTCCCTCCTTCTCTACGGTTTTCGCAAAAGCGAGGCTGCGGAAACCAGCTTTGCCTTTCCCCTGCCGAAAATCATTATTCGCTTCCTTATAACGTTAGCCGGAGGCATGGCCGTTGGGACCATTGCCCATTCTCTTGCGGGAGCGAGCTATTATCTTTGGTTCCTCCTTGGTTCCTTCTGCTCCCATCTTGTTCTGGAAGTGATTTATGACAGAGGGTTCAGATTTTTCCTCAAGAGCCTTATTGCCTATGGAACCGCCGTTGCCATATCTTGTGCCTTCTTCGGTATCATTGCGTTTGGTGGCTTCGGATTTGACACGGCTATTCCCTCCGCCGAATCTGTGGCTTGGGTGGAATACTCTGGCAGAGAGAAGCTCATCCTGTTGGATTCCGATAACAGAAAACATACTTTTTCCTCTGTTGTTACGGAATCCAAAAGACTTGAAGAGCTTCAGAAAGCTCATGGAAAAACCATTGAAAACATTCGTGCTGAAGCCTATCCCTATTTCTATCGGAATCCTCTCTTTACAGGCGCTCTCTTCGGAGGTGATTTTTCATCTGTTTCCTTCACCTATCATCTGAAAGATGGCGGAACCCTGCACCGCACCTATACCTATTCCTATTCCGCTTATACTTCTCCCCTTGAGAATTTCTTTTCCAGTGAGGAAAATCCTCAGGAAAGTGTATATCGATTGATTCCTCCGGAACTAATCTCGAAAATTAGAATTTCCATTTTTGACAATATGGACGGAACGGCTACGGAAACTGAATTTCCCGCAACTCTGGCACAAAAATCACAGATCTTGGATGTCTTAAGCAAGGAAGAAAAACCTGACGGGATCGCCGGTGAAACAACAACGGAATATACTGGGGTTTTGACTCTTTCTCTATCTGGAGAGGAATTTTCCCTTTCTCCCAGTTCCTTCTACTATTCGCAGTTTCCTGAGGGAACCAAATTCCATTTTCCGGATTATTCTGATACTATTACCGTGGATATTTCCGAAAACACTCCTGAAATGACAAAACTCCTGAAGGATTTTCAATGGCTTCCGGGAGAATAAGCAGTAAAAGTTATTAAAGAAGAAACAGCAGGGTGAATTTCCCCCTGCTGTTTCTTTGCATACTTCTTTCTTCGACCTAATTCTGAAATTACAGAGAAAGATTGTGCGCTCTCTTATATAGCTTAGTCGCATTTTGCCAAGCACCATAGCTGTATCCAATCGGGTATCTTCGTCAATGCACCGATAAAAAAAGCCGGTTTTCACCGGCTTTTTCTGTATAGAACAAATAGAACCCTTATTCCTCGCTAAACATGTCCTTACCTACACCGCAAACAGGGCACACCCAATCTTCGGGAAGATCATTAAAGGCGGTTCCCGGGGCGATACCATTATCCGGATCTCCTACAGCGGGGTCATAAACGTATCCACATGCATCACAGACATACTTTTCCATTTTACGTACTTCCCTTCCGGGCCTTACGGCCTATAAATTATGGGAATAGTATATCCTGTTTTTCCTGAAAAATCAAGTTATACCTTTTTCATTCTCAAGATCACGAATATATTCCTCTGCAACAAATTCTAGATGCACAGGAAAAACACTTTCTTTAAAAAGCATCTTAGCAAATTTCTGTGCCTGGCACCAGCCTGCAGAATCACCGGGGAAAAAAGCTGCCTCTCTGCTAAAGCGGGAAATTTCACAAATTTCCACTGCATATCCTTTTGTATCGTCCCCCAAAACAGAATACTGCAGTTCCTTATCTTTCACTACTTTCCTTCCAATCAACTGTCGCATACTACACACTCCTATAGTGAACTTTCTTCACGGCATTTTCTATAATACATCGCATTTTCAGAATATGCAAGGGGAAAAATAAAAGCTTTTTGCTAAAATTTCAAAAACACAGTATTTGCCGAAACAGAAAATACGTTCTTCTATATATTGTAGATACGAAATATAAAAGCAGATTAATCATCCCTAATTTCAAAATGTCAAGAGATTTCAATAAAAAATTTTTATTCAATTTTTACAAACATTTCTTATCAATATCCGGCCAAAAACAATAAATTAGACCTTTTAGAGTCGAATCATTTTCCCCATTTCCATCCTTTCCTTTTGCCAATACAAAAACACATGAGATTTCCCACAAGCAGCCCCAACACCGCGCCGGCAAGAACATCCGTGGGGTAATGTACAAACAAAAACAATCTTGAAAAACCAATCAGCACAGCCAGAATGAAAGCGGCTATCCCCCAACTCTTTCGAATGCGGTAAATAACAGAAGCCGCCGCAAAGGAAGAAGATGTATGTCCGCTGGGAAATGAAAAACTTTGAGGCGGAGGAATCAACAGTTCCACAGGCATTTCTTGAAAAGGCCGCGGTCTCTGGATCCAATTCTTTAATACCACATCGCCCACAAGAAAAGTAATAGCCAGCACCGCCAGCAACACAAGCCCCTGTCTCCGATAAGTTTTCGAGCATACAAGGCATAGAGAAAAAGCAATCCAAATGATCCCACTGTCTCCTAAAAAAGTTATCGCTGTGAAAAAAGCATCGCTCCATCCGTTGCGGAGATGTTCCTGTATAAATTGTAGAATCGCCTGATCCAAAATTTCCCGCTCCTTTCATTTGGTGCTGAAAGCTGTATAGTATCATATTTTCCCAATTCTATAATGCCCTGTTGTCATAAAAATCTTTCCCGCTGCTTTGTGCCTGTTCTCGGTGTCCTCCACTGATTGCAGCCGGGCACAGCACAGGGAAAGGATCATTCCCAAAAAGATAAGGAAAAATCTTTGTATTCCCTATGAAAACACGTCCTAGTTTTCTCTATTTCTGAATATAGTACTATGAACTCCTTAATTCAGAGATGTGAGAAAGCCGAATGGAGGTAGATTGAAATTGAAGTGGCACAGCAGCACCCGGGAACAATGCTTGAAACAGCTGGAATCCCGGAAGATGGAGGGGCTCACGCGGACGGAGGCAGCCAAAAGGCTTACAGTTAGCGGAAGAAATGAGCTGACACCACCCAAGCCCAAAAGCCTCGTCAGACGTTTCCTCAGCCAATTTTCCGACTGTATGGTGATTATTCTCCTCATAGCGGCCGGCATTTCCTTTGTGCTGGCCTTTCTGCAGGATAACGGCGACATGGTGGATTCCGTTATCATTCTCGTAATCGTGGTCATCAACGCCATTATCGGCATGGTGCAGGAAAGCCGGGCGGAAAAGGCCATAGAAGCTCTAAAGAAGATGAGCAGTCCCAAGGCTAAGGTCCTTCGATCCGGAGAAGAACAGCTGGTGGACGCTACCCTTCTGGTGCCCGGCGATATCGTGCTTTTAGAGGCCGGCGATCTTGTTCCCGCCGATCTGCGGCTTTTGGAAACTCACGACCTACAGGTGGAGGAAAGCGCCCTTACGGGAGAAAGCGCGCCATCGCACAAAGACGCCGCCGCCATATTTTCTGAGGAGACCTCCACGGGTGACCAAAAAAACATGGCTTTTTCATCCTGCACTGTAGTGGCAGGAAACGGCATCGGGTTAGTCACAGAAACAGGCATGCACACCCAAGTGGGGCATATTGCCGGTATGATTGCAGGAGAAGAGCCCCCGCAGACGCCTCTTCAGAAGCGTCTGGCAAAAACGGGCCGCTGGCTGGGAATCGGAGCTCTTCTGATCTGTCTTGTAATCTTCATTTTAGGGCTCTTTCAGCAGATGCCGCCGCTGGAGATGTTCCTGATCTCCGTAAGTCTGGCTGTTGCCGCTATTCCTGAGGGACTGCCCGCGGTGGTTACAATCGTTCTAGCGGCAGGTGTACGCCGGATGGCCGCCAAAAAAAGCATTATTCGGCAGATGGCGGCGGTGGAAACTCTCGGGAGTGCCAGCGTTATATGCTCGGACAAAACCGGCACTCTCACCCAAAATCATATGACCGTCACCGTCCTTTCCAGTGCTTCCGGCATTCTTCCCCTCTCTTCTCCCCAAGGAAAGGCCCTATTGGAACTTGCCTGCCTCTGCACAGACTGCCGGGAGACTTCCTCAGGCTATCTGGGCGACCCCACCGAAACGGCCCTGGCAGAAGCCTCCCCTCGTTCCAGAAAAGAGCTGGAAAGCCGGTTCCCCCGGGTGGAGGAAATCCCCTTCAGTTCCTCCCGCAAACGAATGACCACCGTGCACCGGCTTCCTAACGGTCGGTATCAGGTTATCACAAAGGGAGCGCCAGACGTTCTCTTTTCCCTCTGCACCAATGCCTCTCCCGCCTTTCTGCGACGTAACGAGGATATGGCTGGAAAGGCCCTTCGTGTAATCGGTGTTGCCGTAAAAGAGATTTCTGCTCTGCCTAAAAATAAGGAACAGCTGGAAAAAGGACTTTCTTTTCAAGGGCTGATCGGCATGATCGATCCTCCGAGAAAGGGTGTGAAGGAAGCTGTGCGTCTTTGCCGCAGGGCGGGCATTCGTCCTGTGATAATCACCGGGGATCATAGAGCTACAGCATGCGCCATCGCCGGTGAACTGGGTATTCTGCAGCCCGGCGATTCCTGTGTAACCGGCAAAGAACTGGACGCCATGAGCCAGAAGGAACTGGAAAAAAGCGTAAAAACCATCTCTGTCTTTGCCAGAGTTTCCCCAGAGCATAAGGTGCGCATCGTCAAGGCTTTTCAGGCGCAAGGAGAGATCGTAGCCATGACGGGCGATGGTGTCAACGACGCCCCGGCTCTGCGAGCGGCGGATATTGGCTGTGCTATGGGAAAAAGCGGAACTGATGTGGCAAAGGGCGCAGCCGACATGATTTTGGCAGATGACAATTTCACCACCATCGTGGCCGCCGTCCAGGAAGGAAGAGGGATCTACGACAATATCCGAAAAACCATTCATTTCCTGCTTTCCTGCAACATAGGCGAGATCCTCACAGTATTCGTGGGCTTCCTCATGCATCTGCCCACCCCTCTTTTGGCCATTCAGCTTCTCTGGGTCAATCTGGTCACGGATTCCCTGCCTGCTCTCGCTCTGGGAGTAGAACCCATCAGCCCGGATATTATGGAACGAAAACCCAATCGTAAAAAAGCCGGCCTCTTCAGTGGTGGAGCGATATACAGCATTCTTTTAGAGGGCTGCCTCATCGGCGCTCTTTCTCTGGTGGCGTATACGGCCGGCAGGCTCTTTTTCGATATCGACCCGGTCAATCCCATAATCGGGCGCACCATGGCATTTGCTGTGCTGAGCCTTTCTCAGGTAGTGCACACCTTCAACATGCGCAGCGAGCGTTCAGTTTTTGATTTTTCCAGCCATAAGGGAAGCCGCCTCATTCCGGCCGCCGTTGTATGCATTCTTCTGCAATGCTCCGTCATTCTGATTCCAGGGCTTAACACAATTTTCAAAACAGCGGTGCTGACCTTCTCCCAATGGATGATCGTAGCAGGGCTTTCACTGATTCCGCTGGCCGTCTGCGAAGGGGAAAAAGCTCTGGCCAGGCTACGTCTTGCCAGAAAACAATGAACTAATGGAAGCCCCTCCAAATTTCTCCCCACATACTACAATCCATCCCCCTGGTTCCGAAAGTTTTTCGAAACCAGGGGGATTTTCTGCTGCCTCTATTCCGTTTCCCAGCCTTTCCATATTTCCGGGCAGTATCCCACAGTAGCCTTCCTGCCGCAGCGCACCAAAGGTGTTTTCAACCATTTTGGGTTTTCTTCCAACTTCTCCAGCTTTTCTTCTTCCGCAGCCAGATACCGGATGATCGCAGCATCCCCGTTCTTTTCAAAATCCACCAGAGCTTCAAAGCTCCCTATAGCAGAGCGGACTGAACGCAGTTCCCCCTTACTCATGCCTTTCTTGGAAAGATCCACATATTGATACGGGATCCTCCGCTCTTTAAAATACCGCTCCGCCTTTTTTGTGTCAAAGGACTTTGCGACGCCAAATATTTGAATGATTGAAGCCATACCTTTTCCTCCCATCTTTACTTTCACCGGCTGTAATATGAAAGAAAAAAGGCGCCCGCCTCCTGTCGCACAGGAAACCGACACCCTCATCTTCTGCAAAAGCTGCCGTTTGCCGCACTGCAGCTCTGCAATACTCAAGCTATCGTGTATTACTATACTGGGAAGAGGGAATATTGTCAATGGCAAACCCTACAAAATACGACCTAATTTGTAACAACTTTCCGTAATACAGGAAACTACTCTCATTGTCTTTCCCCGATTTATTACTTTTTTCTTACATGTTCAGCTTTTTGGAAATTTCATGTTATACTATGTATCGGATATTTTCCTATTCATAGAAAAATTTCGTGTTCTGGATAAAACCGTCTCGTGTAATCATCTGCAGGGACAAAGCAGAAAATGGAACGCATCTGTGAGCCGCGGAAAGGAGGAAACCGATTTGCCTATTTCCAAGCAAGACATCATACCCGGCAGCCCTATTCCCTATACCCTTATTCGTTCCAGGCGCAAAACCATATCCATCCGCATCCTTCCATCTGGAGAAGTGGAGGTCCGCGCCCCCATGCGCGCATCCAGAAGGGCCGTGGAAGAATTTATCTACGAAAAAAGCGAATGGATCCATTTACACGTTCAAAGGAATCAGGAGCTTTACCGGCAGAAGAAAAAAAGCCTGGAAACATTTCCCCGGCAGATTCCCTTTCTTGGAGCACAGCTTCCTGTGCTGGAGGGAGAAGTCTCCTTTTCCAGAGGAGTGTTCTATCTTCCTCGAAAGCCGCTGGGCGAACTGCTTTCTTTGCTGCAGGAGGTCTATAAAGAACAGGCTGCCGCTTACTTTCCTGGCCGCACAGAATACTGGGCAGAGAAAACAGAGCTATATCCGGAAGGCATTTCGGTGGGTTCCGCCAAAGGAAGCTGGGGCTCCTGCACGGGGAAAAATACCATTCGTTTTTCCTGTTGGCTTATGGCCGCCCCACCCGAGGCCATAGACGCCGTCATCGTGCATGAACTCTGCCATATAAAAGAACACAATCACAGCAAGAAATTCTGGAGGCTGGTAGAAACCTTTATACCGGATTACAGCCTGCAGAGGCAACGGTTAAAAGACACCCTCCGCAATTTAGAGGCGGCAGGACTACGCTAAAGCCGGAAAATTTATGATTTTCCGAATATGCATGCAGCTTGAGGAATTGGAGAGTATGAATACAAATGGATATACTTGTTTTGGACGATGAAAAAGAAATCACTGAGCTTGTAGAGCTCTATCTTCGCAACGAGGGCTTTCAGGTCCGGTGCTTTTATACGGGCGAAGAGGCCTTGGCTTCCGTGGAGCAGTCCCCGCCTGATCTTGCCATATTGGATGTGATGCTCCCGGATATGGATGGATTTTCTGTCTGCCGGGAACTCCGGAAAAAATACACCTTTCCCATTCTGATGCTCACTGCCAGAGTGGAGGATATGGATAAAATAAATGGACTCGCTATTGGTGCAGACGATTATATCACCAAGCCTTTCAACCCCCTGGAGCTAACAGCCCGGGTAAAGGCTCAGCTCCGCCGCTACACTCGCTACAACGAAGCTTCTGCACCGGAACTTTCCATGGATGTTGGGAATCTTTCCATCAGCAAGGAAACTCACGAATGCACACTAAACGGCAAGCGCGTAAACCTGACGCCCATTGAATTTGATATTCTCTGGCTGTTGTGTGAAAACCGGGGAAAAGTTATTTCTGCTGAAGAGCTCTTTGAAAAAGTCTGGGGGGATAAATTTCTGGACTGCAACAACACTGTCATGGTTCACATTCGCCGGCTCAGGGAAAAACTTCATGAGCCGCCCAGAAATCCCCGCATAATTAAAACTGTCTGGGGGGTAGGATATAAAATTGAATAGACAAGCCTATGAGCTACGCCCGGCGGGCAGACGGCAGCCTAAAACATATACGGTTCTTCGTCTGTTCCTGTATTTGATTATAGCCTCTGTGATGTATTGGGGAGGCGTTGTGGTTCTGTATTGGATTGCTTTGAATATCTCAGGTCTTCTTTACAACCTATTAGGTACAAGCTTATATTTGACCCTAGTCAATTCCAAAGAATTTATTCTCCTTTTGGGGTATTTAGCTCTGGTCCTCTCTATCATCGGCAGGTATGTATATAAGCTGGAAAAGGATATCAATGAAATAAACCGAGCTGCTGCCGAACTTCTGATCATGGAACCAAAGCTTCCGGCCGATATCCGTCCAGCAGAAGATACTCTGCGGGAACTGAGAATGTCCATTCTTCGAAACGAAGCGGCCGCCCGGGAAGCGGAGCAGAAAAAGAACGATCTGGTGGTCTACCTAGCCCACGATTTGAAGACGCCTCTCACCTCTGTAATCGGATATCTGACCCTTTTAGAAGAATCTCCGGATCTTCCCATAAAGCAAAGAGCCAAATACACTTCGATCACACTGGAAAAGGCCTACCGGCTGGAGCAACTCATCAATGAATTCTTTGATATCACTCGCTTCGGCCTGCAATCTGCTGTTTTAGAAAATAACCGAATTGATTTTACCATGATGCTGGAGCAGATGGCGGATGAATTTTATCCTGTTTTGCGTGAAAAAGGGCTGCGAATGGAACTTTCCATAGAGCCCGGCCTGCAGCTCATAGGGGATTCCGACAAATTAGCCCGGGTTTTTGACAATCTGCTGCGCAATGCCATCAGCTACAGCTACCCGGATTCCCCCATCACTCTTTACGCCTGGAAACAGGAAGCCAGCATAATTGTGGTAGTGCGGAACCTGTGCGACCAAATACCAAAAGAGAAGCAGGCCATGATTTTCGAGAAATTCTTCCGGCTGGATTCCTCCCGAGCGAGCGCCACCGGTGGTGCGGGGCTGGGGCTGGCTATCGCCAAGGAGATAGCTGAACTTCACGGTGGTTCTATTTCCCTGAACAGCACCCCAGAGTATACAGATTTTATCGTCACGCTTCCAGAAAGAAAAAACGTAAGACTTTCGTAAGAAATTCTGCAGGGAAATTGTAAAACATGAAAGCCTCCTGGCTGGTATACTGAAGGCAATCTTCAAGATATCAACCAGGAGGCTTTTCTATGAAACGATCCTTTTTAGCTTTTCAATCCAAAAATAGTAGCTTTATCCGCGCGCTCTCCGTAATTTCAGCGGGCACACTCCTGTTTTCCCTTTCGAGCTGTTCCTTCGTCACACATACCCCTTCAGATTTCTCTTCTTCATCCCCTGTTTCTCCCCCTCCAGTAGAAGCCACGTTGAAAATCATCTCCGGCGCTGATTTGCAATATACAAACGAAAACTGCGAGCTGGTCCAATACCCGGAATCGGCCGTTCATGAAGGCAATCTCATTCTGGTGAACAACTCCATCCCTTTTGTTTTTCCGGAAGATCAGCAGGATTCACTGCAAACGGTTCTGGAAGAAAAGGGTTCCGGCTATAAGGTCAAGGATAATACTGTTCAGGTGGATGGACGGATCATGGATTCATTGAACAATATGCTGGCAGATTTCAATCAAGCCACCGGATACGGGGATGTAACGGTGGTCAGCGGCTTTCGCACAGAGGAATACCAGCAGATGCTTTTGGACCGGGAGATCCAGCAATCCGGTGAAGAGACAGCCCGGAAGTGGGTGGCCAAGCCCGGCGGCAGCGAACACCACACCGGATTGGCTATCGACTTCAGTATTTATCATGATAACGGCCTTTCCAGCGAATACGATGGCACGGGCGAACCCGCCTGGATCAACCAGAACAGCTGGAAATACGGCTTTATCCTCCGGTATCCCGACGATAAAAGGGATATCACCGGCATTTACTATGAGCCCTGGCATTTCCGCTGGGTGGGGCTTCCCCATGCGGCAGCGGTTACCAAAGAAGGAATCTGTCTGGAAGAATACATCGACTATCTAAGACAATTTACCTTTGATGGTTCTCATTATCAAATCCAATGCGGTGAAAAGACCTACGAAGTATGGTTTGAATACGGAACACAGGTTCATGTTCCCAAGGAGGGAAGCTACACCGTTTCGGGAAACAATGTGGATGGTTTTATTGTAACAGCAGAACAGAATACAGCGGAATAATCGCCAAAAAACCTTCTAAGATTCATATTGAAAAAAGCAGGGAAACACTATACAATAGATACTGAATTTTTATGTGGATTTTGGAGGAACCATTTTGGCTGACTATAGGACAGAAATCGAAAGAAGGCGTACTTTCGCCATTATCTCCCACCCGGACGCCGGCAAAACCACCCTGACGGAAAAGCTTCTCCTTTACGGCGGAGCCATCACGCTGGCAGGAGCGGTAAAGGGCAAAAAATCTGCCCGGCACGCTGTTTCAGACTGGATGGAGATCGAAAAGCAGAGAGGTATATCTGTTACCTCATCCGTTATGCAGTTCCAATACGGAGGCTACTGCATCAATATCCTCGATACCCCCGGCCACCAGGATTTTTCGGAGGATACCTACCGCACATTGATGGCCGCGGATTCGGCTGTGATGGTGATCGACGCCGCCAAAGGTGTGGAGCCTCAGACCCGCAAGCTCTTCAAAGTCTGTACGCTTCGCCATATTCCCATTTTTACTTTTATTAATAAAATGGACAGGGAATCCAGAGATCCCTATGAGCTTTTGGAAGAGATTGAGCAGGAGCTTGGCATCCGCACCTACCCCATGAACTGGCCCAT
Organism: uncultured Clostridia bacterium; assembly: GCA_904399395.1. Taxonomy (GTDB): domain Bacteria; phylum Bacillota; class Clostridia; order Oscillospirales; family Acutalibacteraceae; genus UMGS1264. The sequence goes on along the minus strand of CAJFPJ010000059.1, from coordinate 13,228 downwards.
AGGCTCTGGCAAAGAGTTTCAGGGTGTTTACGACCGGGAAGGGCGGGAAATTATTGTATTCAAATCGGTGGATAATCTGGCCAACGGGCAACACGAAGTTCCTTCCATCGAGGCGGATTTAAACGACCCGGGTCTGGCGGATCTGATCGGCCCCTATCACTATGAGACCCTCTGCGATGATGTGGAGCTTCTGGATGGAGCAGGTTATGAGTTCGATATGGAAGCTGTTCGCAGCGGAAAGCTTTCGCCTGTATTCTTCGGCTCAGCTCTCACCAATTTCGGCGTGGAACCTTTTTTGAAGGAATTTCTCCGCATGACCTCTTCTCCCCTGCCCCGCACGGCGGATATTGGAGAAATCGACCCCATGAGTCCGGATTTTTCAGCCTTTGTGTTTAAGATCCAGGCCAACATGAACCGTGCCCATCGGGATCGCATCGCGTTTATGCGGATCTGTTCCGGCAAATTTGAAAAGGGCATGGAGGTCTATCACATGCAGGGCGGGAAAAAGATCAAGCTGGCCCAGCCTCAGCAGATGATGGCCCAGGAGCGGGAAATTGTGGAAGAAGCCTATGCGGGGGATATCATCGGCGTGTTCGACCCCGGCATTTTCTCCATAGGGGACACTCTCTGCACAGGTTCCCGCAAATTCAAATTTGGCGGTATCCCCACCTTCGCACCGGAGCATTTCAACCGCGTCATGCAGGTGGATACCATGAAGCGCAAGCAGTTTGTAAAGGGTATGGAGCAAATCGCCCAAGAGGGCGCTATCCAGATCTTCCAGGAGCTGGGCGGCGGCATGGAGGAAGTGATCGTGGGCGTCGTTGGTACTCTGCAGTTTGATGTTCTGGAATATCGCCTCAAAAGCGAATACAATGTGGATATTCGCATGGAGGGTCTTCCTTATGAATATATCCGTTGGATCGAAAACAAAGAGGAGGATTTTGACCCGAAAAAGTTGAATCTTACCTCCGATACCAGGCGCATTCAGGATTTAAAAGGCAATTATCTTTTGATTTTTGCCAACGAGTGGAGCATACGCTGGGCGGAAGAACATAACCCCCAGCTGAAGCTGGCGGAGTTCGGCAGATGGTAAGCGCAAACAAAAAGGGAAACGGCAGAAGCCCGTTTCCCTTTTCCTGTGACAATAAGCGGTATCATACGCTTCATTACCATTTGCAAGAACTCTTTCCCTGCCGGGTGGGAAAGGCCGTGATCGACGCCGGCTTTACCTGCCCCAATGTGGACGGTACAAAAGGCCGGGGCGGCTGCATCTACTGCCGCCAGGGAGGCGGGGAATTTACCGAAAGCGCCCTTCTCTCCCCTTCTGAGCAGATCCGTCGGGAACTACAGAGAATTCGGAAAAAGCGGCCGGAAGCCATGTGTATTGCTTATTTTCAATCTCATACCAATACCTATGCTCCCGTCTCACAGCTGCGCCGCCTATATGAGGAGGCCCTTTCCGTGCCGGGGGTATGCGGACTCAGCATTGCCACCCGGGCCGATTGTCTGCCAGCGGATGTGCTGGATCTGCTGGAAGAACTCTCTCACAGAACATATCTAACGGTGGAGCTGGGCCTGCAGACCGTCCATGACAAGACGGCGGAAGCCATTCGCCGAGGGCACACCTTCTCAGATTTTCTTGCGGGTTATACCGCCCTGCAGAAGAGAGGTATACGCACCTGCATCCATCTGATCAACGGTCTTCCCGGGGAAACAACCGAAGACATGCTGAAAAGCGCCCAAATGGTGGGAAAGCTTCGTCCCCAGGGGATAAAGCTTCACCTCCTGCACGTCCTGGAAGGCACGGACTTGGCTGCGCTTTGGCGGCAAGGAAATCTGCTGCCTATGGAAAAGGAAGCCTACATCCGCCTGGTCTGCTCCCAACTGGAGGTTTTCCCTCCGGAGACCGTTATCGAACGCCTCACAGGGGACGGCTCCCGGGAGCATCTTCTGGCCCCTCTCTGGAGCCTTGATAAAATCTCTGTTTTAGGCGGCATCGACAAGGATCTTCAGAACCGGGATTCCTGGCAGGGAAAGCGATTTTCACTCTGATAGAATACAAAAAGCCTGTATCTTCGAGGATAATGTTCCGAAGATACAGGCTTTTATGCTTAGGGGAAAACCTAGACTTTTTTGCCTACAACGCTCAAGAGCTTACCCCTTCAGGCCATGCTCCTGCCTTTCCATGTTTTCCACCACCACATCGAAGATATCGCCCACAGATGCGCAGTATTCCAGCACCTTCCAAGGCGTATTGGTGTGAAAATGGATCTTAATCAACTCGTCGTCTCCGGCGGCAATCAGACAATCCCCTTCAATGTTGTTCTGGATGTAATCGTGGATCTCATCCTCTGATAGATTCTCACCGTCGATTAGGAGCTGTGTGTCGAAACGGTATTCCAGCATACAATTATTCTCCTTTCTTAATATTGGTTTTATGTTTCTCCTATATCTCTGCGCTATTCAGGTTTCCGCCCCAAATACAGATCTATGGAGTCATATACACGCATGCAGTTTCCATATTCCGAAATGGCCCTGTGCATTTCACCGCAAAAAGCTTTCCTGATCTCCGGTTCCATGGCCCGGTGATCAGAATATGTGTTCAGAAGCGCCAGATACGCATCTGCCGTGAATTCTCTTATTCTGTGGAAGAGATGAAATTCTGTATCCACAAAGCCATACCGCTCCATAGTCTCTTGAAGCCTTTGGTATCTCTTCGCCTCGTATTCCTCGCGGAATTTTGCCGAATCGGGTCTATATTTTCGATATATTTTCTGAATTTCCCGGTGAAGGGGATCTGATTCGCGGGCTGCGTAGGGCCGGTTCCAAAAAAGAGCCAAGGCTCCGCCTTTTTTCAGCAGGCGAAACGCCTTGGGATACCCTTCGGCCTCCGGAATCCAATGAAAAGCTGTGGCCGCATAGATAAGATCAAAGCTTTCCTCCTCTTTCTCATACGCCTCAAAGGAGGAAACCGAAACAGAAAAGCGGGAATTGCCTGAAAACTTCTTTTCAACATATTCCGCCATGGAGGAAGAAAGCTCCACCGCTTCCACCCGGCAGCCAGTCTTTAAAATAGGCAGTGTAGCCTGACCGGTGCCGCTTCCTATTTCGAGGGCGCACTTTTCTGCGTTCATGGGCTCATACGCCAAGATGGCAGAAAATAACGTACCCGGATATGTGGGACGCAAAGCTTCATAATTCTTTACATCTTCCCCAAAGGTCAGACGCAAATCTCTCTTTTCCATAGCATTTCCCTCCAATTCAGATATTGGTCCGACGGCTTCCTCTCACAGACCATCAAAATAAAAACAGGAGAATCTCCGGCATGTCAGAGCTACCGGGAATTCTCCTTTCGTTTAAAATAACAGTCTGTGGGATCAGGCGGCTATTTTTTTCTGAACTGTGAAGACTCTCGCCCCCACTATGTAGATCACGACTGTTTGGATCGGGATCATTGCGGCTTCTTTGACAATCCGAGGCACCAGAAGCGCCAAATAAGCCTTATCGCTCATCATATAGAGCCAAAGCGTATTCAGGCATAGATGCAGAGCCATCGAAATGATCACTACCGCGCTCAGAACCCTCCACCAGGTAATTTTCCTCTTATAGAGAAAAAGCCCATACACCAGACCCGTGAGCAAAGCTGTAAGGGTGTACCCGGGGAAATAGGCTCCCACAGGAAACAAAATCGCTCCCAAGAAATCCGCCACGGCACCCATTCCGGCAGCGGGCAGCGGGCCATACAGCATAGCGGCCATGGAAAGCGGCACAAAGGAAAAACTCACCTTGATAAACGGCGTCTGGATCGAAAGAAACCGGGAAAGGATAATTTCGATGGCCAGAAGCAGCCCCATTGTGACGATCACATGGGTGGGGGATTTGCGGAAAAACTGCGTGTTCAATTTTTGTCTACCTCCTTAGAAAACACCGGACCGGTGCGAGGCAGAATCCAAAGGTTCTTCTCTTGCCACTATGGGAACGGCTAAGAGAGGAACTTGCGGGTCTGCCCTGAATCAGCCCTTCGCTTTCATTCATGGGCAGCCACATAATATCTGTGGCAGCGGACGCGGGAACACACCGCAAGCCATTAAGGCTTTTCGTCCGTCGGCAACTTCCCATCCGGCGGCACTTTACGCGTATTCCCTACTCTGACAAAATTGATTATACCAAGTCTTCCTGCATTTGTACAGCATTATTTGCAATTGTTCCTCCAGATTTGGCAGATATCTGCTCTTCCCCTAAAGAAACGGAGTCTTTCTCCCCTTTTGCAAATTCTGTTCCCTCATACATTTTCTGCATCCTGCACAGGCGCCGGATATGCACATAATATACAGGCACCAAAACGGCGGCAGCTCCCACCCAAGCCATGGGGCTGGCAAGGCACACCCCTTGAAAACCAAGATTCACAGCAAATACCGCCACGAGCACGCGCATGCTCAATTCCATAACTCCCCCGATAAGAGGTACGAGAGCTTCTCCCATTCCTTGCAGAACATTTCTGTATACATTCACGCATAGAAGAGGCAGATAAAAAATGATGATGGTAAAAAGATACGTTTGGGCATCTGCAAACACGCGTTCCACCTGAGAGGATTCTCCCGACACAAACATTCCCACCAGGGGTCTCCAGAACAAAAGAATAATCAGCACACCGATGATTGTCATCACAATGCCTATCTGCATGCATTTGCGCAATCCTTCCCGGATACGATCCATTTTACCGGCCCCTAGGTTTTGCCCCGCATAGGTGGAGATAGCCGTTCCCAACGCTGTCATATGCTGGGTGGAGAGGCTTTCTACTTTATTGGCAGCGGTAAAGGCCGCTGTAGTATCGGAGCCAAAGCTGTTGATTGCGCCCTGCATGGCTATGCAGCCGATAGCTGTAATGGAGAACTGAAACGCCATAGGAGAGCCGATCTTCATCAGTAGCAAGCAGGTTCCTATACGGAAATTCCAATCTTTTTTCTGAAAACGTAAGATAGGAAAGCGCTTTACCATATATACCAGGCACAAAATGCCGGAGACAAGCTGCGAAAGAATGGTAGCCCAGGCAGCACCCGCGGCCCCCATATGGAAATTGATGATAAAGACCAGATCCAAAACAACGTTAAGTATGGACGAAAGGATAAGAAAATAAAGAGGCGTTTTACTGTCCCCAAGGGCACGGATAATGCCGGAAAGCATATTATAGAGCACCGTAGCAAACATTCCGCCAAAGATGATAACGATGTATTCATAAGAAAGCCCAATGATATTGGGAGCCGTATTCATCAGCTGCAGAAGCGGCATGGCAAACAGGATGCTGAGAGCGGTTAGAACTACCGTAAGCACCACACACAGTATGGCGGACATAGCCACTACATGCCTGAGGCCGTCTTCATCCTTAGCCCCAAAACGCTGGGCAGCCACAACGGAAAAACCTCCTGTGAGCCCCATAACGAAGCCCAGGATCAAAAATGTAATGGGACCGGTGGTGCCCACAGCTGCCAGAGCATCCACACCAACAAATTGTCCTACAATGATGGTATCCACCATGCTGTACATCTGCTGGAACAAATTCCCCAGCAGGAGAGGAATGGAAAAACCCAGAAGCAGCCGCCCCGGCTTCCCCACCGTAAGATCCTTTACCATATCATTCCAACCTTTCAGACCGCCCCATACGGGGCGAAATACCGTGTCTGTTCCGGTTTTTCACTATACGGCCACAAAAGGAAAAAGTCAATGGATTTCATACGCTTTCCTTAATTTCTCCTTAATCCCCTCAGTAACGGCTTTTGCAGAAAAAGATGTTGTATAAAATAACAAGAACCGCTCTGGGGTCCCAAAGCGGTTTTCTACATTATTTAAATCTACAGTTCCTGATTTTTATGATACAGTATCCGGTTTCCCTCTTTTCCTATACGCAACAGGGCACCTGCGTGGAACATCACATAGAGCGCCAACCGGGCCGCATCCGGGGAAATCCCCAAAAGATGCGACATGTCCCTGCTGGAAAAATTCTCTGGAAGTCCTTCCGGAAGAAGGGCCCAATAATCTTCTCTCGTAAAAAGCCGGATCTCATCAAACAGTTTCATAGGAATCCGATCCACCCGGGCATTTCGCCTGGTGCCTTTAAGCCGGAACTCTTCCAAATCCACGAGAGGCAGGACAATGTGTAAATTGGGGCAAGAAAGATATTCATGCAGAAAGGAAAGCTCCCGGAACGCATCCCATACACAGCCCTCCCGGCCGCAGCGGCGACGGGGGCCGGTCAAGCCGTTTTTCCCTTCCACTGTGCGCATCCATCGCAGATGCGGCACAGGATGCACCAAAATCACTTCATATTGCTCCAGAAATACGGAAAGCTTCTTTTTGATTGCAGAAAGGCTTCTGGTCTGTATCTCCAGAATACAGCCGTCCTGCGTGACAACATCCGCCACATAACGGCCCACCCGAATTTCCCGGTAGGCCTCGGCCGGCTGATAATACCGTTTTAAAACCGCATGAAGGCTTTTTTCACTCAAAGTTCCAATTCCGGAAGGTTCTTCCGGCCCAAATTCTCTGTATTCCTCACAGATTCTTTGAAAACGGTCTGGATCCATCCACATCGCCAACCTTTCCGTCCTTGCTCGCCTTTTCTCCACTTGGGAATGCTTCAAGATTTTTTACAGAGCTCCATATAAAAGGGAAGCTTTTCTTTCAAGTGTTCATATAATTTCTGAGCCGATTGTACCGGGAGTGTTGTATTTCCGCCAACTGCATAGTGATGCCCAAAGGTCGTGTCCTCAAAAGCCGCCCCAAAGACAGCCGTTTTTTCGTTGAACCGGGGTCGCATATGGAAATGCACATGAGGCCGGGGATTCTGCGATTTAAATGCATCGTTCATCAGGCAGGACCAGTTACAGAGAATCGCTCCTAATTCCTCTTTCACAAGGCCCTCCAAAACCTTCGCCGCTTCCCCAAAACAAATCCATTCCTTGGGGCTCAGCTCTGAGAGGCTCTCCTTATGTTCCCTGAGCACCACAATACATCTTCCGGGGTAATCCTGCACATCCGAGAGATACGCGCTCCAGCATTCATTTTCAAAAAGCAGCCAATGTTTTTCCGCTTCAGTTAGATTACAAAAGTCGCAACCATCTATCTCTTTCATTCGGCTTCCCCCTTTCCATGCTTCACCCTAGAGTCAGAACCAAGAAAGGGCCGCGGCAATTCCCTGCGGCCCTTTCTATGAGTCAATCTATAAAAGGACGCTGCCTCGTTTCCCAATAGCGGCTCATACTGAAACCAGGAAACTCTGTAACATCCCGGTATAAAAATTCCGGAGGTTGAAAAGACCTTGCCTCTTCCAAAGAAGAAAATTCCACCTCTGCATAGAGAAATGCAGAAGGGCTTCCCTCATCCACCAGACTGCATTCCAATCTATGGCCGTCCGGGAGTTGATACACCCGAAAATCCTTTCGAATGAGCGGAGCCTTCAAAAGTTCACTGAGCTGCGAAAACTGCGTTTCCGTGAGATCCATTTCAATTTCCCGGCGCATGAGTGTTCCCTGCCCTTTAAAGCAAAGGACAAAACTTTTCTGTCCCTTTTCCTCCCGGCTACGGATACGTACTACTGGATCCGTACATAGATAGCCTTGGTAAAGGACAGATTCTTCCAGCAGAGGAAGCTCCTCGGGAAAAGCCTTCAGAAGAAATTTCCGTTCAATCTCCACTCCGGATGTATTCACTTTCTGCATATCAATCCTCCAGCTCCCTAGCAACAGCGGCAATCTCCTTCATGCGTTCGGGAATTTGGATCTTCTGGGGGCAGTGACGCATACAGGCGCCGCAGGCCCGGCAGCTTTCCGGCCCGGCTTTCCCCAACTCTCTGTATCCCCGCAGGAAGCCTTCTTTATACTTGCTGATTTTATACTGATTATAGAGCTTGAACACCCCGGGGATATCCACACCGAAGGGGCAGTCCATACAATACCGACATCCTGTGCAAGGAATCAGATGGTTCCGACGGTATACATCCAGAGCCTGCTCCAAAACTTCTCTTTCCCTTTCCGAAAGGGGCTCAAAATCCGTCATAGTGGAAATATTATCCTGAAGCTGCTCCATATTGCTCATACCGCTGAGCACCACCTGCACATTGGGCAGGCTGGCTGCATACCGAATAGCCCAGGAGGCCACGCTCTTTTCCGGCCGGGCTTCCTTCAGCATCCGGTCGGATTCCTCACAGAGGCTCGCCAGTGCGCCGCCGCGGACAGGCTCCATCACCATCACGGGAATCCCATGCTCTGTCAGGATCTCATACTGAGCCTTGGCGTCCTGCATTTCCCAATCCAAATAGTTGAGCTGGATCTGTGCAAAATCCCAGGAATAGGTCTCTACGATTTCTTTTAACACATCGGGAGTATCATGGAAGGAAAAGCCCAGATAGCGTATTTTACCCTCTTCTTTCATTTTCGAGAGGAATTCATAAGCACCGAATTCTCGGATTTTTTTGAAATTTTCCTTATTCTGGGAATGACAAAGATAGAAATCAAAGTATTCCACCTGACAGCGCTTCAGCTGATCGTTAAAGATCCTTTCCACGTCTGCAGGAGTCTTCGCTTCCCAAATGGGCATTTTGGAAGCCAAATAAAAACTTTCCCTAGGATATTTCTTCAGCGCTTCTCCTGCAAAAAGCTCGGAATCGCCTGCATGATACCGATATGCCGTATCAAAATAATTGATTCCGTGAGAATATGCATAGTCCACAATCTCCTGAGCTTTTGCGCGGTCGATATCCTCAGAGCCCTCTCTGGCCTTGGGAAGGCGCATCATACCCAACCCCAAAACAGAGGGACATGTGTCGGTAGATTTATACTGTTTTTTCAGCATTTCATTTTTCTCCTTTCGGCATAATTTCATCTGTATCCAGCAAAATGGTCACAGGTCCGTCGTTTTCGATGGAGACGAGCATATCCGCGCCGAAACGGCCCGTGGACACAGGGATCCCCATTCTGCGTATATTTTCAATAAACCGCTCATACAGCGGAACGGCCTTTTCTGGGCGGGCGGCTCCCGTAAAAGACGGTCGCCTGCCCTTGCGGCAGTCTGCGCAAAGGGTGAACTGGGATACCACCAGCATCTGACCCCCTGCATCCAGAAGAGAACGATTCATTTTCCCCGCTTCATCCTCAAAAATCCGGAGATTCGCCGCCTTTTCCGCCAGAAAATCGCATTTCTTTTCCGAGTCCTCCTCTGTGACACCAAGGAACAGGAGAAGTCCGGAGGAGATTTCTCCCACTCCTTCTCCTCCAATGGCGACAGAAGCGCGTTTCACACGCTGCAGGACTGCTTTCATCACAATCACCTCCATCTATTTGTTACTGGGGATTCTTGTCACTAATAATGAAGCATTGGGAAGAAAGCTTATTATTTCCCTTCCCCCATCTTCCGGTTCTTCTCGCAGGCTCCCAAAACGGCATTCATGGCCGCTGAGCGGAACCCCTTTTCCTCCAGCTCGTGAACTCCCACTATAGTGGAACCACCGGGAGAACATACCTCATCCTTCAAAAGGCCCGGATGCTTCCCACTTTCCAACACTAAGGCAGCCGCCCCCATCACTGCCCGGGCCGCATATTCCTGGGCCTTTTTCCGGGGGATACCGGCCATAACGCCCCCATCCGCCAAGGCTTCTATAAACATATACGCAAAGGCAGGCGTGCAGCCTGTCAATGTACCTGCCGCATCCATCTGCTCCTCAGGGATCCGGTCAAAACTACCGGCGGCAGAAAGCAGCGCTTCCAACTCAGAAGCTTCCTCTTCCCTGCAGGAAGAGGAAACCGAAACCAGCGTCATCCCGCAGCCTATGGAAGCGGGAGTATTGGGCATCAGCCGGATAAAGGGGATGTCTCCGCAATTGAGAATCTCTCTGTAAAAGGAGCTTTTCAGCCCTGCAGCCATCGTGACAAGGATTTTTCGCTCACCCTTTTCTATAGACTCTTTCAGGGCTGGCGCCAGTTCCCGCAAAAGCCCCTCCATCATCTGAGGCTTTACACCCAAAAGAACAAATTTTGCCTCCCGGAAGGCCTCTAAATTAGAGCGGGCTGCCTCACAGCCCAGCTCTTTGGCAAGCCGCTCCGCCTTCTCGTGTGTCCTGTTCGCAAGGATTACCTGTGCCGGCCCGCAAGCAGGGCTCTGGCAAGCGGCCTTTGCCAGAGCTCCCCCCATATTGCCAGTTCCAATGCACGCTATTTTTTTCATCTCGCAGCCTCCTGTTCCCATAAAAGTGCTGTCTCAGCGGCCAAATTTTTCTTTCAGATATTCCACGTAATAGCGGGCATCAAAATCTTCTCCTGTGGTCTCCCGCAAGATCTCTCCGGTAGTTTTTGCCTTGCCCCACTGATGGACATGCTCCCGCAAAAATTCGCGGATGGGCAAAAGATTTCCTTCCTCCAGATACTTTTCCAGAGGCATTTCACGCTTCATGCAGGCAAAAAGCTGGGAAGCTATGGCGCTTCCTAAAGCATAGCTGGGGAAATAACCGAAAAGGCCGCTGGCCCAATGGATATCTTGCAAAACACCCTCTGCATCGTTCTGAGGCGTCACCCCCAGATATTCCGTATACTTTTCGTTCCAGGCTCGAGGCAGATCTTCTACCTGCACCGAACCCTCCATCAGCTCTTTTTCCAGCTCATAGCGCACCAGAATATGCAAGCTATATGTAAGCTCGTCCGCTTCTGTGCGAATAAGGCTGGCCTGAGCCCGGTTAACTTCCTGAATAAAGCCATCAAGAGGAAGCTCTCCAAAAGCTTCCGGGAATGTGTCCTGCAATTTGCTATAAATAGGTTTCCAGAACGCTTTGCTGCGACCGATAACATTTTCAAAGAAACGGGACTGTGATTCATGAAGCCCACAGCCGCCTCCGCCGCCAAGAAGAGTCAGGTTATATTCCGGGTTGATCTGCTGCTCATAGATGGCATGACCGCCTTCGTGTATGGTAGAAAATATGCCGCTCTCTGGATTGTCCTCATAATAGTGAGTAGCTATGCGCACGTCATAGCTATGCAGCCCATCTGTAAATGGATGTTCTGTTTCCCCCAAGACACCCCTATCAAAATCAAACCCCATGTATTCCGCAAGAAAACGGTTGAATTCCCGCTGCTTTTCTACACTGCAACGGCGGACGGGGAGCTCCGGCTGGGGATTTTTTTCTATTTGCCGCAAAAGAGGAACGATCTCTTGTTTCAGCTGTGCAAAGAAGGGATCCAGCACGTCTACTGTAAAACCTTCCTCGTAATCATTCAGAAGCACATCATACGGCCTCTGCCCCTTTTCAGCCCGCAGGGCCGCAAACCGCCGGTTATATTCCACGATCTGTTTGAGAGCTGGTGCAAACAGCGAAAAATCTTGTTTTTCCTTGGCCTCGTTCCAGATAGAGGGAGCTTTCGCGATCAGCTCCTGATAGGCTTCATATTCTTCCCTGGGCAATTTTTCCAGCTCTTCAAACTGTTTTTTGAGGACACGCAGAAGAGCTTTTTCTTCCAGAGACAGGTCTGTTTCTTTTTCACAAAGGGCCATCAGCTCTCTAGTGGCATCATTCACCAGAGCGCCGAACATTTCACCGGAAAGTATCCCTACAGCCTTTGATGTATATTGGGCAGCTTTTTTCGGCGCCAATGTTTCCGAATCCCAGCTGAAAAGCGCCAAAGCGGCCCCCAAAGCAGAAGCCCTTTCCAAATGGCTCTGCAGCCTGCAAAACGATTCGCGCATATTCCTATCACCTTTCTTTTTTACGGCTTATTATACGAAGACACGAAGCACCGCTTCATCATCCAATTGCACTTATGCACACAGGAAGAACACGGACTCCGGAAATAAGTATATCATAGATTCCTCTTTTTGGCATCCCTGCATAGTATAGCGAGAGGGAATTTTTGCCCATTCATTCCGCCTATATAAGGCAAAAGAGGTGAACCAAATGCCATATACCACCAGAGAGCTTTTCGCTAGGCTGATCCAATGCGAGGCCGGAGGAGAAGGAGACGACGGCATGCGCGCCGTAGCCACCGTGGTAATGAACCGGGCCAACATCCCCTATGGGGAATTTGCCAGAGTCAGCCAAGGAGGGGATGTGCGCCGCATTATTGAGCAGCCAGGGCAATTTGTCTGCATGCGCTCCTCTGTAAACGGCCGCAACAATCCGCAGAATGTATGGAATATGGAGCCGGAGGAAATCCATTATGAAATCGCGGACTGGGCACTTGCCAACAACATTTTTGCAGCCGCGGCTGACTGTCTTTTCTTTTATAACCCCTATTCGTCCCAATGCCCTCCTTCATTTCCTCCAAACGGGATGGGCCGGTTTTTTAACCGCGTCAACCAGCATTGCTTTTATCAGCCCACAGAAAAATACAGAGACTCCTGACCCTCAGGTTTCTCTGGAAACCAGTTTATTCCAGCGGCGACATAGCCGTAATCCATCCATACCATATAAGTATCGAAAGGAGAATTTTCATGGATACCAGTTACAATACATCACGCTCCGCTTCCGGGCAGGGAACGGCCCCTCAGGGAACCAATGCAGATACCGCTCCCGGCAATTTTATAAGCGGGACAGGGGGAACCCCTTCCGGATTTGTCGCCTCTTGCCCCGGCTGCGGTCCCAACGGAGCCTCTGACGCCTTCAGCGGCATCATTCCCGCTCCTCAATACAGCTTTGCAGGGCAGCGCCTTCCCACTCTGGAGGAAATTGCATCCTACAACTATGTAAACCCGAACCGGTCTGATGCATCCAATGGAATGATCCGTCCCCAGACCAGTACCCGGCAGGAAACGGCCATCACCCCAAGCTCAGGCCCCGGTCTCTCTCAGACCCAGATGATTTCTCCCGACGGCACCACTGTGGAGGGAGCCAGCCTTCAGTATCTGAACGGCTTTATACGTACGCAGATTGGCCGCAAAGTGCGGGTAGATTTTCTTATTGGCACCAATACCCTCGTGGATAAGGCCGGTATTCTGCTGGGAGTAGGAGCCAACTACATCCTGCTGAACGAAACCGAAACAGACGATCTGGTAGCCTGCGACTTTTATAATATCAAATTCATCCAATTCTATTATTAATTCTGTATCTCAAAAAGCTCCTGATTTTTTAGACAAACAAGAAGACCTCTCAGAAGGGAGAGGCTTCGTAAGGAAGTTGTCTTACTTGGCTTTCACAAGATAACGGCGGCAGAGAGATGCCAAAACTCTTTGCCGCCGTTATCTTAGTTATCAT
>CAJFPJ010000058.1 GCA_904399395.1 uncultured Clostridia bacterium | reverse complement strand
TCAATACATTTACTCTTATATTCATATGAATATCTCATATAAATATACCCTCCTTACTGCTTGTCCAGTAAAGAGGGTACATATCAAAGCATGGCGGCTTTATAATTCATGTTCTAAAATCCATTGGTGAAGAGACTGGCAGCCTGTTTTCCCCGCGGCAATGGATAGAATGCAATCAATTAACTCTTTGTTGTTCATAAGGAAGCTCAATGCCGTTCAAAGCTAAAAACACCAACATGACATGTGTTCCAGTCCGCTTGTTTCCATCGACGAACGGATGATTCCGAATAATTCCAAATCCTAAGCGGGCGGCCTTGGCCTGCGGAGATGGATAGGCAGATTCTCCCGAAAAGGACTGGAAAGGAGCTGCCAAAGCGGAGTCCAGCAAACCCTCATCCCGCAGGCCTGGATAACCTCCAAAGGCTTTTATCAAGGATTCATGAAGGAGAATGACCTGTTCTTTGGAAAGGATTTTCATTTGGCAAGCACCTCATATGCCTTGTGATTTTTCTGCAGAAGCCGTTTTGAAATTTCCATTACGTCTTCATCCTTTGAAACCTGTTCTGCTTCCACTTGGCTGAAATCGATGAGGAGATATCGGGGTACATTATTTTTTAATATTACGGCCGCTCCATTTTCATCCACCAGGCGAGCTACCCGAGAAAAATTCTGGTTTGCTTCCGATATGGATACTAAGTTATCCGTGTTGATTACCATTTTATTCACCTCCTAATTATAGCATATATGATTTTAGGATAAATACAACCTATTTTTATAGAAAGAAGGGATTAAATGGAGATAAAAATGATAAAAGAGATTATGGATTATGAAGAGAGCATCTTTTTTGGCCTGAGCCTTCGGCAATGTATTTGTTCTCTCCTGGCATTGGGAACGTCGGTCGCTTTGTATTTTCTGGCCGGCGGTTCCGGATGGCTTTGCGTCTTGGGCGCCGCGCCTTTTGCTCTGCTGGGATTTTTTAAATACCATTCCATGCACTTTGAGCAATTCCTGTGGGTGTGGATACAGTCGGAGCTCCTGTATCCAAAACGGCTGGTGTTTAAGGCTGAAAACTATCTGCTGGAAGCGGTAAAGGAGGAAGGAAATATTGATTAAAACACTGCGGAGCAGCCTTGGAAGAGACAGGGAAAAATTCAAAATTCCCCGTTCCGTTCAGCAGTCCGTCCCCATCAGCCGGGTGTGGCCGGATGGAATTCTACAGGTTGGAAACCGATTTTCCAAGTGCTTTGCATTTTCGGATATCAATTACGCCATAGCCAGCGATGAAGATAAGGAATCTGCTTTCTATAAGTATTCGGATGTTTTGAACGCGCTGGATTCTGAAAATGTTAAGATCACGATTCACAATCGGAAGCAGGATCAAAAAAGGTTGGAAGAAAATATTCTTCTTCCATTCCAGGAGGATGGCCTGGATATATACAGAAAAGAAGAGAACGACCGCCTAAAGGATCAAGCCATGGGCAGGGGAGGAATTGTACAGGAGCGGTATATAACCATCAGCGCCTATAAGCGAACAGTGGAAGATGCCCGAACCTATTTTGCCCGTATGGAGACGGAATTGGCGGTACATTTCGGACGTCTCTCTTCTCGGTTGGAAGCGCAGAATCTGGAAATCCGGCTGGAAACACTGCGGGATTTTTTTCATGCGGGAGAGCCGGCATCCCTTCCTTTTTCTCTGAAAGGGCATATGCGGCTGGGGCATGATTTTCGGGATTGGTTCTGCCCGGATTCCATGGAGTTCCAAAGGGACTGTTTTCGGATGGACAACCGGTGGGGGCGTGTATTATACCTGCGGGAATACGCCAGCTTCGTCCGGG
The DNA here is from genome assembly GCA_904399395.1 of uncultured Clostridia bacterium. GTDB lineage: Bacteria > Bacillota > Clostridia > Oscillospirales > Acutalibacteraceae > UMGS1264. The sequence goes on along the minus strand of CAJFPJ010000058.1, from coordinate 6,310 downwards.
ATGATTTAGTATCCGAGCTTTGCGGCCTTAGCCGGAGCTTGATGCTGTCCCTGGATTTGCTGCCGGTTCCCACGGAAGAAGCTGTAAAAGAGATTGAACGCAAACTGCTGTCCGTGGAGACAGATATTGCCAACTGGCAGAGGCGGCAGAACGCGGCGCGCAATTTTTCAGCGGAAATCCCTTATGAATTGGAGCAAAGGCGGGATGAGATTCGGGAATTGTTAAACGATGTGACCAAAAGAGATCAGCGTATCTTATTCGGGCTGCTTACCCTGGTACATACGGCGGAGACGAAGGAACAGCTGGACAGCGATACGGAAGCGCTTCTCTCCATTGCCCGGAAAAAAGCCTGCTATATGAGTGTGTTGAGATGGCAGCAGAAGGATGGTCTGGATACGGCCCTTCCATACGGACTGCGGAAGATCCACGCTCTGCGGACTATGACCACTGAAAACGCCGCCGCGCTGACTCCTTTTCGTGCGCAGGATATCTCCCATCCCAACGGTCTGTTTTACGGGCAGAACGCCATCACAAAAAACCGCATCCTGATCGACCGCCGAAGTCTACAGAACGGCAACTGTTTCCGGCTGGGTGTTTCCGGCTCCGGGAAAAGCCTTAGCGCCAAGGATGAAATCGTGCAGATTTTGCTGGGAACGCAGGATGATATCCTGATTTTAGACCCGGAATCCGAATATGCGGCTCTGGTAAACAACACCATTGGTGAAGTTGTTCATATCTCCGCTGTTTCAGATACTCATCTGAACGCTATGGACATGGATCCTTCGTATGGAAATAAAAAGAATTCCCTCATTGAAAAGGCGGATTTTATCCTGTCCCTGTTTGAGCAGCTCGTGGGTTCCGGAAACCTATCCCCAAAAGAGAAATCTATCCTGGATCGCTGTACATCCCAGGTCTATGAACCATATATTCGGGGCGGGTACAATCCGGATGAAACGCCCACTTTAAAAGATCTGTATGCCCTCCTTCTGCAGCAACCGGAGGAAGAAGCGCACGGTCTGGCTCTTTCCGCGGAATTATTTATAACCGGCAGTTTGAATACCTTTGCTCATAAGACGAATGTAAATACCAGCGCCCGTGTGATCTGTTACGATATCCGGGAACTGGGGGAGCAGCTCATGCCCATCGGTATGCTGGTAACGCTGGATGCCATTTACAACCGAGTCATACGGAACTGGAAACACGGAAAAACCACCTGGATTTTCTGTGACGAATTCTATCTCCTGTTCCGGTATCCATACAGCGCCGACTTTTTCTATAAACTCTGGAAGCGGATCCGGAAATATAACGGATTGCTTACAGGGCTCACCCAGAATGTGGAGGAGCTCCTGCTTTCGGATACGGCTCGAATGATGCTGGCCAACTCCGAATTTTTAGTTCTCCTGAACCAAGCGGCAACGGATCGGGAAGAATTGGCCCGACTTCTGAACATATCCAGGGATCAGCTTTCGTATATTGAGAATGTTCCGCCGGGGCATGGGCTGATCCGCTGCGGCGGAAGCATCCTTCCCTTTCAGAACCCCTTTCCAAAGGATACAAAGCTGTACAGGCTGCTGACCACAAAACCCGGGGAAACGAACCGGGCGTAAGGCTGGCGGGATAGGGTAAGAACCCTGTCCCGCCCTTTCATAATATATATAGAATGGGAGAGAAAAATGCGGGATATAAAGAAGAAAGAAAAAATCCCTCCAAAACGGAAAAATCGGCGATTCTCAAATATAGAAAAGCAGAAACTTCTTTCCAGGACAACGGACGCTGATCGTTCGGAGCAGGAAAGGTCTCTCTCTTCCGAAAACGCGGAGAGGTTGGAAAGAGAGATGAAGTTCGTGGGCGGGGCCGGGTATTCCGCGGGAAAATCCGTGGCGCGAAGGATGCATACCCTGAATTTCAGAAAGAAAGGCATGGGAAAAAGAATCCGAAGAGAAGGGAAAGGGCTCCGGACGGTGCAGAACGAGCCGGAAAGGACGGCCCAGCAGATGAAAAAAAGCCAAAAACAGGCAAGACGGGCGGCAAAGTTTGCCGTGAAAACTGTGAAAGCGGTTATCCGGCTGATCCGGAAGGCGGCCCAGGCTGCGGCAAGGACAATCCGGAATCTGTCAATGGGAATCGCCTCCGGAGGGTGGATTGCTTTGGTAGTACTTGTAATTTTCTGCGTGGTTGTTCTTCTGATTGCCGCCATAGGATATTCCATCCGAGGGGATGGGGGTCCTTCCATTCAGAGAACGGTAAGCGGTCTGCAGAGCGAATACAATCAAAAAATAGCGGAGATCAAGGATCAGAATCCACACGATGAATTGGTGATAACAGGAGCGGCGGTTCCCTGGGAAGACGTGATCTCCCTGTTCTTGGCAGACACAGGTTTTATATTCCATACTACCCTCACGGAGGAAGAGCTAGCCCCCCTTCACGACATCTTCTGGGATACATTGGAAATTACTCACAAGGTGGAAGTACGGAAAGAGATAATTGAAAATGGAAGTGGAGAAGAAACTCAAAAAGAAAAGAAAGCCCTGTATATAGAGATCCGACATGACTCGCCGGAAGAAATGATCCGGAAATACGGGCTAACCCAGCAGGAACGTCAGCTCTTCTGGGACTACAGAAACTCTGAGGGTATGTGGGCTCTGTTGTTTCCCAATGGGGAATTACAAAACGGGGATATTGTTGCGGTTGCGGTGTCCCAATTGGGAAATATGGGCGGCGAACCATACTGGAGCTGGTATGGCTTTGATTCCCATGTAGATTGGTGCGCCTGTTTTGTTTCCTGGTGTGCGGATCAGGCCGGTATGCTGGAAAACGGCGAATTTCCCAAATTTGCCTCCTGCGCCCAGCAGGGAGTCCCCTGGTTTCAGGAGCATAAACGATGGAAAGACAGAAGTTATACCCCAAAATCCGGAGATATTGTATTCTTCGACTGGAATAGCGACGGAAAAGCAGATCATGTTGGAATTGTGGAGCAGGCAACGCACGTAACGATCCATACTATAGAAGGAAATGCGGATGACGAATGCAGGCGGGCCAGTTATCCTGTGGGCCATGGAAATATTTTAGGATTTGGGGTGTAGAGGAATAATGATTTATTTATATTATCTAATTTGTTTTACTGTTATATTGACAAATATGTAAATTAGCGATATTTTAAAAATAAGAAGATGTTTATTATAGTTTTCGAATCGATAAAATACACGAATAGCCCTATAAAATATTTTAAGAGGGATGTCATATGAAAACTGTCCTGCCGTTTAAAATGCCAATTTTTACAAATTACACAGATTATGCCGGTGCACTGTCTGCTGTGTGTGCTCATACGGATGAGTATCTTCCCTGGGTATACAGCTGCTTTGTTCAGATGGAGATTCCGAATGACTACTCCCTGGGCTTTAAGCTGGATTACACCCTACCCATCCCCTATTATTCCCTTCCCTGGCTGGATCTGAACGTGAACCAGCGCCCTGTAATCCGGAAAGCCTGGCCTTCCATCAAGGATTACCTGATAGATATGATTGATCAGAAGATATACGTCCATTTTCTGATAGATACCTATTTTATTCCTCTGTATACCAATTACCAGGAGTACCACTTGTCCCATGGGATATTTGTCTACGGATACGATACGGATACACAGGAATTTTATGTGGCGGATAACTTTTCCACAACCCAGGGAAAATATGCTTTTAAAACCTGCACATTCGAAGAATTGGCAGAGGCCTATTACGGCTTTGACGCTATGGGGGAACGGGATTACCTGTACGGTGTCATAGGTTTTTCCATAAAACAGTATTATCACTATGGGTTCTGGGAGTTCCGAGACGAATACAAGTATTCGTTCAACACCCTTCTTTTCACCGATCTTCTGGCGGATTATTTACAATCGAGGGATAGCTCCAAACGCTTGTTTCAGCCCCGTACCTTATATGGAAAGTCTTTTCTCTTTGGCCTCTCATGCTATGAGTATCTGGCAGGCTACGTGAAACACTGCGGAGAAAATAGTCTTGAAATGGATGTAAAGGGCGCCAAGTTTTTGGTGGAACATAAAACCATTCTCTCAAAGACATGTGGGTATCTCCTTCAGAACGGTCTGGTAAGTCGGAATCTGGAATCTGCATATGAAGAACTGACACGAAATTCCACCCTGCTGCTGATGCTAATGCTGAAATGGAATCTTACGCGACGGTCAGAGCTTATTGAGACAATGAGGTCTACCGTATCCGCACTCAGGAAAGAGGACGGGAAAGCAGGCGAAGCTCTGCTTTGGGAAATTCAGAAAAGCCAGGGCCAGCAACCGACGCATCCTGTATAACGGAGGTTTGTATGATTAAGAAAAGCAAAGTTTCTCTTCCTTATATAACATCTTACCCTGAGATCGCAACTGTGCTTTCCCTTATAGATAGAGAAACCAGTTTCCCATGGCTGGCAAACTGGTTTCTACAGATAGAAGCCTATAGGCATCAGGAGGACGGTTTGCTGCTGGACTATTGTATCCCGGATCCCTTTACCAGCTGCCCCTGGATTCTGTATGAGAAAATTAACCGAACCTTCATACAAGATAGATGGACTTCTGTAACAGATTTCATGATCGATGCTGTAAATAATGGGAAGACGGCCAGCTTTGTGGTAGATACTTCCCACATAAGCCTGTATAAGAAGTCCTTTGGGTACTCGGGACATACTATTATGCTGTATGGATATGATACGGATAAAAAGCTTTTTTATGTGGGTGATAATTTTGCTGTATCCAACAAATCCTTCAGCTTCAGCACATGCCCTTTTGAAGAACTGGAAAGCGCTTATTCCGGTGTAACCGGAACTGAGGGAAGAATTGATTGGGTTCATGGAGTCAGGCTCATCTCTCCCAAAACCATATTTGACCATGGGCACAACCAATTCTACCACAAATATAACTGGATATTCAGCAAAGAACTTTTTATCGCTCTTGTTGAGGATTTTCTATATTCGCGAAATTCCACAAAATGGTTTTCCAACCCAAGACTTACTTATTCGGAAGCCGAATATTATTATGGCATGGACTGCATCTCATATGTAACGGGTATTCTGCAGACTCTCCGTGGGAATCCCATTGATATTCGAGGTATATTCCTTTTAAAAGAATACGCAGAGCTTATGGATATGCGTGTTTCATATCTTCTTGGGAGTCATATTCTTCATGATAACCACTTAAGAGAAATAGCAGAAGAGGTAAGGGAGAACTCGCGCCTGTTTCTTATGTTATCTCTTAAGTATAATCTAACTCAAAAAAATCTATTATGGATGCAATACTTTTTAGATTGGAAGAATTTCAAAAGACTGTGAAAAGATTGGTAGAAAAATTATAATTGATATTTCCTAACCTTAATTTATATAATTCTATTTATATTTTGTATTTTTACGCATTCGCCTTTTAGGCGGGTGCGTTTTTTTCATGCCCACAGAAAAAGGTCATGGCTAAGAACGCATAGCGGCAGGCCGCCGCCCCCGACAATCTGAATTTTCAAAATTTCAGATTGATCGGAGGAAACAGCCATGGCATATAACAAAGCCAAAGCGGAAAGAGAATGGCTCCGCTGGAAAGAAGCAGAAGAAAAGAAACTTAGAGAACTCGGCGTGGATGAAGATACCATCCAGCGCCTTCATACATACGACTGGACACAGTTCAATAAGGAACGCCAGTACCTGCAGCGGCAGGTGGAATGGTCGACCTATGTGGACCTCGTATCAGCGCAGGATCTGGAATTGCCCGTCGAGGATACCGAATCACTGCTGGACAGCATCGAGGATATGGAACTTTTTTCTTTGCTACATAACGTGGACAAGCTCACTCTCGAAATCATCTTTATGAAGATGGACGGATACAGCAGCAAGGAAATCTCAGAGAAAACCGGACTTTCAGTAAACGCCATTGATCTGCGGATTTTCAAACTCAAGAAAAAAATAAAAAACTTTTTATAAGCGGAAAGATTCCGGCCTTTTTCCTGGGCTATGGGATGAACGGGGAAAAAGAAACGTTCACCTTGTAGCTTGAAAATCGAATACCAGCCATGCGGGTACGTTCCCGCCTGAGCGAGCGACTAAAAGGTTCGCCGTGCAAAATTTGCACAACAAACTTCGGAAAAAGCGCCATGACGAGCCGCACACGAGCTGCCTTCCTTTTATGGAATGGCAGCTTGTGTTGTTGGTTTTGAGCGATGCATTTTGACCGGAAAGAGGGAGTAGTTGCCCTTTTCGCCACGACCTTGGGCGGGGTATTATGATACGCGCTATCGTTTGCCCACACGTCAGATGGGCTGGCCGACCT
>CAJFPJ010000057.1 GCA_904399395.1 uncultured Clostridia bacterium | reverse complement strand
GTGTCACGACTTCATTCTACCAGAGGGCTGCAAACCATGTCTTCTTTTGTCCTCTTTTCAATTTTGCGAAACTTATTCTACCTTATCAAATTAGAAACTCCTTTGAAAGTACAAGTTTTATGTGTTTGGCACTGTATTGCTGATAAAAAGGTACAAGAAAAGTACAAGGATTCCTCGTATTGGCACAAAAAAGGAACACCCGCCAAAATGACAGGTGTTCCTAAAAACCCAGTAGTTAAGCCAATTCTTATTTACCGAAGTAACGAGCCAGCAAACCGGCGAACGCTTTACCGTGACGGGCTTCGTCGCGAGCCATCTCGTGAACGGTGTCATGGATGGCATCCAGGTTAGCGGCCTTAGCGCGCTTTGCCAGATCAAACTTGCCGGCGGTAGCGCCGTTCTCGGCTTCTACACGCATCTCCAGATTCTTCTTAGTGCTGTCGGTTACGACTTCGCCCAGTAGCTCTGCGAACTTAGCGGCATGTTCAGCCTCCTCATAAGCAGCCTTTTCCCAATAAAGGCCAATCTCAGGATAGCCTTCACGATGAGCAACACGAGCCATGGCCAGATACATGCCAACTTCGGTGCACTCGCCCTGGAAGTTAGCGCGGAGATCTTCCATAATGTCCTCGCTGGAACCCTGAGCAACGCCAACTACATGCTCAGCAGCCCATTCCATTTCACCCTTCTGCTCGACGAACTTCTCTTTAGGAGCTTTGCACTGGGGGCAGAAGTCAGGAGCCGTTTCACCTTCATAGACATAACCGCATACAGAACATACGAATTTTTTCATGATAAGTACCTCCATAAAAATTAAGTTACATATTTTGAAAAGCATTACTGCTTTTTCATACAATCGGAACAGATACCGCGAAAAAGAATGTGGCAGCTTTCAATCTGAGCGTCAAGTGCCTGAGATGTTCGCTTGAACATGATAGAGAGGTTTGGATCGTTGGGAACATCCAGAACAGATCCGCAATGTGAGCAAATGAAATGAGAATGAGGGGAGATATCCCCGTCGAAATGTTCTTGCCCGTTCACAACTCCCAAGCTTACGATCGTCCCGTCTTCTTTAAATTGGGATAGATTTCTATAAACTGTTCCCAAACTTAAATCGGGATATTGGCTTTTTAACTGAAGATACACCCACTCAGCCGTGGGGTGTGTTTTGGTACTCCGGAGAGTATCGAGTATCGCTTCCCGTTTCCGGCTGTAGTTTTGGCGCTTATTCATGGGTTTCTCCTTAATAATAAGAATCGTTATTATTATTGCTGTACTTATACTATAGCATGGAAAACTGTTTTTGTAAAGGGGATTCTGCAAAATTATTGGAAGTATTTGGAGATTTTCTTTTCAGACCTCAAAATAGAAAAAGGGTGTTATTCTGCCATTTACTAGGACAGAATAACACCCGCTGCTATGCTGGAGATAATTCTTATCTGTTCGCTTCGTCTACAATTTCCTGCAATTCCCGCAGGGTGACATTGGGATGGAAACTGCAGATAGAGTGCACCGGAACCTGATCCATAACAGCTTCCATCATTAAAAGTTCTTCGTCCGTATCCTGGCCGGGGAACATCTTTGCCATATAAGCTTTGAATCGGGCTTTGGCTTTTTCGTTTTTCAGAAGATCCCCAACTGTGGATTCCATCGTATAATGCGGACGTATGGGGGAGGCGGGATGCACGGTAACCGTAAGGGAGCCTGCCAGCTCTCTGGAAGATTTTCCTATGGAGATCTCGTATTCGCCGTCCTCTACATACCATCCGGGAATTTCAGAATTATAGAAAGCGAAGGAGCGTTTATCCAAGGTAAAACTTACTTCTTTGCTTTCGCCCGGCTGAAGTTCTACCTTTTCAAAGCCCTTGAGCTCCCGAACAGGCCGGATTGCAGCTTTTTCCGGGCCGGGAAGGCTGCCCACATAGAGCTGGATAACTTCCTTGCCGGCGCGGTCTCCCGTGTTTTTCACAGTGACAGAAACCTGAAGCGTATCAGTATCATTTATTTCTGTTTTATCTGCTTTCAGTCCGCTGTAAGAGAAGGTGGTGTAGGAAAGGCCATAGCCAAAGGGATAAAGGACCCCCATCTCTTTTTTATCATAGTAACGATATCCTACAAAGATTCCTTCTCTGTATTCCACACGATCTTTTTCTCCCGGGAAATTGAGATAGGAAGGATTGTCGCTCAATTTCAGAGGAATCGTTTCAGCTAATTTGCCGCTGGGGTTTACGTTCCCGAAAAGGACGTCGACTTGCGCTCCGCCTACGGCTTGTCCTCCCAGATAGGATTCAAGAATACCGTCTACTTTTCCGGCCCAGGGAATTTCCACCGGTGCACCGTTATGAAGCACTACCACTACATGCTTCTGCACTTCGCAGACAGCTTCGATTAGCCGGTTTTGGCATTCGGGCATTTTCATATGGGGCCGGTCGTAGCCTTCACTTTCAAAGGCGTCCGGCAGGCCAGCGAAAATAACGGCTACATCCGCCGCTTTGGCCGCTTCCACAGCTTCCTTTAGAAGAGTCTCTTCTGTACGATCCTCTTCCAAAATATAGCCTTGTGCATAGGAAACGGAGCATATTTCTTTTACAGCTTCCAAAGCGCCTGTAAGTTTATAGCTGTTAATATGGGAGCTTCCGCCCCCCTGATAACGGGGTACTTCCGCGAATTTACCGATAAAGGCAATCTTTTTGCTTGCATCCAGAGGGAGAATCTCGTTTTCGTTTTTCAGCAGAACCATGGATTCGGAGGCAATCTTCCGAGCCAGGGTATGATGCTCTTCCTTGCTGTAAGATACATTTTTCTTTTCTTTTGCAAGGGAATCATACACCAGTTTCAGCACCCGGCCGGCAACAATATCCACATCCTCTTCGCGTATCCGGCCTTCCTTCACAGCTTTGACAATCTCGGCATCGTTTTCCCCATGGCTGGAGGGCATTTCAAGATCCAGGCCGGCTAAAACACCATCCGGACGGCGATTGACTGCGCCCCAGTCACTCATAACAAGGCCGTCGAATCCCCACTCTTTTCGAAGAATATCCGTAAGGAGCCGCTTGTTTTCGCTGGAATATACGCCGTTGATCTTATTATAGGAGCACATAACGGTGGTAGGCTTGCCCTTTTTAACAGCGGTTTCAAACCCGGCCAAATAGATTTCCCGCAGAGTTCTCTCGTCAATCTCAGCGCTGACGGTCATCCGGCGGTTTTCCTGGTTGTTGGCGGCAAAGTGCTTGAGGCTGGTTCCCACGCCCTGGCTTTCCACCCCTTGGATATAGCTTGCCGCCATTTCACCGGCCAGATAGGGATCCTCTGAAAGGTATTCAAAATTTCGTCCACAGAGAGGAGAACGCTTGATATTTACAGCAGGACCTAAAATGACATGGACATTTTCGGCCTGACATTCCTCGCCCAGAGCCTCACCCATTCGGCGAATGAGGGAACGGTCGAAGGAGCAGGCCACGGCTCCCCCTGTGGGAAAGCAGACAGATTCCACTGTGCCGGTTTTTTGGCCGTTTTCGTCGCTGATTTCTTTGCGGAGTCCGTGAGGACCATCAGAAAGGACAGCAGAAGGGATGGACAGACGGGGGATCGGTTCTGTCCGCCAGGAATCGATGCCGGAACAGAGGGATGCCTTTTCTTCTAAGGTAAGTTGGGACAAAAGCGTTTTGATATCCATTGAAATTCCTCCTTTTTAGCTTGAAATGTATCCAAATAAAGGGATGATGGAAAACTCTTTTCATGTCTGTTCCCAGTATACTACGTATGCAGTCGGACTGCTAGTATATTTTAGGGAAAAAGTATGTTATACTTAACTACACATCTTTACAATTCACGGGTCTCAGCCAATTTGCAGACAGAGAGATTCTGGTGAATGCACACAGCTCTGTAAAATCAACTCTGACAGAACGCGGGGAATCTACATGGAGACATATGATATTGCTATAATAGGTGCGGGTGCAGCTGGGTTGATGGCTGCCTGCGCCGCGGGCGAAAAGGGAAAAGCGCCCAGAGTTCTTCTCTTGGAGGGGCAAAAAAAGCCTGGAAAACGCCTTCTTGCCACGGGAAATGGGCGCTGTAATCTTTCCAACCGGCATATGACTCCAGGGAAATACCACGGGGATGCCGACAGGATTGTTTCATTGCTGGAACGATTTTCGCCAAATGCGATGGAAGGAATTTTCCGCAGGATGGGGCTTTTTTTCAGGGAAGAGGGGGAGGGGAGACTTTATCCCTATTCTTTACAGGCTTCTTCTGTGCTGTCGCTCCTTTTGGAGCGAGCCAACGCAAACGGAGTCAGACTTCTTTGTGAAAAAAAGGTTTCCTCTATCCGGAGAGAGAGGAGCTCTTTTCAGATTTCCTGCGGAGGCGAACTTTTTACTGCCAGACGGCTTATATTTGCAAGCGGAGGTCTATCGTATCCTTCCTTGGGAGGAAGCGACTCTGGCTGGAAATTGTTGCAGGCTTTGGGGCATTCCCTTATACCCGCTTTTCCTTCTCTGGTGCAGCTCCTCACGGAAAAGAAGCTGGTTTCGCCTTTGAAGGGAGTGCGCTGCCGGGGTAAGGTAACGCTGCTTTTGGATGCAAAGTCTGCGGCATCCTCTCAGGGAGAAATCCAATTTACAGAAAAAGGTCTTTCCGGAATCTGTGTGTTTGAACTTTCCCGCGCCTATGGAGAATATGCCCAGAAAGGCGGAAAAGCAGGGGAACTTTCCTGCGACCTTATGCCGGAATACTCTGTTAAGGATATTTCCCTGTATTTGCGGGAGCGAATTCGTTGCAGTTCTTTGCCTGCGGAAGAGTTGTTAGATGGTTTATTGCCAAAGCAGATGGGGAGAGGGATTCTGAAAAGAAGTCTGGTGACTATGAATTGTGTATGCGGAGATCTGGGGGGCCGCGATATCGCAGCAATTGCCCGGCAGATTAAGGATATCCGATTTCCTATAACGGGCACGGCAGGCTGGGAGGCTGCACAGGTCACAGCGGGAGGAATCCCCTTGCGGGAGGTAAATCTGCAGACTATGGAATCTCGGCGGTGCCCGGGTGTGTATCTGGCGGGTGAGCTTCTCAATATTGATGGGGATTGCGGCGGTTATAATCTGCATTGGGCCTGGAGCACAGGCTATCTGGCGGGTATTTCCGCAGCCGCAGAATGGAGGCAAGAATATGGCTGTATATAGGATCGGAGAAATCCTTCTGCCTTTGGAAGGGACAGAGGAAGATCTCAGGCGTGCAGCGGCAAAACGTCTGCGCGTTCCGGAAAAGGCGATTACGAGTCTGCGCCTTGTGAAACGGTCTGTAGATGCACGAAAAAGGAATGATGTACATTTTATCTGCACAGTGGAGTGTGAAGCCCCGGAAGGAAAAGGAATTCGGGATCCCAAGATCGGGAAGGCGATTCCCTACCGATATGAGCTTCCGGTGGGGAAACCTATGGAAAAACGGCCTCTGGTGGTGGGATTCGGCCCTGCAGGGATGTTTGCAGCCCTGATCCTGGCTGAGGCGGGATATCGCCCCATCGTAACAGAGCGGGGAGCGCCGATAGAAGAGCGGGCAAAAGCGGTGGAAGCTTTTTGGAACACCGGCATTCTGGATACGGAATCCAACGTGCAGTTCGGGGAAGGCGGCGCCGGAACTTTTTCAGACGGAAAACTGAATACCGGCACAAAAGATCCCAGGGCGGCCTTCGTACTCCGGGAATTTGTAGCGGCCGGGGCGCCGGAAGAAATCCTCTGGGAGGCGAAACCCCATATTGGAACGGACAGGCTTCCTCAGGCGGTAAGGGGTATCCGGGAAAAAATTCGTTCCTTGGGAGGAGAAATTCGATTCCATACAAAAGTGACGGATCTTCTGATTCGGGAAGGTGCGATCTGCGGGGCTGTCCTAAACGGTTCTGAAACGCTGGAAACAGATACGGTGATTTTGGCTATAGGCCACAGCGCAAGGGATACCTTTCGACTACTGCGCGATCTGCATATCCCCATGGAACAAAAACCATTTTCTCTGGGCGCTCGCATTGAGCATCTGCAGGAGAAAGTCGACCGTTCCCAATACGGAAAATTTGCCGGGCATCCGGCTCTCGGTGCGGCGGATTACCGGTTGGCAGTTCATCTCCCTAATGGCCGGGGCGTATATACCTTTTGTATGTGTCCCGGCGGTCAGGTGGTGGCTGCTGCCAGTGAGGAGAGTCGCCTCGTAACAAATGGCATGAGCTCCCGGGCAAGAGATGGCGTGAATGCCAATTCGGCTCTTCTGGTGGGAATTTCTCCTGTGGATTTCGGCAGCGAGGATATTTTGGCAGGAGTAGAACTGCAGCGCCGCATTGAGGAAGCAGCTTTTCTGGCTGGCGGGGGCGGTTACAAAGCCCCGGCCCAGAGAGTAGGAGATTTTCTGCAAAAAAGGCGCTCTATCCGCCTGGGAGATGTGAAACCTACCTACAGGCCCGGCGTTACGCCAAGCGCCATGGAGGATTTTCTTCCGGAATTCATCACGGAGTCTATGCGCATGGGGATCCGCCTGTTGGATCAGAAGCTGAGAGGCTTTGGGGATCCGGAAGCGCTTCTAACAGGCCCAGAAACCAGAAGTTCCTCGCCGGTGCGTATCCTGCGGGGAGAGAATTGTGAAAGTGTCACTGTCCGAGGGTTGTTTCCCTGTGGGGAAGGAGCGGGTTATGCGGGCGGAATTGTTTCTGCTGCCGTGGATGGGATCCGCTGTGCAGAAATGGCTGTCAGGCTGATTTAATACATCATACAAAAGAAATTTCAAAAATTTCAGAAAAAGCTATTGACAAATTCCCAAAGTTTGTTATAATAAATATCGCTGTCCGACAAGATAATAAATCGGAAAGCGATTCGATGGGGAATTGTGTAAGGGTAGCACGACAGACTCTGACTCTGTTTGTGAGGGTTCGAATCCTTCTTCCCCAGCCATCACGAGGTGTGGCTCAGCTTGGTAGAGCGCTACGTTCGGGACGTAGAGGCCGCTGGTTCGAATCCAGTCACCTCGACCACACCTAAAGAGAACCGCCTGGTTGAAAAGACCAGGCGTTTTTTCGTTATACGGGCAGAATTTCATCAAACCGCATCTTTCCAGCCTTAAAGGCATACACTGAAAGCAACGAAAATGATCATGTGTATGGAAGGATGAGTGCATATGAAGCGATGTGTGCCTCTGGAAAGGGCTGCTGAAAAGATATGTGAAGAAAACAGTACTTCTCCGCTGATTTTTCAGCTTCCTCCGGAGCAGGGAAGGGCCGTTTTGGATACAGTACAGGATACTCCCGTTACTATGCAGCCTGCCCGGATAGTTGAGACAGAGGCAGATACTGGGGAGTGGGGGTGTATTCGCGTATTCTCTATCCTGCCAGATGAATATGCTGAACCGGCAGATGTGATTTTGTATATCCATGGGGCGGGGTGGGTATTTGGAAATTTTCATACCCATGAAAAGCTAGTCAGAGAATTGGCTGCAAGGACGAATTCCGTTGTGGTATTTCCGGAATACAGTCTTTCTCCAGAAGCGGTATATCCTGTGGCTCTGGAACAGTGTTACTTTGTTTTGAGCCATCTTCCCCTCATTGGGCAAAAGGCCGGCTTTTCTATAAATCCATTTTCCCTAACTGTGGCGGGAGACAGCGCGGGCGGAAATATTGCCGCTTCCCTGGCTATTCTTTGCAAGGAAAGGGGAGGACCTATACTGCATAAGCAGCTCCTGTATTATCCGGTAACAAATGCCTGCTTTGATACGCCCTCTTATAAACGGTTTGCTTGCGGGTATTATCTCTATAGGGCAGGGATGCAGTGGTTTTGGAAGCAATATTGCCCCCATGAAAGAGACCGACGGCGAATCTCTGCCTCACCGCTAAGAGCCTCTCTTCAGGATCTGGAAGGGCTCCCGGATGCTATGATTGTCAATGGAGAAGCCGATGTTCTGCGGGACGAAGGCCAGGCATATGCACAGAGGCTTCGTTTAGCCGGGGTGAATGTGACGGCTCTCTGCTGCCAGGGAACTATCCACGATTTTGTAATGCTCAATGCACTCGATCAGACTGCGGCTTGCCGCATGGCTATGGATGCATCTGTTGCATGGCTCCTTCGGAAAAATAACGAAATCCATAAGAAAGAACCGCAAAACTCTAATCGAGACTGAAGATTCCTAGAGGTCCCTCTGCTTTATATACAAGAAAATGTTTTGTCAGAACGTTTTCCTATATTGTTATATTCGGCCCTTTTTCTCCATAGAATACAACCGGAAGGAGGGCCTTGAATGATTTTGAAAATACAGTGGAAGGCTTTGTTTTTGAGCCTGTTGATCAGTATGGGGGTGGGAGGGCTTTCTGCCTGGATTACAAGCGGCGGTATGCCCCTCTATGAAGAGCTTGCCAAACCTCCGCTTTCACCGCCGGGCTGGCTTTTTGGAGTTGTGTGGACGATTTTGTTTTTCTTAATGGGGATTTCTTCTTATATCGTTTATACATCTGATTCACCGAAAAAGGGGACCGCTCTGAAACTCTATGCGGTGCAGCTTGCCGTGAATTTTTTCTGGCCCATTCTATTTTTCAATTTGCGGCTGTATTGGCCGGCTTTTTCCTGGCTTATATTGCTGTGGATATTGATAATAGGGATGATCGCGCGTTTTTCAAAAGTGGAGAAGTGGGCGGGTTATCTTCAGGTTCCCTATCTTTTGTGGGTTACTTTTGCAGGGTATCTCTCTTTTTCCGTGGCTCTGTTGAATTGAAATTCAGCTTAGTTTGAAAGGTATCTATTGTTAAAGCAGGGCAAAATACAGAAAACGGCAGAATCGTGTTTTGTATACGGTTCTGCCGCTTTTTGCTGCTGATTACAGGACGAAAAAAAGCAGGAGTCTGTTTTCATCTCCTATGATCTGGTTTTGAGATTTTTTACCGTCGGGTTATCTATGAGCGCTCCCTTTTCAGAAAAACGGGAACCGTGGCAGGGGCAGTCCCAGGAATGCTCGGCTTTGTTCCATTTCAGGGCGCAGCCCATATGAGGACATCTTTTAGGGGAAGGAGTCAGAAGATTTTTCGAAGCCTCCCAGACATTGGAAAAGAGCTGGGGTTTCAACATGCTGCGGGAGGGGTCAAATATAGGGGCCCAGTCGTTTTTCTTGCCACAGATCTGGTCCCGCAGGAGAATAGCAGCCGCCATGGAGCTTGTCATTCCCCATTTATTAAATCCTGTGGCTACATAGAGTTCAGGAGTTCTCCGTGAATAGAGGCCGATATAGGGGAGACCATCCAGCGAGATACAATCCTGGGCAGACCAGGCGTATTCTTCCCGGGCGCTGGGGTACCACTTGGCTGCATTTTTTCGCAGGAGCTCCCAGTTTCCTCCGGGTTTTCCTGTCCGATGACCGCCGCCCCCAAAAAGCAGGAGCCCTTCTGCCCTTCGGAAGGAGTAGCTGTTTTCCGTGTCTCCTATAAACATGCCTTTCGGGGCCTCTACACCGGAAAGCGCCAGCACATAGGATCGTTGCTGGTACAGCTTTAGAAAGTAGCTTCCGTGTTTGTTTAGGAACGGAAAATGTGTGGCTACAATTATAGCTTTTGCATGTATTCGCCCTTTGCTGCAAATGGCCGTGTGTCCCTCAATTGCACAGACAGGGGTGTTTTCGAAGATCTGCAGTTCCTGAACAAAGGCATTTACAAAACGCAGAGGATGGAATTGTGCCTGATGAGGAAACTCCACAGCACTGGCAGAAAAAGGGAGGGGTATGGTTTCATGAAACTGGGCGTCAATTCCCAGTCTTTGGAGGGCCAGGGTTTCCGCTTCAAGGGTCTGCCGGCTTCCGGAGGAATATACAAAATTTGAGGCTTCCTCAAAATCGCAATCCCAATTTGTGCGGAGAGATCGGAAGGTCTCCAAGGCTGCCTCGTTGGCAGTCAGATACATCCGGGCCTTTTCCTCGCCCTTTTCCCGAAGAAGGCGGCTATATATGAGTCCATGGTGGGCTGTGATTTTAGCTGTGGTATTTTTAGTAGCCCCACTGCAGATGCGGCTGGCTTCCGCCACAACACATGAAACACCCTGCTGTTTCAGAAGCAGAGCACACAGAAGCCCTGCCATGCCGCCGCCTATGATGAGAACGTCAGTGGAAACATCTCCTTCCAGAGCCGGAAAAGCCGGTAAAACAGTGTTTTCGCTCCAAAGTGAAGACATATAGCTCTCTCCTTTATCCCGTTTTCCTGGTGAATGAAATGGCCGGTAGACTCCCCCTGCAGTTGGAAAAGAATGCCTTCTGATCATGATGGGAAAAACAATTTTATTGAAGGTCCCATACTGTGGAAGTCCGTATCTTCCGGAATCATTTTTTCACTGGGGTATGCCCTTACTATTTACCATTTAGCAGGCAGATATGAATGCCGTGTCTGTTTAACTGAGAAATGAAATTGCATGACAGAGAAAGAAGAGGTATACTGTATGTATCCTTCAATAAAAAGAAGTGCAGGGAAAGGGAGGAAAGAAAAATGAAAGAATTCCGCAATGTGATTTTTAAAAAGGAAGATGGATATACCCTTCGGATGGATATCTATGTGCCGGAGACAACAGAAAAACCGCCGCTGATTATGTGGATTCACGGCGGAGCCTGGCTGGAAGGTGTCCGTGGCTATGCATTACAGGATGGTCAGCTGAAGCGAGGATATGCAGTTGCAGATATTGAATATCGCCTGAGCTGGCAAGCTCCTTTCCCCGCACAGATCATTGATTGTAAGGATGCGCTTGCTTTTTTAAAGAAACATGCAGATGTATATGGCTATGACAATTCCAAAATCTGTGTGAGCGGCGATTCCGCCGGCGGCCATCTCAGCGCCTTGATGGGAACTTCTATCGGCAATTCTGCCTGGGAAAAACCAGGGGAGGATTATTCTGTTCAGGCGGTGGTGGATTTGTATGGCCCTATGACGGTTGGGCAGGGGATCCACGGAGGGGAATCGTATGATCCGGAATGCCCCGAGGCCAAGCTTCTGGGAAGCCCCGAAACTTTTGGAAAAAGCAAAATGCTGGGTGCTATGGCAAATCCGATCACGTATATCGACGGTAGCCAGCCACCGTTTCTGATCTGCCATGGAAATGAGGATCCTTTGGTTCCTTATGAACAGAGCCGCTTGCTCCGCAATGCTCTTGAGGGTGCAGGGGTGCCCGTATATCTCTATACTGCCATGGGAGGAGGACACGGCTTTACGGCGGAAAGCTTTGAAATGGTAGTGGGAGAATTCCTGGATTATTATCTCAAAGGAAAAAAGGTAAAACCCGGACGCCCTGTTCCCGAACGGTGGAGCAACCCGCCTGAGTTGAAGTAAACCCAAAAGTAAGATTGCTTGTTCCACGAAGGATATGTGGATGTATACAGCGCCCCTGCTTTTCTGCCATGGAAACGCAGGGGCGCTTTGTGCGAATTGCTGATTTTTGTCGAATGCCGGGGGGAAGATATTGCTTTCGAGAAAACGAAGGAATACAATACTTTATAGGAGAAAAGGTAAAAGGGGATGTTTTCTTGAATAAGCGGAAGATTCGGAAAGGTATCTGTATCGGGGCTGCAGCTTTGATAGGAGTTTCCCTTGTATCCTTTGCGCTGGATAGTCTCTTGGCTGAAATAGGCCGCACTCCAGTGTTGTCTATTCGTTATCAGGTGGCGAATGATGAGGAATCTGCCCATTATCTGGGCCTCGGGTATCAAATCACCCTATGGAGACGATATTCGGAGGGAGCGGATGAAATGGGCCCAGTATTGTTCACAGGGGTAGAGAAAAAGTATCTTTTTGGAATTAATTTAGCTCAGGAAAATCCATCCGTACCTTTGACAAGGGAAAGGTCTGCAGAGTGACCCGTTGAAAACGGAAAAAATTATGTAAAATGGCCGCTGATACGTTCAGCGGCCATTTTACGCTATTTCATTTTATTTATAAAGTTGAAGATTCAGATGTTTTTGCTCAGAACATGCAGTTTTTACGAACAAGTTCTGCCATGTCGTAGGCAAAGCGCTTGATTTCGTATATATCTCGTTTTTCCTCGGGCAGGCGGCGCCAGCACTCAATCTTAGCTGAAGGCGGATCCCACATAGGCACCATTTCGGCGGCCTCCAGAATATTCACGCAGTATTCCGCCGCAGTGAGAATGTCATCCGTTGTTTTGTGCTTCGACATGAAAAGGGTTGTCTCTTCAACTCGGAGCACATCCTCAACAGCCTTTACAGCTCTGTATGCATGGCCCTCCTTGTTGGCATTTACACGGATGCGGTTTTCTGTGCGGTTGCGGAAAAAGCCAAAGAGGGCGGCGATGACGGCGGGATCCCGGATAGTCCCGTCCGGATACACAAGGCCGTGAATATCGCCCCAGAAGCCTTCAGAAACCAAATTAAACAGATACCATCCCACGTTGTGCTTTGCTGCAAGCTCAATTTCGATATCATAGGGGTTGGCGCGACCCACGCAACCGGTTTCCGTATTCAGAATGGGTTTGTTCCCATTTTCGGCGCTGAGCTTCTCCGCATCGATGATAGCCCCTTCAATAGCCGCACGGGTGGTCAGGTAATCATGATAGGAGATAACGTCCACCAGATCTACAGAGGACTCACAGTGTTTTACCTGTTCATGGCCTACAGTAATGCAGTTCACTGGATCCAGTGAACGAACAATTTCGCACAGCCGGCGCACATAGCGTCTCAGGTTTGCATAGCGTTCCTCATATACCTCGCCGGTGCATTTGCGCAGATAGTCGTTGCACATAGGCTCATTGATAACATCCCACATCAGGACGAATTCCTCATCCTTGAACGCGTCAATGATCGCTTTTGCATATTCAGCGGCCTTGGCATATTCTTCCTCGGTAGGTTCTTTAAAGTCTACAATAAAATTGCCGTTCCAGAAGATTGGCATGCTGCTTACGCCGTATTCCCAGCAGGTGCGCATGAATTTCCCGATATAATCGATATAGCCTTGGGGATCTTTTTCATACTCTCCCTGATCCATCCAGAAACGTGTGGAATTGATGTTCAGGCGCTTGCAGTAGCTCAATTCCTTTTCCAGCCGAGCCCAGTCCTTGTCCCGAGGCGGATTATGGCACACACCGCGGACAAAGCTATAGTCCTTTAATGGTTTCATGAAAACTCCTCCTTCTAATAAAGAATAGGCTTATTATACAAAAATGATATCTGTAATGCAAGGGTTAGGATGGAAATCCACAAAAGTAGGCAAGTTTTATCCATATCTCACCAAAAAAGGATAAAAATCTAAAGATTAGAGAAGTCGTATGCTGTATATTGATTTCGAAAAACTGGCCTGTTTAGATTGTAAATAATAAAACTCTTTCTGCGGGCATTGATGAGCACATAGCTTTTTTAGAGATTTTCTTGTATAATAAAACGCTAGGACAGACTGAAGAAATCTGAAATAGAGTATTTCATAGAAAGGAAGATATGCCATGATCTGTAAAAAATGCGGTGGGAACAACCCGGATGATGCCAATTTTTGCCTTTTTTGCGGAACCGGGCTGGGTGAGAAACATAGTTCTCTTCAAGAAGATGAAAGGAATACGCTTCCTCCGGTTCCATCTGAACAATATGCTTCCAATCAGGTATACAGGCCGGAAACGGAAGGAAAACCGCCTAAAAAACGAAAGGGACTAGTCATAACGGGAATCCTTGTGGCTGTGGTGTTAGTGGCTGGCGCAGTCATTGGGGTCATTTTTGGATGGAATGCTTATCAGGGAAACCGTTTTCATGAGCAACTTTCCCTGGGGGAAAAATACCTGAATGAGATGAACTATGAAGAGGCAGTAATAGCGCTGCAGGCTGCTGTAGAAATCGATCCCAAAAATCCAGAGCCTTATCTCCTTTTGGCGGATGCGTATATAGCTCAAGAGAAATATACGGAGGCGCAGGATATCCTGAATCAGGGCTATGAAGCTACGGGCGGTTCTTCAGAAATTGCGAATAAGCAGGAGGAAGTAAAAGAACTTCTGGAGGAGAACACAGGGAAAGAGGAAGAACCAGAGGAACAACCGGAAGAAGAAGCTACAAGGCAAATTTTTCCTGAAGCTTTTATAGAAAATAATGGAAATGTATACTATTGGCAATATACGGAAGATAGCTTTGAGCAAGAAGGTTTGATGGGGAATTTTACTCCCGTAACGGAAACAGAGAACAGTCTGGTGTGCATGTCCCCGGAAGGAGATACGAAAATACTCTATACCGGCCGGGGAAACGGGGGCATACTTTTGCTTTCTGGGCGGATTTATTTTACGCAACCAGCAGATGCTTCACATAGTGCGAAAGTCTGTTCCGTAGATTTGAATGGCGGGGATTTTCAGTCTATGGATGGGAGCCTTCTTGCTGCGGATGTTGAGCAGAATTTGCTTATTGTTTCCTTAAATGGTGAGATTCAAAGTGTGGATCCCGCGGGGAACCGGACCAGCCTGACCTATGGAAATTTTCTTAGCCTTTCAGAAGGTACTCTCATTTACTGGGTTTCTGAAAACGAGGGGAACGCAGCCCGGCTGGACGCTGTGGAACTGGATGGTTCCGGCCAGCGAACATTGGCTTCTTTTTCTATTGCTCAGTGGAGCAATATGGGCGGCCCCGCCTTTACAGTGCAGACAGTTGACGATACAGTGTATTTCTTTTTTGGTATATATGGGGGAACGGGAATGTTCCTTCAAGAGGGACGGATCTATGCTGCTAATTTAGATGGTTCCGGCTTCGAAGAAATCACAGAGGCTGCTTCTTCCCTGTTCTACGTGTATGAAGAAAATGGAATCCCAATGCTTTTATATAATACGGATTCTAGTCTGAGCGGAGCAAATGTCTATCCAGGCGCGGATACGCCCACTGGCGCTACTTCTTCCCTTTGCATGAATTTGGAAACAGGGGATACGGAAACGGTGGATAAACCTCTTGGCCCTGCGGAAAGAGCTTTTTCTGATGAGGAAGGAAATTATTGGGTATATCAGGGGCTTTCCGGAGAGCCTGTCCAGTTGATTGCTGCCAAAGAAGGATACACGCAGGGATCTTTGGGAGAGGCTTCTGAGGGAGAACAATGTTCCTGGATCGAATCTATGGATCTTTCAAAGGAATATATGTATTTTACCGTTATTACGGCGGAAAGACATTTAGACTTGGATATGGGATGGCGCCCGGGATTTCAGCGGATTTCCACGGAAGTTTACCGCAAAAATATAGCCTCAGGAGAAGCAGAGCTTCTCTATTCCTATTAATTGCGAGCTCTTATTGGAAAACTGCAAAAAGAAATTAGGAGGGCTCCAAAGCCCGTTATGGAGGAATGAAACATGGAGCTTTTAAAGCAGAGAATTCTGGAAGAGGGCCGTGCGGCGGAAGGTGGCGTTCTTAAAGTGGATAGTTTTCTGAACCACCAGATGGATATTTCCCTCTTAAATGCCATTGGAAAAGAGTTCAGCCATCGCTTTGCAGAGGAAGAGATAACAAAGCTTCTTACTATCGAAGCGTCTGGAATCGGCATTGCAGCAATTACAGCTCAGCATTTTGGAAATGTACCTGTAGTTTTTGCGAAAAAAACTAAATCCCGCAATCTGGATGGGGAACTGTATACGGCGCAGGTTCATTCTTTCACCAGAGGGAGTACATATGAAATTCAGGTTTCTCAGAAATATCTGAAGCCTCAGGACCGGGTTTTGATTGTGGATGATTTTTTGGCGAAGGGGCAGGCTCTTGAAGGGCTTTTAAAGATTGTAGGCGAATCAGGAGCAAAGCTTATTGGATGCGGTATTGTGATCGAGAAGGGATTCCAGGATGGGGGCAAAAGGCTGAGAGAGAAAGGGATACGCATTGAATCTTTGGCCGTTGTCTCTGATATTGCAGAGGATAAGGTTATATTTGCAGAATAAGCCTTCTGATTCAGTAAAAAAAGCAGCCCCGGAACATGGTTCCGAGGCTGCTTTCTATATGGCTGCATATTTATTTTTTTGAGATTTTGTCCAGCAAGCGGATAATTTCCGCAAAAGCCAGAAAAATAGCGCCAGAAATAATTCCACCTGCCCAGTAGGGGAGCGCCAACGCAAATGAAAATACTGTTCTGGAATAATAGTACTCGCTTTCTATTTCCTGCGTGCCTAGGGCAAGACCAATGATCACGCCGGCAATGATGAGCAATACGGCGAGGACGTTCAGTGCCTTGCTGAGTGTATTGGCATGAGATGGCTCGGTATTCTCCAGCGGAGCATATTCGCAAATTTTGCGGTATTCTTCGTCGGTGACATTTATCCCTACTTTTTTATAGGTGTTTCCCTCTCCATCTATAAAAGGGTATTCCTCTGAGCATTCCTGTTTGCCGGAATAGACCTTTTCATAGAGCCCCAGATCCACAAGATGTTGGTTCCTCTGTTTTTGTTTTTCCAGATTACGGGAATTTTCCTCTTGTATAAAAAATTCTTGCAGCTTTTCGTTCATACGTACTTTCTCCTCTGTTGTAACTAGTCAGTAGCTTTCGGAAAACCGGTTGGTAAAAATTCTATCTGATGATTCTAAAACCAGTATACCGTATATTTGCAGATGTGTATAGGATATAGTTCCTTTTGTTAACAATATTCACATATACCGAAGATGCAAAACGCACGGAGTTTTAAGGACTCCGTGCGTTTTAGAAAATGAATGAAGTTTATGCAAGAGAGAAGCGTGCTACCAGAAATGTATTTGCGTCAAGGCTGATCTCGCCTTTGAAAAGAGTCTCTTCTGTTTTGGCAGATATCTTTTCGGGGAAATCCACTGTGTTGTAATCTTCTTTGCTGCCGCCATGAAGGCGTGTAACCTTCATATTTCCGTTCAGCTTCCAGCCGGAGGCAAAATCAACAGAAATGGTTTTCGTTTCCTCGGTGCTGTTAACAATTTTCAGAATGATTTCCTGGGAGTTTTCATCCAGGCTGGCAGAATAGTAAACGCCCTCCTGACGGAGAAGTTTTTCCTGGCCTTCTGTATCCAAAGTGACGGTACCCATATTTTCGCCGTACATTTTCTGCACGTAATAGCTGGGGCTGCCATAGGCCGTGGTCTCGTCAAACCAGATCAGATCGGGGGACCACTGGGTATAGCCGATGCGGGCAAAAAGTGGCGCATAAGAGGCCAGCACGACTACATCCGCATTGCGCTCCACGCCAGTGAGGAATGCGGCTTCTGCCAGAGCACCACCCAGAGTATTGGCTTCAGGACGGTTCATTCCGTTAACAGGATGGGCTGCATATTCGCCGGAAAAGACCTTGATATCCCGTGAATAGTTGTCATAGAAATCGGTATGTTCATAGAACCACTGGGGCTTAACATAATAATGCTCATCCAGAGCATATACAAAATTCTCGTGTTTAGGACACTCCTGCCGATAGAACTCCCATGCTGCGGTATAGCGCTCTGAGGTGATGTCCGGCCCGGCGGAGCCTATGAGCTGAATTTCCGGATGCTTTGCGTGAATGGCCTTTTCAAAAGCTATATAGCGCTGGAAGAAATCCGCCTTTTCTGTTTGCCACTGCTCGTTCCCAATCCCCAGGAGAGTAAGGCCAAAGGGAGCGGGGTGCCCCATTTCTGCCCGCAAAGCGCCCCAACGGGTTTCCGTGCCTCCGTTGGCAAATTCGATCAAATCCAGAGCATCCTGAATGAATTCCTGGAACTCAGGGCTGTCTATAGGAACCAGCTCGCAGGACATATACTGACAGGCAAGCCCTACGCTGAGAACGGGGAGGGGTTTGGCCCCAATCAGCTCACAGAGTAGAAAATACTCATAATAGCCAAGGCCCAGAGTCTGGTTATAATGGGAATAAATGCTGTGACAGTTGTTTTCCGGGCCGTTTTCATGCACAGCCCAGCGGTTCCAGTTGCTTTTACGGCTTTCCGGCGTGCCGAGACTGTCCTTAAAGCGGTAACGGTTGGAAAGGGTATTCCCTTCGATGATGCAACCGCCCGGGAAACGGAGGAAGCCGGGCTTTAGTCCCTTAAGCTTTTCAAACAGATCCTTGCGGAAGATTCCGGCTACGGCATCCCCAGGCATCATGGAGATATGATCAAATTCCACACAGCCGGGTTCTTCCAGTGTGATGACAAAAAGGGCGTTTGCAGTATCTTCATCGGCGCGGAGCACTGTCTCATACCGATTCCATTTCTGCCACTCACCTTCTGGAGCATGGATGCATTCTACTTTTGCAGAGGCAACCGTTTTTCCGTCTTTTCGGACAGAAACCTCTAGATTCCCCTGATAGTGTGCCATCCGGGCATAGAAAGAGACCCTATACTCCATACCTTTTTTCAAAAAAATACCTCTGTAAGCCTTGTTGGAAAAGCCTTTGCCTGCTTTTCCGGCTGTGAAGCGAAGGTAGTGGGGACTGGTTTCGTAGAGAGGGCTGCCGGAAACAAATTCCATGCAGGCACCGCAGTCTTCCGGATAAGGCTTCCAGCCGTATCCTCCGTCATAAGTGGTGTAATAATCCCTATGACTGCCCCTGGCCTCCACAAACTCAAAAGAACGGTTTTCGATCATTTCGGCATAGAGGCCGCCGTCCGCTGCATAGTTGATGTCCTCGAAAAACAAGCCGATCATCCCCGGTGCAATGGGAACGCCGCGTTTTTCGGAAACGTGAAGCTTCATTTTGGATTCCTCCCATATGTTTTTGTGGGCCGGCAATGCCGGTGTGTGTGCCTATACAGTAGCATATTTTTCTAAAAAGCACAAGAAAACTGGATGAAAAAGATGATCGGGTTGCAAAATATAGCGAAAAAAGACGCTTGCATGGGAATGTTGTATATGCTAAGGTAAATATGAAAAGCAAAGCGTTCGGAGAGATGAACCGGAAAAGAGAAATCTCCCTTATATTGCTGGCAGGATAGAACGCCTGCCCAAAATGCAAAACGCCGATCTGATGAGATATGAGGAGGATTGTTCAAATGGAAGAAGTGTATCTGCATAGAATGGAGGAATATCTGCGCAACTGCGTGGAAGAAGGAGAAATTGCCGGAGCAAATTTTCTGTTGTATCGGCAAGGGGTGGAAGAAGCCTATTTTGAAACAGGTTTTGCAGATTTGGAAGCCGGGAAACCCATACGAAGAGATACGATTTTCAGCCTATATTCCATGTCGAAGCCTGTGACGGCCGCAGCCGTCATGAAATTATTTGAGATGGGGAAAATTGATCTTCAGGATCCGGTCTCCCAATATCTGCCCGGTTTTCACAGCCAAAGGGTTGCAGAGGGAGAAAGGGATGTACCTGTTCATCGGGAGTGCACTTTGCATGACCTGCTATCCATGACCTCTGGCTTGCCATATAACGGAATGGAAAGCCGCCCGGCCCGGGAAGCAGATGTGGTCTTTCGCGAATTGGAAAACCGCGCTATGGGGGAAAATCCCATGACTACCCAGGAATTTGCAAACCGTGTGGGGAGCTGCGCCCTTTCTTTCCACCCGGGAGAGCATTGGATGTATGGAACCTCTGCGGATGTGCTGGGAGCAGTGGTAGAAGTAGCCTCCGGGAAACGATTTGGGGAATTTTTAAGGGAATATTTCTTTAAGCCACTCCATATGCAGGATACAGATTTTTATGTGCCTGCAGAAAAACAGGAAAGGCTTTCAAAAGTGTATACGAAAACGCCGGAAGGTCTGCGAAGGTATGACGGGCACCACCTTGGAATTTTCAGAGAAAAAATAGAGCCTCCCGCCTTTGAATCGGGTGGAGCAGGCCTTTTCACCACAATAGACGATTATATGCGCTTTGGCAGGATGCTCCTTCAGGAAGGTGAATTGGAGGGAGAGCGGATTCTTTCTCCAAGGACGGTAAAGTATATGACCTCCTGTGGCCTTACTCGGGCGCAACAGGCAGATTTTGACCTGTGGCCAGGCCTTTCCGGCTATACCTACGGTAATCTGATGCGGGTGCTGCGGGATCCGGGTTTGGCCATCCTCAATGGGAGCCGTGACGAATATGGATGGGATGGCTGGTTAGGGCCTTATTTCCTCAACTCCCCGCAGGATGCTATGACTTTCCTATTTATGTATCAGAAAACCGATTCAGGTGTCACACCCATGACGCGCCGTTTAAAAAATATGTTGTTCGCAGGAATGTAGCAGGTGAAAAAATATCCCTTTCTATAGTGCGTTTTTTTCACGTGGAATAAGGAAACCCGGCAGAGTGGAAAAATCTGTCGGGTTTCTTCTATATCTGGATTATTTGGGGGAATCTATACGCGAAAATGTGAAATTTTTTCAATATTTTACTGAAATGATTCCGTCTGTTGCCTTTCTTGGGTACAATAGCAGAAGCGGCGCCGCCTGGGTTGTAATATAACGGAGGCGAGTGTATATGGAAAGTCAGATATATGGGTACGTCCGCGTATCCACAAAGGAACAAAATGAGGAGCGCCAGCTGATCGCTTTACGGGAATTTCAGATTCCGCCGAAGAAGATCTACATAGATAAACTCAGCGGCAAGGATTTCAACAGGCCTCAGTATAAAAGACTATTGAAAAAATTGCGGGAGGGAGACGTTCTGGTGGTCAAAAGCATTGACCGACTGGGTAGAAATTATGTGGAGATTTTAGAGCAGTGGCGCGTTGTCACAAAAGAGAAGCAGGCAGACATTGTTGTTTTGGATATGCCTCTTCTGGATACGCGCAGAAATAGGGATCTTACAGGCACGCTGATTGCGGATATAGTCTTGCAGCTTCTTTCATATGTGGCGCAGGCCGAAAGGGAAAATATACGCCAGAGGCAGGCGGAAGGCATAGCGGCGGCCAAGGCCAGGGGCGTCCGTTTTGGAAGGCCCAGAAAACCGATTCCGGAGGAATTCTATGTTCTTCGGGAGGAATGGCTCTCGAGACGTCTTAGCTCCCGGGAAGCGGCGGTAAGGCTCTCGATAGCTCAGGATACCTTTTTGCGCTGGGTGCGGGGAAAATAGGGAATGGAAAAATTTTTACATATATGAAGGTATGTATTATGAAAAAGGCTTTGCGTTTTTTTCCTTGACCGGCCGTTTATCCATAGAAATCCGAAACGGCCGGTGATACCTAAAACAAATTCCCATGGCCGGTATTACCGGTTCCGGGTGGCGCCGCGAGCCTCCTGTTTTCATTAATCGGTTCCGATATAAGATACAAGATCATTGAGAGTTTTCTAACTCTAGTCCCTCCAGTTCTTTTCCTGCTACAGAAGAAAAAAGCAGATGGATATGGGGAAGAGTTTTCTTCAGTGAGACGGGTCTTCCATCTCGGTTTAGAAAGCAGTGGCTGCTTTCCCCTTCTGCACGAAGTTCCCGGGTGGTGGCATCCAGAACCTTATAGGAAAGAGAGAGCTTTACCCCTGTATAGATTTCTACCTTTGGCAGGATGATAACATCATCGAAAAAATGAGTCATACTCCGGTATCGGCAGGAGACAGAAAGGACGGGGCTGCCGATTCCATGCTCTTCCATTTTTTTATAGCCAAAACCGATTTGTTCCATTAAATCCACTCTGGCTTCCTCGAACCAACGGATATAATTGGAATGATGAACAATTCCCATCTGATCGGTTTCGTAATACTGCGCTCTGTGATGGTAAAGTGTATATTGCATGCTGAACAGTTCCTTTCGTTGCGTGCCGATGTGTGAATCTGCAACTCGGCAAAATTGTCTACAAACATTCTGATTACTTATTATAATTCAAAAAATACTTTCTCGGGAGCATATGGTAAAAGCCGAAAGAAGGCGTGAACCTCTCTCGGCTTTTTATTTTGCACTTCATTCCTCCTGGGCCGCATATTCATCCGAGGATTCATCTAAATCGCAGGGATCCTCTCCTTCTTCACCCTCACCAATCAGTTCGCCCACGCGGACACGGCGTTCGATCTTCATTTCTTCCACTTGCTTATGGATAAGCTCTTTTACTTCCATTGGACGCTTGATGTTCTTCAGCTCAAAATGAGGGGTCGTTTTATCTGAGGAATGAACGATTACCGATCCCACCCCGAAAATGCGCTGGCCTAGTGTAATCTTCAGGCTGATATCGCTTACACGGTATAATACGATCTCTTCAAATTGTATGTTCAGAAAGCCTTTCTGAAGAAAAAGGCGGTCTTCCGAAAGCGAATAGCGTGTGAAGCTCAGAGGCATTCCCAGGAAGCGCTTCCGATCCTTCCAGATGGTTTCTACGCCGGTTTTCATAGCGGCAGTCCTCCTTTTGCAGCCCGGAAAAGAGGAAAAATGTCTCCGAGCTTTTCTTCAGTATACAGCGAAAGCTCCCGTGGGTCAAGCCGGTTTCAGGACCTACGTCTCCTTAGATAGCAGGTAATATCCTAATGAGCAGTTTGAAATGGGAGCACATCCTTTTGCGGCCGCTGTAAAAACGGATAAAACTAAGAAGTGATAATGCTGAGGAATATGCATCGGGTCATTTTTTGTAGTTTCAAAAAAGTAGTTGGAGAGCGCAACCATCTGAATAAGAGGACCTACGGATACAGTGCCTGCATTCCGTAGGTCCATTTAATCTTTTAGGAGAGCTTAAGGCTCACTCCACTTTTTCCTTTGCAGCGGCGGAGGCCATAGCTCTGTACTTAGCTTTTTCCTCGGCCATTTCCTCCACGGATTTTTCTTTGAGCGTGAAGCCTTTAGCAGGGCGATAGGGAACAGTCTTATGCGCAAGGCGCTCCTTGGCTTTTTGGATTTCCTCCTCATACTGTGGCAACCATGCTTCTCCGGCCACCAGCATCTCATCCACCATCTGGATGATTTCGTCGGGGGTGCAGACAGCGCCCGTGAGAGGATCCATCAGGGCCGCTTGGCGGAGAAGGGTGATGTCGCCCGCAACGGCGGCTTCCACTGCCAGCTTCTGTACCCAGACGCTCTGGGAGCAAATAGCGGCGCAGCCCAGGGGTAGATCTCCGACTTTGGGTACGGAAATGCCGTTCCCGTCCACATAGCAGGGGACTTCCACAACACATTCATCGGGCAAATTAGAGATGGCCCCATTGTTCATTACGTTGAAATGGCCGCGGTATACACGTCCGGTTTCCAGACCTTCGATGATGTAACTTCCGTGCTCGGAGGAGCGATTTTCCGGAATATATTTTTTGGCAGGTTCTTTAAGCCAGTTAGGGAAATCTGTTTCGAACCAGTTGCGGCTCTCTTTGCAGACGCGGAGATATCCTGCTGTTTCACCTTGGCTCCACCGGCTATAGTTGATCCATTTTTCCATTTCTTCTGGACGTTTTCTGTACCACATCAAATATTCGGAAAGATGGCCGTTGGATTCGGTGGAATAGTAACCGAAGTTTTTCATCACGTCCAGTCGAACGTTTTCGTTCTTGGCAAATTCCGCTTTTTTCATATATTCGTAGAGTTCACCGGTGCGCTCCACGCCATCTGTCTTTACACTGATATACCAAGTCTGATGATTGAGGCCGGCACAGATGATATCCACGTCCTTTTTATCCCTGCCCAGGGCCTGTGCAATCTGCTCGTGCCCATGCTGAACGCCGTGGCACAAGCCATAGGTGGGTACGCCGCCGTATGTATTGCAAGCCCAGGTGACCATGGCGTTGGGGTTGGAATAGTTGAGCAGAATGCAACCGGGAGCGGCTACCTCTCGAATATCTTTGCAGAATTCCAGCATAGCGTTGACACCCCGCTGGCCGTACATAATGCCGCCGATGCAGAGGGTGTCGCCTACACACTGATCCACACCGTATTTCAGGGGGATTTCCACATCCGTGGCAAAGGCCTCCAGCATTCCGATACGTACACAGTTGATTACATATTTTGCATCTTTGAAGGCTTCACGGCGGTCTAGGGTGGAATGGATTTTAATGGAAAGGCCGTTTTCATCAATGTCCCGCTGGCAGAGCTGGGTTACCATCCGCAGATTGTCAGGGTTGATGTCTGTAAATGCGACTTCGATATCTCTGAATTCAGGGACGGTGAGAAGATCCGAAAGCAAACATCTGGTGAAGCCGATGCTGCCTGCTCCGATAAATGCAATCTTGAATGACATGATTCTCCCTCTTTCTGTCTTTTTTTGATTTATAATATCCCCAAAAAATGCTATACTGAATCCGATGATTCAGCTCGATTGATTTTAAATATAAGGGATTTGTATATAGTTTTCAATCGTAATTATTTGATAAAAGAGGTAATTTTTTGATGGAGAGAGAAACAAAAGATATTTGCGATGGATATGGCTTTCGTTTTTTGGAGGATGTGGAGACGCCCGCGGCAGGTCTGATGGCTATAGGGAAAGAAAGCCGGCACGATAACAGCTATTTCTGGGATAATCGGAGCAGAGGCCCCGCCTTCCTGTTTCAGTATACCCTTTCCGGCAGTGGCGTTTTGGAAACGGAAGAGGGTGTGTTTAAAGCGGAGGCAGGGGACGGCTTTTTTTTACAGTTTCCGGGGAATGAGCGGTATTATTTCGATGAAACCCAAAGCAAAGAGCCTTGGGAGTTTTTCTATATTCTCATAAATGGTGCCTGCGTCTTGCCTTATTATCGTTATTTTGTCAGACGCTTTGGAAAAATTACCCCGCTACCTCAAAGTCACCCTGCTGTGCAGAAGCTATTTGACTTGCATGCTATGGCTAGAGGTGGCAGGATCCGCAGCGCCTTTGCTGCAAGCAGGGAGGCTTTTGGATTCCTGTGTCTCCTTTGCGGTGGTGTGGAAGAAGCCGACAGGGCGTATTCTCCCTTGGTGGAAAGCGCCGTTTCCTATATGGAGCACCACTTTGGGGAGGAATTGGCGCTTTCTGCCCTTTCGGAACGGCTAGGTGTGAGCCAAAGCCATCTTTCCCGGGAATTTCTGCGGGAGACAGGGGAACAGCCCATCCGGTTTCTGACAAAGCTTCGGCTGGAAAAGGCCATTGAGCTTTTGAATACCACAGACATGAACCTGCAGGAGATCAGTGGGGCCTGCGGCTTTGCAGAAAGTAATTATTTCAGCAAAGTGTTCCGAAAATATATGAAGGCTTCCCCGGGAAAATTTCGAAAGCATGTCCAGAGAGAAGGGTATGTTAACGTGCAGATATAAGCAGATATAATATGGGAGATGACTGCGTGAAAAAGCAAAAGGAGCGCTGTATACTAAACAGTGCTCCTTTTGCTATAGAATTATAGAATATAGGTATGGCCTTCGCTTTATTCGGCATCCGGCACTTCATTCTCTGGCTTTTTGGTTATGCGGTTCAGTATTCCGCGGAAGGGATCTGCATTTTTCCGGAATGCAAGGCAGATGTATGCACAGTAAAGCAAAGCGCCAACTATACAGACTACCATATCGATCATGGTATCCTCAACACCGCTGAGAACCACCCTTTGGGGATCGTTGTGGAAAATAAGGCTGATAACATACTCGCAAATTTCCCAAATACCCGCTATGGCCGCCGCTGTCAGGAAGGAAAAAACAGTTCCAAGGGGAAGTTCCCGGTGGGTAAAGGTTTTTTCCGGTTTGATGAGCAGAAAAAGTAGGAGTCCTCCAAAGGCCGTTACTGTTCCGCTCAGGGTATGGCAGAATTTATCATAATAGGGAATGTTATACCCCTGCAAGACCACGCCTATGGTATAAAGCAGAATAAAGAATACGGCGATCATGAGATTTAATGTATAAGAGGGCTCCAGGCGCAGGATCCTCCAGAAGAGTATGAGGACGGGTCCCAGCAAAAGGCCGCCTAAAGCCATTACAGCGTAAAAATATGTTTTTTGTGAAAAATTCACCACGGCGGTAGCAATATGAAAAATACCCAGAGCGATCATGAGCCACCGGTAGATAAGCAGTATCGTTTTTTCTTTTTGCTGCATAAAAATCCTCCTAATTTTATGTAAAGGGTATATGATTTCTGTTTTGCACTTCCTTTTCTGCAGGTATCGATCTTTATTGGAGCAGCTTTTGCAGAAGAGCTTCCGCTTCCCCTGCCGGGGCGCGTCCTTTGGTGGAACGCATGACTGCACCCAGCAGCGCTTTCAAAGCTTTTGTTTTCCCCTTTTTATAATCTTCTGCCGCCTGAGGAAGATTTTCTATCGCCTCGCGGCAAGCTTTCTGCAAAGCGTCCGCAGAAAGAGGAAGAAGCTCTTCACGAGAGATACATTCGCTGCAGGGCCGTCCTGTATCCAGCATTTTTTCTAAAATCCGTTTGGCCATGTTGGTGGAAACGCTTCCCTTTTCATGAAGCAGCAGGAGCTCTCTTAACTGCTCTGCGGGAACAGGGGGAGAAAAGTTTTCCTTCTCAGCTTCCGTAGGGATGCGGGCAAAAATAGGGCCCAGTATCCAGTTGGCGGCATTTTTTGCAGATTTACAGTCCCTTGAGGCTTCCTCAAAATATTCCGCTACGCTTCTGTATTTGCTGAGCAGGCGGGCATCTGCTTCCGAAATCCCCATTTCTTCGGTGTAGCGCCTGTATTTTTCTCCCGGAAGCTCCGGCAGGGATTCCCGAAGGGTTTCCACTTCATACTCTGTAAGGAGGATAGGGGGAACATCCGGCTCGGGAAAATACCGGTAATCGTCTAACTCCTCCTTGCCGCGCATAGGCTCGGTTCGCCCTGAGGAAACTTCGAACCGGAGCGTTTCTCTACGGACAGGTATTCCCTTTTCCAAAAGACTCTTCTGACGCCCAGCCTCATATTCCATGGCTTTTACCATATTGGAGAGGGAATTCATATTTTTGATTTCTGTTCGCTGGCCCAGGGCAGATTCTCCCTTGCGGCGCATGGAAAGATTTACATCGCACCGCAGAGAGCCCTCCTGCATCCTGCAATCAGAAATGCCTAGATATCGCAGCGTTTTCTGAAGCTCCTCCACATATTCCCGGGCTTCTTCTGGGGAGCAGATATCTGGTTCTGTAACGATTTCGATCAAAGGCACCCCACAGCGGTTATAGTCGATGTGGATGGTATTCCCCTCCCGGAGGAGCTTTCCCGCGTCCTCTTCTATATGGATGCGGCGAATGCGGATCTTTCTTCCGTTTTGCAGCTGAATCCAGCCGTTTTCACAAATAGGAAAGTCGAATTGGGTGATCTGATAAGCCTTGGGCAGATCGGGATAGCAGTAGTTCTTTC
Organism: uncultured Clostridia bacterium; assembly: GCA_904399395.1. Classification (GTDB taxonomy): domain Bacteria; phylum Bacillota; class Clostridia; order Oscillospirales; family Acutalibacteraceae; genus UMGS1264. The sequence goes on along the minus strand of CAJFPJ010000057.1, from coordinate 28,298 downwards.
GATCCATACGGGAATAGAGATTCACTTTACAGTTGGTGGCTAGACCGGCCAAAACGGCAAATTCCACCACCCTGCGGTTCAGGCTGGGCAAAACACCTGGCATTCCCATACATACTGGGCAGCAATGGGTATTGGGCTCCCCACCAAAGGCGGTGGAACAGCTGCAGAAGATTTTCGTCTCTGTGGAAAGTTCTGCATGGGTTTCAAGCCCGGCAATCATTTCATAATCACAGGCCATATGTGCCAAGTACCACACCTCCCGCTGTTTTTTCGGCAAATCCGGCTGGTTCGGGAATGGAGGGAACCGCTTCCTCATATTGCCACACAAGGTTCAGGAGGAAGGGATCCTCAAAAGGCCTTCCCACCAGCTGGGCGCCTATGGGAAGACCTTCTGCCGTCATCCCGCAGGGAAAGCTGAGAGCCGGTAATCCCGCACAATTGGCCGCCACGGTGCAGAAGTCTGCCTCAAAATTTTCCACTGCATCGGAACCTAGAGTACCGGCGGGAAAGGCTGCAGTGGCGGTGGTGGGGAGAAGCAAACAGTCGAAATCTTCCAGTGCTGCATGCAGTTCTTGGGAGAGCGCTCGCCTCAGCACTTGGGCCTTCCGGTAAAACGCATCGTAATACCCGGCGCTGAGCACGAAGGTCCCCAGCAGGATACGCCTTTTTACCTCCCGCCCAAAACCTTCACTGCGGGCGCGGAGAATGCGTTCTCGCCAGCCGTCGTCCTCGGCATTTTGAATTGCAGAGGGAGTATGGCCATATCGGATGCCGTCGTAGCGCCCCAGGTTAGAGGAAGCTTCCGCACAGGCCAAGACATAATAGATCTGCAGGCTTTCCGGCAGAAGAGGGACACTGCATTCTTCTACTACAGCGCCAAGCTCCTCAAATGTATGTGCGGTCTTCAAAACGGTTTCCCGGATTTTCTCCCTGCTTCCCTGAAAGCCCTCCTGCAGGATACCGATCCGTTTTCCCTTGAGGGAAGCTCCCAATTGTTTCACAGCAGAGTTACGGGAGCCTGTGCAAGTGGGATCCATGGGATCGGGCTTTGCAATAGCGTCTAGCACAATGGCGGCATCCATCGCAGAAGCAGTTATAGGGCCGATCTGGTCGAAGCTGGAGGCATGGGCAATAAGCCCATAGCGGGAAACAGCCCCATAGGTGGGTTTCAGCCCCACAAGGCCGCAAAAGGAGGCGGGCTGCCGGATGGAACCACCTGTATCAGTCCCCAGAGAATAAGCGGCCAACCCCGCCGCCACAGCCGCTGCCGAGCCGCCTGAGCTTCCCCCGGGCACTCTGTTTTCCCCATAGGGATTTAGGGCGCCACCGAAGGATGAGGTCTCACAGGTGGAACCCATGGCGAATTCATCCATATTGGCTTTCCCCAGCAGGAGGGTGTTCTGTTCTTTCAGAAGTTTCCAGGCAGTTGCATCATATATGGGGGTATACTTCTCTAACATAGTAGAACAGCAAGTGGTGGGAATTCCATCCGTGGAAATATTATCCTTGAGAGCCAGAGGAATTCCTTCCAGAGGGGACAGAGGCTCTCCTGCACGGATATGTCTGTCGGTTCTGGCAGCAGCTTCAAAGGCTTCTTTTGGGGTTAAAAGCACATATGCGTTTAGTGAGGAGGATTCTGCGGCTGCAAGATAGGCTTCCGCCAACTCGTGGCAGGAGCATTCCTTTCGAAGCAAAAGACGCTGCAAAGGAAGAATTCTGTCCCTTCTGTGAGAGGGAAAAGCGGCTGTGGCGGATTCCTGTTCATGGGTTTGGGAAAAATCAGTCATTATAGCTCTGCAGCTTCCGGCGGGAAGCGCTCTCCTTTCTCCAGTCCTTTTACTTTAGAGTGCCCTATTCCTTCAAAAATTTCCCTTGGTAAGGAAAAAGCCCTCTTCTGTTTCAGGTGCATTCTGCAGAATGCGGCTGCGGTTTAGAGAAGGGCCAAGTGCATCCTCCCGAAGGGTATCTGAGGAACGGCCAAGAAGGATTTCATCTGATTTCTCTAAAGAAATATTTTCCATCTTTTGCGCAAAAGCTACCATTGCCTCTAAATCAGCCTGCAGGGAAAGACGCTCTTCTTCAGGAAGCTCTAGTTTGGCAAGAACCAGAAGACGGTTCCACTCTTCCGGTGTGATCATAGGAAACCCTCCCGTTCTAAAGTTAGAGGGCGGCAACGCTGTTTTCTGAAGCGTTCCACCCTCTCTGCCGGCATGTTAAGATCAGGCAGCCACAATTTTTTTCAGGAGTTCCACAATGGTATCCATGCTCTGAATGGGAACATATTCAAAACGACCATGGGCGTTGGCACCGCCAGCACAGAGATTGGGGCAGAGAATGCCCATATAGGAGAGGCGGGAGCCGTCTGTTCCGCCGCGGATAGGAACGCTGATAGGTGTGATGCCCATAGACTCCATGATCCGGCGCACGTTTTCCACCAGTTCCATGTGATCCTCCAGAACCTCTCGCATATTGTAATAAGAATCAGTGATTTTGAGCTCAAAGGTTCCATCGCCATATTTCGCGTTGAGGAAATCTGCCACTCTCCGGAAAAATTCCTTTTTCTGCTCAAATTTTTCCCGAGAATGATCCCGGATGATATACCGGAGGGTAGCCAGCTCTTCACTGCCTTCCATGTGGTTCAGATGGTGAAATCCTTCATACCCCTCTGTGTTTTCCGGGATTTCTCTAGCAGGAAGAAGAGAGTTGAATTCGATGCCGAGAAGAAGGGCGTTTTTCATTTTATCCTTTGCGCTTCCCGGGTGAATACTCAGCCCGTGGACAGTGAGATCCGCAGATGCGGCGTTAAAGTTTTCGTATTCAATCTCACCGGGCTTGCCGCCATCCAGCGTATAGGCGATTTTAGCGCCGAATCCTTCCACATCGAAAAGGTCGGCGCCACGGCCGATTTCCTCGTCGGGAGTGAAAGCGATGCAGATGGTCCTATGCGGCGGATTTTCCTTCTGGATGAATTCCGCCAGGCTCATGATCTCCGCGATACCGGCCTTATCATCGGATCCCAAAAGAGTGGTTCCGTCCGTCACAATGATGTCCTGACCGGTGTATTCCTTCAGATCGGGATAGTCGTTTGGGCTCAGAACAATGTTTTTTTCTGCGTTGAGAAGAATATCTTTCCCATCGTACTTTTCGACGATCCGGGGCTTGATGTTGGCGCCGGGAGCGGAATCCGCCGTATCCATGTGGGCGATAAGCCCCAGCGGCGGCAGATCTGTGTCGCAGTTCTGGGGAATGGAGGCATAAACATAGCCGTGCTCGTCCACTCTAGCGTCAGAAACACCCAGCTCTAAAAGTTCCTTTACCAGCTCCCCGGCAAAAATCCGTTGATTTTCCGTGCTGGGGCACTGGGGATTTTTTTCATCGGAGGTAGTGTCAAAGCTCACATACTTTAAAAAACGTTCATAGGTTTTCACAAAAACAACTCCTTTGTCTATCTGAAAATACCACCGACAAAACGCCTTTGCCGGCAGACTTGGGGAACAAACTTTTCTTTCATGATACATCACTTTGCTGGAAATAACAACTGAAGGATAGCCCTTTTCATCTTTTTTCGCCAGGCCGTTGGTTTAGCGAAGAATCTTGCTATCGAGGGCATCGAGTTCTTCCTGAAAAGGTTCCCAGGCTTTTTTGAGCGCTTCCACAGAAGGGAGGATATTCTCCGGATCGACGCCTGCAAAGCCGATCACCATCACCGCACGGCCGCCTTCCCGCCGGAAGCGAAGGCGCACGCCTTCCACAGAGGCCGCTTTTACCAGAGCCTCTGCTAAAGGTTCTGGCAGGGAAAAAGAGCAATAGAGAGCGGTTTCCTGCAAAATGAATGGAATATGGGGAAAGGCCCCGCGAAGAGCTTTCAGCATGATTTGGCTCTTTTCCCCATAAAGTTTCCGGAGCCTGCGCAAATGACGTTCCATCTGTCCGCTGCCAATATAAGAAGCCAGCGCCAGCTGTTCCGTTTTTGAGGCTGTTTGGTTGTAATTGGAGGATCTTTCCCGATAGATGGAAGCCAAATTCTGTGGAAGGGCCATATAACTGATACGGACAGAGGGAAGAAGAAGCTTGGAAAAGGAGCCCAGATACACTACAGGCTGATTATCACCCATGCCCTGCAGAGCGGGGATGGGCCGTGCGTTATAGCGCAGCTCACCATTGTAATCGTCCTCTATGATAAGGCCGCCTGTTTCTCGAGCCCATTCCAAAAGCTCATACCGGCGGCTCATAGGGATAGCGCTGATGGTACCGCTTGCGTGAGAGGGGTTCACATAAATAAGCCGTGCTCCTGAGGCTTTAAGGTGGGAAATGGAAGGCCCTGCACCGTCGTTGGGCAGAAACGAAATTTCCATCCGGCAATCGGAAAAGACCTGTTCCGCCTGCCGGAAGCCCTGTTCCTCCAGAGCTACTCTTTTTTCCCCAGTGAGGCCACAGACTATGGAAAGGAGAGTCTGTGTCCCGGCGGCGACAACGATAGTATCCGGCCCAGCTGATACCCCCCGAAGACGGTAAGCATAAGCGGAAAGAGCTTCCCGCAAAGCCGGTTCTCCCTGCGGATCCCCGTAGGAGGTGAGAAGATCCTGACGGGTGAGAACCTCTCGGATATGCCGTTTCCAGAGCTTCAGATCTGCATGGGAAGCGTCGATCCTGTCCGTCCCCAGGTCGAAGCGGATAGGGGAGGGAAGCGCCGGTGGGGGCAGGCGCCGGCCGGGAGAAGGCCGGGACAATGGCCGGCTGCCGAAGATGACAAAATATCCCCGCTGTGGTTCGCTTTTGATATAGCCCTCTATAGCGAGCTGCTGATAGGCGCTTTCTATAGTGGTGCGGCTGATGCCCAGATCTTCCGAAAGCTTTCTGATAGAGGGAATGCGGCTCCCTTTGGGCAGCCGCCCGGATTCCACCGCCTGTTTCAGCGCCTCATAGAGCTGTTCGTAAAGAGGTCCTCTGCCCGGGTGCAGATCAATGTAGTCATATGCCATGCGAAACTCCTTTCTTCCCTACAGCCGTAGCCAGAATTCAGCATGCAAAAACTGTACTTCTCGTTTTTTTATAAACTGTGTATTTCAATGATGTCAGTTTTACGATATTATAGTAGCACAGTTTTAAAAACCATGCAACGGGGGCGCAGATCATATGAAAATCAATGTGACAGAGAAAAAGCCTATTATTAATCTTGCTTTTACCGGTATGCTTGCAGCGGTGGTATTGGTAGGATATTATCTCAGCATAAAATTCCCTCTTATGGGGACAAAAGCGCAGATCGGTTTCGGCAATGTATTCGGGATCCTTTCCGGCCTCTTGCTGGGGCCTGTTTATGGGGGACTTTCCGCCGGTATTGGCGGCTTTATCTACGATCTTACCAGCGGCTGGGCGGATAGTGCCGTGATTACTTTGGTCACCAAGTTTATCATGGGTTTTATGGCCGGCCTGATTGCGTGGCAGTCGAAAAAGACGCAACTGCCTTCTGCAAAACGTGTAATTGTCGCTGCCATTACTGGTTCCGTCACATATTGCCTGCTGTATCTGGGGCACGGATATATTGAGGCGGTGCTCATGGGGAACGCTCAGGAGGCCATCCAGTATATTATGGGCGTTAAGGTAGCGGTGACCTTTGTTAATGCGGTTATAGCCGATGTGATTGCCGTTCCTCTCTATTTGGCTATCCGGAAGCCTTTGGTCAGCGCCAGAATCCTGTATTCCCACTGAAAGGACGATTTTTGCAGGGAAGGGCCTTTTTCGTGCCTGTGTGCTGCATAACGGATGAACTAAAAAAGCGCGTTCTGCTTGAGAACCATCCAGTCTCAGCAGGGCGCGCTTTTATGTCATTTTATGAGGCTGCCTCTTTTCCAAGATGTCTTTCCCGGCCGGTCAAAAGAGGAACGGATTCAAAAGCTGCTCTTTTCCAAAAAATTTGCAAGCTCCTCGGTACATGGCTCTGGCATGAATACAGTCATGCCAGATAAACCGGCGGCATACCTTGCGTAAAGACCATTCTTCCCCAAAGCTTCCCTGCAAAACAGGATTTTCCAAAAAGGAGGGGGATTTTTCCAGAGAGGAAAAGCCTTCTTTGCGGCAGGCGGCAATATCCGGCCCGTCCTCTGCGGGTACGCCGATCTCTCCGAAATAATAGCTGTTCACATTTTTTGTATGCGCATACATTTCCCGTGCCGTGCAGGGGACAGGGCCGTAAAATGTATTTCGCGCTGGAAGCAAGGGCATGTGGGGGTCGGGTACGGAATCAAACAGCTGCTGAAAATCCTTTGCAGAGGCCAGAGCCAGATTCTTCAGACACAGATATTCTTCCTGGGTTAGAGGCTTGCGTTCGGCTAAAAAGAGAATGTCGGAATCTGCATCGGCAATTTCAAGGGAGCTTTGTTTTTCTTCTTGTATTTGTATTTCACAGGAGAAACTACCTTTATCCAAAGCTCGGAATCTGGGTTCGTACCGGCCTGCCCACCTGAGATACCTTCGAATTTCACTTTCCATTTTAGAGGCTGCTTCCCACCGGCTTTTTCCGCGGGTGAAGGCACCTGGAAAATCAATAGCGTGTAGGAGACAGCCATTATTTTCTTCAAGGGCGGTTTGTATCAATAAGGTGTCCATGATCTACCTCCCATATGTATGCTATTAAGTTGGAACAGTAAAGAGCGGTGGTCAAAACCGCAGCATTTCCTCCAGCCGTAGATGGAGTCGCCTGTACCGAGCCAGGTCGGCAGGGGAATCCGCTTTCCGCCCGGAACGGTAGTATTCTACGCAGCCGCTGCCATGTTCCAGAAGATTTCCCGCCTGCAGGATGTCCTGAAGATGATTGACCGTACCGACGCTCCCATCGATCAGTTCTGTGGAGGAAGGGAAGAGACGAGCAAAGGTATCCTTAAAATAATTGAAATGAGTGCAGCCCAACACAAGGGCTGAATATTCCTCTGCCCTGTAAGGCGCCAGTTCCTGTGTCAGATATTCTTCCACTGCTGGGGAGGTGAATTCTTCCCGTTCGGCAAATCGCACGAGCTCAGGCAGTGGGAGTAGATCCACAGTATGGTGTTTATCCACCTGATGGAGAAGGTTCCGGAGCTTTTCTTCCCGCAGGGTCAGTGGTGTAGCGGCCACCATAACCCGCTTTCCTTCTTCTTCCCGGGCCACAGCGGGCTTGACGGCCGGTTCCATGCCTAAAATGGGGATGGTATACCGGCTTCGCAGTGTCTGGATAGCTGCACTGGTGGCCGTATTGCAGGCGATGATAACAGCTTTTATACCTTTTTCCAACATAAAACGGAGGGCATCATCCACGAATTCCAGTATCTCCTCTTTCTGCCGTATGCCGTAGGGAACATGATCCGTATCGGCGTAATAGAGGTAATCTTCCTCCGGGAGGGTTATCATAGCCTGATGCAGAACGGTCAGCCCCCCGATACCGGAATCAAAAATGCCGATCTTCATGGTTCAGGGGCCCCCTTTTTTGCAGGATTTTCATCGGCGGTTTCCTTCTTCGCCAGTCGGGCAAGCCGGATATATTCCGCCCCATTTTCACGGATAGTTTTCTTTTCCGCCTCTGTCAGGGATCGGATTACCTTGGCGGGGCTCCCTAAAGCCAGGGACCCCTCCGGGATGTGAGTCCCCTGGGTGAGAAGAGCCCCAGCGCCTATGATGCAGTCCTTTTCCACATGGGAACCATTCAGGAGAATGGCGCCCATGCCTATGAGAGAGTGGCTTTCTATGCAGCAGCCGTGGAGAATAGCGCCGTGGCCGATCGTTACATCTTCCCCGATTGTGAGAGGAAAGCCTGTATCCTCATGGAGGATACATCCATCCTGAATATTGCTTCCGGCTCCGATGTGAATAGGAGCTGAATCCCCCCGGATCACGGCGTTGTGCCATACAGAACAATTCTCTTCTATGGAGACATCCCCCAGAATCCGGGCTCCCGGGGCTATATATACGCTTTCATGAAGCTTTGGTGTGTTCATAGTTCCTCCTGATTGTGATGAAGTGCCGTCGGTAAAAGCTTTCTAAATTTTATTTTCTTCGGTAGCAGTAGATATTCCGGTAAAGAATGGCAGAGTTCTCCCTCTGCTGTGTATTTCAGTATACCCCGGAAACCTTGGGAAAGTCAATGTAAAGGCCGGTTTCTGTATACTGAAAGGGCTTTTCTTTGCCTTTTGGACGTGCTATACTTTTATAAAACGTATGTACGAAAGGAGGCGGCGCTGTGTTTCAGGTGAAGCTTTCCGTCCGGGAGCTGGTAGAATTTGTTCTTCGAGAAGGAGATATCGACAATACCCAGGGCGGAGGGAACCTTGTGGAGCGGGCTCTGGAAGGAGCCAGGCTCCACCGCCGCCTTCAGAAGGAGGCCGGCGAGGGATATGAGGCCGAGGTGTTTCTTTCTCACGAGGAAGTGCTGGAAGATATCCTCTACCATGTGGAGGGAAGGGCGGACGGCATTTTTGAAACGCCTCAGGGAGATGTGATCGACGAGATCAAGACGGTGGAATTTCCGCTCGATAGGCTTACGGAGGAGTATCAGCCCCTTCACTGGGCCCAGGCCAAATGCTATGGATATATCTGGGCTTTGAAAAATGAGCTTTCCGGCGTATTTATCCGGTTGACCTACTGCCAGACGGAAACGGGGGAGACCCGACGTTTTATTCGGGAATTTCAGCTTCCTGAACTGCGGGATTTTTTTCTCGGACTTTTAAGAGGTTACCGAAAATGGGCGGAGTTTTCGCGAGACTGGAAGGCGCGCTGTCAAAGCTCTGCAAAAGCTCTTTTGTTTCCCTTCGGCGCTTACCGCCCCGGCCAGCGCCAGATGGCGGCTGCCGTTTACAGGAGTATTCGGGACGGAAAAAGGCTTTTCTGCCAGGCGCCTACAGGGATCGGTAAAACCATGTCGGCTCTTTTTCCTGCCGTAAAAGCTATTGGTGAGGGTTGCTGTGAAAAGATCTTCTATCTAACGGCCCGGACTACCACCCGCCAGGCGGCTTGGGATGCTGCAGGCCTTCTATCGGAAAAGGGCCTTTCCATGAAGACGATCCTTCTCACAGCCAAGGACACCATCTGCCCTATGGAGGAAAGAAGCTGCAATCCTCTGGATTGCCCCCGAGCGGCAGGGCATTACGACCGGGTCAACGAGGCTATATATGCTCTTTTGCAGGATCATGATCGGATCGGCCGCGCCCGTCTGGAGGAATACGGGGAACGCTATCGTGTGTGCCCCTTTGAGCTGGGGCTGGATGTTTCCCTCTGGTGTGATCTTGTGATCTGCGATTACAATTATTTGTTCGACCCACAGGCGTCTCTGAAACGCTTTTTCGGGGAAAAGGAGCGGAAAGGGGAATATGTATTCCTGATCGACGAGGCCCACAATCTGCCGGACAGGGCCCGGGATATGTACAGCACGAGCCTTCGAAAATCGGATGTGCTGGAGCTTCGCCGGAAGGCGGGGGATGACAGGCGTCTGAAAAATCTCCTTAGCCGGCTGAATGCCGCCTTTTTGGATCTAAGGCGGATTCAGGGAGAGGAAGAAGCAGGCGGCTATTCTGTATATGAGAAACTTCCGGAAGGGTTTTGCAAAGCGACGGAAAAATTCGCCGCCGGATGCCAGGAATGGCTGGATGCCCGAAAGGAAAGTCCTTTGCGGAAAGAAGTGCTGGAGCTGTATTTTGACGTTCTCTTTTTCAACAAATTGGCGGAGCTCTATGACAGCCATTTTACGACTACGGTTTCGGCCGGAAAAACAGAGACGGCCATCCGTATTCTATGCCTGGATCCCTCCGCTTTGGTAGATACAAGCCTTGGAAAGGGCCGAGCGGCAGTGCTTTTTTCGGCTACTCTTTCTCCGATTTCCTATTTTCAGAAAGTATTGGGATGTGAAGAAGCGGCATTCTGCTCGCTGCCTTCTCCTTATCCAAGGGAAAATAGGCGGCTTTTTATCGCTGGTCGGGTAAGTACAAAATACGCGGACAGAGAGCGAACTCTAGAGCAGATGGTCCGGCTGCTTACCGCATTCGTTTCCGCCCGGAAAGGGAATTATCTCCTGTATTTTCCCTCTTACCGGTATATGGAGGAGGCGGTGGAACAGTTCCGGGAATGTATTCCTCAAGTGGAGCTTTTGGTTCAGTCCCCTTCCATGACGGATGCGGAAAAGGAAGCGTTTCTCACTCGTTTTGAGGAGGAACCGACAGGAACGGTGGTGGGATTCTGCGTTCTGGGCGGTATATATGCAGAGGGTATCGATCTGAAGGGGGAACGGCTTATCGGTACGGCGGTGGTAGGGGTAGGTCTTCCTCAGGTGAACCGTGAGCAGGAACTGCTTCGTTCATATTATGAAAAAACGATGGGCAGCGGCTTTGCGTTTGCATATCAGTATCCTGGGATGAATAAAGTTCTGCAGGCGGCGGGGAGAGTGATTCGGTCGGAAACGGATAGGGGGGCCGTCCTGTTTATCGACAGCCGTTTTTCCCAATATGCATACCGGCGCCTTCTTCCTCCTCATTGGGAAGACTGCCGTCAGTCGGTTTCCGCTCCCGGAGAGCTGGAAGAGGCTTTGCTCCGATTCTGGAGGGAAGGCGAAGATAAGAAAAATGAGATGGTTTTTCCTTGACTGTTATATTGATACATAAAAACAAGCCCCTTGCTGTTTGAATTTTTTCACAAACAGCAAGGGACTTGTTATAGAGATGACCAAAGAAAGAATAAAATCTTACCGCACAAAACATAACCCTTTTTCATATAATCTTCATCTGTTTTACTGCTAAAGTGATTTATACAGATCTAAACTATTGCAATTCAAGCGGTTTTAGATGAAAAAGAGGTGCCGGAAATTTTGAGCGGTTACCTGGCTTTTTTCTCTTTTAGTCGGAAATAAATCTGTTTCTGCCCTCCACCCGAGGACATTTTCTGGATTTCATAATCTCCCAAAGATTTAATAAAGGGTGTGAGTTTGGAAAAGCCATAATTCCGGACGTCGAAATCCGGCATGCGTTTAGAGAGCTGATCTCCCAGCTTACCGGAGGAGAGCCAACCGTCTTCATCGGAAAATTTGTCGATAATAGCCCGGATGGTGTTGCGGATCCCCTTAAGATCGTTTTTCTTCCGCTTTTCATTCTGTTTCTTAGGCGGGGCGGTTTCTGTGTTTTTAACCCCAGGCTGCGCTTCAGGGCTTTCTTCCTTTTCCTGTTCCTGCTGGTTGGAATAGAGAAGATCCAGATACTTAAACTGGTTGCAGGCAGAAATAAAGGGTTGGGGTGTTTTCTCCTCTCCCATACCGATCACCTGCATGCCAGATTCCCGCAGCCTGGCGGCCAGACGGGTAAAATCGCTATCCGAGGATACGATGCAGAAACCGTCCACCGTCCCGGAATAGAGAATATCCATCGCGTCAATGATCATGGCAGAATCCGTAGCATTTTTCCCGGTGGTGTAGCTGTATTGCTGCATGGGGATAATGGAATTGGCTAGAAGCACGTTTTTCCAGGAAGCCAGCCGGGGGCTGGTCCAATCCCCGTAAATGCGCTTATAGGTGGCAATACCGTTATTGGCCGTTTCATCCAGAATCACCTTGATATATTTATCAGAAATATTGTCCGCATCAATCAGAATTGCAAACCGCAGGTCGCTGTCCATATATGTTCCTCCATTATGAATAAATTAGCAGAGTTAAGGTGTTTCTGTCCACGAAATCTGGTACTGGCTGCTTTAAAAAAATATGTCCTCATTCAGTATACCCTATTTTCCGGTTTCTTCCAAGCTGAAAAGAAATATTTCGAGAAGAAAATTTTGATTTGAGTGGTGAAAGAATATCGCCTACAGGAAATCTGGAAGAAAGCTTACAGAAGCCATCTCAATATATAGGGAGAAACCAGCCTGTTCTGGTGTGACTACACAAAATTTTGTGTATCTTCCAGCGGCTTTTTGAGTTGACACCCATAGAAAAGTATGGTATTCTAATGCCGGAATCCTTCCTGTGACTGACGGAACAGTGGATATATACCACGAGGGAGCAGGAAGCGGAAGTTTGCCGACCGTCTGGGCAGTGCTGCAGTTGTAGCGCTGCCCTTTTATTTTTGATTAAAAAGGCAGCGCACAGAGCGGTATGTTAAAGATAGAAGGGAGACAGCCATATGAAGCAGTGGAATGAATTTACGCCGGGAATCTGGCAGGAGGAAATCAACGTCAGAGATTTCATTCAGAAAAACTATACGCCTTACGACGGAAACGAAGAATTTTTGACGCCTGCCACAGAAAGGACTCTTTCCCTGAGAAAAAAATTGGATGAACTTCTTCAAAAAGAGAGGGAGAACGGCGGAGCATATAAGGTGGATACCAGAACTGCTATTACCCCCACAGCTTTTGCTCCGGGGTATTTGGATAAGGAGCAGGAGCTAATCGTCGGCCTGCAGACGGATGAGCCTTTGAAACGGGCCTGCAATCCTTTTGGAGGTATGCGGATGGTACGGGAGGCTTGCGCCGCTTATGGCTATGAGGTTTCCCCTGAATTGGAAGAAGAGTTCAAGCTTCATAAGACTCATAACGACGGCGTATTTTCTGCTTATACGCCTGAGATTCGTGCCGCGCGGCATTGCGGCATTATCACCGGTCTGCCAGACGCTTACGGCCGTGGCCGCATTATTGGGGATTACCGTCGGGTAGCCCTGTATGGTGTGGACAGGCTCATTGAACAGAAAAAACAGGATAAGCTGGCCGTGGGCCGTGAGGCTATGCTGCATGAGACCATCCGGCTGAGCGAGGAACTTGCCGATCAGATCAAGGCTTTGGAGGATCTGAAGAAGATGGCCTCCATGTATGGATTTGATATCTCCCAGCCTGCCGAAAATGCGCAGGAGGCTGTGCAGTGGCTGTATTTTGCATATCTGGCTTCTATCAAGGAGCAGAACGGGGCTGCTATGAGCCTGGGGCGTGTTTCTACTTTCCTGGATATTTACTTTGAGCGGGATTTGAAAAACGGCCTGCTGGATGAAACTCGGGCTCAGGAGATCATGGATGATTTCGTCATGAAGCTTCGTATGGCCCGCCACCTGCGCACACCGGAATACAACGAGCTTTTCGGCGGCGACCCCATGTGGATCACCGAGGCCGTGGGGGGCATCGGCGAGGACGGCCGCCATATGGTCACAAAGAATTCTTATCGCATACTGAACACTCTCTATAATCTGAATCCTGCGGCGGAGCCGAATCTGACGATTCTTTGGTCCGAAAAACTCCCGAAGAGCTGGAAGCGCTTTATTGCTAAGGTTTCCTGTGATACGGATGCCCTTCAGTATGAGAACGACGATATTATGCGCCCTGTTTATGGGGATGACTATGCTATCGCCTGCTGCGTTTCTGCTATGCGGGTTGGGAAGGATATGCAGTTCTTCGGCGCCAGGGCCAACCTGGCTAAGCTGGTGCTTCTGGCCATAAACGGTGGTCGCGATGAGCTTAAAAACCAGCAGGTGGGCCCTGAAATGGAGGTTTGGCCCGAGGAATATCTGGAGTATGACAAGCTCATGGAGCGCATGGATTTTTACCGCCCCTGGCTGGCGAAAACCTATGTGAATGCCATGAATATTATCCATTATATGCACGATAAATATGCCTACGAGAAGACGCAGATGGCTCTGCATGATACCGATGTGCGCCGTCTGATGGCCTTTGGTATTGCAGGCATGAGCTGCATGGCGGATTCTCTCTCTGCTGTAAAGTATGCGAAAGTACGTTGCGTGCGGGATCAGGAGACCGGCCTTGTAACAGATTTTGAGGTGGAAGGAGATTTCCCCAAATTCGGCAATGACGACGACCGGGTGGATTCTATCGCCTGTGAGCAGGTGGAAAAATTCTATCAGGCTCTGTCTCAGAATCCCCTTTACAGAAAGGCCGTCCATACTCTTTCTATCCTGACGATCACCTCAAATGTGATGTATGGCAAAAAGACCGGCAATACCCCCGACGGCCGTAAAAAGGGAGAACCACTGGCTCCTGGAGCGAACCCCATGTCTGGAAGAGACGTTTCCGGCGCACTGGCTTCACTGAATTCTGTGGCAAAGCTCAGCTACGACTATTGCCGGGATGGTATCTCCAATACCTTTTCTATCGTTCCAGATGCCCTTGGAAAAGATGAGGAAACCCGCCTGCAGAATCTGGTTCAGATTCTTTCCGGCTATTTCGGGCAGAAAGCTCACCATCTCAATGTAAATGTTCTCAACCGTGAAACCCTTATGGCTGCCTATGAGCATCCGGAGGAATATCCCAACTTGACTATCCGCGTTTCCGGTTATGCGGTGAACTTTTATAAGCTTTCCCGTGAGCAGCAGCGGGAAGTGATCTCCCGCACGTTCCACGTTTCGGTTTAAGAGGCAGAAAAATGAAAGTGACAGGTAAAATCCACTCCGTCCAGTCCCTGGGCGCAGTGGATGGGCCGGGACTCCGGTTCGTGGTTTTTATGCAGGGTTGCTCGCTGCGCTGTGCCTACTGCCATAATCCGGATACCTGGGATTTTTCCGGCGGAACGGAAACCTCCCCTGAAGAACTTGTAAGGCGGATCTTACGATTTCGCCCTTATTTTGGGGAAACGGGCGGCGTTACTGTTACAGGGGGAGAGCCTTTGCAGCAGCCGGAATTTGTGGCGGAACTTTTCAGGCTTTTGCATGAAAAGGGGATTCATACGGCGTTGGATACCTCCGGGGCGGGAGACATCCACCGGGCGGAACAGGTTCTGCGCCATACGGATTTGGTTCTGGCAGATCTGAAATTTCCTACGGAGGAAGGGTACAGAAGGTACTGCAAGGGTAGTCTTATGGCGGTGGAAGCTTTTTTGGAAAAGGTAAAGGAGCTTCGGATCCCTTTGTGGATCCGCCATGTGGTTGTTCCCGGGTTGACAGATACTCAGGAAAACGTGGAAGCTGTGTATCAGAAAGCGAAACGATATCCTAATCTGGAAAAAATCGAATGGCTGCCATTTCATACTATGTGTTTGGAAAAGTATCAACAGATGGGGATCCCTTTTCCTTTGGAGGGCACACCTCCTATGGATGCAGAGAAAGTGAAAACATTGACGGCGTCTTATGCCGTGTGAAGAAAAGCTTCCGCCAGTGACGGAAGCTTTTCTTCATACCTTTATCTGGAAAGTATCAATAAATTGCACAGAGAATTTTGTAAATATCTGCTGGTATTCGTTGACAATCACACATGGAATAGGTATGATAGGTATAATAGAAATTCTACATGAGAAGGATTATTTTGATAATAAAACCGAAAGGTATTACACGGCATAGAGGATATCTGCTAAAAACAGCTGGGCATTAGAGAAGACAAATGGTTTCTGAAATCAGAGAGAAGGAATGCTGAATGATAAAACCACAGAGGTACCGGGGAAAAAGAAGGGTGCAAAACAGAAAAAGAGTGCACATGGAAAATGCAGGCAGGAGGAAAAGAATTTGCCTTACGCTAGTTACCTGCGGAGCTTTTGTGGCGGTGGCAGTTGTTTTGCTGCAGTCCATTACTCTTCCGGAGGAGAGCGGAATTGTGCAGACACCGGTTTCCGATGTGCCGGTTTCTTCTGTCAAAAATGAAGTTTCACAAAAGCCGGAATCGAAGGAAAGTATAACCAGCGAGAATTTTCTGCTGGAAAATATATTTCCGAATATGGATGGATTTGTGCTTCCTTCCTCTTCTCAGGTGGAAGAGTCTTCTGAACCAAAGGAAGAACCTGTTTATGTAAAAGAGACCCAGAAAGAAATTCTGGATTTTTATGAAGAAAACACGAAGGATCGGGAAAATGCCTCCTCACAGGGAACCCCTGTTTCACCTCCTTCTCAAGGGCAATCCAGTGAAGATGAGCGAGTTTGGCTTTCAGACGTCCCCTTTATCAGCCAGGTGGGAACATACCCCACAGGCTGTGAAAGCGTCAGCGCTGTGATGGCCTGCCGGTACGCGGGGATTTCTATCAGTGTAGATGCCTTCATCGATTACTTGCCCCGGGCTTCTTTTAGATATGAAAATGGGAAGATGATTGGTTGGCACCCCAATAATTATTTTATGGGCGATCCTAAAAGTTATAACGGTTTTGGTTGCTACGCCCCTTGTATTGAAAAAGCTATACGGAAATTCCTTCCCGGCGGGTATACCCTTCAAAATACTACAGGGACGAGTCTCTCCTCCTTGTGTCACCAGTATATTGATAATGGGATACCAGTAGTGGTGTGGGCTACCATGTATATGAATCCGCCCACCAAGGGCCGGCAGTGGTACCTGCAGGAGGACGGGAGCCTTTTCCAGTGGATTGGACGTGAACACTGCCTGGTTCTTACAGGGTATGATAACCAGTATTACTATTTTAATGATCCCCTGAGCGGAAAGGTCAAGTATGCCAAATCCCTAGTGGAAACTCGTTTCTCTCAGCTGGGAAAGCAGTCTTTGGTGATATATGAGTCTTCTTCGGGAGAGAGTTCTTCCCCAGAAAGCAGTCAGCCTCCGGAAAGCGAAACTTCATCAGAAGAACCATCTTCTTCTGGCAGTGAGGCTCCACCCGAGGAAAGCAGCTCTGCTCCGGAGAGCAGTGATCCGGGCTCCTCTTCAGAAAACAGTGAGGGATCATCCGGGCTGGAAGGATCTAGTTCCGATGCGCCAGTGAATTCTAAGGAAACATCTCACAACACGAGAGCAGCCGCCGGCGGTGCGCTTTTTCCTCCAAGGAGGAAGATGCCCTTTTTAAGAAATATTGACTTTGAGAGAAAGCCAATACAGACAATATTGCAATGAAACGTCTGAGAAAAAAACAGGCTGCGGTTTTGAGTGTGATTCTTTGCGCAGTAGGGGGAATAGCGATAGGAATCGGGATGGCTGTTTTTAGGCCCCCTTCATCCCGTCAGCTGCTGGAGGTTCCTTTTATTAGCCAAGTGGGAACATATCCCACAGGATGCGAAAGTGTCAGCACCGTGATGGCCTGCCAGTATGCAGGAATTTCTATCGATGTGGAAACATTTATAGATTCTTATCTGCCGAAGGATTCCTTCACCTATGAGAATGGTGTTATGATTGGAAGTCATCCGGATGATGCCTTTATGGGAGATCCTTACACCGACAACGGTTTTGGTTGTTATGCTCCCTGTATTGTAAAAGCAGTGCAGGGATTTCTTCCTGAAAACTATGTGTTGAAAAACACTACGGGAATGACTGTGCCAGAGCTTTGCGAAAAGTATATCGATGTGGGTGTTCCTGTTGTTATGTGGGCTACCATGTATATGGAAGAGCCTTCGGAGGGGGCCCAGTGGATTCTTCGGGAAAGCGGCGAACTGTTTCAGTGGATTGGGGGCGAGCATTGCCTGGTGCTCACAGGTTACGACAGTGAATATTATTATTTTAACGATCCTCTTTCTGGAAAGGTGCGGTATGAAAGGACGCTGGTGGAAACCAGATATTCCCAGATGGGAAGTCAATCCCTCGTGATATATGGAGAAAATTTGAGCGCGGAGGTTTAAAGGCGGGAAGGAGGCTGCAACATGGAACGAGAAGATGGATTAGGAGTATGTGTGCCTGAAGAAGAGCCGGTTACGCAGAATTTTTCGGCCGCGGAGGAATTCGTTGAGCCTGTTGCCAGAGGAATTTCTAAAGGCAAAAGGTGGCTGCTTGTTACCAGCCTTGCAGCAGGATTTCTGCTTTTAGTGGGAATTCTCATAGGCTTCTTCCTGTTGCGGTCTCAGGGCGGAAGCAAAAAGGAATCTTTTTTATTCCTGCAGCATGGCAGGGTATATGTCTGCCTAGAGGGGATGGAAAATATGCCCGTTTCCCTGCCGCTGAATACAGAGTATCCAGAAATAGGGGCTTTTCGGAATGAAGCGGGAACAATACTTATCACGGTTGACGAAAAAGACAGGTTGTTTTTCCTTTCCCTTACTGAGGAGGGTATAAAAAAAGGAGCAAAACAGATCAGTAGCGATATAGAGGATACATATTTATGGAGGGACACGGTTCTCTATCAAAAGGATTCCTGCTTGTTTCAGTATGATCCATCTACAAAGGAAAGCAAGGAGCTCCTTTCAGATGTATCCCGTTTTTTGATCTATAATCAGGCGGATACAGGCTTTTTGGTAAGCAGGACGGATAAAAGTACTTGGTGTTACGATGGAGATAGCGGATCCTTCACAAAAATAGCAGACGCTCCAGCAGTTGTGAAGGGATATAATTCGGATAAAGATTCCGCCTATGTGCTTCGAGAGGGGAATCTATATATTTGGCGGAATGGGAAAGAGGAGCTGCTGATTAGGGATTGCGATGGGATTGAACAGATTGCAGAGGACGGCAGCTTTTATTTTTACCGGGAAGAGCCGGTCTCTATTCCCCTCAAAGCTTGCCTGAAGGATGATCTTTTGGAGGAGGATGGGGGAAGCTGGGAGCCAACCAGAGACGGAGCTTATTACCGCAAGCAGTTGGAAAGCTTTCGCTCCGCAATTTGGGTAGATGAAAAAACGGCTGCCGAACCTTTCCAGAGAGATTGGGAAGGCTTGTGGCTTTCGTCTCTCTGTGAAGAGCCAGATCAGTTGCTATTTACGCCTATTCATCATTCCCGCATGGAGGAAGACACCCAGGAGTATTTGACACTGGAGGGAAATACCGCTTCACTGGAGCTGGGCCTCGGCAAGAGTGGAAAGTATCGGGTCACTTTTACCTTTGAAAATTTGGAGCCGGGAGCAGGACGTCCCCAATGCAAAGTGGATATCGAAACCTTGCGGGAACCGGATCCCGGTATGGAACACCCTGCTGAGTTGCCCGTAGAAGGAGTGTATTATAATACTTCCGGAAGAAGTGAAACAGACGCAGAAAAGCGGAATTGGTTCCGGCAGGAACTGCAGAATTCCACCGCTTCTTATACCTATCAACAGAAAGTTCTGTATTATTATGACGGCTCTCAGAGTGTGAAAGTGACAGATTCTTTCGGTGATTCTACCTTTGGGTTGCAGCCGGAATCGGGGCTCTTATTCTACATGAAAGAGGGGGCGCCTTATACTTTGCTTTCAGAGTTGCGGCCGGAAGAATACTCGGTAGAAGCATTTTTGAAAGGACTGCAGGTGGGAAAGGGCTCTAGAAGAGAATCGAAAGGGTTTGGTATTGCTGCAAAAGGAAAAGAATCCGATACCTTCACAGCGGCTGCCTTGGGCTGGGAATCAGGCAATTCCTTTGAAGCCATGAAGGTTAATCATGCCGGCAACACCTTGTATTGTCAGCTGGACACGGATTTATATGCTTTTACTATAGAGGGAGATAGTCTTGGGAAACCGGAAATTTTAGAAGAAGGGATAGTTTCTTTCTTTTTGGATGCAGACGATGCCCTCTATACGGTGAAGTCTGAAGAAGAAGGTAGACGTTTCTGCAGAGGAGAGGAAACAATTGCGGAAAATGTCAATGGTTATTCCGTTTCCCCTGTGGATGAAGGTGAAGCTTTTGTTTTTATGGATATGGAAGGGGGCCTTTATATATACGATGGTAGGAGTAACCGGAAAATCAGCAGCAATGCCGTAAGTTGGCTGGCTTTGGATCCGAACTATATCGTATATTTGGAACGAGAGTCAGAGGCCCAGACCGGAGAGTTATATGTGTATACAGGAGCCGGTTCTGTTCAAATTGAAACGGGTGTGAATGAAATATTAGTTCCCTATGTATGATGGCTTATGTTGATATATACAATCGGATTTTCTGCATATTTTTATAATACAAATTATAAAAATATAATTTTTAAGGAGGAGTTTGAATACTATGGATTTAAAAGATGTGACGGATGTACAGCGGCAGGAGGATAAGGGATACGGGGAGCCATCTTCCGCAGAAGAACGGCAGGAAATGCCTGTGCTGGCGTATGCAGAGCCTGCGGCACAGACAGTAAAAAAGAAGCGGCATATTCTGCCCTGGATAATCGTAGGCAGTGTGCTGTTTTTAGCGGTAATTATTGCTTGTGTTTTCCTCTTACTCCCGAAAAACAGCGGAAAAAAAGAAGTGTTTGGTTTTATCCGGGATGGAAAAACATATCTTTGCGTTCAGGGGCATGAGGAAGAGCCTCTTGCAGTACCTGGAGATGCCGATAGCCTGGACAAAGGCGGTATATATCAACGCGGCAAAAGATACGCTCCTGATGCTGGATGAAAACGGCAGGCTATCTTATATGCCGTTAACGGATTCCGGTGCAGAAGAGGGGGCACAGAAAATCGATACCTCTGTCAGTGATGCTTGCTTCTGGAAGGATTCTATTGTTTATATTAAAGATTCTTCTTTATATCTGTATTCTCTCGAATCAAAGGAAGAAAAAGAGATTTTTTCAGCTGTCAGTTCCTATATTCCTTACGGAAATGAAGAAGAGGCGGAGAGTTTTTTGATAACACGTGAGGATGAAAGCAGCTGGCTCTATGATACAGAGGAAGAAGACTTCATTAAGATTGCTGAGAGTGGCGATGAAGTGGAGAGCGTTTTTCCAGACGGAAAATCTGTCTATGTGAATAAAGAGGGAGATCTCTATAAGTGTCAGGTAGGTCAAGAAGATGAGCTCGTTTTGGAGGATTGCGGAAATGTAGAGATGGTTACTCAGGAAGGAAATGTGTATTTTTGCCGTGAGTTAAAATCTGCTGTTTCTTTTTCTGAGTGTCTGGAGGATGATCTCTTGGATCAGGATGCAGAGAGTGCTGGAATCTATGTGGATGAGCGGAATGCATTCCGTGATGAGTTAAACAACCAGAGAGGTGATATTGTAAAGAAAGTTCTTTACTACTATGACGGTAATGAAACGGTTAAAGTAGCGGATTTCTTTAGTGGGATTCTTACCGGCCTGACTCCGGATTCTGAAGTGATTTATTATGAGACAGAGGGAATTCACTATGTGAAAATGTCGGAGCTTACTTCTTATACCACGGATGCCTTTTTGGAAATGTTGAATTCGGATGATGCGCATGCAGATAGAGGCTTTGGTATAGCTGTCAGCGGTAAAGTAAGTGAAAACTTTACAAGGGAAACTTTGGGGCTGGAAGAGGATCGGACGCCCAGCGCCTTACAGGTGAACGAGAATGAGGACGTCCTTTATTGCTTGGGAGGCAGTACTCTATATCGTTTTTCTGTAGAGAAAAATGCGTTAGGGAAACCCGAAAAAGTTGCGGAAAAGGTTTTATCGTATTGTTTGAACGAAGAAGGCCAGGTGTTTCTTTCCAAAGCAGATGGGGAAGAAGTATCGCTCTATAAAGGGGAAGAAAAGATCGCCGAGAATATCAATGGATTTTTACTGCTGCCTGCAGCCAGCGGGGATGGGGTTGTCTTCAAAGATGCGTCTGAGACGCTATACGTATATGCCGATGGACAGATTCAGGAAATTGACAAAATGGTGGATGACTACATATATCCCGTGACTTCCTCTTTTATTGCGTATCTGCGGAATTATGATGCGGGGGCGGAAAGCGGCACGCTTTACGTGTATACAGGTGGTGAGCCCGTAAAGGTGCAGGTAGGTGCAAGTCGTATTTTCTTACCAGCAGAATAATGATTTGGCTTTTATAAAGATAGAAAATACTTTTTATTATTTTCCCTTATAAAAGAGCTGAAAAATGCAGTACAGAAGAGCCGCCTGCGGAGCAAATGTTCCGCAGGCGGCTCTTTCCTCTATCTCTTCCTAAGCAAATTTCTCAGGTGATCTGCCAGTTTTTGCAGATATCAATCCACTGCACACTTTGAGAATATTTTTCCAATTCAGGCAGGGTAAGCTCTATGGCGCTGTTGCTGCTGCCGCATGCAGGAAAAACAGTTTCAAAACGCTTTAACGAGATATCCAGATATACGCTAACGTCTGAAGGAATGCCAAAAGGACAGACGCCGCCTGGAGCATGACCAACCATGGCCTCCAGCTCTTCCGGCGTCAGCATTTTTGCTTTTGTATGAAAAAATGCTTTGTATTTTGCGTTATCTACCTTGGCGTCTCCGGCTGCTACAATCAAAACAGCCTTATTTTCAACCTTAAAGGAAAGGGTTTTGGCGATCCGTTCCGGGTTGCATCCCAAAGCCTGAGCCGCAAGTTCAACAGTAGCGGAGGAAACGGGAAATTCCAGAATCCGATTTTCCATGTTGTATTCTTTAAAATATGCACGTACTTTTTCAATAGCCATGGGAGATAACCTCTTTCTTTGCAGAATAAAGAACAAACCTGATAAAGCAGTGCTGTTCTTTGCTATTTTATATATAGCATAAGAGGAAGAAATACTTCTGTCAAGTTAATCAATAGAAAATGCTTTCTAGGTTAAAGAGCATCAATGACAAAAGTGAGATTATATACAAGTATAATTATTGACTTTATGAAGACTAAACTTACGTATATTTGATAGACCTTAACTGGTTCCAGAAGCTGTTTAATGCAGTTTTATCCTTGGTCAGATAGACTATTAAACGGCCATCAGAGAAAAATGTAAAACTATATTGCAAACTATTGACAAGAGAATACATATGATATAATATATGAACAGATATTCATATGAAAGGATGTGTATGTGTTGTGGCTGATACGGATACAGAGCGCTGTGAGTATTTATATGTGCATGAAGATGTTGTCAAACAGGTGACCAGTGAAATGCCTCAGGATGAGATTCTCTATGATTTGGCTGAGCTATTTAAGGTGTTTGGGGATTCTACACGCATCAAAATCTTATATGCGCTGTTTGAAGCCGAGCTGTGCGTCTGCGATATGGCTCAGCTTCTGGGCCTTACACAGACGGCTGTTTCCCATCAGCTCAGAGTGCTGAAGAATAATAAATTGGTAAAATTCCGCCGGGAGGGGAAGAATATTTTCTATTCTTTGTCGGATAACCATGTGCGCAGTATTCTGGGCCAGGGCATGGAGCACGTAAGCGAGTAAACCTGGGAATAAAGCATTACCGGTAATATTGTATGAGGGGTGTTGTTTTATATGAAAAAAGTATATAAGCTCGAGGACTTGGATTGTGCCAATTGTGCTCAGAAAATGGAAGATGCCATTAAAAAAATAGATGGAGTGGAGGATGCGGCTGTTAGCTTCCTGATGCAAAAAATGACAATAACAGCCGAAGACTCCCGCTTTGACGAGATTATGAAACAGGTCGTAAAAATTTGCCGCAAGGTGGAGCCGGACTGCAAAATTCTTTTGTGATCTGGCGAAGGTCTTCTTTTACCAATAAAGGGAGGCGCGCTGAAATATTCGATAAGGGAGACGAAGCTATGACTAAGAAGCAGAAAAAGATGCTGATCCGTATCCTCTTATGTGCGATTGCATTTGCTGCAGCAATTTTAGTCCCGATGGAGATGCCATGGAGGCTTCTGATGTTTTTAGTGCCCTATGGGATTATAGGCTGGGATGTCCTTTGGAAGGCCTTGCGGAACATAGCCCATGGACAGGTGTTTGATGAGAATTTCCTGATGGCGCTGGCTACGGTGGGAGCATTTGCCACAGGGGAATTTCCAGAGGGCGTAGCGGTCATGCTGTTTTACCAGATAGGGGAATTGTTTCAGGATTATGCAGTTGGGCGTTCCCGCAGGTCGATTTCTTCTCTTATGGATATACGTCCGGACTATGCAAATGTCGAACGTTGTGGTAAAATAGAACAAGTGGATCCTGACGAAGTGACGATCGGAGATGTAATCGTAATCCGGCCTGGGGAAAAAGTTCCCTTGGACGGCGTAGTTTTGGAAGGTGCTTCCACGGTAAATACCGCGGCGTTAACAGGTGAATCCCTGCCGAGAGACGTGGAGGCGGGGGATGACGTTATCAGCGGATGCATCAACCAGAGCGGTTTGCTCCGAGTGCGGGTTACGAAGAATTTTGGGGAATCCACTGTATCGAAAATCCTGGATTTGGTGGAGAATTCCGCCAGCAAAAAAGCGAAAGCGGAAAACTTTATCACGAAGTTTGCTCGGTATTACACACCGGCTGTGGTGATTGCCGCTCTGCTTTTGGCTGTGGTGCCTTCCCTCTTTTTGGGAAATTGGGGGGAATGGATCCATAGAGCTCTGATCTTTCTGGTCATTTCCTGCCCCTGTGCCCTGGTGATTTCTGTTCCTTTGAGTTTCTTTGGAGGAATCGGCGGGGCCTCCCGCTGTGGCATACTGGTCAAGGGCGGAAATTACCTGGAGACCTTGGCAGACGCTGAGATTATAGTCTTTGATAAGACAGGAACACTGACTAAAGGCGTATTTAATGTGACGGCGATACATCCGGACGCCTGTTCTGAAAGTGAGCTCATTGAACTGGCTGCATTGGCGGAAAGCTATTCCAACCATCCTATATCCCGTTCCCTGCGGGAGGCTTACGGCATGGATGTGGATGCTTCCCGAGTGGGTGAAACGGAGGAACTCCCCGGCAGAGGTGTGCGCACGGTTGTGGATGGAAAAATAGTCTGTGCGGGCAACGACAAGCTGATGGACGAGATCGGCGTTTCCTGGCATCCCTGTCATCATGTGGGAACTACAGTCCATATTGCTGTGGATGGTGCATACATGGGCCATGTGGTCATTTCCGATGAAGAAAAACCGGATGCTGCTGAAGCCATATCCCTCCTGAAAGAACAGGGCGTCCGCAGAACGGTCATGCTTACAGGCGATGCTAAGGCAGTGGGTGAAGCTGTTGCGAAAAAGCTGCATGTGGATGAAGTCCATACAGAACTTCTTCCTGCCGGCAAGGTGGAACAGGTAGAAAAGCTGTTGGATCAGAAATCTCCCAAGGGAAAGCTGGCTTTTGTGGGTGACGGCATCAACGATGCTCCCGTCCTTTCCAGGGCAGATATTGGAATTGCCATGGGGGCCATGGGTTCCGATGCCGCTATTGAGGCTGCTGATATCGTGCTGATGGACGATAAGCCTTCTAAAATTGCGGCTGCTATCCGGATTTCTAAAAAAACCAGGAGAATCGTTCGGCAGAATATCGTTTTCGCGCTGGCTGTTAAAGCGGCAGTGCTTCTTATGGGAGCTCTTGGCGTGGCAAATATGTGGGAAGCGGTGTTCGCGGATGTGGGCGTCTCTGTGATTGCAATCCTGAACGCCATGCGTGCCCTGAAAAGTACAGGGATAAAATAAACCGTCCCATATGGGCCGGATGAAAAAGAGAAGGAATGTGTTATATGCTGAAATTGGAACACCTTGCCTGGGATCTCCCAGACAGGGAAGGAATCATTAAAGACCTGGATTTGACGGTGGAGGATGGAAAACTGGTCGTTGTCACCGGCCCGAACGGCGGCGGAAAAACCACTCTCGCTAAGCTGATAGCCGGCCTTGAGAATCCCTCTAGGGGGCGCATCTTTTTTGATGGCAGAGATATAACCAAAATGGATGTGACGGAGCGAGCCAGGAATGGCATTGCCTATGCGTTCCAGCAGCCGGTGCGCTTTAAGGGGCTTACTGTCAGGGATATTTTGGAACTGGCTGCAGGCGGAAGCCTGGAGGAAGTGGAGCTTTGCGGCCTTTTGGGAAAAGTGGGCCTCTGCGCCAGTGAATACATGGATCGAGAACTGACGGCCGCCCTTTCCGGCGGTGAAATCAAGCGTATTGAAATCGCTACAGTTCTGGCCCGGAAAGGAAAGCTCTCTATCTTTGACGAACCGGAGGCAGGTATAGATTTATGGAGTTTTTCACGTCTGGTGGAGACTTTTGAGGATTTGCGCCGGCAAGGCAGCGGAACGCTTTTGGTGATATCCCACCAGGAACGAATTCTTTCTATCGCCGATGAAATTGTTGTCATTGCAGATGGGCGCGTTAAAGCTTCCGGCCCCAGGGAGGAGATCCTTCCCACACTGCTGGCGGACGAAAAGGCTGCGATTTGCCCCTTGGGAAGGGAGGATGTTTCAATATGAACGCAATAACAGAAAAGCTTTTGGGAATTGTATCTGACTTTAAAGGTTCCTTTCAGGGGGCCTTCAATATTCGTGAAAATGGGCAGTGTGCCGGGCGGCAGTCCAGCCCCAATATTCATATCGAATCGAAAACTGATAGGCCCGGCATTGATATCCACGTCCTGCCCGGAACTAAAGGGGAAACAGTGTATATTCCCGCCTGTGTTACCCATGGGGACGTGAACGATTTGGTGTATAACGATTTCTTTATCGGCAAAAATGCAGATGTAAGGATTGTAGCCGGCTGTGGAGTCCATACGGAAAACGAAGAGGAAGCCAGGCATAACGGCATCCACCGCTTTTTCCTGGAAAAGGGCGCAAGAGTCGTATATGAGGAAAAGCATGTGGGAACTGGCAAAGGAACCGGAGCCAAGCGTATTGATCCAGTGACAGAAGTTACATTGGATGAAGACGCTTATCTGGAGATGGATACCGTCCAGCTTGGCGGTGTGGATAGTACCGTCCGCAAAACCTCCGGCGTGCTGGGTGCCAGAGCAAAGCTGATTGTCCGTGAGAGGATTATGACCGATGGGGAAGAGACCGCCAAAACGGATTTCAAAGTTACGCTAAAGGGCGAAGATTCCGGTGTGGATCTTATGTCTCGTTCGGTAGCTAAGGGGCATTCCCATCAGGAATTTATTTCTTCTATCCGAGGCGAAAATCGCTGCACGGGCCATTCGGAATGCGACGCTATCCTGGTAGACGGTGGTACAGTTGGGGCGGCTCCTATGCTTGAGGCCTATCATGTGGATGCAGCTTTGATTCATGAGGCGGCAATCGGCAAGATAGCGGGTGAGCAGATTCTGAAGCTGCGCACGCTGGGGCTTACCGAAGAAGAGGCCCAGGAAAAGATCATTGCGGGATTCCTGAAATAAAAAATAACGTACAAGTTTACAGACAGAAACATCTCCCTTCCGTATTGGAGGGGAGATGTTTCGCTTTTAGTACGGTTTCATCCGGATTTTTTCCGCTTTTACGATAATAGACGTCTGTTGTGGAAGAGAATATATTGACGGAGCGTGTTTCCGGATATAGAATAAAAATATATTGCTTTGTTTGTTGCAGGCAAAGTAAAAAGAGTTTTGCGGAGGAGATGTATACTATGGAAAGGAAAAACAGGCGATTATTTTTAAACAAAGAGCATGAGCTATATTTGGTGGAAGAAGCCATTCCGGAACCTGCGGAAAACGAGGTGTTGATTCAAATCGCGGCTAATGGCATATGTGGGTCGGATATTCATTTCTTCCATGAGGGGAGGCTGGGAAACTTCGTGGTGGATACGCCTTATGTGCCTGGTCATGAAGCCAGCGGAACGATCATAAAGAACGGGCCGTCTGCTCGCCGGTTTCCAGAGGGAACTCGTGTGGTAATCGAACCGGGCATCCCCTGCGGATTTTGCCATTTCTGCAAGGAAGGTCGCTATAACCTCTGTCCGGATGTGAAATTTTTATCGGCTCCTCCCATAGATGGCACTTTCTGTGACTATGTATGTGTCAATGAGAATTTTGTGTTTCCCATTCCGGAGAAACTTTCCTTTGAAGCGGCCGCACTGGCCGAACCTGCGGCTGTGGCGGTGCATGCTGTTCAGAGAGCGGAGTTTCGTTTGGGTGCCACAGGTGTAGTGTTGGGGGCCGGGCCGATTGGCCTGCTTGTTGTTCAGGCTTTTAAGGCAGCAGGAGGAGGAAAAGTCATCTGCGTGGATATTATGCAAGAACGGCTGGAAAAAGCGCTTCTGGCCGGAGCGGATGAGGTAATCGATTCCTCCCAACCAGGGGTATCCTTAGAAAATCTGGGAGATGTGGTGTTTGAAACGGCAGGAAACAGACTTACCACCGCTCAGCTTTTTACTGTAGCCCGTCCCGGAGGCTGCGCCGTACAGGTGGGGTGGCCTAACGGGAACCACGTGGAAATGAATATAGCGGATATGATTGATAAGGAGCTTACCTATAAGAGCGTGAATCGCTATGCCAACGCTTTTGATACGGCCGTAACCTGGCTGAGCGATGGAAGAATCCGAAGCGATGTCATGATTACCCATACATTCTCTTTGGAAGAAGCTCCCGAGGCTTTCCGCTGGGCTCTTGAAAATCCCCGAAAAACCATGAAGGTAATTGTGAAAAATTAATATTCGATCAAATATTGGAATCTTCTGCCGGCGCGGCTAAAGCAGGAGCAGAAAGCTTTTGGAATCAGCTCCTGCTTGGCCGGAAAGGCTTTTGTTGGATCGACACACTATGATACAGGTTTTCCTGAAAATGTCGAATTTCTGAAAAAACTTCTTGACAGTCCTTCAGAAATATGATATTATAGTCACCGTCGCTAAGAGATATTACAAAAATAAAAATGCGAGAGTGGCGGAATTGGCAGACGCGCATGGTTCAGGTCCATGTGAAAGCAATTTCATGGGGGTTCAAGTCCCCCCCCTCG
>CAJFPJ010000056.1 GCA_904399395.1 uncultured Clostridia bacterium | reverse complement strand
TTTGATAGATTTCTGTGAGCCAGACCCCTTCTTTGTTGAAAAGATCCTGCGCCGACGTGCCTTCTGCAGCAAGGGCTTCCTGCTGAGTGGGAAATCCTCCCAACAACAAGGCTGCCGCCAGTAAGCCCGCAACAAACTGTTTTGATTTCATGCATACACTTCCTTCCTTAGTGTTCAAATTAAGTTTACCGTGTGGTCATTAAGCCTTCTATCAGAGTTCTATTAAATTCACGTAAAAGTTGACCTGACTGAATATTTTACTTTTGGGAAAAGCCTTCCTTTCCAAAAACCTCTTAAAGACTTTTCTTGCACACAAAAGACCCGGAAGGTAAAACCTTCCGGGTCTTTATAGAGATTTATAATTACCAGCGAAGAAACCTATTCTCCTCTTCGCCTTGCATCAGGATGAACTTGGGGGATCCGTTATATCCAATTCAAACCAGAAGGTGGAACCTACCCCTTCCTGGCTTTCCACACCATAAGCGCCGCCATGCATATCCAGTATGGTTTTCACTATGGACAGCCCCAAGCCTGTGCCCACCTGGGCGCGCTTATGAGCTTTATCCACCTTGTAATACCGCTCCCAGATATCCAGAAGCTTATCCTGGGGGATCCCTTCTCCTGTATCCGTCACCGAAATACGCACCTTACCTTCGTCCGTTTCCTGCTCCAACATAACACGCTTATCCTCCCCCGTATAGGTCAGAGCATTGTTCACTAGGTTATAGATCACCTGAGAAATTTTCAGCTTATCGGCGCAGACAAAAATTTCCTCTTCAGCATGGAAGGTGATGGAGTAATCCGTCAGTTTTGTATACCGCCCCAATATTTCCCGGACAGCCCCCGTAATACTGAATACTTCCTTTTCCAGCTTCAGTGTGCCGGACTGCAACCGCGAAATATCCAGCAGATCGTTTACAAGGGAAGAAAGACGGGTCGTCTCATCTATAATGATCTGCACATTTTCCGGTGTATTTTCACCAGGAATATCCCGCATAACTTCCGCATAGCCTTCAATCAGGGTAAGAGGCGTGCGAAGGTCGTGAGAAACGTTTGCTATCAGATCTTTCTGCAGCCTATCCACCTTAGAAAGCTCCTGCACCGTTTCATTCAATGTTTCACTGAGCTCAAAAGCCTCTTTGTAACCGGAACCGTCAAACTCCACGGAATAATCCCCCGAAGCCATTTCCTGAGCCGTTTTGCTGATCCCGATAATAGGCCGGCTGATCTTGCGGGAAAGGAACCACGCCAAAAGCACCGCCAAAAGCAGCATAATGCCCGTTACGCTGATAAGCTGCAGGCGCAGAGTCTCTACCGTGCTTCCCACAGGGGTGATCATGGAATTCATCAAGATCATAATTCTTCCCTGAGAGGTCTGCACTGTCTCCGCATATACAATGCTTTCGGGCGTATCTTTTTTCCCGGTCTCTGATGCTCCCAGTTCCAGGGAACCAGCTCCTCCCTGCTCCCATCGAAACCTTTCAAAATAGGAACCGTCGTTCTGCTCTGCCACCATATAGATCGTTGCTAACGCCCAAGGGCCCAGCCTGTGAATGGCACATTCCTGCACGGCGTGCTCCGAATAAAGCCGGTTACCCGCTGAATCCGACACGATCACACAGATCTGTCTCTCCTGTGCTGCGCTTTTCAACCTGGCAGAAAAACCAGGCTGGCCTATATTCTGGCAAAGCTCATGCGCCTGGCTTTGAATTTCTGAGATTTTCGTCGCCTTATAGAAGCTCTCTAGAAAAACCACCTGAAAAAACCAGAGCAAAATGAGCATGACCGCTGCAAAAACGGCAAAGGCTCCGAAAATTTTCCATTTAATACTGGAAAAACTGCCTTTAGGCCTCAAAACGGTATCCAACTCCTCTCAGGGTCACAATAAACCGGCTATATGGTCCCAGGCTTTTCCGAAGAAGCTTGATGTGGGTATCCAATGTGCGGTCATCGCCGTAAAAGTCATATCCCCACACATTGGTGATAAGCTGTTCCCTTGTGAGGGCTATATTTCTGTTATTCACCATATAGAACAGCAGGTCGTATTCCTTCGGGGAAAGCTCTACTTTTTCCCCATCTACCGTAACAACACGGCCGGAAAAGTCAATTCGGAGCCCTTCTTCTGCAAACACATCTCCTCCGGTTTCACCACGGCCGCTGCGGCTTCGTTTCAAAATGGCACCGATACGCATCATCAGCTCTTTGGGTGAAAAGGGCTTTACTACATAATCATCCACCCCAAGCTCAAAGCCGTGAATCTTGTCGTATTCCTCGCCCCTGGCAGAAAGCATCAAGACTGGCGCCTGGCAGTATTTCCGAATTTCGCGCACAGCCGAAAAGCCGTCCAGTTCAGGCATCATCACATCCATAATAATGATATCGAAATCCTGAGGGTGCTCCCGGCAGAGACGGACGGCTTCCATGCCGTCTCCTGCTTCCACAACCTTATGCCCTTCAAACTCTGCGTATTTCCGGATCAAAATCCGGATCTGCTGCTCGTCATCCACTACCAGAATCGTATACATACGTTCCTCCTCAAAAGACCTGTTTCTGCGGTTTTCTGTTTTTATCCTACAACCCGACTGTGAAGTTTTTGTGATGGGTAAAAGACATTTTTCGCCATCTTAGTCATAAATGCCGGTGGAAAGATAGCGTTCACCTGTATCCGGCAGAAGGGCTACTACTACTTTTCCTTTGTTTTCCGGCCGAGCCGCCACAGCTGCTGCAGCAAAGGCCGCGGCTCCAGAGGATATTCCCACCAAAAGCCCTTCTTTTCTCGCCAGTTCTCTAGCGGTCTTCTCCGCATCTTCATCCGAAACATCCATCACTTCATCCAACAGGTTTCGATCCAGGATTTCAGGGATAAAATTTGCACCTATCCCCTGGATCCGGTGCGGACCAGCTTTCCCTTTTGTTAGCAAGGGAGAAGAAGCGGGCTCTACTCCAATAACCTGCACATTGGGCTTCCGGCGTTTCAATCCTCTGGCAACACCAGTGATCGTCCCCCCTGTGCCTATTCCCGCCACAAATATATCTACCCTGCCGTCAGTATCCCGGAAGATTTCTTCCGCGGTGGTATATTCATGAGCAGCTGGGTTAGCTGGATTGGAAAACTGCCCCGGTATCAATGAGTTTTCTATATTTTTATGGAGTTCTTCCGCTTTTTCAACAGCTCCCTGCATTCCCAAAGCGCCAGGCGTCAGCACAAGCTCAGCTCCCAGCGCAGCAGCCAACCTGCGGCGCTCCAGACTCATGGTATCCGGCATGGTGAGAATTAGTCGGTATCCCCGGATGGCACAGACAAAAGCCAATCCTACCCCAGTGTTGCCGCTGGTAGGCTCTATAATGGTGGCCCCCTCCCGGATCAGCCCCTGTCTTTCCGCATCTTCAATCAGAGCGAGAGCCACTCTGTCCTTTGCAGAGGAAAGAGGATTGAAGCATTCCAGTTTTCCCAAAAGGCAAGCATCCTCAAGCCCCTTTCCCGCCGCATATCGGTTTAGTTCCAAAAGAGGCGTATTCCCGATTAAATCCGTAAGCTGTCTGGCTGTTTTCATAACTGCAAGGACTCCTTTTCCTATATTCTGATGCATAGCAAAAATTTCCTATATAATATGCCAACAAAACACCGCTTCTATATATGTAAAGTATAGCACAGCCAGAAAGGATAGAGCATAGATTCAGGAAAAATTTTCTTTTCATAGAAAAATTTCTTTACCATAAGGAAAATAACGAAGGAATTCTTGCTTTTTATTGACAATATCCATAAAAAGATGTAAATTTAAATAAAGAGATTGGTCTAATAACCAGATTTGTTTTGCTGTCTATATTAACTATGAAGGGAGAGAATACAGTATGTTGCAGTCTGTTATCACAATTGCGCGCCAATATGGAAGCGGCGGCAGGACCATTGGAAAAAAGCTGGCAGAATCCCTGAACATTCCCTTTTATGATAAGGAACTAATCGCCATGGCCGCGAAAAAAAGCGGTCTGAGCCAAGAAGTTTTTGAAAAAGCAGACGAAAAGGCTACCAGTAGTCTTTTATATTCTCTCGTTATGGGAACATATAATTTTGGAAGCCATTTTTCAACAGTTTCTGATATGCCGATCAATGATCGCCTGTTTATGATCCAATCCGATATTATCCAGCACGCCGCCTTGGAGGGGCCCTGTGTCATAGTAGGCCGCTGTGCGGATTATGTCCTTCGTGAGCACCCCAACTGCTTCCATGTATTCATTCGTGCAGAGCATGACGACAGAGTAAAACGGATCGTCGAAGAATACGGAGATCCTGCTGCAAAGGCTGATGATCTTTTGCAGAAAAAGGATAAGCAGCGCGCCAATTACTATAATTTCTATAGCAACAAAAAATGGGCGGATATGAATAACTACGATCTCGTGGTTAATTCCTCCCTGTTTGGTATCGATGGAAGCATAGACGTAATCA
Source organism: uncultured Clostridia bacterium (assembly GCA_904399395.1). Lineage (GTDB taxonomy): Bacteria > Bacillota > Clostridia > Oscillospirales > Acutalibacteraceae > UMGS1264. Next base: position 150,565 of record CAJFPJ010000056.1, on the reverse strand, counting down.
AGGCTGCACTGGAAATTGCAGAAAAAAAGTGACCTCCGGTTTGGATAGCATAGGATACAATGGATACCCCCCCGGCGGACAGAAGACCAACCCGCCGGGGGGCAGAGCAAGAATAAGGGCTGATTCCGGCAAGGCGGGATTCCCACCAAGCTGCCGGGTTCCGCCCCTATTTTTTGCTCCGAGAGCCTTCTGCAGCAATGGAGATAATAAAGAAAAGGAGTATAATTTGTGAAAAAGAAGCACGCAGGCGTTATGGATATGACGTCAGGAAATCCCTATAAGCTAATTTTAATTTTTTCTCTTCCCCTTCTGGTGGGCAACATATTTCAGCAGCTCTATAATATGGTGGATAGCATTGTAGTTGGCAATGTGGTGGGAGAAAAGGCTCTGGCCGCTGTCAGCACGGGGTTCCCCATCATTTTCGGTCTCAGTTCTCTTTTTATGGGAATTGGTATGGGCGCCACCGTGATGATCTCTCAGTTTTATGGGGCAAAGGATCTTGAAAGCATCCGCCACACGGTAAATACCATGTATACCGCCCTGATAGTGGCCAGTATTCCACTGACCATTGTGGGCGTCCTCTTGAGCGACCCGCTTTTACGTCTTATGCAGGTTCCCGACGACGGCACACTGGAAATGGCCCGGACATATATGATTGTCATCTTTATCGGTATTATCGGAAATCTGGGCTTCAACCTGAATGCGGGCATTCTGCAGGGCTTCGGTGACAGCCGCACCTCCCTCCTCTTTCTGCTCATCGCCACCATCATCAATATTGTCCTGGATCTCCTTTTTGCAGCTGCAATGGGGATGGGCGTCTTCGGTGTGGCCCTTGCAACCATCATCGCTCAGCTGGCCTCTTGGATCTTCGGTATCTGGTATCTGAAGCGCCACTATGCGTTCCTTGAGATCCGTCTTTTAAAATTTCACTTTAAAAAAGAATTCTTTTTCAAGGCTATGAAGCTGGGGATTCCTTCGGGTCTACAGCAGATGCTTTTCTCTATCGGAATCATGACCATGCAAGCTCTTGTTAACGGATATGGTTCCCTGTTTATGGCAGGTTTCAGCGGAGCAAACAAGATTGATTCCTTTGCTTTTATGCCCATTCAGAGTTTCGCCACTGCTATGACTACATATACGGGCCAGAATGTGGGCGCCTCCAGAATGGACCGGGTAAAGCAAGGAACCCGTGCCGGACTGGTGCTGGCTATAGTCTGCAGCCTGGTGCTGGGCTTTGGGATTTATCCTTTCGGCGGCTTCCTTATGCGAATGTTCAATCAGAACCCCGAGGTTATTGCGGCTGGAGAAGTGTATCTGCGTTCCGTCCTCCCCTTCTATGCGCTTCTGGGAATTCAGTTTATTTACACAGCTGTCCTGCGGGGAGCGGGAGAAATGATAATCCCAATGGTTTCCTCCTTCGTTTCCCTCTGGCTTGCCCGCATACCAGTGGCGTATATTCTGGCAGCTACTCTTGGCAGAGACAGCATCTATTTTTCCTATGCCGCTGGTTGGCTTCTGGGCGTCATCATCGCCTTTGTCAGCTACAAGCGCGGGAAATGGAAGACAAAAGCTGTGATTGTCCGCCCCCAAAATGCGGAAAGTCCAACATAATCTGTTTTTTTCAGCTATTCCCGATTTCGATAGAGCCTGCACTACGTGTAACAGCTTCAAACCAAACGAAAAGGAGAAATCTTTATGGAATGCCTCGTCTGCTCTCGCATACAGGAAATAAAGGAAAATAGGAACCCTTATTTTGTCTGTGAAACGGAAACAGGTTATGTAGTGATCGGTGATTTCCAGCTTTTTTACGGATATACCGTTTTTATCTGCAAAGTATGCGCTCAGGAACTTCATGAGCTCGATCCCGCTTTCCGGCAGGCGTTTCTCCGGGATATGGCACAGGTGGCGGAAGCCGTGTTCCGGGCTTTTCAGCCTGTTAAATTAAACTATGAGTTGATCGGAAGCGGCAATTCCACCCATATGCATTGGCATCTTATTCCCCGCAGGAAAGAAGACGCGGCCTTCCCAGCGCCGGTATGGACTATCCCAAAAACGACGCGCTGTGGTGACAATGTCCGCCCGTCTGCAGATCAGCTGGCCGACCTCAGGGCAGCGCTGAAAAGAGAGCTACTGAAAGCGCAGGGTTCCGAGGTTTATCGGTTCGTGGAATAGCTCCTGTGCGACTACAGATTAAATCAGTACAGAACCGGCGGCTCCCCTTCTCTCTTGGAATTTTCGGGTGAAGGGGAGTTTTGTTTTTCCTTTTCTTGTAAACAGAATTTCCTGTGCTATAATGGGTGTAATAAGCAGGTGAAGCATGCAAAGGTTTTCTCTCCGTTTTCGGAGGTGCCCCGGCAATCCATGAGACACATCAGATAGCTTTACACTTTTTGCGAAAAAAGAGGAAATAGCAACTCTTCCGGCGAAATCGGACGGATCTTTATTTATGGCCTCATACAGCCCGCCCGGCAAGCTCTGTTTCTCTGGTAATCCTCTTCGTCTTTGTGTGTTCAAAATTATTTATTTTCAGAAAGGATTGTTCCCTCATGTATCATGATCTTTCTACTCTTTCTTTCCCTCTTCCGGAAGACGTCACACGAGCCAAACTTCACGGTGACTTCCACACTGCCCGGCAGCTGATTCACAGCTGGCTTGGCCGCGAGATCCCCCAGGCTCTCCGCAGCAGGCTTGAAATGGAACTTGATCTGATTCTGGTGATGGAAAAGGATGAATTCCCTTACACCTACGAGGACGCTCTCCGGCTGATGCGTTCTTCTGTGAAGGATTTCCGGGATGAAGAGCTCAGAGAGTTGTGGAGAACGGGTGCTGTGGATTGGATTTACATAGAGGGCGAGGTCCATTTTTATCGCCGGTTCCTCTCCAACCTGATGAAGACACGGCCCGCCTATGCTGAAAGAAGCCTGAAGCCCCTGACTCCCGGTTCCGCTGCCCTGCTGAACGAAAACATCCGTATTATGAAAGAAAACGGAGGGCGCAGTGCCCGCCTGCATCTGAAAGCCTCCCTGAAGGTAGAACCCAATGCTCTGCAGGAGGGGCGCAAGCTCCGGGTCCACCTTCCCATCCCCCAAGAAACAGCTCAGCAAGTTTCCGAGCTGCGCATCGTTAGCTCCCAGCCGGAAAATGGCCTGCCGGCCCCGGGAAGCGCCAAACAACGAACTATTTTCTGGGAGGCGGAGTCCCGCAGAGATCAGGAATTTTCTGTGGAATATACATATGTAAACAGGCTCCCTTACGTGGAGCCGGATCCCGCAAAGGCCTCTCCGGAGCAGCCCTCTTTCGATATCGAAGAGCAGCTTCCTCACATCCGTTTCACCCCCTATCTCTCCTCTCTCTTACAGGAAATTGTGGGCGGAGAGACGAATCCCGTGGCGAAAGCATGGAAAATCTATGAGTATATCACCACAAAGGTCATGTATTCCTTTATGCGTCCTTATTTCACTGTGGAGAACATTTCAGAATATGCTGCTGTGAACCTAAAAGGAGACTGCGGCGTGCAGGCGATTCTCTTTATCACCCTCTGCCGTATGGCCGGAATCCCCGCCAGGTGGCAGTCCGGCCTTTACGCAGAGCCGGGGGATACGGGAATGCACGACTGGGCCCAGTTTTACATTGCTCCCTGGGGCTGGATGTATGCGGATCCCTCTTTTGGAGGAAGCGCCTACCGGGCGGGGGATCTGGAACGCTGGAAATATTATTTCGGTAACCTGGATATTTACCGCATGCCTGCGAATTCCGAGCTGCAGTCTGCCTTTGTGCCTCCAAAGCAGTATTTGAGGGCCGACCCGGTAGACAATCAGTGCGGCGAAGCGGAATATCCGGACAGAGGTCTTTTCTCCTGGGAAATCGACTGCAACCATGAACTGCTTTCTCTGGAAGAGCTGCCTTTTGAAAAATAAGGGAATGAAAAAAGGAGAAGTATAGATATATACTCTCACACAAAGCAACCGAATAAGAGGAGGCTTGCCAAATGGAAGAACTGGATATGATCCGGCGGGCGAGGCAGTATCTTGAAGCGCTTTCCTCCGGCACAGACCCTATTGGGAAAAAACCAATTCCCCAAGGGGAAACGCTCTTGCAGCCGCGGCTTTCCCGCTGCTTTCGCTATGTAGCGGAGCTTTTAGGAGAATTTGAACGGGAACCTTCCCTATTGGAACACTTGGTCCAAAGCCGGAATTGCCATACCGAAAAGGAAATGGAAAATCCTTCCCCCAAGACTTCTTTCCGGCAATCAGCCGCTCAGCCCGAAAAAAACGAAGGCAGGAGGGCTGAACTCCCCCGGGAAGCACAGGAGAAGGACGTGCCCCTCTCTCTGAACAGGCTCACAGAGACGCTCCGCCCTCTTTTGGGAGAAAATCCCAAAATGGCGCTGGAGGCCTCTGAAATTACGGAGTGGCTTCTGCTTTCCGGCTATCTTAAGCATATAACCCGGGAAACGGATGGAGCCCACAGAATTATTCCCACCGAAAAAGGGGAAAAGCTTGGCATCACCCGGGTAGAACGCATCCGGCAGGACGGAAAGCCTTACCACTTTAATCTGTATTCCACCGCTGCCCAGAAATTCATTCGGCAGCATCTGGAAGAAATTTTATCCCAATCCTCAAAACGTCTCTTCCTGGAGGGACCTTACCGTCACCCCTTATAACCGGTATGTGTTGCACCGGTTATCTCACACCGCAGCCCGCAGGAGGTTATCACATGACTGCTATAGAACAGGAATCTGCAACCAGAATACAGCGGTATTTTCCGCCGCCCAGAGAAGGTCTTTCCTCTTCTCAGGTGGCAGAGCGAATGGAGCAGGGGCTTTACAACAGGGAAGCCTCTTTGAAAACCAAATCTATTGGCCGCATTTTCCGGGATAACATCTTTACTCTTTTTAACCTTGTGAACATTTTGCTGGCTCTTGCTATTCTGCTGGTAGGCTCCTACAAGAACCTTCTTTTTATGGGTGTGATCCTCTGCAACACCGCTATTGGAATTATACAGGAGATCCGTGCCAAGCGTACAGTGGATCGGCTCTCCATCCTTTCTGAGGCCAAGATCACCGCCTTTCGAGATGGGAAGCCACTCACCATTGGCATTCATGAAATCGTGCTGGATGACAGCATTGAGCTCGCCACTGGCAGCCAGATCCCAGCGGATTGCATTCTCACTGAAGGAAGCTGCGAGGTGAATGAATCCCTTTTGACGGGGGAATCCGACGCCGTATTCAAAAGGCCGGGGGATCTGCTTCTTTCGGGAAGCTTTGTAGTCAGCGGCCGTTGCATTGCCCGAGCTGACCGGGTGGGAGAAGAAAACTACGCTTCTACCATCATGAACAGTGCCAAATACATCAAAAAGGTCCGTTCTGAAATCATGGAGACTTTACAGCGGATCATCAAAATTGTTTCCTGCGTGATCTTTCCCTTGGGAATCCTTCTCTTTCTCCGGCAGACGTTCATCACCCATTCCTCCCTGCAGGATGCAGTAGTCACCACCGCGGCAGCCCTGATCGGCATGATTCCGGAAGGCCTCGTTCTTTTGACAAGCACCGTCATGGCTGTGGGAATCATACGCCTATCCAAATATAAGGTCTTAGTGCAGGAACTATACTGTATTGAGACACTGGCCCGTGTGGATGTCCTCTGCCTGGATAAAACAGGCACCATTACCGAGGGCTCCATGGAAGTAGAAGAACTGTTGCCTCTTTCTGCTTCAAAGGAGGAAATGGAAGAAGCTCTGGGAGCTCTCACCAGCGTCCTCACAGATGACAACCCCACTTTTCGGGCTGTGAAAGCAAGCTTTGGCCGGGAGCAAACTATTCAGGAAGCTTCCGAAATCATTCCCTTTTCTTCTGAAAAGAAGTGGTCCGGCGCCTTCTTTCGAGATCGCGGAACCTATGTTATGGGAGCAGCGGAGTTTATTCTGCCAGATATGCCGCCTCAAGTGGAAGAAAAACTTGCCGCCGTTCCTGAAGGTCGCCGGGTGCTCCTTCTGGCACATTCTGAATCCCCCTTCCGTGAGAAAGGGCTTCCCTCCTCCCTTGCCCCCATGGGGCTGCTGATTCTGCGGGATAGAATCCGTAAGGAAGCCCGCGCTACTCTGGAATATTTTGAACAGCAGGGAGTAGAACTGAAAATTATTTCCGGCGATAACGTAAAGACCGTTTCCAGCATCGCTCAAAGTGCAGGCCTGAAAGAATATGACCGGTGCGTGGACGCTTCCACGCTGAAAACGCCTGAGGAACTTTATGACGCCGCCGGCCGATACACAGTGTTCGGCAGAGTGACGCCCTCCCAAAAATTTGATCTGATCCGAGCGCTGAAGGAGCAGGGCCACACTGTAGCCATGACGGGTGATGGCGTCAATGACGTCCTAGCGCTGAAAGAAGCAGACTGCTCCGTAGCTATGGCCTCCGGCAGCGAAGCGGCCCGGAACGTTTCTCAGCTTGTGCTGCTGGATTCCAATTTTGCCTCCATGCCTCATGTTGTGGCAGAAGGACGGAGGTCTATCAACAATATCCAACGCTCGGCCTCCCTGTTTTTAGTGAAGACCATATATTCCGCTATTTTGGCCGTTTTGTTTTTGTTTCTCAACGCGCAGTATCCCTTCCAGCCCATCCAGATGACCCTCATGAGCATGTTTACAATTGGTATCCCATCTTTTGTTCTGGCTCTGGAACCCAATCGGGAACGGGTGCAAGGAGGCTTTCTGAAAAATGTGCTCTCTAAAGCTGTTCCCGGAGCACTCACCATTGTAGCAGGTATTCTGATGACTATGCTTGCCTCCTCTCTCTTCCATCTTTCAGAAGAAGAGACCTCTACCCTGGCGGTCACCCTTTCTGCAACTTCTGGGCTGATGGTGCTTTTTAAAACCAGCCTTCCCATGAACTGGCTGCGAGGAGTGCTTTTCGGCCTTATGGCCGCGGGGTTTTTCCTGGGAGCTACGCTGTTCCATTCACTCTTTTCCCTCTGCGCCTTCCATCTTCCCCTATTCGCAATATATGTAGTTCTGGCGCTCCTATCACTCCTAATTTTTTGCGGTCTGCATGCTGCGTGGAGTCGTTTGCAGGCATTTCTGGCCCGCCGGAAGACAGGGCAGCAAGGGAAGCGGGAATAGAATCACAAGCGCGGGCAAAAGCCACAACAGATATAAAACGGTATATACACAAAAAATCACCTTTTCCTTCTGTTAGGAAGAGGTGATTTTTCCTATACAATAGAGTTTCTTAAAGAGAAGACGATGCCCCATATCTGCAGATCAGCTGTAAAGGGTCTGCCCTTCTGGCATTTCATCCCGCCGGCGCATGAGCGTATTAAAGTTCAAAAGAAATGTAACCGTCGCCAAAATACCGCAGAATATATCCACGGCGGGTTCCGCATAAAAAGCCCCGGGCGCACTGAAGAAAATGGGAAGCACAAGCGTTAGAATCAAATACAGAATTTTTCTCGTCAGAGAAAGCGTAACAGCAATCCTGGCAATTCCCAAAGCAGTAAAACCATCCACTATCTCATATTGGAACGCCAGAGGGATTATCCCCAGCGTAAAAGTGCGAATTCCCCAAACAGAAAGCTCCGTAAGGCTCGTGTCCTTTGTGAAAAGCCCCACAAACAGAGAGGAACAAGTCTGGCTGATACAAAACATAATCGTAGTAAAACCTGCGCAAAGAAAAATGATCCTCCAAAAAGCCTTTCGGATCCTGGCTGTATTGCCCGCCCCATAATTAAAGCTCAAAATTGGTTGGGTTCCCCCAGTAATCCCCGCCATGGGCATGGTAATCAGCTGCATATAGCTCTGCACCACTGTGGCGCAGGTGATGAAGGCATCTCCATTTTCTGGGCCCCCATACCGCTGCAGCACACTGTTCATAACGATAATGAGGACACTGTCTGTTGCACTGATGATAAACGGAGAAAAACCAAATGTCATTACCCGGCGCATAATGCGAAAAGAATAGCCGCCAAAGCCTAAACGCAGCACCGCCCGAGAACTTTTCAAAAATCCAACCACAAACAGAAAACTTGCCATCTGAGAGAGCACCGTAGCTATGGCAGCCCCGCGGACTCCCATCCCAAACACAAAAATAAACACGGGATCCAGCGCAATGTTCATAGCAGCACCTATCATCACGGAGATCATCGCCATGCCTGAAAAGCCCTGGCAGATGATAAACTGGTTAAGCCCCGTGGCCATAATGGCAAATACTGTTCCTGAAACACAAATCGTCAAATATTGCTCCGCATACCCAAACGTGGCCTCACTGGCTCCAAAGGTCATAAGAAGCGGATCCTTCAGACACAAAAAGAAGGTGGTCAAAAAGGCAGCTATCCCCAGAAGCATCAGAAAACAGTTTGCCAAAATCTGTTTTGCCCCTTCTAGGTTCTTTTCACCCATACGGATCGCCGCCAGTGGGGCTCCACCAATTCCTATAAGCAACGCAAATGAATTGATCAGCGTAACAATGGGGCCGCAGACTCCCACGCCTGCCAGAGCCGTATCGCCGATCTCCGGGATATTGCCAATATACATTCTGTCCACAATGCTGTAGAGCACACTTACAAACTGGGCCAGCATAGAAGGAACTGCCAGCCGCAGCACCAACTTTCCGATAGGATCCCTGCCCAGATCATTTCGTCTAATCGCCATCCTTTGACGCCCCTTTTCGGCCTTTTTCGCTTTTTCCGCCAATCTGTTATCTTACCTGATTCTAACGGCAGATGCAAGGCTATTTTTAAATTTGGGCGATAAAATGTGATAAGGATATTCCAAAGAGAGTGAAATGAAACGTAGAAAAGCCTTACCGGTAGCCGGAAAGGCTTTTCTGTACTTCTGTATGCTCTTCTTACCGGCAAAGTTGGCCAGCAAGCCATTTGCGCAGGTATACCTGCAGAAAAAGAAGAAAACCGGCCGCAAAAGAAATCGTGCCCAGCCCGACACAAATACCGTCCCACACATCGAAGCTGTGAAGCCGGTGCCTTAAATTCAGAGGCGGATATACAAAATCCGGGGATTTATATGCGCCAATGTCGGCCAAAACCAAATCTGTATGATAGACGGCCTCAGAATGGAAACAAGCCAGATCGTGCCACCTCCCGGTTGCATCCCCTCCGTTTTCCTCCCTTTCTTCAGAAGTCGCCGGAAGAAAAACCTCCATGGCGCTGGAATATGCCACACGCTTTAAATCGCCCAGGCCGGTATAAAGAGCCTCCGGCAACTCATAGGTGCCATCCAAAAGCGCTTCGTATTTTTCCATGGGAATAAGCGGCCTTGCATATCGCCAGCCCTTCTCATAGGTGGGCCAGCTTACCAGCCCGTATCCTATCCAGCGCCCCCCTCTCCTGAAAATCTCCCTTTCTAATTCAGGGGAATAGACCAAATATCGTTTCCCTGCCTCCAGGACGAGGGCCGGTTCCGCATCTTCTGGAGAGTTGTAGTAATAGAGGGGCTCTGAAAGGGTCACCACCGTCAGATTGTTGGGCAAAAAGAAGGACCATCTAGCATCATGCAGCTCCTTGTATGTCTCAAGAAAGGTACCCTCATCCAGCTCCTCCCCTTTTTGATTCAACCGCCCCTCACCGTTATCCGAAAAGGTTATGTCATTCATAGAATCCCGGAACATCAGATCCGCATTGTAAAAGGAAGATGTGTCCGTCTCCACATATGTGCTGCGAAGGGCGGGAACCGCCCAAAATACTGCGGCCAAGGCCAAAAGGCAAAACGGGATATATTTTTTCATAAACTTACCCCTATCGTGCGGATTACCCGGATGCAACGCTCAGGGCTTACGCCCGGGCGCCCTCCCCATCCGTTTCCGTCCGGCCCGGCCGGCTCACCCGCCGCAGTTTCAGAAAAAAGCCCGCAGCCGCCCCCAGGAAACCTGTGCCCAATGCAAGGCAAAGCCCATCCCACATGTCGAGGGTATGGCGCCTGTGGCTGATATTCAAAGGCGTTCTCTCAACCAGATCCGGAGAACGGTAGAACCCATCTCCATATAGGACCCAATCGGTACCATATACCTCCAGATCCAAGTTTCTTCTGTCATCCTCGCTGATCTCTTCGGCGAGGCCTTCCGCGGTCTTTCTCTCTATCCTGTCTGAAAATATGACCCTCTTCAGATCCCCCAGGCCTACATAGTAAAATCCAGGCGGCTCATAGTTCCCATCCTTTATCTTCTCAAAATCCTCCATGGGGATAAAAGGGATCCCATACCGCCATCCCTCCTCATAAGAAGGCCAGCTTCCTATGCCAAACTGAAGGCCCCCGCAGTAATTCAATAAAACAGAGGAGATATCGGCAGACTCCAGATACCTGGAATATATCAGGTATTCCTTCCCGGCCTCCAAAACAAGGGCGGGCTTTGCGTCCTGAGGGGAAGCGTAATAATACAGGGGCTCCGAAAGGGTCACTGTCCACATATCATCATCCTTAAAGGGAGACGTCCACCCGGACAGGAGGATCACCATGCTGGGGGGCCATCGGAATTCCGCGTATTCCCGGTTAAAGAGCTCCCCGTCCAGCGGCTCCCCGCGGCTGTAAGGCAGGCTGGGATCTTTTTCCTCAAATTTTCCCAGCTCCCCCAATCCATCATTTTCCAGGAGTTCCTGATCCTCCGGAAATTCCAGAAGATAGGCGTCTATCTGATTTCCCCGATACACGAAGATCCCAAAGAAAAGGAAAGAGAGGAGCAGCAGAAAACAGGAAATTCCTTTTTTCATAGAATCACCTCATAAAACGGACATTGGATCATTTTAGTGAGAAGCCCAGGTTTTCCGCATATATAAGAGGAGAATAATACATAGTTTGGGTGGAGCTCTGAAAACCCGAAACAGAGCCGCAGATATTAAACCCTCCATCCAAACTGTAATAGGTATATACGCTTCCGCCGCTATCTCCCCCAGCCACTGCGGAACTCGACTCCATCTGTACAGCACACATTCCGGTGACATTTATCATTTTACCATCATTATTCACACGAAACGATTCATTGGAACTAATCATTTTACCTTTAGCGTATCCCTTATTAAATCCATATTTATAAATTTCTGTATTCTTAGGAGGCTTTGAATAGACACCTTTTACAGTAGAAGAAGCACCATTGATATTCTTAACCTTATTCGTCGCAGTATAATTGTTTTTCACTTCCACAATAGCAAAATCTCCTGTTTGGCCTCCACCACATCTTGAATATAAGGTTGATCCTATTAATTTACTGCTGGAGGCCCCTCCCCCATAATACACGGTTTCTCCCTTATTCATAGCGTGCCCAGCGGTAATAATAACGGATTTTCCTCCAAATTTGCCTCCAATACAGATAGAACTGCTGTATGTACCATTGCTCCTCTTGACGCTTACCTCACTGCCGCCAATCAATTCAGTAGCGCATAGCTGAGCATATTCCGATTCCTTCACTACTACAGGTATAGAAAAATCTGCATTTGCCCGGGAAAGTGCCCGTGTCTGGCACAAGGCCGCTGCAAATTTTTTGACATCTTCCGATTCTACGCCTACTACAACCGTGCCCTCTTCTTCATCCACTCCGTAGTTTGTTATAGCATATTGCTCCGCATACTGCCCTATACTAGAGGCATACGCTTCCAAATCTTCCAAAGAATGTGCAGCATCCTTAAACAAGAGTTTTTCAGAATTTCCGCAAAGGGCTCTATATTCCGCCTCTAACTCAGCCGTGCAATCAACTAGTGCAATTACCAAACTATTATTATCGTCTATATACGCCCCGCCGTATTCCTCGGGATATATCCAGGAACAATCCTCTCTCATAGGGAACGTATTTGTTAAAAGCTTGTAAGCTCTAAGCGCCTCTCCCTGAGCCTCACTTTCCTTAATCATTTCCTCTTCCGTAACCCACCCATCATCAGTTGAAGCCTGAATAGTTTCATTCTGGTATTGAATTTCGATATAACTATCAGACAAACGCTTTTCAAAGGAGATATCGTTATGCTACTGTAAACTTATAGCATATGAATTAAATTTTCCAAAACTTAAACACATCACAAAGATCAGTACACACGATATAATTTTTTTCAAACCAGATCTTTTCATATTTTATCCTCCTTTATATATCTTTTTTGATTATATCATACAATATCTTTCAATAAAAGTAAATACTTTTGCACTCAATTATATATACTATAATAATTCTGCATTTTCAAACAAACTTCTCTATTGTAAAGAAAGGAAAAGCATGCTATATTGAACATACAATTCGCCAGTGGTATCCACAGGGTATCCAGCCTTCTATTTCACCAGGCTGCAAAAGTCGAGAAAATCAGATTCCAATAAAAGCTGCGGTGGATTTTCACCGCCGAGAAACACTATCCAGAGAAACGCTAAAAGAGGGGACAGGATATGGATCTGGAAAAGGCAAAAACAGCGGATATTTCTGCAATTATGGAAATCGTAGAGGAAGCAAAGGCGTATTTCCGCAGCCAGGGTATCAACCAATGGCAGGATGGATACCCAAACGCGGAATCCATTGGCTCGGACATTCAAAACGGCTACGGCTATCTTCTCCAGGAAAAAGAAGACACCGTGGCCTATGCCTCCATTTCTTTTGACGGCGAGCCTACCTATACCATTATTGAAGAGGGAAATTGGCGTTCCCAGGAACCGTATGCCGTTATCCACCGGGTATGCGTGAAAAACCGCTATAAGGGTCAGGGCGTAGCTTCCTGTTTCCTGGAAAAAGCCAAGGAATTATGCCGGGCCCAGGGCGTCCACTGGCTCAGGATGGACACCCACAAGGAGAACCAATCCATGCAGAAATTTCTGCGAAAAAACGGCTTTGAACTGCGTGGAATCATCTACCTGCAAAACGGAGACCCCCGCCTGGCTTTTGACCGGTATGTTTCTGAAAGCCGGGAAGCAGAGCTTTCTCCCATCTCAGAAGAGGAACTGTGAGAGTCAAAACTGAGACGGCCAAAGCCAACCAGACTGGAAAAGGTTTTGAGCCATATATTCGGAATACTGCAGGATTCCCAGTATAAAAAGACCTCTCCCCGGCGGGGAGAGGTCTTTTGCATTTGCTATTCACCCAATATTTTCAAACCATAATACGACGCACCTGTTTCCGGCCTCAGCTGCTATGATTCTTCCGGTAGGCAAGATAATTTTCCAGAATCAGGACGGCAGAGACCGTATCCACCACAGCCTTGCGCTTTTTCCCTCTTGTATCGGTTGTGTTCAGATACCCGTGGGCGGAAACCGTTGTAAGCCGTTCATCCCGGAGGACTACTGGCAGCCCTGCGGCTTCTTCCAGCATATGGGCAAACTCTCTGGCTCCCTGAGCGCTTTCCCCCTCCGTGCCATCCATATTTTTAGGAAGCCCCAGGACAATTTCCTTCGCTCTCAGCTCAGCCGCCTTTTCGGCTACCTTCCGAGCCAGTGTTTCCCTGTTGTATTCCGTCACTGTGCCCACAGGGCTGGCCAAAAGCTCCATTTCATCACAGACCGCTAGGCCTGTTCTGGCTTTTCCCAAATCCACCGCCAGAATTTTCATATATGTTATATCTCCTTCTTATACGCAGGTTTCCGCTTTTTCTGCAAGCTGCACCCTTCTCCAGGTTCTTCATCTGCTCTTCTGCCGCTTCACTTCACTGCCCGGCTTCCTCACTGCTTCCACCAGGACTGGGAAGCAAAGCTGGAGGTTTCCGGGGAAAGATGAGAGGCGTCCCCCATAAGGGGTACGCCTACACAGCTCTCACCGGAAAATTCTAAAACGCTGAGGGCTGTATTGTCCAGCCACGGGATCTCGCCGATCCTCTCTATGGGAAGTCCCTTTGCCCGGCAAAGAAGATTCCGGATGGCGCAGCCATGGGAAGCGACGCAGACCGTCTGCCCTCTGTGCCGTTCCACCACCTGCAAAATCCCCTTCCAAACCCGCTCATAAACCTGCCGCATGCTTTCGCCGCCAGGCGCCTGAAAATTCCACGGCTCCTCATACCACTGCCTGGTAGCCTCGGGGAACCGCAGGGGAAGCTCCTCCCATTTCACGCCTTCAAAGGCTCCCGCGTCAATCTCCGCCAGAAGAGGCTCTGTTTCCAGCGGAAGCCGGTGATATTGGTTTACAGCCTCCGCCGTGCGCACCGCCCGAAGCAGTGGGCTGGTTACCATGGCGTCAATCTTCATATTCCGGCAGCGGAGAGCCAGAAGCTCCAGCTGCTTTTCTCCGTTGGGGCTGATATCTGTGTCGATCCGCCCCTGAAATACACCTTCTGTATTTCCCGCCGCTTCGCAGTGGCGTATCAGAAGGATCTTTGTCTTCCCCGGCAGATTTTCCGTTCCCTGTGGGAAACAGATTCCCAGGGTCGCCTCTCTGCTCACAGAACCTTCTCCCCCTCTCGGTTCGTTTCATCGGAAAAGAGCTCCCTGAAAACAGCCAGCCCCCGTTCCTCATCATAGCCTCCCGGAACATTGCCATAATGCTTCAGGCCGTGAAACCGGCTGCGGAGCCCTTCAATCTCTTCGCCGCTCATACGGATGGACTCCGTATCGCTCATGGAACGAATGACTTCCATCAATTCCTCCCGGCTGCATCCACAGAGCTCCAGCAGCCGGCGGGCTCGTTCCGGCGCCGTTTCCTCCACACGCTTCAGCAGCGCCGGGAAAAACGTGGTGCAGGCTCTGCCGTGGGGCACGCCATACCGTTCTGTGAGCACATAGCCGTAAGGATGGGGAAAGGAAGTACCATTCGCGGCCAGCACAAAACCCGCCCACAAAGAAGCCTCATAGAGCTCCTTATGCATGGCCTCTGTGAGTTCTTCCCCTTTATACAGTTTATACAGATTTTTCCAGAGGACAGGAATGGCCATCTCCCCAAAGGATGCGGTGATTTTACCGCATTTCGGGGAAAAATACCCCTCTGCCGCATGAGCGAAAGCATCCAGGCCTGTGGTAATTGTAGCCGCCCGGCTCATGGAATATGTATACCTGGGATCCCCAAAAGAAAGGGCCGGATACAGAGATGGGGCTGAGATGGATCGCTTCCTTCCGTCCGGGCAGGTGAGCACCGAAACGGAACTGATCTCGCTGCCTGTTCCGCTGGTGGTGCCTACCACAACCGAGGGAATAGGCCTGCCGGGCCACTTTTTCTCAAAAAGCGCCTCCTCCGGAAGCTCCGGATCCAGCGCCAGCACAGCCACGGCCTTGGCCGCGTCCATGGGGGAGCCGCCGCCGATGCCTATAACAAAATCCGCTTCTTCCTGCTGGCAGATCCGAGCTGCCCTACGGCAGTCCTCAAGGCGTGGATTTTCCCCGATGCCGTCGAACACCGCCCAGAATATTCCCATATCGGCCAAAGCCTTTTCCACATCCTGCCTGGCTCCGCTGGAAACAGCCGAGTGCTTTCCTGTCACCAGCAGGCAGCGCTTTCCAAGAGGCCTTAGAAGCTCCCGATTCCGCCAGATGGCCTCTTCACCGCCTAAAAGCCGCACCGGTATAAAAAACTCATATTCCTCCGAAAACGGGTAAGCCTCCCCAGCTCCAGAGGTCGTTTCCAACATTGTATCTTCCACGGGTGTTCATTCCTTTCCATCCATACTATTTTGCCGCTCCGGGCCATAGAGCTCACCCACCGCGTTCGCAGGTGACGATGCAGCGGGCCGCATATGCACTTAACCATTCTGTAGGCATTCGCCAGGTGCAGAGCTCATTTTCTTCCGCCAATCCCCAAAAATATTTCTGCTTTTACGTAAGCCTCTGCCAGGTCACAGGTATTTTACCAAGGAATTACCTTGCCCGTCAGCTCCGTCACAGAGGAAAGGCCATGGCTATCCAGATATGCATTTAGGCCCTCTTTTATTTTGATGGGAGCATAAGGGTCGGTAAAGAGCACCGTCCCGATCTGAAGGGCGTCTGCTCCGGCCAGAAGCATCTCCACCGCGTCCTGCCACGTGGCAATGCCCCCAAGCCCCACCACGGGGATCTTTACCCGCTGGGCCGCCTGCCACACCATGCGCACCGCCACCGGGAACACCGCTGGGCCGGACATGCCGCCTGTATTATTGCGGATGATGGGCCGCCTTGTGTTGATATCGATCCGCATTCCCGTAAGGGTATTGATGAGGGAAACCGCATCTGCTCCCGCAGCTTCTGCAGCGGCGGCGATCTCGCCGATATCCGCCACATTTGGGGAAAGCTTCACCATCAACGGCTTTCTGCAATGCCTGCGCACCTGGGAGGTAATTTCCTCCACACCGGCGCAGCTTGTGCCGAACTGTACCCCGCCCTGTTTTACATTGGGGCAGGAAATATTCAGCTCCACCATATCCACATCGGAATCGGAAAGCTTT
Organism: uncultured Clostridia bacterium; assembly: GCA_904399395.1. Taxonomy (GTDB): domain Bacteria; phylum Bacillota; class Clostridia; order Oscillospirales; family Acutalibacteraceae; genus UMGS1264. The sequence goes on along the minus strand of CAJFPJ010000056.1, from coordinate 134,261 downwards.
TCCGCCATAGCGCAGTATTCCTCCGGCGTATTGCCCGCGATGTTGGCGATCACAGCCGTGCCCTGTTCCCGAAGCCAGGGAAGATCTTCCCGGAGAAAATGATCCACGCCCGGGTTCTGCAGACCCACTGCATTCAGCATGCCGGAGGGCGTTTCTGCAATGCGCGGGGGCGGGTTTCCCGTGCGTTCCTGCAAGGTGATCCCCTTGCAGGAGATCCCCCCCAACTCGGAAAGAGGATACAACTCCCCATATTCATGGCCGAAGCCAAAGGTGCCGGAAGCAGCAATCAAGGGGTTGCTCAGCTCCACCCCGGCAATATGTACTCGAAGATCCGCCATTGTTTCCAGCTCCTTTCCTTATGTAAAATCCACCAGCCGGGCGTCAAAAACGGGGCCGTCCTTACACACATGCCCGTATCTCCATCCGGATTCCGTATCCGCTCTGAGCTTGCAGGCACAGCCGAGGCAAGCCCCTACGCCGCAGGCCATCCGTTCCTCCAGAGAAATCTGGCAGGGAATGCCGCGCTTTTCCGCCTCCGCCTGGAGCGCCTTCAGCATAGGGGTCGGGCCGCAGGCAAAGATTTCCCGGCAGTCCTCCGGCAGAAAAGCCGTCACCAGCCCATGCTCTCCGGCAGAACCATCGTCTGTAGTGAGAATGAGGCCGCAGCCAGCCCTTTTAAAATCCTCCTGCAGGATCACAGCTCCCGCATTGCGAAAGCCTGTTATCACCGTGGCGTTCCTTCCAAAACGCTTGGCAGCCTCCAGAAGAGGCGGTACGCCGATGCCTCCCCCTACAAAGCAAACCTTGCGGGAAAGATCTCCCAGCGTAAAACCGTTCCCCAGAGGGACCAGGATATCCCAGAAATCCCCTACCCGGCTTTCCGCCAGGATGCGCGTCCCATCCCCGCGGATCTGGAAGACAAAGCGCAGGGTCTCCTCCCCGATCTCACAGATGGAGATAGGCCGGCGCAGGGTTTTGCCGGGAACAAATATATGGGCAAACTGCCCAGGCACCGCTGCTTTGGCCATTTGGGAACGGACGGTCACATCGAAAATATCCTCCGTAAGCTGCTCTTTCCTAAGGATCTCGCAGCTTTCCACATCATATTTTTTCAAAGCTTTTCCTCCCATCTTCATCAGAGGCGAATCCCGCCCACTTCGGAAAGAATATCATCCCGCATGCGGATAGCCTCCGCCGCCGCGGCCTTGGCAAAATCCTCCTGAGCTGCGCCGGTTTTCTGCCAGGCGCAAAGGATGGAACGAGAGGCGTTTACAATTGCCCCCAGCCCCTTCTCGTCAAAGGCAGGAGCCACATCCTTTGCCCCGCCGCCCTGCGCGCCGTAGCCCGGCACCAGGAAAAATGTGTGGGGCAAAGCCGCCCGCAATTCTCCCAACTGCTTGGGGTAGGTGGCGCCTACCACAGCGCCCACACCGGAATAGCCGTATTTGCCGGGAAGCTCTTTTCCCCACTCCTCACACCGGTCTCCCATGGTGCGATAGACAGTCAGACCGTCATCCAGAACCCGGTCCTGCAGCTCGCCGGAGGAAGGATTAGAGGTTTTCACCAGCACAAACATTCCGGCGTCCTTTTCCCCGCAGACTTTTACCACCGGTGCAATGCCATCTGTTCCCAGATATCCGTTTACCGTCAGGGCATCGGCGCCAAAAGGCGTGAAGGTCTCCCCCCCCACCTCTGTGGTTCCCAGATGGGCCGCCGCATAGGCCTCCATCGTGGTGCCGATATCATTGCGCTTGCCGTCCGTAATGACGAACATTCCCTTTTCCCTGGCGTATGCGATGGTCTCCTGAAGGGTTTTCATTCCCTGCCAGCCGAAAGCCTCATAATAGGCAGCCTGGGGCTTCACAGCAGGCACTATGCCGCAGAGAGCGTCGATCAAGCCCTTATTGTATTCCAGCACCGCAGCGGCTGCGGCCTCCAGAGTCTTCCCGTGCTCTTTCACCGCCTTTTCCCGGATATACTCCGGAATATAGGAAAGTTTCGGATCCAGCCCCGCCACTGTGGGGTTCTGCAGCTCTGCGATTCGTTCGATCATTCTGTCCAAGGACATAGTTCCAACCTCCAAAATTCATTGCACTCTGTGCATTCTATTCTTTTGCATTCTGCGTGTTCCCATTGCAGTTCAAAAATCTGATAGCCCTGAGCACTCCAGAGAATACGCAGCTATACATTCTTTTTCAGGCCTTACTGCTTTCAACTACTCACGTTTATGCATCCTGATAGACAAGCTTCCCACGGCAGAAGGTCATCTTCACCCGGCCTGTAAGCATCCTTCCCTTAAAGACCGCATTGCGGCTTTTACCGTGAAGCTTTTCCGGATCCACCTGCCAGGTTTCATTGGGATCAAAGAGGATCACATCCCCCGGCGCTCCGGCCGCAAGGCTTCCGGTGCCCTCCGGCAGATGCAGAAGCTTTGCCGGGGAACTGCTCATGAGACGGAGCACCTCCAGAAGACTCAGATATCCGGGCTTCACCAGATAGGTGACGGAAGCTGCCAGAGAGGTCTCCATACCTATGCTTCCGTTGGGAGCCGTCTCAAAGCACGCCTTTTCCTCCGGGGTGTGGGGAGCATGGTCGGTGGCGATGGCCTGCAGGGTCCCATCCTGCAAGGCCTCGATAATAGCCAGCCTGTCCTCCTCTTCCCGGAGCGGTGGGCTCATCCGCTTATCTGCATCCCTGCCCCGCAATTCCTCATGCGTAAGAGCGAAATAATGGGGAGCCGTCTCGCCGGTAACCTGCACGCCCCGTGCCCGTGCTTCCCGGATCATGGCGACGCTGTTCTTGGTGCTCACATGGCAGATATGCACCGGCACATTGTAAGCCGCGGCCAACGCAATATCTCTGGCTGTGCAGCATTCCTCCGCAGCCCTGGGGACTCCCTTGACCCCCAGCGCCCGGCTGACGGAACCCTCGTGCATCAAACCGCCCTTTGAAAGATACAAATCTTCACAGTGGGAGACCACCGGCGCTCCCAGTGCTGCTGCCCGCCGAAGGGCTTCCGCCATTTTCCCGGAATCCGTCACAGGCCTGCCGTCGTTGCTGAAAGCCGCCGCTCCCGCCTCATAAAGAGCTTCTAGTTCACAGAGAGCCCCCTCGTCGCTGAGCCCTTTTGTGATAGCTGCCGCCGCATAAACGCGGACAGCCGCTTTTTCCCCTTTATCCAGCACATAGCGGAGAGTTTCCCTTGTATCGATGGCGGGTTTTGTGTTTGGCATACACAAAAGGGAGGTTACTCCGCCTGCCACAGCAGCCCGGCATCCTGTTTCAATGTCTTCCTTTTGGGTAAACCCCGGATCCCGGAGATGGACATGCATATCCACCAGGCCGGGAGCTGCACAAAGACCTTTTCCATCCACGATTTCCAGCTCCAGGCCGCCTGTATCCTGCAGAGCAATGGCCTTCCCTGCCGAAAGGATCCTTCCTTCCTGCAAAAGGATTTCCCCCGGAACACCATCCAAACCCGAAACCGGATCATACAGTTTTACATTCTGAATCCACACTGCCTTCATCTTGAATCCTCCGTCCACACAGGATGCTATAAAACGCGATATGCATTTCCGCTTTCTATTTTCCATACGCCGCCAAAGGGTGCTTACCCGGTGGGAAAATCCCGCCGGTTACCGATCTGCAGCCTGTTTTCTCATTATTTTTTAGTATACACTATTTTCTCTCTTCCGTAAACGCCCGCAGAGCTTCAAAAAAGGAAAAAGCCGCTGTTTCCCATTTCAGAAAACAGCGGCCCGATGCATCTGCAACATCATATCTCCAATATGCCGAAAGTGTTCCCCATCAGGGGGTCAGCCCAGAAGCAGAAATTTGGAAAGAGCCAAAAGCTCCCGAGCCCAGCAGGCGGAAAAAATGTACCAGGGCGTATGGGCGCATACGGCGGCGGATTCCACCCCCAGAGAGGCGGCTATCCTGCCCGCCCGGAACTGATGGTATTCATCCGTCACCAAAGCTACGGATTCGCTGAGGCCGTTTTCCCGGATAATTTTCATGGAAAATTCTAAATTTTCCCTTGTATTCGTAGACTTTCCTTCCAGATAAATCCGGCCCTCCTCAATTCCCATTTCCACAAGGGCATTTCGTATGGCTTCCGCCTCGGTAATGCTTTCCCCGGAGCCCTGCCCGCCGCTTGCTACGGCCTCCGCCTCTGGGTGCGCCTTCAGATATTCCGCCGCGGCCCGAATGCGCTGCCAGAGATCTGCGCTGGGAGATGTGCCGTTTACCTTGCTTCCCAGAATGACCACCGTGTATTCCGTATCCTCCTTTGGGCTGCTGAACGCCCCATACGCCATGCAGGCGGAAAGCACCGCCGCCCAAGAAAACAGAAGGATCATACAGCCCCCAAAAGCAAACCGGGCCCGTTTTCTGGCCTTCAGGGAAAAGTGCGCCGCTATTCTGGGGAGAAAGCAGCTCCCCGCCATAAGGCAAACCGAAAATAAAAGCCCCAGGATGCCGCCGATATTTCTCACATTCCAGAGCAGGGGAATGGAAAACCAAATAGTTCCGAAAAAGCCCAGAAGAAAAAAGAAAAGCCTCCAGCCCTTAAAGCGCCTGTTCCTTTCCTCACCGCCCATGTTTCTTTTATATGCAGCCATTCTATTTCATGCCCCTTCCGCGCCTTTTCTCCGTTCATAAAGCGGGATCCGCCTTGCGGCGCACCGCTGATAGAATCAGCATACCATATTTCCCATCCGGAAAGGGTTCTTTTCTGTAAACAGTATCTTACAATCTTCTTACATTTTCATATTTCCTCCCACTGGGTGGGAGGATGAGTTTATGGAGGATAATCGGAGCTGTGTTCCAATAGGTCCCTAAGCTTAAGAAAAACGATAGAATATGCTGCACGTATATGCTACAATACAAATATATACATTCTCAAGTATGAAAAGGAAGCGCACCATGGGAATCTGCAATATGCTCTTGTATGCTGTTTGAATGACAAATATACAGGAGGAAACTATATGGAAAAAGTATTACTGGATACAGATATCGGCGGTGACATCGATGACGCTATCTGCCTTGCCTATCTGCTCAAGGAGCCTCAATGCAACCTTTTAGGCATAACGACCGTCTGCGGGGAACCGGAAAGGCGGGCTGCCGTAGCCGACGCCATTTGCCGGGCGGCCGGAAGAAGTGTTCCCATCGTAGCCGGCACGGATAAAACGCTGCAACCTGTTCCTGTATACCCCACTCCCGAAGGGGCTTACGCGCTGGAACACTGGCCGCACAAAAACTTTGAGGCCGGAGATGCCCCTTCTTTTCTGTATGAAAAGATCCGGCAAAACCCCCACGAAGTAATTCTGATTGGTATTGGCAATATGACAAATATAGCCCTAATGTTCCGAAATCATCCCGATGCGCCCGGCCTTCTCAAAGGTCTTTATGTGATGAACGGCTATTTTGGGGCCGAAAAACTCCCTGACCCCACCTATAATTGGAATTCCTGGGCGGATCCTTTGGCTTCCAAAGAAGTTTTTGCTGCTTTTGTGCCCATTCACAGAGTAATTCCATTAGAGGTTACGAACAAAATGACCATAGAAGCCGGTAAAGCTAGTCTGCTTCTGAACACAAGAAGCACCCTGATGCAGGCAGTTTTTGATTTCGGCAGCGCCTGGCTGCAAAGTGCCGGGAAGCTGACTCTACATGACCCTCTTGCCGCGGTTTCCGTCTTCCACCCCGAACTCTGCTGCTATGAGCGGGGAAATGTTCAGGTGGAAACAGAAAACGCGCCTCATATGGGGGAAACCGCCTTTCATCCCGCCATTGATGGGAATGTGGAGATTCTCCGATCTGCCGATCGCAAGGAATTTTATCGGATTTTGGGTTCCGTCTTAAACGAGGGAGGGCAAGCCCGAAATAGGGATGTTCCGCCTCTTGTTGCCAGCCGGGCTAAATCCGCCGGGGCCCCCGGAGAAGCATGGCTTGCGAATCTGGGCAGCTTGGTCTCTGAATTGGAAGCAAAGTGGAACATAACCGTCCATGAAGCTCTTTCCGGCGGCACACATGCCTTTGTTGCCTACGCGGACGGAATACATGGTGAACCATATGTGCTGAAATTAGATATGCCTGAAAATCTCGGCGGCGAGTTTTCCAGCAGTATGTTTACTCTGAAAACCGCAGAGGGCCGGGGGTGTGCAAAACTATTTCGATACGATACAGAGAAAAAGGCTTGCTTGTTAGAACGTTTGGGGAAGCCTCTTAGCCAGCTTCCTTATTCTATTACAGAGCAAATAAAAATTATTTGTTCCACCCTGGAAAAGATATGGCAAATTCCCCTACAGGATCCGCCTTTGCTCACAGGAGCCGATAGCGTGGCCTGGTTTCGGGAATTTATCCAAAATACTTGGAATACGCTGCGCCGCCCTTGCTCTCAGCAGGTGATAAACCGGGCTTTGCGGTATCTGGATTCCCGAGAAAAGGCCCTGGATCCCTCAAAATACGTGCTTCTCCATGGGGATGCCCACGCCAATAACACCCTTGAGACCATATCAGGAGACGGCTTCAAGCTCATAGACCCGGATGGTATTTTTTATGAAAAGGCTTATGATGCAGGGGTTCTTATGCGGGAATGGATAGACGAATATAGTGAGGATCCTTTGAACAGGGGCAGGGATCGCTGCAGCCTCCTTCACCGTTTGACCGGAGCTCCGGCAAAAGCTATTTGGGAATGGGGATATCTGCAAACTGTTTCCACTGCGTTCGTTCTGCTGCAGATCGGGCAGGAACAAACTGGGTATAAAATGCTGAAAACAGCAGAAGATTGGTCCGAAGGCCCTGAAGAAGTCATGGGCTGACAATTCCATTATAAAAGGATACAACGGGCAAGTAGTGGGCATATATTCAATATCCATTGCAAACTCTAGGTAAAAATAGGAGCGCCGCAGAATTTCTTTCTGCGGCGCTCCTTACTATTTCCGCTTCCAAGAGATCTGCTCAGATACGGTTCTTTTTCGCATTTGTTACCTGCAATTAATATTTGCTGCGCGCTACATAAGAAGTGTGGAGGAGCTCATGAGCCTTATGGCTGCCGGGCTCGCCCAGATACTCCTTATAGAGCTTCTGGATCTCCGGATTCTCATGGCTCTTGCGAACCTTCATAGCCTTATCTTCATCATAGAGGGCTTTGGCACGCAGGGCCTTCACATCATTAAAATTCCACACGGAAGCAGGCTGAATGGGCTGGCCGCCGCCATTTACGCAGCCGCCAGGGCAGCACATAACTTCGATAAACTGATAGTCGGCTTCACCGCTGCGGATCTTATCCAGAACCTCAGCCGCATTTTTCAGGCCGCTGACTACAGCAACCTTCACATCCATGCCGGCAATTTTATAAACGGCCTCCTTGAAGCCCTTGGTGCCGCGGATCTCATTATACTCCACATTCTCCACGCTGCGGCCTTCCAGAACGTCTGCCGCCGTGCGCAGGGCAGCTTCCATCACGCCGCCGGTGGCGCCGAAGATCACAGCTGCACCGGTAAACTCGCCCATGACATCGTCAAACTTTTCATCCGGCAGATTCTTAAAGTCCAGGCTGTAAAGCTTAATCATGCGGGCCAGCTCACGGGTCGTGATGGCAATATCCACGTCGGCAATGTCCTCGCCGGCAGCGTTCATATCGTCACGCTTTACCTCAAACTTCTTGGCCACGCAGGGCATTACGCTGACAACCACGATCTTTTTGGGATCGATTCCGTTCTTCTCAGCAAACCAGGTCTTGATCATGGAGCCGGTCATCTGCTGGGGGGATTTGCAGGTGGAAAGATGGGGAATCAGATCGGGATAATAATGCTCACAGAATTTGATCCACCCGGGGGAGCAGGAGGTAATCATGGGCAAAACGCCGCCGTTCTTCACGCGGTCCAGGAATTCGGTGGCTTCTTCCATGATGGTCAGATCCGCTCCGAAATTGGTATCAAACACCTTATCAAAGCCCATCCGGCGCAAGGCAGCTACCATCTTGCCCTCCACATTGGTGCCGATGGGATAGCCGAAGCTCTCACCCAAAGCAGCGCGCACGGCGGGAGCCGTCTGCACAACCACATATTTTTCCGGATCCGCCAGAGCTTCCATAACCTCTGCACACTGATCCTTCTCCTGCAGAGCGCCGGTGGGGCAGGCGGTGATACACTGGCCGCAGGAGACGCAGGCCACATTGCCCAGGGGCTGCTCAAACATGCACCCGATATGGGTGTCGAAGCCACGGCTGTTGGGGCCGATGACAGCCACATGCTGGTTGGCACAGGCAGCCACGCAGCGGCGGCAGAGAATACATTTGGAGTTGTCGCGGATCAGATGCAGGGTGCTGGTATCATACGTAGCATCCGGCATAGCGCCTTCAAAACGGTCGGAATTTTCTACACCCAACTCTTTGCAGAGAGCCTGCAGCTCACAGTTTTCGCTGCGTTTGCAGGTCAGGCAGGACTTATTATGAACGGAAAGGAGCATCTCCAGCGTCATTTTTCTGGATTTCAGAACCTTCGGGGTATTGGTGAAGACCTCCATGCCCTCGTTCACCGGATATACACAGGAGGCCACCAAAGAACGGGCTCCCTTTACTTCCACAACACACATACGGCAGGCGCCGATCTCATTGAGGTCCTTCAGGTAGCAAAGGGTAGGGATTTCAATCCCGCCCTCCTTAGCAGCCTGGAGGATAGTATAATTTTCCGGCACAGAGAGGGGCATGCCGTTGATTTTAATATTTACCATATTCATTGCTGTTGGCAGCTCCTTCCTTATTTCTTCTCAATCGCGTTGAACTTACATTTCTCCATGCAGGCCCCGCACTTGATGCACTTCTTGGTATCGATTACATGGGGAACCTTCACGCTGCCGGAGATAGCCCCAACAGGGCAGTTCCGGGCGCAGAGGGTGCAGCCGCGGCATTTCTGCGGGTCGATGACATAGTTGGTCAGGGCCTTGCAGACACCGGCGGGGCAGTGCTTGTCTTTTACATGGGCGATGTATTCGTCGCGGAAATATTTCAGTGTGGAGAGCACCGGGTTCGGAGCCGTCTGGCCCAGAGCGCAAAGGGAGTTCTCCTTCAGATAATAGCAAAGTTCTTCCATGCGGTCGATATCCTCCATGGTGCCGTTGCCGCTGGTGATCTTTTCAAGGATTTCCAGCAGGCGGCGGGTACCCACACGGCAAGGAGTACATTTTCCGCAGGATTCGTCAACGGTGAATTCCAAGAAGAATTTGGCAATATCCACCATGCAGGCGGTGTCGTCCATGACGATCATGCCGCCGGAACCCATCATAGCGCCGATAGCGGCCAGATTATCGAAGTCAATTTTAATATCCAGCTCGGAAGCAGGGATACAACCGCCGGAAGGCCCGCCGGTCTGGGCAGCCTTAAAGGTGTGGCCGTCCGGTACACCGCCGCCGATCTCCTCAACTATTTCCCGGAGAGTGGTGCCCATGGGTACTTCCACCAGGCCTGTATGCTTGATCTTGCCGCCCAAAGCGAACACCTTGGTGCCGGGGGAGCGCTCTGTTCCGATAGAACGGAACCAATCCGCTCCATTGAGGATAATCTGGGTGATATTGGCCCAAGTTTCCACATTGTTGAGAATGGTGGGCTTCTGGAAAAGGCCCTTCAGCGCCGGGAAAGGCGGACGGGGTCGGGGCTCGCCGCGCTTGCCTTCAATGGAGGTCATCAGAGCAGTCTCTTCGCCGCACACAAATGCGCCGGCGCCAAGACGCAGGCTAATGTCGAAATCAAAGCCGGTGCCGAAAATATCCTTACCCAAAAGGCCGTATTCATGAGCCTGATCGATAGCCTTCTGCAGACGCTTTACGGCGATGGGGTATTCTGCGCGGATGTATATGTAGCCCTGGGAAGCTCCGATAGCATATCCGGCGATAGCCATGGATTCCAGCACCACGTGGGGGTCGCCCTCCAGAATGGAACGATCCATAAATGCGCCCGGGTCGCCTTCGTCGGCGTTGCAGCACACGTATTTCTGATCCGCCTGGTTAGCAGCAGCAAAGCTCCATTTCAAACCGGTGGGGAAGCCCGCGCCGCCGCGGCCTCTCAGGCCGGAAGCCTTAACCTCATCGATAACCTGCTGAGGGGTCATCTCCGTGAGGACCTTGCCCAGAGCCTTGTAGCCGTCCACAGCGATGTATTCGTCAATGACTTCTGGATTGATGACGCCGCAGTTCCGCAGGGCGATTCTTCTCTGCTTAGCATAGAAGGGGGTCTCGTTCAGGGACTTGATGGCATTGTCATCCACCACTGTCTCTTGATACAGGAGCCTCTTAACGATTCTTCCCTTGAGCAAATGCTCTTCCACAATCTCAGGGACGTCATCGGGCTTCACCATGCTGTAGAAAGCGCCTTCGGGATACACCACCATGATGGGGCCCAAAGCACAAAGACCGAAGCAGCCTGTGCGGACCACGTTAACTTCCTTTTCCAGGCCGTGGTTCTTGATTTCTTCCTTCAGCCTTTCGATAATCACTTCGCTGTTTGAGGAGGTACATCCCGTACCGCCGCAAACCAATACATTAGAACGATACATGTTGCAGCCTCCTTATGAATTTGCGCCGATGGTGAACTCCGTCACCACGTTGCCATTGACCAGATGGTCGTTCACCACGCGCACTGCCTTTTCGGCTGTCATCTTCACATAGGTCACCTTAGAACCGTCCTTCGTGTTGACAACCTCCACAACAGGCTCAAACTGGCAGATACCGATGCAGCCTGTTTGCGTGATCATAACATTTTGCAGACCGCGCTTGGCAGCTTCCTCCACAAATGCATTCAGAACCGGACGCGCACCTGCTGCGATGCCGCAGGTAGCCATGCCAACCTGCACGCGCAGCTCTGCGCCGCCTTCAGAACGCAGGCCAACCTGCATACGGGCCTTATCTCGAATAGCCTGCAGCTCAGCTAACGTTTTCATATTGAATTTCCTCCTTCTAGCAATTCAGTTTGTTCCTCCAGATACCCTTTCAGCCACTGGGCTACCTCTGGTGCATTCAGAGGCGCATCCTCCCCTAAAATCTTCCGCAGCTCTCTGGTATCCAAAACAAATTCCGCCTCTTCCTTCACCCTGCGATAGACAAAATCCAGCTCAGGGTTACAGGTAATCAGCAGAAAAATAGTATCGGTGATATTTCCAAGAGGGATCATATCCACATGAGAGGGCACAAATTCCGCCAGGAGCTTTGTCCCCTTTCCCTTCTCGGAGTCAATCCGGAAGGAACCTCCCGTCATCTCCGCCTCCATTTTAAACAGCGGGACGCCGAGCCCCACCTTCCGGGTGGTGCGCGTAGTGTAAAAGGGATCAATCACGCTTCTGACCTGCTCCTCCGTCATGCCGCATCCGTTATCCTCCACGGCGATGGAAAGCCGATCCTTAGAGGCGCTTTCCTCCACAGTAATATGGATCAACGTAGCGCCTGCAGAAATAGAATTCTGCGTGATATCCATCACATTAAGCGCTAACTCACGCATTGCCTTCTTTATATTTGGCCAGGATCCCATCCACTTCTTCCGGAACGAGACGCCCGTACACTTCGTCGTTGATGGTCATTACAGGGGCCAGGCCGCAGGCTCCGATGCAGCGGCAGGCCGTGAGCGAAAAGAGCCCGTCGGGAGTACATTCCTCAGGCTGAATTCCGATATTCTTCGTGATCTGTTCCAATATTGCGGCGGCTCCCTTAACATAGCACGCCGTCCCAAGACATACGGAAATATTATATTTTCCTTTTGGGGTCAGCGAAAACTGAGAATAAAAAGTAGAGACACCAAATACTTCCTCCAGAGGAACACCCAGTCCCTTAGCGATCATGGTCTGCACTTCCACAGGCAAATACCCATAGATCTCCTGAGCTTCCTGCAGGCAGGGCATAATAGCACCCTTTTCGCCCTTATGGCGAGCAAGCACTGCGTTCAATTTTTCTTCCTGCTCCGGAGTCCCGGTGAACGGCAGGTTGCTGATACGTTTCTGCATTCTTCTTCCTCCCTGAAATTTTGAGAATTTTTGTAAAGCAGAGGCAATTTATGAGTTTGTCAGAATGGTAACTTTTTCTGTATAAGTAAAGAAAAATATTCAACAACTCTGCCACCGCATCATATTTACGCATCTCAGTATAGCATACCGCCCGCTTAAAATCCAGAATATTTTGTGAAATCCGATCAAAAATTCGTTATGAGACAAGCAAAAAATCGACAAAATATTAACAATTAAATTGTGTATCAAAATATACAAAAATGCAAAATTATTCTGAATTTTATATAAATCGGTTCGATTTATACATATGCACTAAATCTAGAATATATTTATATGGAAAAAGTAAAAGAATAAGGTTATGATATTGTTAATAAAATAACAATATCATAACCTTATTCCATTTCATCCACTTTCTACCTACAAATTAACGCCATTGAAACACCACAAAGACATTGGTATACATCTGGTAAAGATTTTATGTTCTGCCCCAAGTTGCTTTTATTGTCCCATTTAGAGCGTCGATCAAGCAAGCAGCTGTATTTTCCGGTAGATCCAACCAGGGGCCTGGATCTTGCATATTTTCTAAATAATGAGCGTCAGAATCCAGCAAAAGGATCATGTCCCGCAGTTCCGGATACATTTGGAGAAGCTTCTCCACATCCCCAGAAGCCGTAATTTCAGCTGCTCTGAATTCCGCCTCTGGTGGGATAGAACCCAAGCTGGCCAAAAGACTGAAGGAATCCCGGTCGATATGGGCAGGAAATGCCGCCCCATGAAAAAGGCGAACTGCACAGGAGGCCTCCTGAGCGGTCACCTTTGTGGCATTCAAAAGCAGACGGGATTCTTCGCCCAACAGAACATCTCCCTCCCCCATAATCAACTGCCTGCCAAAGATATCGGGGCGGTTTTCCACCAAATAGCTTTTTCCATCTACATATACCTGAAACTGCAGGGCATCCTCCAGCGTGGGGAAAAGACACACCACATGAGCTTCTTCTGCTGTGCAAAGTTCCATTCCCGGCACCACCGTAACCCCCGCCTGCTTTCCTGCAGCTATGGCAGCTTGCGCATTCAGGCAGCTATTGTGATCCGTTATTGCAATCATATCAAATCCCAGAAGCGCCGCCATGTTCACCATATTACAGGGAGTCATGTCGTCACTTCCACAGGGAGAAAGGCAGGAATGCAGGTGCAAGTCATATTGGATTTTCACGGTGTTTTCCTCAACAATTCACCCAAACGAAGGGCCGTCTCATAGGCTCCCGCTTCCACCCGCAGAATAGGGATCTCCTCTATCTCCGCTCTGGCCCTGGCATTTTCATCCAGAGGGGCACTATCTGTCAATACAATACAGGCGCCATCCTTCAGGGAACAAACAGCTACTGCATTCAAATTCCCCATTACCGTCATCCAGGCGGCGCCTTCGGGAAGCCTGGCCATAGCCCAGCTGAGAAGGTCGCATACATACCCAGCCTGGATAATTCTCTCCTTCTCTCCTTCCACCAACCATTCCGCCCCCAAGGCTTCTGCCAAAGCCGATACCGTCAGTTTTTCTTTTAATTGTTCCTCTGCTCTGCCAGCCGTTTTTATCTCCATCCTGTCTTCCATCTGCAGCCTCCCTTTCGGCAGTTTTTCCAATGATATAAGCCTTTGTCATAAAGCAAAAGTTTTCTTTTCAGCAATCATCCTTGCTATCCAGTAATCTTTTCGAAAATGATTCCTGCCCTTTTCGTCAGCTGCCGGAATCTTCTTTCTTTTCCTCTTTATGCATGTTTCCCGGCACAAAGCCGCCGATAGATTCCAACATGTTGGCCATCGTGCGGATTTCCTCACGCAGAACAAAAATACAATCGCTTTCTTTTGCATCCCCCCGCACTACATCCTCTGCCAAAGCACGGCAAGAGGGCGCACCGCAGGAACCACAGTCTAGGCCCGGAAATTTCTCCGTTATCCGGTCAATCTCCCCCATCATGCGGAGAGCCTCGCCCATATCGTCAGAAAGCTTCAGGACAGGCGCGAATTCCAATCCCGTTTCCCACCGGAGAAGCGGCACTTCTTCCCACGCGAGGTGATTCTTAGAAACCGGCAGATACCGCCGAAGCCGCTGGAGACGTGCCTTAGCCACATATGCGTTTTCCACACACGCCACGCCGCCCACACATCCGCCGGCACAGGCATTGAGCTCGATAAATTCCAGCTCCCGAATGCGCTCATCCTCCAATTCTTCCAGCACACGAATCACATTTTCAATCCCGTCCGCTGCCAAATATTTATCGTTGAGCAGCGCAGCGCTCTCTCCGCCGCTGGAGGCCCACCCTACGCCGATCACACCCGAACCCTGGAGAGGCTCCACCTCTTCCAGATGCTCCATTTTCTCCGTCAGGGCCGGGAAAATTTCACTGATGGCAATTGCCCCATCCACCTCAGAGGAAGCAAAATTCACCGGGACACGGGAATCCGTAACCTTTGCCGGGCAGGGTGTAATAAAGAAAACGCCGATCTTCTCTTTTGGAAGGCCCGTTTTTGCAGCAGCCTCCTTTTTGGCGAACCTGGCGGCCACTTCCATGGGGGACGCCATCGGGAGCACATGGCTGCAAAGATCCGGAAACCGAACCCGGATCAACCTCACCACCGCGGGACATGCCGAGCTGATTACCGGAAGCTTCAGCTTTCCTTCTTTCATCAGCTTGCGGGTAGCTTCAGAAACCAACTCTGCCGCCCGGGAAACTTCAAATACCTCGTTGAATCCCAAAGCGCGCAGGCCGTTCAGCACAATATCAATATCGTCTAAATTATTAAATTGCCCATAGAGAGTTGGGGCCGGCAGCGCCACTGTATAGGAAAAAGCCCGGATGCTCTCTAGAGAATCATAACTGGCCCTTTTCGCATGATGGGGACACACGCGGATGCACTCGCCGCAGTCGATGCAACGTTCCGGAATGATACACGCCTTCCCTTCCCGGACGCGTATTGCCTCTGTGGGGCATCTTTTTATGCAATTGGTGCAGCCCATACATTTGCTGCTATCTAACATAACAGAATGAAAAAAACGGTCCATTCCAATCACCTCACCCAATTTCCGCCCGGGATGCTGCAGGCTCTTTCCCTGCAGGTTCCAAAAACGGCAGAGCGGCCTCTTACGCCGCTCCTTCCTGTTTCCCATCCGAGAACTCTTTTACACCCAGCCGGAACCCCCATTTTTAAACGCCTTCCCTTTCCCCTAAGAACACTTTTCAAGCCAGGACCTTCATATATAGGGTAGTTCCTTCCCCGACCTTGGTGTCAATTCGGAGCTCATCGGTATATTTTTTGATATTGGGGAGCCCCATTCCCGCACCGAAACCCAGATTCCGGATTGTGTCTGGAGCAGTGCTCCACCCCTCCTGCATGGCCTTTTCCACATCGGGGATTCCAGGTCCCCTATCGCTAAGGGTAATGCGTATTTCCTGGGGATCCACCTCCACTCTGGCTTCTCCTCCATGGGCATGGATCACCATATTGATTTCCCCTTCATACATGGCAATAGCCACTTTCCGGATAGCCTCAGGATTGTAGCCCAGTTGCTTCAACTTGCGTTTTACGTCGCTGGAAGCCTCTCCCGCCCGAGTGAAATCATCACCGGGAACTTCATATGTAAATGTGAGAGCACTCATGCGGCACCTCACTCTCCCCGCAGGCCACCCATATAGAGCAGCCCACAGGCGCTGAACATTCTATGGCGTGTCTGCAGAACAATAATATCCCTGGAGCGAGCCAGTTCTACAATAGAGGGATCGATTTCCTTTCCCCTAACAAAGACCACACAATGCATATCCATCATCTCTGCCGTGCGGATCACCTGGGGATTGCACAGCCCGGTAAGCAGCATCCCCTGATCCTTCACAAAGGCTAAAACATCGCTCATCATATCACTTCCACAGGCTGTCTTCACCTCTGTATCCAAATCCCCACTTACCAAGACCTCTGCATCCAGGATCCGAATCACTTCCCTAACTGTCATCTTCATGCCTCCTTATCTGCTATTGTCCGTACTCAGTTTGCTTTTTCTTCAAGTTGTATGTCCCTTCATTTTCTCTTTGATATCAGAATGTGTTTACACAATTTTTATAAAAACTTTTCCAATAAAAATATATTTATAGATATAAATGTTTTTTATGCTCTCAGTATACCATATTTTTCACAATACGCAAGCCAGAAACTAAAAATAGTTCTTTAGGGAAACCATCTAATATTTAAGGAATATATCCATGCCTGCGATGCATATGCATAGCCGGAAACCTGGTAAAGTCTTTCTATAAACCCTTGCCTCTTCATCTTCCTGTAAGAAATATAAAAGCAGTGGAATAGTTTTTTCGTTTTATAGACCCTGAGCTAATAATAGTCTTCTCTTCTTAAAAAGTAGGAAGCGGAGAATTCATAGGATGTCTCAGGAAGGAATTTCTGCTTTTTCCTGCATACTGAAGGCATACGAGGAAATAAAGAAAGGATTTCGGAAGAAAAATGCAAAAAGCGCTCGTATTTTATGCATTCCAGTTGACTTCAGCAAAGTAAAGCACTATAATAAATTGTATTATACTATATCCCGTTGGAACATCCGTATCAGAAGCCGGAGTAGCTCCAACGGGAAAGTTTGTGAAATTGGAGGTTAGCACGTACTATGAAACGCGTTTACAATTTTTCTGCCGGCCCCTCTATGCTGCCGGAACCGGTTCTCCGCCGTGCCGCGGATGAAATGCTCGATTATCAGGGCAGCGGCCAGTCCGTTATGGAGATGTCTCACCGTTCAAAAGTATATCAGGGCATTATCGATTCAGCAGAAAGTTTGCTCCGCGAAGTGATGAACATCCCTGATTCCTATAAGGTTCTCTTCCTGCAGGGTGGTGCTTCCTCCCAATTTGCCATGGTTCCCATGAACCTGATGACAAAAAGCGGCAAGGCCGACTTCGTTTTGACCGGCCAATGGGCCACAAAGGCATATAAGGAAGCTGCCCGTTATGGAGAAGCCAATGTTGTGGCTTCCTCAAAAGATAAAACTTTCTCCTATATTCCGAAGTTGGATCCTTCCACCTTCACTCCCGACGCGGATTACTTCCACATCTGCCTCAACAACACCATTTACGGAACCAAATTCCACACCTTGCCTGAAACCGGCAGCGTGCCTCTGGTGGCCGATATCTCTTCCTGCATTGTCAGCGAACCTATCGACGTGAGCAAATTTGCTCTTCTCTATGCAGGCGCTCAGAAAAACCTGGCACCTGCGGGCCTGACGGTGGTTATTATTCGTGAGGATCTGATCGGCCATGCAATGGATATCACTCCCACCATGTTCAACTATCAGACACATGCAGATAATGGCTCCATGTTCAACACGCCCCCTTGCTATTCCATCTATATGGCTATGCTGGTGCTGGATTGGCTGAAAAACACTATCGGCGGCCTGGAAGAAATGAAGAAAATCAACGAAAAGAAAGCTAATATGCTTTACAGCTTTTTAGATCAATCCTCTTTGTTCCATGGTACCGTTGTGCCGGAGGACCGTTCTCTGATGAATATTCCCTTTGTAACAGGCAACGACGATATGGACGCCAAATTTGTAAAGGCCGCTACTGAAGCCGGCTTTGTAAATCTGAAGGGCCATCGTTCTGTGGGCGGTATGCGGGCTTCTATTTATAACGCTATGCCTGTGGAAGGTGTAGAAAAGCTCGTGGACTTCATGGCCAAATTTGAGAAGGAGAATCACTGATCCATGTATAAAATTCAATGCTTAAATAAAATCTCTGAAGTAGGCACCAGCCGTTTCAGCGATGCCTACACTTGTGGAACCGATGTGCAAAACCCCGACGCCATTTTAGTTCGTTCTGCTTCCATGCATGAAATGGAATTCAATCCTGAGCTTCTGGCTATTGCCAGAGCAGGTGCCGGAGTGAATAATATTCCACTGGACCGCTGCAGTGAAAATGGAATTGTTGTTTTCAATACTCCGGGCGCCAACGCCAATGCAGTTAAAGAGCT
Source organism: uncultured Clostridia bacterium (assembly GCA_904399395.1). Lineage (GTDB taxonomy): Bacteria > Bacillota > Clostridia > Oscillospirales > Acutalibacteraceae > UMGS1264. The sequence continues at coordinate 116,262 of CAJFPJ010000056.1, read as the reverse complement.
GGTTCTGGCAGGGTTGTTTCTTACCTCTCGCAAAATTGTTCCTGCCATTGAGTGGGCCAAAACTCTCAAAGGCAAGGGCGCAGAAGTAAGCAAACTGGTAGAAAAAGGTAAAAGCGCTTTTGTGGGCCCTGAAATCAAGGGTAAGAGCTTAGGTGTCATTGGTCTGGGTGCTATCGGCGCCATGGTTGCCAACGCTGCCAAAAGCCTGGGGATGGAAGTATACGGCCATGATCCCTTCCTTTCGGTAGATGCGGCCTGGGGGCTTTCCAGAGCAATCCATCACGCCACCACCAGGGATGAAATCTATGCAAAGTGCGATTACATCACCATTCATGTGCCCCTTACCCCTGATACAAAAGAAATGATCAACGCCGAAACTATTGCTAAAATGAAAGACGGTGTGCGGATCCTGAATTTTGCCCGTGGCGATCTGGTCAGCACTCCCGACATTAAGGCCGCTCTGGCCTCTGGCAAGGTTTCCGCTTATATCACCGATTTCCCCGACGACGACCTTCTGGATACGGAGGGTGTTATCGCTATTCCTCATTTAGGCGCTTCCACTCCGGAAAGCGAGGACAATTGCGCCTGTATGGCGGCGGATGAGCTGATCGATTATCTGGAAAACGGCAACATCAAGAATTCTGTGAACCTTCCGGCCGTCTCCATGCCCAGGGATGGAACCAGAATCTGTATTCTGCACAGGAACACACCCAACACCATCAGCTCCTTCTCCGGAGCCGCAGCAAAAGCCGGCATCAATATTGAGAACATGTCCAGCAAGTCCAAAAAAGATTACGCCTATACCATGCTGGATGTTACCGGCGATGTGACAGAAGAAACAATTGCTTCTATTCAGGCCCAAGAGGAAGTTATCCGGGTTCGCGTAATACGCTGAGCCAGCCGAAGCCCTATAAGGCTGGAAGAAAGAGCGTCTGGATTTTCTTCGGATCCAATTTTCGAAAAACATACGCCAAAAATCAATTTCATATAATCCAGTTTTGGCTGTTACATAGTACACCTACACACAAGAAAGCCCGCCGGGATTTGTACAACCCCGGTGGGCTTTCTGCTCATACACAAAATCCAGTGCATGTGCTCGTACACCTTTTTTCTTCTTTTAAGACATTTTTCTACATCTTTCTGTGCAAGCAGACGCTATGCCAGAAAGCCGGAGAGAATGCATGCACTCTTCTGGAAAAAGGCGCATTTACGCGTCTCCGTCTCCAACTGCCGTCTGTTTCACAGGTTCGGGATCCTCTTTCAGTCTGCGCCATACGGTAGCCAGCATTGTGATAAAGCAAGCGCCTCCTCCTATAAAATTAGAAATCGGCTCCGCCAAAAAGACGCCCATGGTGCCCAATGAAAACAGATTTGGCAGAAGCAGAGTCAGGGGAATGACAATCACTGCTTTTCGGAGCAGCGAGAAGAATACGGCCTGTTTCGATTTACCCAGCCCCACATATACAGACTGACCCGCAAACTGCAGAGACATGGTAAAAAATCCAAAATAATATACATGAAGAGCCGGAACAGCAGCCTGGGTAAGCTCCGGATCCTGGTTGAAAATATGGATGAAAAACTCTGGAAATACATATAATACCGCCCAGGCCACTATGGTATATGCAATGCAGACGATGGACATAAACTTGATGCCGGATCGTACCCTCTTGTACTTCCCAGCCCCGTAATTGAAGCCCAGCACCGGCTGTGCACTATTTGTGATACCGGAAACCGGCATGGAAATAACCTCTCGGATGGAGTTAATTACCGTCATGATTCCCACATACAGATCACCGCCATATATCTGCAGTGTGGAGTTGCAGATAATCTGCACGGCACAATTGGTTATAGACATGGTAAAACCCGTCGTCCCCAGCGCTGTAATGCTACAGATGCGCTTCCATTTCAAACGAAAGCACTCCTTCTTCAAACGCAGAATTGCCTTTTTTCCCGTTAAAAACCACAACACCCACATGGCTGAAAGAAACTGAGATAGAACCGTGGCAAGGGCAGCCCCTTGAATTCCCATTTGAAAGGTAAAAATGAAGATAGGATCCAATATGATATTCGCTACAGCGCCACAGAGCACAGTCGTCATGCCTACGCGACCGAAGCCCTGGCTGTTGATAAAACTGTTCATACCCAGGCTGATCATTACAAATATGCTGCCGCAGAGATAAATAGTAATATATTGATCAGCAAAAGGAAAGGTTTCTGCGCTGGCTCCAAAAGCATATAATAATGGCTCCTTCAAAAGCAGGCCGAGCACGGTCAAAACCGCTCCGGATATAAGCAGGAGAATAAAGGAATTGCCCATAATGCTTTCCGCTTCCTTCTGATCCCCTTTCCCTCGTGCAATTGTACACAGCGGAGCGCCCCCCATACCAAAAAGATTGGCGAAGGCTATGACCATTGTAATAATGGGGAAACACACGCCAAGGCCTGTCATAGCCAAAGTAGCATTCTCAGGCATGCGGCCAATGTAAATGCGGTCTACCACATTGTATAGAACATTTACCAGCTGTGCAAGCGTCATAGGCACAGCCAAACTCATAATATTGCCGGCCACACTGCCCTTAGAAAAATCACTTTTCATCGCTATATCCATCCTCCCACTTCTATGCAACCCGCAACCCGAGCCGCAAAATACAGAAATTCCTTCTCTGCCTGCCGACTGCAGGCATTTTTTCTGAGAGATATTTCACAAAACAACCGAATTATCTGCCGGCCATCGGCGCAGTCTCTCTCAGATCGCAGGGTTCTGTTAAAGTCTGCTGTGCAAAACCTTTCACGTTTTTATCGTTTGCGCGGCTTGCGCGATTCCCAAAAAATGTATGGAAATATTTATTTGATGATGGTTTAAAAGCTCTGTAGATAAAGAATGAAAAGGTCTATCTGCCACCGCAGCATATTAAGCCTGCAAAACAATTTCTTACAGTATATCATATTCCCAATGAAAATGCACGATTTGTAGTAAAAGTAAAAAAAAGCCGCTTCCTTTTTGCAGGAAGCGGCTCATAAAGATTCATGCAGAAAATCGAGTTTTAAAAGCTCAGGTAGGCTCTTTAGATCAGCTCGATAATCGCCATTTCGGCGGCATCACCGCGGCGAGGCCCCAGCTTAGTAATGCGGGCATATCCGCCGTTGCGATCTGCATATTTGGGAGCGATTTCGGTAAACAGCTTGTTCACAACGCCTTCCTTGGTCACAAAGGCCAAAACAAGACGGCGGTTATGCAGATTATCCTCTTTCGCAATTGTTATCATCTTCTCGGTCAAGGAACGAACTTCCTTGGCACGAGTAACAGTTGTTTCGATTTTGCCGTTCTCAAGCAGGAAAGTAACCAGCGCTCTCAGCATAGCCGTTCTGTGGCTGGTAGCTCTCCCCAATTTTCTGGTTCCGGGCATCGAATGTCACTCCTTTACCTCGTTGTGTGTGGGGTCTGATGCTTATTCGTCGTCTTTTCGGAGACTGAAGCCAAGAGAGGCCATCTTCCAGACAACTTCTTCCAGAGACTTACGTCCCAGATTTCGGACCTTCATCATATCCTCTTCGGATTTATTAATCAGATCTTCCACCGTATTGATACCGGCGCGCTTGAGGCAGTTAAAGGAACGAACGGAAAGATCCAGCTCCTCAATGGTCATCTCAAGCACTTTTTCCTTGCCCTTATCGTCTTTTTCCACCATAATCTCGGTGCTGCTGCCCTTATCGGACAAATCCACAAAGAGGTTCAGGTGCTCGGTAAGAACCTTAGCGGCCAGGGAAACGGCTTCCTGAGCGCCGATAACGCCGTTGGTCCACACCTCCAGGGTGAGCTTATCATAATCGATGCTCTGACCCACACGGGTGGGTTCCACATTATAATTCACCTTATAGACCGGTGTATAGATGGAATCGACCGGCAGCTCCCCGATCACGGGATTCTGCATATTCTGCTTGTTCCGCTCTGCAGGAACATAGCCGCGGCCTTTATCCAAGGTCAGCTCCATATACAACTTGGCGCCTTCCCCAAGAGTTGCGATATGCATCTCCGGGTTCAGGATTTCAACCTCGCTGTCGCATTTGATGGAATCCGCTGTAACATCGCAAGGGCCCTCCGCACAAATTTCAACGGTCTTGGGGCCGTCGCAGTGCAGTTTAGCTGTAAGGCCTTTGATGTTCAATACAATCTCGGTAACGTCCTCCTTCACACCAGGAATAGTGGAAAATTCGTGGAGAACACCATCGATCTTAATGGACGTGACCGCAACGCCCGGAAGGGAGGAAAGCAACACACGCCGCAGGCTGTTGCCCAGGGTGGTGCCATATCCTCTCTCCAGAGGTTCCACGACAAATTTACCGTAGGTGCCGTCAGCAGAAAGTTCTTCCGTGTCAATTTTAGGCTTCTCTATCTCGATCATTAGCGAACCTCCTTCATGCACTTCATGCAAAAGCAAACTTCTTTGCTATGGCGTTTTGAATGCTGTCTAAAAAACTGCATTACTTGGAGTACAACTCGACGATGAGGGTTTCATTGATATCGAAATCAATGTCGCTTCTTTCAGAGAAGGCAACTACCTTGGCCTCCAGATTCTCTCTGTTCAGCTCCAGCCACTTGGGAATCATCGTAGCTGCGTTCTTCTCCAGAATCTGCTTTACATGCTCAGAACCACGGCTCTTCTCACGAATGGAGATCACTTCGCCTATAGATACCTGATAGGAGGGGATATCCACACGCTTGCCATTTACGGTGATATGGCCATGGCAAACCATCTGGCGGGCCTCTCTTCTGCTGTTGGCAAAGCCCAAACGATAGACCACATTATCCAGTCTTCTTTCCAGAAGACGGAGCAGGTTTTCACCGGTCACGCCTTCCATCTTGCTGGCCATCTCATAATAATGCCGGAACTGCTTTTCCAGAACGCCATAGATAAACTTAGCCTTCTGCTTTTCGTTCAGCTGAATTGCATATTCGCTCTGCTTTCTTCTGCCCTGCTTCGGGTTGCGTCTGGTTTCCTTATTGATACCCAGAACGGAGGGGCTGATGCCCAGAGCCTTGCATCTTTTCAGGATCGGCTGCATATTTTTCGCCATTGCTCGTTTCCTCCTTAAACAAAATTATACACGTCTTCTCTTGGGAGGACGGCATCCGTTGTGGGGAATGGGGGTAACATCTTTGATCATGCTGACCTCCAAGCCGGCACCCTGCAGCGCACGAATCGCAGCCTCACGGCCGGCGCCCGGGCCCTTAACATAGACTTCTACGCTCTTCATTCCATGATCGATCGCAATTCTTGCTGCAGTTTCAGCTGCAGTCTGTGCTGCGAAGGGGGTGGATTTTCTAGAGCCGCGGAAGCCCAGCTCACCGGAGCTCGCCCAGGAAATTGCATTGCCCTGGGTATCGGTAATCGTTACAATCGTATTATTAAATGTGGACTGAATATGTGCCGCGCCGCGGTCGACGTTCTTGCGCTCACGGCGTCTGCGGACGGTTGTTCCTCTTTTCGCACCTTTCTGTGCTGCCATCTTAAAACCCCTCCCTACTTATTTCTTCTTGTTGGCCATGGTCTTTCTGGGGCCCTTGCGGGTTCTGGCGTTCGTTTTAGAACGCTGACCTCTTACGGGGAGGCCCTTGCGATGACGCAGACCACGATAGGAGCCGATTTCAATCAGTCTCTTGATATCGAAAGCAACATCGCGGCGAAGGTCGCCTTCCACGCGGCAGTTGTGGTCGATATACTCTCTGAGCTTCGCTGCATCATCTTCTGTAAGATCCCGCACGCGAATGTCAGGATTTACGCCGGTAGCTGCGCAGATGTCGGTGGCAGTCTTGCGGCCGATGCCATAAATATAGGTAAGAGCGATCTCGATACGTTTGTCTCTGGGGAGATCGATACCGGATATACGCGCCATTATGGTTGCACCTCCAAATACTGTTATGCGCCTTAACCCTGGCGCTGCTTATGCTTCGGGTTCTCGCAGATTACCATAACCTTGCCCTTACGCTTGATAATCTTGCACTTCTCGCAAATTTTCTTTACAGAAGGTCTTACTTTCATTTGTGCGCCCTCCTTCAGCGAATCACAGGTGCATCCGCGTGCTCTGCACGCTGCACCCTTTTATAAGCTTTATTTTGAACGCCATGTGATACGGCCCCTAGTCAGATCATAGGGCGAAAGCTCTATGGTGACCTTATCGCCGGGCAGGATGCGAATAAAATTCATGCGCAGCTTGCCGGAAATATGAGCCAACACCTGGTGTTTGTTCGGAAGCTCTACCATAAACATTGCATTGGGAAGAGCTTCCACTACGGTACCTTCAGTTTCAATTACGTCCTGTTTCGACATTTATGAACCCTCCTCTAACGGAACACGGTCTTCTGCGCCGGCCGGCGCAAAGGATCTGAGAGCTTTTCGGATTGCACGGTCATTTTCCATTGAACCTTCGTCCAACACGCTTTTTGTCAGGGTAAGATGCAGAAGGTTCTTTTTCTTTGGACGCCGGAGGGAACGCCTTCCCCCATCACAGATAAGGGCAAAGTGCCTGCCAGCTTCCAAAACCACGAAGAAACCACCCTTATCGCGCCCTGCTCTAGCGCGGACAACGGATCCTCTTATGAAATCCATGATCGTCCTCCTCAGTCCGGCAATGTCAGAATGACGGGGCCGTCAGAGGTAATTGCAATGCTGTGTTCAAAGTGGGCAGAAAGCTTTCCATCCGCTGTAACAGTGGTCCAGCCATCAGATAGCGTCTTAACTCCGCTCACTCCGGCATTGATCATGGGCTCAATGGCAATGGTCATGCCCTGCAACAGGCGCACACCTCTTCCCGGTGTGCCGTAATTCGGTACGCTTGGATCTTCATGCATCTTCGCGCCTACTCCGTGGCCGACAAAGGTTCGTACCACTGAGTAACCGCGAGCTTCGACATACCGCTGCACCGCGCTGCCGATATCCCCTATCCGGTTCCCAGCCTGTGCGGCCTTGATTCCCTCATAGAGGCTTTCCTGCGTGGCTTTCATCAAGGCTTCCGCTTCCGCAGAGACCTTTCCGCAAGGGAATGTAAAAGCATTATCCCCCACAAAGCCCTCGTAGGTAGCGCCGATGTCAATACTTACAATATCGCCCTCCCGGACGATTACATCTTTGCTCGGTATGCCATGGACAACCACATTGTTCACGGAAATACAGGCGCTTGCCGGGAATCCGCCGTAACCGAGGAAAGTGGGGATTGCCCCCTGTTCCTCGATATAACGGCGTGCAATTCGGTCAATCTCCCAGGTGGAAACACCCGGTTCAACCGCTTCTCCAGCAATCCGGAGAGCCCGCGCAGCGATCCTGCCTGCATCCCGCATAGCGGCAAGTTCACGCTTCGTTTTGAGTACTATCATGCAATCACGCTTTCAAAGCAGCAAGAGTAAGCTTTGTAGTGTCCGCTACCTCTTCCTGTCCTTCTACAACGGAGAGTTTACCCTGAGCAGAATAATAGGCCTTCAAAGGTTCCGTCTGCTCATGATAAACTTTCAAGCGAGCGTTCACCGTGTCGGGGTGGTCATCCTTGCGCTGAACCAGGGTGCCTCCGCATTTGCCGCAAACTCCTTCCACCTCTGGTTTTTTATACAGAATGTGGTAGGATGCGCCGCATGCTTCACAGACACGGCGTCCGGACATACGCTGGACGATTTTCTCATCCGGCACTTCGATATCAATAACCTTATCGATCACGATACCCATTTTGTCCAGAGCCTCGGCCTGAGGAATGGTGCGAGGGAAGCCATCCAGGATAAAACCGTTCTTGCAGTCGTCCTGAGCAAGGCGGTCCTTGATGATTCCAATGACCACCTCGTCGGGAACCAGCTGGCCGGCATCCATATAGGATTTTGCCTTCAGCCCCATTTCCGTGCCGCTTTTCAGCGCCTCACGAATGATATTCCCTGTGGAAATCGCAGGGATCTTATAGGTTTCACAAATAATTTCTGCCTGGGTGCCTTTTCCGGCACCGGGAGCACCAAGAAGAATCAGATTCATCGTTCTTCCTCCTATCAGTCAAGGAATCCTTTGTAATGCCGCATAAGCATCTGGGATTCCAGCTGTTTCATAGTCTCAAGCGCAACGCCTACAATGATCAGGATGGAGGTGCCGCCCAGAGAGAGGCCGCTCATACCTGTCAGCGCAGCGTAAACGATCGGCAGTAAAGCGATCAGCGCCAGGAACAACGCTCCGATCAGCGTAATCTTGGAAAGAATCTTGGCAATAAACTCTGAAGTAGGTTTGCCGGGACGGATTCCCGGGATAGTACCATTGTTCTGACGAAGATTATTGGCCATTTCTACAGGATTATACTGAATTGTAAGATAGAAATACGAGAACATGATGATCAGGAGGAAATACAGAACGCTGTAAAGCCAGCCGTTGGGGGAGAATGCATTGAAAAATCCTTCCCAGAAGCCAGTTACATTGCCTCCCATGAACATCTCGATGGTGCTGGGAATAGAAAGAATACAGCTTGCGAAAATGATCGGCATAACGCCGGACATCGCAATTTTAATCGGAATATGGCTGCTCTGGCCGCCATACATCTTCCGGCCCACAACACGTTTCGCATACTGCACAGGAATCCGTCTTTCTGAGTCCTGCATAAACACGATAACCCAGATAACCGCCAGGAAAAGAACCACAAACAACGGAACAAATACAAAGTACTGGCCGCTTGTGCTGGGGCTCTGAATGGCGAGATTGAAGAATTCTGCCAGCATGTTGAAGGTAGAGGGGAGACGGGCCACGATGCCTGCAAAGAGCAGAATGGAAATGCCGTTTCCGATGCCCTTCTGGTTGATCTGCTCGCCCATCCACATCATCAGAGCCGTGCCGGCTGTGAAGGTGAGAATAATGATGAAGGCTACAAAAACGCCGGCACCACCGTCTCTGTAAAGGACAATGTTCTGTCCATCCACGCTGCTGTTGCGCAGGTAGAAATAGTACGCCGTGCCCTGAATAAGACCCAGGATAACGGTAACATACCGGGTGATGGTAGCAATCTTTTTGCGGCCCTCTTCCCCTTCCTTGGCCATTCTCTCCAGAGGCCGGATAGCCACCGTCAGCAACTGCATAATAATGGAGCTGTTGATATAGGGGCTAACACCCATGGCAAAGAGCGTAGCATTGGAGAAAGCACCGCCGGAAAGCATATCCAGATAGCTCAGGGCTGTGCCGTTATTGTTGCCCATAACGGAATCCATCAGAGCCCGCAGCGCCTCCGCATCCAGGAAGGGAACAGGGATTACAGAACCAAACCGGAACACGATAATAACGAGTAAGGTGAAAAGGATTTTTTTTCTGAGATCTGGGATGCTCCAAGCGTTTTTAATGGTCTTGAACAACTCAGATCACCTCGGCCTTCCCACCTGCAGCCTCTATTTTCTGCTTAGCTCCCTCAGAGAAAGCGTTTACTTTAACAGTAAGCTTCTTTTCCAGTTTGCCGTTGCTGAGAACTTTAACACCGTCGCAGCACGTCTTCACGATGCCTGCATCGATCAGTGCCTGTGTATCTACAACGGAGCCATCCTCAAATTTGTTGAGAGTGCCGACGTTAACAGCAATAATGGTCTTGGCGAAAACATTATTGAAGCCTCTCTTGGGAAGACGCCGCTGAAGAGGCATCTGGCCGCCTTCAAAACCGGGGCGCATCCCTCTGCCAGCTCTGGCCTTCTGGCCCTTGTGGCCCTTGCCAGCGGTTTTTCCCCAGCCGGAGCCGTGGCCTCTGCCGATCCGCTTGGCGTTCTGAGTAGAACCGGGAACCGCAGCTAATTCATGCAATTTCATATGCTCGCACCTCCTTACGCGTTCTTTACCTCGATGAGGTGGATAATCTTGGCCACCTTGCCTTTGGTCTGCTCGTTATCCGGCTGAACGGAAACGTCGCCGATCTTAGACAGGCCCAAAGAGCGGGCAGTTGCAATCTGGTCCTTTTTGGAGCCGATAAGACTTTTTACCAGCTTAACGGTAATCTGTGCCATATTGCTACCCCCTTCTTACAGAATATCTTTCACAGACTTTCCACGAATCGCCGCAACTTCTTCTGCCGTGCGGAGCTGAGCCATACCGGCCAGCGTAGCGCGAACCACATTGCAGGGATTGGTGGAACGGAGAGCCTTTGTACGGATATCGCGGATGCCGACGGCCTCCACAACCGCACGAACCGGGCCGCCGGCAATTACGCCGGTACCGGGGGCGGCAGGCTTCATCAAAACTCTGCCGGCGCCAAACTCACCGATGATCTCATGAGGAATAGTAGAACCGCGCAGAGAAACCTTCATCAGATTCTTCTTAGCGTCCTCAATGCCCTTGCGGATTGCATCCGGAACTTCACCGGCCTTGCCGATACCGAAGCCCACGGTGCCGTTGCCGTCACCGACTACAACCAGAGCAGCAAACTTGAAGATACGGCCGCCTTTTACGGTCTTACTAACACGGTTGATGGCAACTACATGCTCCTTCATCTCGTCCTGCTGGGAACGAGGTGCATCAAATCTAGCCAAATGTATTCCTCCTTACTTAGAACTTGAGGCCGCCCTCGCGGGCGCCATCGGCCAGCTCTTTGACGCGGCCATGGAAAATGTAGCCGCCGCGGTCAAATACGACCTCTTCGATCCCTTTTTCAGCGGCACGCTTTGCGATCATTTCGCCGACTTTCCGTGCGGCTTCCTTGTTTCCGCCGTTACCATTGAAATCTTTGTCCAGTGTGGAAGCAGCTACCAAAGTAACTCCCTTGACATCGTCAATAATCTGGGCGTAGATGTTGTTGGTAGAGCGAAATACATTCAGGCGGGGGCACTCTGCAGTACCCGAAATTTTTCCGCGCACTCTGCGGTGGCGGTTAAGTCTGGCTTTGTTCTTGTCAGCCTTATTCACCATTATGATTCACTCCTTCTTACTTCTTGGCGCCCTTACCGGCCTTGCCTTCCTTATGACGGACAAACTCGCCAGTATAGCGGATACCCTTGCCCTTATACGGCTCAGGCGGACGCTTTTCACGGACTTCCGCAGCGAACTGACCGACCATCTGCTTATCAGCGCCAGAAACAACAATCTTGTTGGCGCTGGGGCACTCGATGGTGATACCTTCGATCTCCGGAACGATTACCTGATGGGAATACCCCAGGTTCATAACCAGGTTCTTACCCTGCTTCTGCACACGATAACCAACGCCGTTTACATCCAGTTCCTTCTTAAAGCCTTCCGTTACACCGATCACCATATTATGGATCAGAGTACGGGTGAGGCCGTGCAGAGAACGGTTCTCCTTATCGTCGTTGGGACGGGTTACGAGAATTTCATTTCCCTCAACTGCAATATTCATGTTGGGATGAAATTTCTGCGTCAAAGTGCCTTTGGGGCCCTTGACAGAAACTACGTTGGCGTCAACCGTCACTGTTACGCCAGCGGGAATATTTATGGGTTTTCTTCCAATTCGCGACATGATTGCACCCCCTTGTTACCAAACAAATGCGAGCACTTCGCCACCCAGATTTTCCTTGCGGGCCTGACGGTCAGTCATAACGCCCTTGGAAGTGGATATGATGGCGACCCCCAAGCCCTTCATAACCCGGGGAAGCTCTTCAGCACTGGAATATACACGGAGACCGGGCTTGCTTACCCGGCGAAGGCCGTTGATAACAGGACTCTTGCCCTCTCCGTATTTCAAATTCACCTTAATGATACCCTGCTTGCCGTCCTCTACTACCGTAAAATTCTTTACATATCCCTCATCCACAAGAATCTGGCAAATAGCCTTCTTCATGTTAGAAGCCGGAATGTCAACCGAATCATGCTTGGCAGAATTCGCGTTGCGAATACGGGTGAGCAAATCAGCGATTGTATCTGTAATTTGCATTACCGTTACCTCCTTTGCTAAGCTTTACCAGCTGGCCTTTTTTACGCCCGGAATTTCGCCCTTATAAGCAAGCTCCCGGAAGCAGATGCGGCAAATACCAAATTTGCGAAGGTAGGCGTGCGGCCTGCCACAGATTTTGCATCTGTTGTATGCACGGGAAGAGAATTTCGGATCTCTCTTCTGCTTGATCTTCATAGAAGTTTTGGCCACAATAATCCCTCCTTATTTCGCAAACGGGGCGCCCATGAGAGAAAGAAGCTCTCTGGATTCCTCATCGGTTTTCGCAGTGGTGACGAAGCAAATATCCATGCCGCGCACCTTATCAATCTTATCATAATCGATTTCAGGGAAGATCAACTGCTCTTTGATGCCCATGTTGTAATTGCCACGGCCGTCAAAAGAGTTGGGGTTGATGCCTCTGAAGTCTCTTACGCGGGGAAGCGCCACATTGAAGAGCCTATCCATGAACTCATACATACGGTCGCCTCTCAGCGTTACCTTTACGCCGATATTCATGCCTTCACGCAGCTTAAAGTTTGCAACAGACTTCTTAGCTTTGCAAACCTGGGGCTTCTGGCCGGTGATCGCAGCCAGATCGGTGCTGATGGCATCGATCGCCTTGGCATTCTCCTTAGCCTCGCCGGCGCCTACGTTGATTACGATCTTTTCCAGCTTCGGGATCTGCATGACGCTCTTATAGGAAAATTTCTTCATCAAGGCAGGTGCAACATCGGCTTTATACATATCTTTTAGTCTTGCCATTCGTTTTTCCCTCCCTTATTATGCATCCAGCGTCTCGCCGCACTTTTTGCAAATGCGTCCCTTTTTGCCGTCCTCATAAATTTTATGGCCTATACGGGTAGGTTTGCCGCAACGGGGGCAGACGATCTGCACTTTGCTGGAATACACAGCAGCCTCCGCCTCAACAATACCGCCCTGTTCACCCATTCTGCGGGGTTTCACATGTTTCTTTACCTTGTTGATGCCTTCGACAATGACTTTTCCTTCTTTGGGGCTAACAGCCAGAACTTTACCGGTCCGACGCTTGCCTTCCTTTTCGAACTTGTCATTGTAGTCGCCAACGCGCAAGATGACGGTGTCACCCACTTTTACATGAACCTTACTCATCAGTGAACACCTCCATCAAAGCACTTCAGGGGCAAGGCTCAGAATCTTCATATAGTCCTTGTCGCGCAGCTCTCTGGCAACAGGCCCAAAGATACGAGTGCCTCTGGGGTTCTTATCTTCTCTGATGATAACGGCGGCGTTTTCATCAAAACGGATGTAGGTGCCGTCGTCACGGCGGACGCCGGATGCGGTGCGCACGACAACCGCTTTCACAACATCGCCCTTTTTAACCTGGCCGCCGGGGGCTGCTTTTTTCACGCTAGCCACCACCACGTCGCCAATATTGGCATACCTTCTGCCGGTGCCGCCGAGAACGCGGATGCACATAAGCTCCTTCGCGCCGGTGTTGTCGGCAACTTTCAGGTAGGTCTGCTGTTGAATCACAGTCCATTCCTCCTAACTCGCTCTATTGCGAAATACCTTATTTCGCTTTCTCGATGATCTCTACAAGACGCCATCTCTTATCCTTGGAAAGGGGACGGGTCTCCATAATACGCACGCGGTCGCCGGCCTTGCACTCGTTCTTCTCGTCATGAGCCTTAAACTTAACGGTACGCTTGATAATCTTTTTATACAGCGGGTGCTTTACGCTGTCCTCAATGGCTACGACGATTGTCTTGTCCATTTTGTCGCTGACAACTTTGCCCACTGCAGATTTTCTCATGTTTCTGTCGCTCACAGCCTAGTCCTCCTTCCGTTACGCGTTAGCGCTGTTTTTGATCTCGTTCTCGCGGAGAATAGTCTTAACGCGGGCGATATCCTTCTTCACAGCGGAGATGCGCATCGGGTTATCCAGCTGGTTGATTGCAAGCTGAAAACGCAGATTGAAGAGCTCGGCCTTGAGGTCTTTAAGCTTGCTCTCAAGCTCTGCGGTTGTCATTTCTCTGACTTCTGAGGCCCTCATTACTGCTCAACCCCCGTTTCTTCCTTAGTTACAAACTTGCATCTGATCGGCAGTTTGTGGGCAGCCAGGCGAAGAGCTTCTCTAGCAGTCTCTTCAGCAACACCGCCGATTTCAAACATCACTCTGCCGGGCTTAACGACAGCTACCCAATATTCCGGAGAACCTTTACCGGAACCCATGCGGGTTTCAGCGGGCTTCTCGGTGATGGGCTTGTCGGGGAAAATTTTGATCCAAACCTTACCGAAACGCTTGCAGTAACGGGTCATGGCCACACGAGCTGCTTCGATCTGGTTGGAAGTGATCCATGCGGGCTCCAGAGCCTGGAGACCGAAATCACCATAGGTGACAGTATTTCCGCGATACGCTTTGCCGGTCAAACGGCCACGGTGTACGCGGCGGTATTTTACGCGCTTAGGCAACAGCATTATTTACTGCCTCCTTCCCTGCGGGGCTTAGCAGCGGTCTGGTGAAGAACCTCGCCCCTGTAAATCCATACTTTCACGCCGATGCGGCCATAGGTGGTGGCTGCCTCAGCAAAACCATAGTCAATATCCGCTCTCAGGGTCTGCAGCGGAATAGTACCGTCGTGATACTGCTCGGTTCTAGCAATTTCAGCACCGCCCAGACGGCCGGAAACCTGTGTCTTAATACCCTTGGCACCCAGCTTCATAGCGCGGCCGATGCAAAGCTTCATAGCGCGGCGGAAAGAAATTCTCTTTTCCAGCTGCTGAGCAATGTTCTCGGCTACCAGCTGAGCATTCAAATCAGGGCTCTTAACCTCGACAATATTGATTGCCACAGGATTCTTCAAGATGCCTTCGCACTGTACGCGGAGCTTCTCGATCTCAGCGCCGCCCTTGCCGATAACCATGCCGGGCTTTGCGCAGTGAATATGAATGCGCACGCGGGAAGCGTCACGCTCAATTTCGATTTTCGGAACTCCTGCTGCACCCAACTGCTTCTTGAGCACCTTGCGGAGGTTGTAGTCCTCGACGAGGGTGTCACCGAAGTCAGCCTTCTTCGCGAACCAGCGGGAATCCCAATTCTTGATTACGCCAACACGGAGACCGTGCGGATTAACTTTCTGGCCCATAATTTACCTCCTTCAGCTTACTCTTTTTCTTTGAGCACCAGAGTGATGTGCGAAGTTCTCTTGTCGATGCGGAACGCACGGCCCTGGGCTCTGGGGCGGATACGCTTGAGGATGGGGCCAGGTCCAACGTAGCATTCTGCTACATACAGCTTGGTGACATCCATATTGTGGTTGTTCTCAGCGTTAGCCACAGCCGACTTCAAGAGCTTCTCGAGATACTCGCAGGCGGCCTTAGGCGTGTGCTTGAGGATAGCCATAGCCAGATCGACAGGCTTATTGCGGATCAGATCCAGCACGATTGATACTTTTCGGGGAGAAATACGGGCGTATTTCAGTTCTGCCCTTGCTTCCATGCTATACACTCCTTTCGGCCGTTATTTGCCGCTGGTCTTAGAGCCAGCGTGCCCTTTGAAGGTTCTGGTCGGCGCAAATTCGCCGAGCCGGTGGCCTACCATATCTTCTGTAACATATACCGGAACATGCTTACGTCCGTCGTGAACGGCGATTGTATGGCCGACGAAATCCGGGAAGATTACGGAAGCCCTGCTCCAGGTCTTAACGATCTTCTTCTCGCCGGCTGCATTCATTTCCTGAATCCTTTTCAGCAGCACAGGCTGTACATAAGGACCCTTTTTAACGCTTCTGCTCATAATTCACAAGCTCCTTTCTGTACACCTTATTTGCCATTCCTGCGTCTGACAATGAACTTATCAGAACGGTTGTGGTGAGCACGAGTCTTGTAGCCAAGGGCGGGCTTGCCCCAGGGGGTCATAGGACCGGGATGGCCGATGGGAGACTTGCCTTCGCCGCCGCCGTGGGGATGGTCGTTCGGGTTCATAACAGAGCCGCGCACGGTGGGTCTCCAGCCCATATGGCGCTTTCTGCCGGCCTTACCGATCTTTACGTTCTCATGGTCAATATTGCTGACCTGGCCGATAGTGGCCATGCAGTTTACGCTGACATTGCGCAGCTCGCCGGAAGGCAGGCGGAGAAGAGCCATGCCGTTTTCCTTAGCCATAAGCTGAGCCATGTTGCCGGCTGCACGAGCCAGCTGAGCGCCCTTGCCGGGATACAGCTCCACATTGTGGAGGAAGGTACCAACCGGAATATTGTTCAGCGGCAAAGCATTGCCGGGCTTGATATCCGCGGTTTCACCGGCTACCACAACATCGCCGACCTTCAGGCCGTTGGGAGCGATGATGTAGCTCTTTTCGCCGTCTTCATACTGGATAAGGGCGATGAAAGCAGAACGATTGGGATCGTACTCAAGGGTGAGCACGGTAGCGGGAACATTGAATTTCTGCCGCTTGAAGTCGATGATACGATACTTCTTGCGGTTTCCGCCGCCGCGGTGGCGGACGGTGATCCTGCCATAGCTGTTGCGTCCGGACTTATTGCTCAGGGGAGCCAGCAGGCTCTTTTCGGGAGCAACTTTAGAAAGACCGGAGTAATCCGTAACGGACATGTTACGTCTGGAAGCCGTGGTAGGTTTATAATTAATAATAGGCATACGGTTTCACACTCCTCATGATGGCTTTGCGGGGAACTGCCAATTCCCCATCCATGCCTTTGGCGAATTACCGCCAAATCAAGCGGGCGGCTTAAGCCAACCCTGTTTCCAGGCTTGCGCCCGGCTTACATCATGCCTTCGAAGAATTCGATGGCCTTGCTGTCTTCAGAGACAGTCACAATAGCCTTTTTCCAGGAAGAAGTATATCCCTGGAAACGGCCCTGGCGGCGCAGATGCCCACGCACATGCAGGGTGTTCACTTTTGTGACTTTCACGCCGAAGAGCTCTTCCACCGCTCTGGCAATATCAATTTTTGTGGCATTCTTGGCAACCTCAAAGGTGTATTTCTTCGCGGCGATGCCACTCATGCTTTTCTCAGTGATAATGGGGCGGATGACGATATCCTGTGCTGCCATTATGCATACACCTCCTCGATCTGAGCAACCGCATCCTTCACGACGATAAACTTATCGGCATTCAGAATGTCGTATACGTTCAGGGTGTTGGCCAATGCAGTCTTTACGCCCGGAATATTTCTCGCGGAAGCAATGACCTTCTCGTCCACCTTAGGAAGAACGATCAGGGCCTTCTTCTCAGAGCCAAGAGCCTTCAGCATGGAAACGATGGTCTTGGTCTTATATTCCTCCATGGTGAGGGCATCGAGAACGATCATATCGCTGTCGAGCACCTTAGAGGAGAGAGCCGATTTCATAGCCAGACGCCGGACTTTCTTGTTTACGGTATATCTGTAATCGCGGGGCTTCGGGGCAAACACGATGCCGCCGTGAGTCCACTGGGGAGCACGGGTAGAACCCTGCCGTGCATGGCCGGTTCCCTTCTGCCTCCAGGGCTTTCTGCCGCCGCCGGAAACCTCAGCGCGGGTCAGTGCAGACTGAGTGCCCTGCCGCTGATTGGCCAGATAATTTTTCACCATATGAAGCATAACAGAGGAGTTGGGCTCCACACCAAAAACAGCCTCGCTGAGTTCGATCTGCCCTACTTCCTTGCCTGCCATGTCAAGTACTGCTACCTTAGGCATTCTATTTCCTCCTTCCCTTACGCCTTGACGCTGTCGCGCACGACAACGACGCCGCCTTTAGGGCCGGGAACGGCGCCCTTTACGGCGATGAGATTGTTTTCAGCATCCACTTTGACCACCGTCAGATTCTGCACGGTGACCTGCTCGGCTCCCAGATGGCCGGGCAGCTTCTTGCCCTTAAACACTCTGGAAGGATCGGAGTTAGCGCCGTTGGAACCAGCATGACGAGCCACAGGGCCGGAACCATGGGTTTCCTTCAGCCGGTGAGCGTTCCAGCGCTTGATCACGCCGACGTACCCCTTACCTTTGCTGACAGCGGTAACATCAATCTTGTCGCCAGCTGCGAAGACATCTGCCTTTACCAAATCGCCCACATTGTAAGCGTCGGTATTCTCAAGGCGGAATTCCTTCAGAGTCCTTTTGGGAGCAACATCGCCTTTGTCAAAGTGACCCTTCATGGGCTTGTTTACCTTGTTGGCCTTCAAGTCGCCATAGCCCATCTGAACCGCTGCATAACCGTCATTTTCAACGGTCTTTTTCTGAGCGATCACGCAGGGGCCGGCTTCAATGACGGTTACAGGAACCACATTGCCCTTCTCATCGAAGATCTGGGTCATGCCGATCTTCTTGCCGATGATACCTTTTTGCATGTTTCATGTACCTCCTATGCAGGTTATTGGTTGGCTTTTGCCAACATGACCTCGGCCGCAGGTTGGTTCAAATCAACATCGAAGCATTAGAGCTTGATCTCGATTTCAACGCCGGCGGGGAGTTCAAGATCCATCAAAGCCTTAACGGTTTTGTTGGAAGGTCTCAGGATGTCGATAAGTCTCTTATGGGTCCGCATTTCAAACTGCTCACGGCTGTCCTTATACTTATGAACAGCGCGCAGGATGGTGACAACCTGCTTTTCGGTGGGCAGCGGCACAGGTCCGCTCACACGGGCGCCGGTGCGCTTTGCAGTTGCTACGATCTTTTCGGCGGACTGATCCACCAACTGATGATCATACCCTTTGATTCTTATCCTGATTTTTTCTTTGACTGCCACTTTGATCGCCTCCTTGTTGTAGTTGGCGGGCGACGTTTTTCATTTCCGCACACGGTCCCGGGTGTTTCGCATCCGGACATTGAAAAACCGGATTCGACTTTTCACAAGTTAAATCCGGGTGTTAGGCACAAAAAACGTCTGAACGTGCAGAATACGCAACCCTGTATTCCCAACGCTCAAAATATCTGTCGCCCGGTTTAAAATCGGACATACTCCACGGAAAAACCGGCATCTCTCAGCCGCAACCTCCCGCTTCAACGCATATCTGTCGCAGTCACGCTCAATTATAATACCATAGGTACCTTTGAATTGCAACATTTATTTTCTCTTTTTTGCCAGAAATTTTTCTTTATTTTTTATGCATTCTGCCATCAAAAAAATAGACCATAGAATCTCACTAAAATTCTCATCAAACGCTAGTCTCAACGAAAGGATAACAGCTCCGGGGGCCAAAAGCAAAATAGTAGCAAAACGCTCTTATTCATAAAAGGAGACAGCCATACTATTCTGCCATTTTGAATTGATATGGCGATCAGAGCCAGCAACCTCATATGCCCTCCAGGTCTGCTTCGGTTTCCTGAACCCGGATAGCTTGTCTACGCCGCTCCCCATTTTAAATCACATCTTCGGCTGAATCGCCAGCAGGAACGGTGTGATACAGGCTGCGATATTCCTCCTGAAAATCCTGCCCCATATTCCGTGCATGCTTGTTTACATAGGCTTGGGATATTTCCTCTGCCGTGACACCATAGCGAAGCAGGATATCTATATAATACATCAGAACATCGCTGAACTCTTCCACAAACGCCGCCCGGACTTCCGCATCCTCCATAACGGCGTTCCCGCCTTTCTTCTTCAAAACGGCTATGCTCTCCCCTATCTCCTCCACCATCCAGAGAAAATATTCTTTGCCATAGGCGGGCTCCATAGGAGGCCATTTCTCCCGGTTCTTCTCCCACAACTCCATCTACAAAGCCATCATTTCGGAAAAGCTCAGGTCAGTTTGCGGTAACTTTTCTTTGCCGTTTTGCATATCGCCAACGCCCATCGTCTCCCATTCCCTATGTATCTCTTCTCCGGCAGCTTTGAGCACAAAATCAAATAAATACAGAAAGTGGAAGCGCCCTTTTAGAAACGCTTCCACCTTATACTCCTATTTAGATCAATATGCCTTGCCCCAATATACCATAGTCTTGGCAGGCTTGCCGCAGCAGACACAGGTATCGCCCAGATGTTCCTGCTCAAAGGGCATGCAACGGGAAGAAACTCCTGCGACTTCCTTAAGTTTCTCCTCGCAGGCCTGGTCTCCACACCACATAGCCTTGATAAATCCGGGTTTCGTATCGGCGATCTCTTTGAGTTCCTCCAGAGAAGCGGCTGCATACGTCATATTTTCCCTGCGTTCCAACGCTTTCTGATACATTTGATCGCGAACAATTTTTAGTTGCTCTTTGACAGCATCTTCCAGATTTTCAAGAGCAGTGAAGACTTTCTCACGATCTGTTCTGCGAACCAAGACGCACTGATCTTTCTCCATGTCTTTAGGCCCGATCTCCAAACGCAGAGGCACGCCCTTCATCTCATACTGGGCGAACTTCCAGCCGGGAGTCTGGTCGCTGTCATCCACCTTTACGCGGATACCAGCCTTCTTCAGGCGATCCCGCAGCTCATAGGCTTTATCCAGAACACCGGGCTTATGCTGGGCGATAGGCAGGATAATCACCTGAATGGGAGCCACGGCCGGAGGCAACACAAGGCCGCTGTTATCCCCATGGGTCATGATGATACCGCCGATGATGCGGGTGCTCATTCCCCAAGAAGTCTGGTGGGGATACTGAGGCGTATTATCGCGCCCCTGGAAGGTGATATTGAAAGCTCTGGCGAATCCATCCCCAAAATAATGGCTCGTCCCGCTCTGCAGAGCCTTGCCGTCGTGCATCAGCGCCTCGATGGTATAGGTGGCTTCCGCCCCCGCAAATTTTTCCTTATCGGTCTTGCGGCCTTTAATCACCGGGATCGCCAGGGCCTGCTCGCAGAAATCAGCGTATACATTGAGCATTTGCTCCGTTTCTGCCTTGGCTTCCTCAGCAGTCTCATGCATAGTATGGCCCTCTTGCCAATGGAACTCCACCGAGCGCAGGAAGGGGCGGGTTGTTTTTTCCCAACGGACTACGCTGCACCACTGATTATAGAGTTTAGGCAGATCGCGCCAAGAGTGAATCACCCTGGCATAATGGTCGCAGAACAGCGTTTCAGAGGTTGGGCGCACACAGAGGCGCTCCTCCAACTTTTCTTCGCCGCCCATGGTGACCCACGCCACCTCGGGCGCAAAGCCCTCCACATGATCCTTTTCCTTCTGCAAAAGGCTTTCAGGGATAAACATGGGCATGGAGACATTCTCGTGACCCAACTCCTTAAAGCGGTCATCCAGAATCCGGGTAATATTTTCCCAAATGGCATAGCCATAGGGCTCAATCACCATGCATCCGCGGACGCTGGTATAATCCATCAACTCCGCTTTTTTCACGATATCCGTATACCACCTGGCGAAGTCTTCCTCCATAGGGGTGATGGCTTCCACCATTTTTTTCTGTTCTGCCATTATCTGCTATCCCTCAGCTTCCATTAAAATCTCAGAGCAACAGGCTCTTTAGGCCGCACAGCTTCCCAGCCGGCCGCAGGGCCACAAAGCCTCGTTACTCCTTTATATCTGCATTTATACGTATCTCTTACATTATAATAAAAATTACCGACTTACTCCTTCTTCTTGCTTCCGGACACGGCATTAAGGCCCTTGATGACAAGGAAAATCAGGATCATTACCACCAAAATGCCCAGCATACCCTTCCCCATCAATTCCAGGGAACGGAAAATATCCTGCTGCGTCACTTCACCCATCACGCTCCTGAAAGCGGGAAGCAGCACAGAAATCATATTCATTCTATATACCATCCTTTCCGACACGCTGCTTTTCAGCGCGCGTCTTCACCGTTTCCTTCATCAGCCGTTAGTTAGAACCATACTCCCGCCAGGGAAAGGATAATGCCGCCTGCAACCACAGAACCGATCTGACCTGCCACGTTTGCGCCTACAGCGTGCATGAGCAGGTGGTTCTGATTGTCCTCTTTGAGAGCCATCTTCTGAATGACTCTGGCGGACATGGGGAACGCAGAAATGCCGGCGCCGCCCACCATGGGGTTGATCTTCTTATCCTTGGGAAGGAACAGGTTCAGAAGCTTAGCAAACAATACGCCGCCGATGGTATCCACAACAAAAGCCACCAAACCAAGGCACATAATCAGAATCGTGCCCCAGGAAAGGAACGCTTCCGCCCGCATCTGGAAGGAAATTGTAATACCAAGGAAGATAGTGATCAGGTTCGCAAGAGGTCCCTGGGCCGTCTGAGAGAGGTTATCCAGGCAGCCGGATTCGCGGATCAGGTTGCCGAACATCAAGAAACCTACCAGTGCAACGGAATCAGGGGCAATGAGGCCCGCGATGATGGTCACAATGATGGGGAACAGAATCCGGGTGGTCTTGCTCACGTTGGCGGGGTTATACGGCATGCGGATCTGACGCTCATGCTTGGTGGTAACCAGCTTGATAGCTATAGGCTGGATAATCGGCACCAAAGCCATATAAGAATATGCTGCCACAGTGATGGCACCGAAATAGTTGCTTCCAAGCCGCTGAGCCACCATGATGGAGGTGGGGCCGTCTGCCGCGCCGATTACACCGGCACTCATGGCATCCTTCAGCGGGAAGCCCAGAAGCACTGCCATTACCACCGTGAAGAAAATACCGAACTGAGCCGCGCCGCCGAAAAGAAGCATCCGCGGATTAGAGAGAAGAGGCCCGAAATCGATCATAGCACCGATGCCCACGAAGAGCAAAAGCGGCATAGCCTCGGAAGCCTCAATACCCACATGATAGAGCCACTGGACAATGCCTGTGACACTCTCGTCGCCAACTACTCCAGGCAGGGGCAAGTTCACCAAAATGGCGCCAAAGCCCATGGGAAGAAGCAGGGCTGGCTCAAAATCCTTTTTGATAGCCAGCCAGATCAAAAGGCCTCCTATGAGCCACATAACCGCCATCTTCGGATTATCGATTATGTACTTCGCTCCGTCGATGAGAAAACTGAATTCGTTCAACTGCTTTTTCGCTCCTTTGCTATTTTCTCGCCGCCCGTTTATGCAATGTAAAAAACTGGGACCTACATTTTCGCATGGCGCCCGGGCAGGCGAACAGCGCGCGGCCCACAGGGAACTTCGTATAAGCTGTTCCCCGTAAAAGCATATTCTATTATATAAGAAAGCTTTTCCTATTTCAAGACAGTTCACGCAACAGAGCTGCGAAACTGCAATTTTTTACCTCTTCTATTTTTAGTATGCTTATGTTGACACAGAACGACGACACAAGGGATGAACACCATGGTTCACAGTTCCATCAGCTCGTGGGGAATGCTGACAAAATTCTCATAGCCGTCTTTGGTAATACAGATCTGATCCTCAATGCGCACACCGCCCCAGCCCGGTATGTAGAGGCCCGGCTCAATAGTCCGCACATTATTTTCTTCCAAAATTTCATCAGACACCGGGCTTGTGAAAGGCTGCTCATGAACAAAAAGTCCTACGCCGTGGCCTACGTTGGAATAATGATACTGCATATATTCCGTCCCTTCGATAGCACGGATGGAAGCCTTATAAACATCCCGGGCAGGCACACCCGCACGCATAACTTTGAGAGAATCCTCCAGCATGCGCTTTTCCAGCTCATATACTTCCCGCTGCTTCGCATTGGCTTTCCCCACCACTACGGTGCGCGTCATATCGGAAATATACCCCTTATATTGGCAGCCGAAATCCATCAGCACAAAGTCGCCGTATTCAATGGCCTTTGAGGAAGCCACTCCGTGCAAAAGAGACGTTCTGGGGCCGGAGATCAGAAGGATGCCATTAGGCTGAGCATCAGCTCCCTCCTGCGTCATATAGCAGACCAGCTTTGCGGAAAGTTCCTTTTCCGTTACACCCACCCGAATCTCCTTTAAAAGGCGCTCATATGCTCTGCAGGCGATCTGGCAGGATATGCGCAGGCAGTCGATCTCTTCCGGAGTCTTCACTGAACGAATCTTTTCGATCACGCCATCCGCAGGAACCAGCTCCGCACGAAGCTTTTCCCGGCATTCAAAATACTGCCGATAGTTCATCACATCCCCTTCAAAAGCAAGGGTCTTGAGATCTTCCTTTTCCGCTATGGTCTTCAGCGCATCCACCACTGTGCACCCCGGCGTTCTCCAATTATAGATTGTATATGCCGGGCATTCCATGGCCGCCTGCTCCGTATATCGTGGATCCGTTATAAAATAGCTTGTCCCTTTTGTTATCAGAAGGTAGGAATCCCACCCCGTATATCCGCTTATATATCGCACATTTTCCTTTTTCGCTATAAAAAAGCCGTCTATCCCCTTCTGTTCCATATACGCCAGCAATTTTTCCCTATTCATATCAACTGCCCCTTTCGCTGTTCCGCTTTATCTTCGGCCTTTCCCATATTTAAGAAAGATCCTCTTATAGGTAAGCTTACTTGCTTTTCATGATAAATACAAGAGGCCACAGGCGATTTTTAGACAAACCAGCCTGCTCTATTCTTCTATAGGAAAAAGCACTCCTGATATGAACAGGAGTGCTTTTTCGTTATGACACTTCATTTGTCAGCAGATATACATTGCATGCAGTATATCCTCTCGATAGTTCGGGAATTATTCTATATCCATGAAAGCCTGCATTTTGCAAAACCTTCTGCATGATGTTGGGATCTTTCGCATCCTTACGGACATATACAAGTATCTGTTCATCTTTCTTTCCCTCAAGTGCAGAACCCAACTTTTCCAGTTCCCGCTCATCTACCTGATACGTCTCCTTCAACATCATATAACACGGCAGCGGCCTAATGCAAAGATTATACTGTTGTGCTGCATTCGGAGAAGTAAACACGATCACACCAGTCGCCCCCTTATACGCCTCCATGGCCGTTAACTGCTCATCATCCTGATACACATACAGCAAAGAATGATCTCTATATGCCGTGTATGACAAAACGGCAAAATACAAAGCGATCCCTACCACAACTCCATTGGGATGTTTTACAAAATACTGCAAAACAGAAACCGATGCAGCAGAAAAAGCCAGCAGCAAAAGCGGAATCACGCCGGCAATATACCTTGCATCCCGATATAAGGACAAATTTATTACCACTAAGTAATACGCTATGCATACCCCTGTCACTGCTATAAGGAACCGAAGATTTTTCGACAAAGCGTGTCTTTTTAGCACATCCTGAAAATAGAACGCTTTTTCCGGGCGGCGTTTGTGCTTCACTTTGGCCAAAAGAGAACAAAGCAGCATTAGAAGCAGAAGCGCAGCAAGTACAAGAACGATCCATTTCAGCTGCCCTCCAAACAAATATTGGTTTACTATTTTATAATACTCCTTCCAGCTCTCCATAAGGTGCTGCAAATTTGTAGCATTTTTCGCAGCTTCCCGTCCATGGGTTGTAGACTCGATGTGAGAAAAAACAGCTGGGAAAACCAATACTCCGGCTGCTATCCCACCGCCCGCACTGAGAGCAAACAGTAAAAAATCCCTGAATTGTTTCCTATATAGAAGCCACAGAGAAAACACCGCAGAAATCAAAAACGCATATATCACAAAATGATAATGGGTCAAAAAACCAAGGCATACCGTTACAGCCACATAAAAATAATCCCGCTTTCGTTTATCCATGAATAGCCTGAATAGTACCACAGTATATAAAACGATACAGAATATCTGCATCATATACATACGAATCAAAAGCCCCATGGATATTCCCAAAGCAGAAAATCCCCATATAAACACTGGCAATGCAGATTTTAACGTATTCCCAAACAACCTTTTCGAAAGATAAAAAAGCAGGCAATTTGTCAATACAAAGAACACCATACTGGGTATAATCCCATACCATTTTGAAAAAGTATCCGGAAAAAAGGAACAAACCGTATGGATAAAACAGTAATATAGAGGTGGATGCACATCGGCTGCCTGGTTGGCAAATACAGAGTCATACCGGAAACGCTCATCACTACCCACCATGACATAATCCTTATAATCCTGAGACGTTCTCCATACATCGGAATCCGGCGTTAAAAACGGCGTCCCCACACTATTAGAAAGGCCATACGTATATATCTCATCCCCGAAGAAATATGCCTTTTCATTGCCATAATACAGCAACAGTCCCAGCTGCAAAAGGGTTATCACGCAAAACAGCAAATCTATTCTATGCTGTCTCACCCAATTTTTCATATTATAATCTTCCCGAACCACAGTTATAAAACCTCTCTTATTTTTTCTCTCTGATAAGATACACCGGTCGTTTCTTAGTTTCCAGATACGTCTTAGCAAGATATTGACCTAAAATGCCCATGCAGAGCAGTTGTATACCAGAAATAAAACAAATAATACACACAAGAGAGGGATATCCCGCCACCGGATCCCCCCACACCAGCGTCTTGATTACCACAATCAGGATCAGAACGAAGGATACGACACACAGCAGGATTCCCACTATGGAAGAAATAACCAGAGGCGCTGTGGAAAAAGCTATGATCCCATCCAGCGCATAGATAAACAGCGACCAAAAGGACCATTTGGTTTCTCCAGCTACCCGCTCCACATTTTCATACTCCAGCCATTTCTTTTTAAAACCCACCCAGCCGAAAATTCCTTTGGAAAACCGGTTGTATTCCCCCACCGAAAGGACCGCATCCACCACTTTGCGGCTCATCAGTTGAAAATCCCTTGCCCCATCTACTACTTCTGTTTTTGAAATCCGGTTCATTAGCCGGTAAAATATACGGGCAAACATAGAACGCACAGGCGGCTCCCCTTTGCGCGTTACCCTGCGGGTTCCTACACAATCATATTCCTCTTCTGACACAATCCGGTACATTTCCGGGAGCAGTGAGGGAGGATCCTGCATGTCCGCATCCAAAATGGCCACAAAATCTCCCGAAACATTCTGGAGGCCGGCGTAAATCCCGGCTTCTTTCCCAAAATTTCTGGAAAAGGATACATAGTGCACCCTTGCATCCCTCTGATTCAGCTCTCGCAGGATCTCGAGCGTTCCGTCCTTTGAGCCGTCATCAACAAAAAGAAATTCAAATTCCGCATCCGCCATTTCCTCCGCCACCCGGCACAGCTCCTGATAGAACAGCGGTATAGCCGCTTCCTCATTGTAACAGGGGGTAACTGTACTGATAATTGGTTTTCTCTTCTCCATGTTTCTGCCTCCTACACTCCACTTAGACCGAAAAAGTAAAGATTTTCGTTCGCTTCTATCCTGTATAAAAGGATGCAGAAAAACTATGTTTCTTGCATTATTATGTCAAAAATGGTATGATAATAAAAAATATTTCACATACGAAAACCTTTACTTTTTATGAACCCATGCATCCGTCACGGGCTTCATTTTATGGTTTTCCACCGACTACCACCAATATTCATATTCTTTCTGAAAGTGCCGGGCCGAGGAAGAATCAGAACATAGATTTTTCTTTTATACCGGCAAACTTTTGCCGGTTTTGGAGATGTAGAAACACAAAAAAAGACCGCTGCGCAACATACGCAGCGGTCTTTTTAGGCTTCATACAGCAAAGCCTACACAGTGGTGCTTCTGCTTAAAGTATTAGAAGATCACATATGATCTTCAATGTACTTCACGAGCTCTCCCACTGTTTTGATGTTGTCGATCTCTTCGTCAGGAATTTCGATCTCGAATTCGTCCTCAATAGACATCAGCAAATCCACAACATCCAGGGAATCAGCGCCCAGGTCGTCGGCAATGGAGGTTTCGGGGGTGATAGAATCCTCCTCTGCGTCAAACTGCTCACTCAGGATTGCTTTCAGCTTTTCCAGTACCATTAATCAGGTCCTCCCTTGGATTTTTAATTTCCGCACCGGGTCCCGTACGGAGAAAAGTGGACAAAACACGAGGTTTTGTGCTAAAATAAGCCAGCTTTGGCATGAAAACGGGCCTGCGGATATCACCAGCGCCTTTTTCTGTTGCCTGCCTTATCCACATATTATTAGCAAACCCAGACTTTGTCAATATGATTTTAAAAGGATTTTCCAGTTTTTATAGTTCTTTTATGCCTAGATAACCCCTTTTATGGCAGAAAGTACAGGAATCTTTTCTTTTTCTCCATATTTTCACAAAGAAATTGAGTGAGCCTCAAAGGTCGCCAGTTCCTGCGTCTGCAGGCGGTATACTCTGTGACATTTTCTCATTGACTTTATTTTTTACACAAGGAGGTAATCCCCATGAGCCGAAATTTTGCCGTTATCGGGCACCCTATCGGCCACACCATGTCTCCGTTTTTAAATGCCCGCCTGTTCGAAGCTGCTGGAAAGCCGGCTTCTTACACCGCAAAAGATATTTCTCCCGATATACTTTCCCGCTCCATAGAAGAGCTACGGCAGCTGGATGGGTTCAACATCACGATTCCCCACAAGCAGGCGATTATACCTCTTCTGGATGGACTAGATGAAAAAGCCCGCCTGTTCGGCTCTGTGAACACCGTCAAAAATGGAGGGGGACGTCTTACCGGCTATACCACAGACGGGGCGGGATTCCGGTTCGCCCTTAAGAGCGCCGGTATTCCTCTTTCCGGTAATCTTCTGGTGCTGGGAGCGGGGGGCGTTTCCCGAGTGATGGCCTTAGAAGGGCTTATGGAGGGATGCCGGGTCTATATAGCCGCCCGCAGAATGGAACAGGCCCAAGCCCTTGCCGCGGATCTTCTGAAAGCCTGCGGCAAAAAGGCAGAAGCTTTTCCCTTAAATGAGACAGAACGATTTGCTGAAAGCCAAGGGCTTACTTTTGATCTGGCCGTGAACGGTACCCCCCTTGGCATGTATCCCAAGGAAGGGGAATCTCCTCTTGGGCCTGGTGGTTTCAGGCGATGCAAGGCCGTGTTTGACGCGGTCTATAATCCCAGAGAAACGCGCTTTTTACAGCTTGCAGAAGAAACAGGCATTCAAACGGCCGGAGGTATGGCTATGCTGGTGGGGCAGGCGGCTGAAGCCCACCGGATCTGGGACGGTTCTCATTACGAAACCGGGGATCTTCTGACGCTCTGCAGGGAAGCGGAAAACGAGATGAAACGCTTGTTTGGAGGAAACTGATATGAGAGAAGGGACGGTAGGGGCCGATACTCTGGAAAAGCGTGCAGAGCGCAACATCATTCTCTGCGGCTTTATGGGCTGCGGAAAATCCAGCATCGGGCGCAGACTTGCAAGGCTTGCAGGGCGCAGCTTTGTAGACATGGATGAATACATTGAGAAAAAAGCCGGAAAAACTATCAAGGAAATCTTTGCAGAGGAAGGCGAGGAAGCCTTCCGACAGATGGAGGAAGATGCTGCCTCGGCCCTTTCCCGGGAACGAGGCCTTGTGATCGCTTCCGGAGGGGGGACGGTTCTGCGGGAAAAAAGCCGGGATGCTTTGGCGGAAACCGGTATCATTCTGCTTCTGGATGTTCCCTTCCCTGCTCTGCGGGAACGGCTGAAAAACGATACATCTCGTCCTCTTCTCCAGAGGCCGGACAGAGACGAGGCGATGTACTCCCTCTTTTTGGAACGGATGCCCAAATATAAAGCCGCCGCCCACATGGTGATTCCTGCCGGTGCACCTGCTAATTTTGTGGCCCGTGAGATTCTCCACCGGCTGGAGCTGGAATAGTAGATAAAAAAGCATGAAATTCACTTTATCGATTAAAATCGAAAAAGCGTCAAAAAATCTTGACAATCAAAATAAAATCGTTTATGATGAAAATCACGAGAAGATGGAAACCATCTTGCAAAAGCATGGTCTGAGCGGAGACTTTTCCGCCAGAATTGTATTCTGAAAGGATTCAGGAGTTTCATATGTCTATGACAGTTCGCAGCACACGATTTACAAGCTTTTATTTTCCCGGCTATTTTATGGCGCGGGCTTTTTTGGCGTGTGTATCCTGCTGCAGAAACTCCAGACAGAATCAGCAGGCCCATACCGTATAAGATACGTGCGGTGGGGCTATTGTATGTATTGAAACAGATGTGCTGATGAAACGGAGCTGCCGGCAGCTCCGTTTTTTTCATGCTTTTTTGGTTTTCTTCTTTCTCTAGTATGTTCGCCGCTACTAGCATCCATATGAATTCAGGAGGTATGCAATATGATCATCGTATTAAAGCCGGACTGCACAGCAGCCCAGGTCAAAAGTTTCACAGACAGTCTTACCGAGGAATATAAAGTAAAGGTCAACACCTGGGTGGGAACCCACAGCACCGTTTTAGGTCTGATCGGGGATACCTCCGTCATTGATATTGAATATATTGCCGCCCAGGACGTGGTAGACAGCGTCAAGCGCGTTCAGGAGCCCTATAAAAAGGCCAACCGTAAATTTCACCCGGATAACACGGTCATCACCCTCCCGGGAGGGCAGAAAATCGGCGACGGGAACCTCTGTATCATGGCGGGCCCCTGCTCTGTGGAAACAGAAGAGCAGATCTGTTATGTAGCCGAGCGGGTAAAGGCTGCCGGGGCTCAATTCCTTCGGGGCGGCGCTTTCAAACCCAGAACCTCCCCCTATGCCTTCCAGGGCCTCCATGCCAGCGGGCTGGAGCTTCTGAGAAAGGCTCGGGAGCACACCGGTCTCCCCATTGTAACAGAAATCATGAGCACCGCTCATCTTCCCCTCTTCGAGGATGTGGACATCATCCAGGTAGGGGCTCGGAATATGCAAAACTTCGAGCTTTTGAAAGAACTGGGCAAGCTCAGAAAGCCCATCCTCTTAAAGCGCGGCCTCGCCAACACTATTGAAGAAACCCTTATGAGCGCTGAATACATTATGGCTGGGGGCAACGAGCAGGTCATTCTCTGCGAGCGCGGCATCCGCACCTATGAGACCTACACCCGCAATACTCTGGATATTTCCGCCGTGCCCATCTTCAAGAAGCTTTCCCACCTGCCGGTGATTGTGGATCCCAGCCACGCCTCCGGAATTGCTTCCCTGGTGGAACCTCTGGCTATGGCTGCCGTTGCCGCAGGAGCCGACGGCCTGATGATTGAAGTGCACAACAACCCCGCCAAGGCTCTTTCTGACGGTGCCCAGTCTCTGACGCCGGATCAGTTCGACCATGTGGCCAAGCGTGTTTTCGCCGCGGCCAAGGTTCTCAAAGAGGATATGTGATTTCCTGGGCTGGGGAACTTTAACTCCCCGCCCCAGTTTTCGTTCCAAACAGAAACCGAGAACCGCTGAAAGGAGTGCAGACATGAAAAAAAACATCGTGATCGTGGGCCTGGGCCTAATTGGGGGCTCCTTAGCAAAAGCCCTTCGTTCCCGCACCGAGCATACAGTGACAGGTATCGATGTGAGCCCCGATGTGCTGGAAAGAGCCCTTTCTGAAGGCGCCATCCACTCTATGGGCACTCCCGATTCCCTTCGGGAAGCGGATTTGGTTTTACTCTGCATCTATCCGGAAGCCGCCGTTTCCTTTATAGAGGAATACGGCCACCTAATCCCCAAAGATTGCGTGGTAGCTGACACCTGCGGCATCAAAGGAGAAATTTGCCGCAGAATGCCCCCTCTGGCTCAGCGGTTCGGATTCACTTTTATTGGCTGCCATCCCATGGCGGGAAAGGAAAAAAACGGCTTTTCAGCCAGTGAGGCAGAGCTTTTTCAAGGAGCCAGCTTTATCATCGTCCCCTGCGGCGCACCGGAGGAATCTGTGAAAGAAATAGAGGACCTAGCCCTCAGCCTTGGATTCGGACAAACAGTAATCACAACGCCGGAGCATCACGACCAGATGATCGCCTACACAAGCCAGCTCCCCCATGTGCTGGCCTGCGCCTATGTGATGAGCCCCCAGTGCCTGCAGCACAACGGCTTTTCCGCCGGAAGCTACAGGGATGTTTCCCGGGTGGCGCGCATCAACGAGGTACTGTGGACGGAGCTCTTCCTGGATAATGCCGTGCCGCTCACAGAAGAGCTGGATCTGCTGATTGAAAATATCACCGCCCTGCGGGATGCTGTGGCGGAAGGCCGCCGGGATGATCTGCGAGGCCTTCTCCGAAAGGGAAGGCTCATCAAGGAACAGCTGGGGGAATAAGCGTGGAAAGGAGCCAAAAAGGCGACCTTTGAACTGCCCGGCAGAACGCCGGAAAAGGAGATAACCAAATGGAAATGACCGTATATACCTCGAAGCCTTATAAAATTCTCATTGAAAAAGGCTGCCTGCAAAAGGCGGGCACTCTCTGCCGGGAGCTCTTTCCCAGAAGCAGGCGCACCGTGGTCGTCAGCGACAGCAATGTTTTCCCCCTCTATGGAGAAGGCCTTCTCCGTTCTCTGAAGGAAGCGAACTTTGCCGCGGATTCTTTCACCTTCCCTGCAGGGGAGGAAAACAAACAGCTTTCCACCTTTGAGAACATTCTTCTCTTTCTGGCGGAAAAACATCTCACCCGCACCGACTTTATCATCGCCCTGGGCGGCGGGGTAACAGGAGATATGGCGGGCTTTGCCGCAGCCTGTTATCTGCGCGGGATCCCCTTTGTGCAGATCCCCACCACGCTCCTTGCCCAGGTGGATTCTTCCGTAGGGGGAAAGACCGCCGTAGACCTGCCTCAGGGCAAAAACCTGGTAGGAGCCTTCCACCAGCCTTCCCTGGTGCTCATCGACCCCGACACACTTTCCACCCTGCCGCCCCAATGGTTTGCAGACGGAATGGGGGAAGTCATTAAATATGGCTGCATCCGCAGTGAAGAGCTTTTCAACCTTTTAGAAACGGGGGATGTTTCTCAGAACATGGAAGATATCCTCTTCCGCTGCGTGGATATCAAGCGCCGGGTAGTGGAACACGATGAATTCGACACCGGTGAACGGATGCTTCTGAACTTTGGCCACACTCTAGGCCACGCCCTGGAAAAGCTGCATGGTTTTTCCGGGCTTTCCCATGGGGCAGCAGTAGGTATCGGCATGGTTATGATCACCAAAGCCGGCGAACGCGCCGGACTGACGGCCCCCGGCACAGCAGATCGGATCACTCGGGTTCTGGAGCTCTATCACCTGCCCGTTTCCGACAAAGCCGATCTGTGGCATCTGATGGAGGCCACTGCTTCTGATAAAAAGAGCACAGGTTCCTCCATCCGAATCGTTCTTCTGCGGGATATAGGAGAAAGCTTTGTGCAGGAAATGGACAGAGAGGAATTTCTCCGCTTCTGCGGCGTGGAGCCGGAAGAATAAACTCCCTTCTTTCTTTTTGTTCATATGAAGCGCCAATGACATGACAGAATCCCCATTTTTATAGTAGGAAGTGATCGTATGGAAGCCCCTTCTTCCGAAACCGTCCTCTTAACCCCTGCATCTCTGCGAGGAACCACAGCAGCCCCTCCCTCTAAAAGCGCCGCTCACCGGGCCATTCTCTGCGCCGCCCTTTCTGCCCTTTCCGGAGGAGGGACGTGTTTTGTGCATCCTCTGGCGGAATCAGAAGATATAAGTGTCACGCTGAATGCCGCAAGGGCCCTGGGAGCTTCTGTCCAAAAGGAAAAGGACGGCGTTCACATAGGCCCGGGGAATCCCCCGGCAGGAGGCTCCCTGTTGGCCATCGACTGCGGCGAAAGCGGTTCCTCCCTTCGTTTTTTGATCCCCATTGCCGCTGCCCTGGGGCTCCCGGCCAAGTTCACTGGCAGAGGCCGCCTTCCCCAAAGGCCCATCGGCCTTTATACAGAGCTTCTGCCCCGTCACGGGGTTCTCTGTGAAACAGAAGGAGGGCTCCCTTTCACTATCCATGGAAGGCTTACGCCCGGGCTTTATGAGCTTCCCGGGGATATCAGCTCTCAGTTCATAACAGGACTTCTTTTAGCCCTGCCTCTTCTGGCGGGAGAGAGCGAAATCCGTCTGACCACCTCCCTGCAGAGCGCCGCCTATGTGGAGATGACACTGGAGACCCTTTCCTCCTTCGGCATTCGAATCCACCCCACCGAAAAGGGATGGAAAATCCCCGGGGGGCAAACCTACGCTGCCGGGGAACATTTTGTGGAAGGAGACTGGTCCCAGGCCGCCTTCTTCCTGACCGCCGGAGCGATTGGCGGAGATGTGCGCGTCTCCGGACTGAAAGCCGGTTCCCTTCAGGGAGACAAGGCTATTTTCGACCTCCTCACCCAATTCGGGGCGGAAACCTATACCCTCCCCGGTCATAGCGGAAATATCCTCTTCGGCTGCCGGGCCTCCGCCAGGCTGCGCGGCATCGAAATAGACGCTTCCCAGATCCCCGACCTGGTGCCCATTCTGGCCGTGGCAGGGGCCTTCGCTGAGGGCGAGACAATACTCTATAATGCGGAACGCCTCCGCATCAAGGAAAGCGACCGGCTGGCCGCTGTGGCCGAGGGGCTTTCCCGCATGGGAGCAAACGTCACTGAACTGCCCGGCGGGCTCAGGATACGGGGTTCGGGTTCCCTTTCCGGCGGGAGCCTGCGGGGCTGGAACGATCACCGCATCGTGATGGCTTTTTCCACTGCCGCCCTTTCTGCCTGTGGAAAAACAGAAATCACCGATCCACAAAGCATTCGGAAAAGCTTCCCGGATTTTTTCACACAATATAACCAGTTAGGAGGAAACGCCCATGTGCGCAGCAGCATCCGTCTGGGGGAATAATCTCCACCTTTCCATTTTTGGCGAAAGCCACGGCCCTGCCATCGGTCTTGTGCTGGATGGGCTCCCGGCAGGGGAACCTATCGACGAGGCCGCTCTTCTTCTGCAGATGGGCCGCAGGGCCCCCGGCAGGGATAAAAGCTCCACCCCCCGGAAGGAAGCCGACATCCCCAAAATTCTCAGCGGCCTTCTCAACGGGATTACCACGGGTGCGCCTCTTTGCATCCTAATCGAAAACACAAATACCCGGTCCAAAGATTACGGTTCTCTGGGGCGGATCCCCCGGCCGGGCCATTCGGATTACGCCGCCTATCTGAAATATGGGGGATATAACGACATTCGAGGAGGCGGCCACTTTTCCGGGCGCCTTACGGCCTGCCTGTGTGCGGCGGGCGCCGTATGCCGCCAGATCCTTTCCCGCCGAGGCATCCGGATAGCGGGCCATGTGGCTTCCATCGGCCCTATAAGGGATTCTCTTTTCCCGGAAACCGATATTCCGGTAGAGTTAATGGAACGCCTCTCCTCCGTATATTTCCCTGTGATCGACGCCGGCGCAGAGACTGCCATGCGGGATGTGATAGAAGAAGCCCGCATGTCTCTGGATAGTGTAGGCGGCGTTGTGGAATGCGCCGTAACCAGTATGCCCGGCGGGCTGGGGGGGCCTCTCTTCGGCGGCGTGGAATCCCTGCTTTCTTCCATTCTTTTCGGCATTCCCGCTGTAAAGGGCGTGGAATTCGGAGCCGGCTTCGGAGCCGCCCAAAAACGCGGCAGTGAAAACAATGACCCTTACCGGTATGGGGAAGATGGGGGCGTAAAAATCGTGCAGAACAGCGCCGGAGGAATCTTGGGGGGTATTACCACCGGAGCCCCCATTCTCTTCCGGCTCGCCCTGAAGCCCACCCCCTCCATTGCCAGGGAACAGAAGAGTGTGGATCTCCTCACAAAAGAGAATGTTCCTCTATCCGTCCACGGAAGACATGACCCTTGCGTAGTGCCCAGGGCCGTTCCCGTAGCAGAAAGCGCCGCTGCGGTGGCCATGCTGGAGCTGCTTCTCTCCGCTCCGCCGGAATGCCTGCGCCCTGAACACAAACCTACAGAGCCCAATGAAGCCTCTGAAACAGCAGCAAAAGAGGAGGAACTTGCATGACACTGGAAGACGTGCGGCAAAAGATAGACGAAATAGACGGGAAGCTCTTGCCCCTCTTTGAGGAGAGAATGGACTGCTCCAAAGAGGTAGCCCGCATAAAAAAAGGGAAGGGCATCCCCATTCTCAATGAGGCCAGAGAACAGGCCATATTGGAGAAGATCTCGAAAAAGGCCCGAGCTTATCCCAACGAAGCCCGGGTGCTGTATTCCGCTATTATGAGCATCAGCCGCGGGCTGCAGCATGAGCTTCTGGAAAGCGGGGAAACGCTGCGCCGCACTTTAGAAGAGGCCGGCGAACCGCCTGCTTCAGCCGAGGAAGCCGCCGTATTCGGTGCCCCCGGTTCCTTCTCCCACGAAGCGGCCAAAAAGCTTCTGCCCGGGGCTTCCCCCTTGTTTTTCCCCACCTTCCCAGAAATCTTTCAGGCCGTGGATGAGGGCAAAGCCGCCTTCGGCATCCTGCCGGTGGAAAATTCCTCCGCGGGTTCTGTGGAGCAGGTATATGACCTTATCCTGAAATACCGGTTCTATATTGTGGGGGCGGAAACCCTCTATATCCATCACTGTCTCTGCGGAGAGCCGGGGAAAACTTTTCAGAAGGTGTACTCCCATCCCCAGGCCCTTTCCCAGTGCTCAGAGCTGATTTCCCAGATGAATCTTTCCGCCTGCGCCTGCTCCAGCACAGCAGAAGCGCCCCTTCTTGCGAAGAAGGAAGGGCAAGCGGCAATCTGTTCTGAGGAAGCGGCCCAAAAAGCCGGGCTTCCCATCCTGCAGAAGGATGTGCAGAACAATTCCAACAACTGCACCCGCTTCATCCAGATCAGCCGTAAGCTCTATATTCCCAGGGACGCGGGCAAAATCAGCCTGTGTTTTTCTCTGCCCCACACCACGGGTTCCCTGAACTCCGTGCTTTCCCGGTTCGCTCAGGCAGGGCTGAACCTGACCAAGATCGAAAGCCGCCCCATTCCGGGAAGCCGGTTTGAATACGATTTCTATCTGGATTTTTCCGGCAACGTGCGGGAACCTCATACTCTAAAGCTTTTGTGTTCTCTTTCTGCGGAGCTTCCCCGCTTTTCTTTCCTTGGAAACTATACAGAAGAGGACTGATATGGTATACTGTGTATTAGGTGACGCCGCTGCCCAATACAGCCATGAAAGGCTGACAGGATCTTGGAATACAGCGGGATCCATCGCCAACGGAAAGGGCCCTGGGGCCGGAGTCTTAGAGGTTCCGGCGGGACCGGTTATGAAAAGGAGTGCGTGAATACATGAAAATCGATGTGGCGGAATTTGCCAAACCCTGCCCCTGCGGGCATGTGCATGAAATTGTTGTGGAGGATATCTTCATTGAATCCGGCGCCATCCGGCGGCTGCCGGGCCTGATCGCCCAGAAAGGCTTTAAAAAGCCTGTAGTCATCTGCGATGAAAACACCTACCGCGTGGCAGGCGAAGCCGTTATGGAGCTTCTCCCCGAAAGCGGTTTGATCGTTCTCGACCCCACCAATCTGCATGCAAACGAGCGGGCTGTGGCCATGGTGGAGGAAAAGCTCGCCAAGGTGGGCGAGACCGATGTGATGCTGGCTGTGGGCTCCGGAACTGTTCACGATGCCACCCGGTATGTGGCCCATAAGATCGGCGTTCCCTTCATCTCCGTCCCCACTGCCGCCAGCGTGGATGGTTTTGTCTCCACTGTAGCTGCCATGACCTGGCACGGCTGCAAGCAGACATTCCCGGCGGTTGCGCCTATTTTTGTGGTGGCCGACAGCGATATTTTCGCAAAAGCGCCTGTGCGCCTGAATGCCTCCGGCGTTTCGGATCTGCTGGGTAAATACACCGCCCTGGCGGACTGGAAAATCAGCCACGCCGTTACCGGCGAATATATCTGCGACCGGGTCTGCCAGCTGGAAGAAGAAGCCCTTGCAAAAGTTTGCGCCTGCCTGCCCGAGATCAAAGAGGGAAAAAAGGAAGCCTGCGAAGAGCTGATGTATGCGCTGCTTCTTTCTGGCCTGGCTATGCAGATGGTGGGGAATTCCCGGCCCGCTTCCGGTGCGGAGCATCATATGTCCCATACCTGGGAGATGGAAATGATCAACGGCTTTGTGGATTTCTACCACGGTGAAAAAGTTTCCGTAGGGTTGGTTCTGGCTGCCCGTGTATACCATAAGGCTGCCGAAAAGCTCCGCCGCGGCGAATATAAAATCAAGCCCCATATGGATGTGGAAATGGATTTCCTCAAAGAGCATGTGAAAAAGCCCGATATGCTGGAAGAGCTCACCAAGGAAAACACTCCCAATCCGCTGGATAAGGTGGATGCCTCTGTGCTGGCGGAAAAGGTTCCGGAAATCGTCAAGATCATCGACCAGATTCCCTCTGAGGAAGAAATCTGCCGCCTGATCGACCAGGTTGGCGGCGTGAAAAGCCTGACGGATATCGGCCTGCCCGAATCCATGCTGGAGCTCACCTGCAAGCTCTCCCCCTATGTGCGCAACCGGCTCACCTTTATGCGCCTTCTGAAAATGTTTGAGATCGACGGGCTGTTTGACTGAGAATCGATCTCTGTTTAGCCATTTTGAAAAAAACGAAGCGGCGGACGATACTTTTCGTCCGCCGCTTTTTACGTATTTTTTCTGTATTTAATCTTTCTCTATTGCCCAGTGCACCATTAGCCTAAAAATCTTCTTATTTAGCGCCGGCCTCATATTCTTCCCTCAGAAGCCCATAACAAAGCCGGTCGTATTTTTGCCCGTTGAGATAAACAGCCTTTCGCTCTCTGCCTTCCAGGAGAAAGCCATGGGTTTCCAAAAGACGGCGAGAACCAGCATTCACCTCCAGCGTATTGGCCGTGATCCTCTCCATTCCCAAGCAGTGAAAACCATACTTCAAGAGGAGATCCAAAGCCTGGCCCCCATATCCTTTAGCGCGATCTGCAAGCCGGGCAATCCCTATTCCAACTGAACAGCACCGGTTTCTGTAATCCAGATTCTGAAGAGCAGCATCCCCAATCACGCGGCCGTCTTCTAAAAAAATCCCCAGCCGGATATGCCGGTTCCTCTGAAGCCTCTGGATCTCTTCAAACCACTCGTCTGCTTTTTCCACAGAAAGCCCCAGGCCCGGCTCCTCCGTGAGATTGTCGATATCCCACTCTGTGGCCTGCCAAAGAGCACGGCAATCCTGTCTCTCCAGAGTATCCAGATATACGGTTTTTCCCATGAGCTTCATATTTCTATTTCATCCCCCTAAATCTTTTCCGGTTTTCCACCGCAGAAGGGCTATCTGTTAAAAACCGGCCTGATAAAACGTTTTCATCCCGATTCGTTTTTCTTCTGCAGATGCGTCTTTTTCTGCCTTCTGCTGCATTTTGCCGGAATGAGTTCTTATTTCACAGCCTTTGCAGCCAGAGCTATCCAGCCCCTTTCCTCCCGGCGGGCAATCACCTGGAAGCGGCCCTCCAAAGCCTTCAGAACATCCTGCTCCCGGGTGTCGATGATACCGCTCATCAGATACACGGCCCCAGGCTTCATAAACCGGCCTACATCCCCAGTGAGGGAAATGACGATATCCGCCACGATATTGGCGGCCACCACATCAAATGTGCCGGAAACCTTTTCGGTCAAATTTCCGCAGATGCCTGTGAAACGATCCTTCACCCCATTGAGCTCTGCATTCTGCAGGGCTGTTTTTACAGCCAGTTCATCGATATCCACACCCACGGCGGAATCTGCGCCCAAAAGCAGACCTGCCACAGAGAGGATTCCACTGCCGCAACCCACATCCAGAAGAGTAGCACCGGGCTTTACATATTCCTCCAGAAGTTCCATACAGAGCCGGGTGGTCTCATGGGTGCCTGTGCCGAAGGCCAGCCCGGGCTCCAGATGAAGAATCTTACGGTCTTCCGGATTCTCTGCTTCCTCCCAGGTGGGGCGAATCAAAAGCTTTTTCCCCACAGGAATGGGTTTGAAATATTTTTTCCAGTTGTTGATCCAATCCTCCGTCATGCAGGCAGAGGTATCGATGGTATGCCAGATATTTTCGGCGGTATACCGCTCGCTCAAAAAGGCCACAGCCTCCGCCGGGTTTTCTTCGGGGCTGATATATATATGGATTTTGGCCGTGGAGCGATCTTTTTTCAGAAGCTCCTCATCTATGAGATCAATATGGGCGATCTCCCAGGCCTCCTCCTCCAAATGGGAATAATCCTCGATATAAATCCCATAGGGTACCGTCATCTGGGCGATATCCCCTGCTCTTTCCACATCCTCCGCTTTTACGGTAGCGCAAACTTCTGTCCACACCTGATTATCCATATATTTCTCATTCCTTCCATTGTCGTTCTGCAAGCTTCCAATTGGTTCTGCCTGCTATATTAAGAGCATACATACTCCAAGGGCTGCCGGCTTCCGCCGCAAAACAGTTTCTTTCATTATATACTACCCCATACAGAAAAAACAGACCTAAACAGACCTATTCCCCTCTTTCTGTGAATAGAATGATACGAAGTGCTTTTCCTTCGTTTTGTCTTGACCAGCCAAAAAGGAAACAGCGGCAGAAAAAGAAAAGGAATAGGAGGAATGAACCGCTTATGACAAGGAAGGGAAAATTTTTGCGCAATGCCCTGATCCTCACCGCAGGTTCTTTAATCCTGCGGTTCATGAATATTGGCTTTCGCTCCTATATCGCCCAAGCCATCGGGACGGACGGCATGGGGATGTATCAGCTGATCTTTTCCCTTTTTATGCTGGCTTCAGCCCTTTGCACCTCCGGCGCAGGCTTCGCCGTCACCCGGCTGGCGGCCGAGGGAAAGGGCTCTCGGAGGACCATCGGCAAATGCTGTGCCATCGCCCTTATCGTGAGTCTTTCTGCTGCTCTAATCTTCCTCATAGGAGCGGAACCCATGGCCACATATCTTCTGGACAGCCCCCAGTGTGCCCGTTCCCTGCGTTTTCTGGCGCCCGGGCTTCCTTTTATGGCTGTCTGTTCCTGCCTGAAAGGCTGGTTCCTGGCACGGGGCAACTCCTATCTGCCCGCTGGGGCGGAAATCACAGAGCAACTTCTGACCATAGGGGCCTCTATGGCGCTGCTTCCGCTTTTCCCTTCCATGGAGGCCTTTATGCTGGGTTCCTCCATTGGGGAATGCGGCTCCTTTTCCGTGGTGGGAACAGGCTGGCTATTCTGCCGCCGGAAGGAAAAGCCGGCGGAGAAAACCGTTCCTGCCAGGGAAATTCTTCGGATCGGCGCACCCGTCACCTGCGGTTCCTTTATTCGCAGCGGTCTGAGCAGTGTGGAAAACCTGCTCATTCCCAAAGGGTTGCGCCTCCATGGGGAAGATTCCGAAGCGGCTCTTTCCAGCTACGGGCTTGTGCAGGGGATGGTGATGCCCCTCCTCTTCTTCCCTGCTTCCTTTGCCGGTTCCCTCTGCACTCTTCTTGTTCCCGAACTGGCCCGGGCCGCTTCCCAAAAGGATAATGGCTTTATCCGGCGCACGGCGGATCGAGCCATGCGGCTGACGCTTGTATTCTCTTTTCTCACCATGGCGTGTTTTCTGGCCCTCTCTGATCCGCTCTGTCAGCTTTTTTACCACAGCACAGAAGCGGGGAATCTTCTGCGCATCATGGCTCCCATTGTGCCCATTCTCTATCTGGATAATGTGGTTGACGGAATGCTCAAGGGGCTGGATCAGCAGATGTATTCCTTCAAATACAATTTCGTGGATTCCCTTCTCCGAATCCTCTCCCTCTCCATCCTCCTTCCTCTCTGGGGCATCGCCGGATACATAAGCGTACTGTTTTTCAGCGAAATTTTTAACGCCACTCTCAGCATTGGCCGCCTTTTGAAGGTGACAAAGCTGCATCCCCATCTCCGTCGGTGGCTGGCGCCTCCCGCAGCCGGGGCACTGATTCTGTATGGCATCCTGCTATTTTTCCGCAGTCTTTAATATTAAAGAGGGAAAAGAATACAATTATTTACAAATTTTTCATTTCCCATGAAGTGAGAATGCTATACTTTGAAAGTATCCATATTTATTGTGTTTAAGGCCTTTTGCTTTTCCACATCGTATAAGAAGAACAAGGGCAGAAGTCATAATGCCGGATAAGCCTTCTGATATTTTGGAAGCACACCCCCGTTTTTCTAAAAATAAAAACCTTTGCGCATGGTAGGAGGAATTGTAAATTGAACCAATGGATCCTATTGTTTTTGCTGTTCCTTATTTACAGCTTTCTGGGATGGCTCTGCGAAAGCATATATTGTTCCATCCCCGCCAAGCGATTCATCAACCGCGGCTTTTTGAACGGGCCTATCTGCCCCGTTTACGGAGTGGGCGGGGTAATCATCGTTCTCTTGTTGGAACCTTTTCAGAATAATTTGCTGCTCCTGTATTGCTTCGGTGTGCTGATCACCAGCATTGTGGAATATATAACCGGCTTCCTGCTGGAAACCATTTTTCACACCCGCTGGTGGGATTACTCCAACCGGCGGTTCCAGATACATGGCAGG
This sequence comes from uncultured Clostridia bacterium, assembly GCA_904399395.1. Lineage (GTDB taxonomy): Bacteria > Bacillota > Clostridia > Oscillospirales > Acutalibacteraceae > UMGS1264. Next base: position 74,310 of record CAJFPJ010000056.1, on the reverse strand, counting down.
GTCTGCCTGCGAAATTCCCTGCTCTTCGGCGTGATGGCCGTGATTCTCATGAAATGCATCCATCCCCCGCTCCTGCGCCTGTTGGAAGCCATTCCTCCTGCGCTTCTTCCCTGGATCGGAGGCGCTGCCTTTATTTGCCTGGCGGCAGACACCGTGATTTCGGCCCGGGCAGCATTGCAGCTCAGCGGCAAGCTTCAGGAACTGGAGACTGTGCTGGAAGAGCTCCGTATCAAATCAGAAGAAAAGCGGAAAGCCGGGCTTGCATCATTGCAAAAAACGCTTTTCTCTTCCCACGAAGAGCTTATTCATCGTCTGAAAGAGCAGCAGGCAGATATTGAGAAAAACCTGCATCTTCTGCACCGGCGTCTGCTGAACGCCTTTCCTTCCATGAATTCCCCAAAATACCGGGATGCTTTTTTACACCTGCGGGAAGCCATAGAAGAACGAAGAAATTTTCTTTCCCAAAAGAGGCAAAGTAAAAAATCCAAGAAAGAGCAGAAATAATCCCTATGCCAAAACAGCAGGTATAGTTCGAATATGCTGACGATAGTATATGGATAAAAAACGGTAGCTTCCATTTTCTGGAAGCTACCGTTTTCCATATTCCGTATAAAGTCCGGTTCCAAAGGCCATTCCCGCTCGAAAAAGCTTTAGGTTGCTGCTCCGGCTTTTTTCTTTTTTCTTGATAAAGCCTCTTTGGGAAAGACCCGTCTGCGCACAATCAGATAGCAGATGAAATGAGCCAAGGCCGTCAGAAGCCATGAAACAGGGTAGGATATATACAGACATACCAACGTTCTATCCCATGCAAAAACGGTGAAGATCCAAAGCACCCGGAACGCACAGGCACCTGTGAGAGATACCAGCATGGGCAGGATGGAAAAACCCAGCCCCCTGATGCTTCCCACCATTACATCCATCAGGCCGCAGAGAAAATAGGTGGTGCAAATAATGGAAAGCCTGATAAGACCATAGGAGATTACCTCAGGATCCGGAGAATAGATGCTCAGTAGCTGGCTGCCCAGCAGATAGGCTCCGTTTCCCAACACCAATCCGATCACAGCCACAACCATCAGGCATCGGGCTAAAATACGATCGATCCGTTTATACTGACCAGCCCCGAAATTCTGGCTGGTAAAACTCAGAGACGTCTGGTATATAGCATTCATAGCCGTATATACAAAGCCCTCTATATTGCTGGCCGCCGTGTTGCCGGCCATGACCTGTGAACCGAAAGAATTGACAGAAGATTGTATCAATACGTTAGAGATACTGAAAACAATCCCCTGCAGCCCTGCAGGCAGGCCGATCCGCAGCATGGAAAGCAGCTTATGTCTGTTGATACGCAGCTTTGAAACCTGCAGGCGGCACATTCCATCTGTGCGCAGGAGACAGAGAATAACCAGCACAGCCGAAATCACCTGGGAAACCACTGTGGCAATGGCAACCCCGGCCACCCCCATTTTAAAAATAATTACAGAGATCAAATTGAGGATCACATTCACTATGCCTGCGATCATTAGGAAATACAAAGGCCTGCGTGTATCCCCAATCGCTCTGAGAATAGCGGCGCCGAAATTATACAGCATGAAGGCCGGCATTCCCACAAAATAAATACGCATATAAAGTACTGCCTGGTCAATAACATCCTCTGGGGTGCCCATCAATTCCAGAAGAGGGCGGGCGGCAAAAAAGCCCACAAAAATCAGGAAAACGCCTCCTACACCTGCAGTTAAAATAGAGGTATGCACCGTTTCTTCCACAGATTTGGCATCCCTGGCCCCATAATACCGGGCCACCAGCACATTCGCGCCGATGGAAAGCCCAATAAAAAGATTCACCAGCAAATTGATCAGTGAGCTAGTGGAGCCCACTGCAGCAAGCGCGGAGCTTCCCGTAAAGTTCCCCACAACTATAATATCCGCCGCGTTGAAAAGCAGTTGAAGGATCCCCGAAAGCATAAGGGGCAGTGCATAAATCAGAATCTTTTTCAGCAGCGGCCCGCTGCACATATCCATTTCATAGGATTTACCACGGCTCAGTTTGGTATGTAGATGCATCTTCCAATTCTCCCTTTTCCCGTTCCGTTCTTCTCATTTCACATACTCGCTCCCCATATGGAGTGACATATCCCCATTATAGTCTTTTCTTCCTGAAAAGCAAGGTTGTGGATAGAATTTGTTTCATCCCTTCTTCTGGCACCCTTGCGCCGCGCAGGTTCTTTTTCGTTTCCACACTTCCGCCGGGGCATGGGAAAAGCCCGTGTCCTTTTTAGGAACACGGGCCCTATCTGTTGCTACTTCTACCGGCCTTCATCATTCGTCTGCAGGCCTTAGAGTCGTCAGCCAAACAGCTCACTCCACCAGAGCCACTACTTCCACTTCGCAGAGGACATCCTTGGGCAGCGCCTTCACCGCCACACAGGAGCGGGCGGGTTTTCCCACGAAATAGTTGGCGTATACCTCATTGAACGCTGCGAAATCCGCCATATCGCTCAAAAAGCAGGTGGTTTTCACCACTTTCTCAAAACTGGTCCCGGCGGCCTCCAGAACAGCGCCCACATTCTTCATGACCTGCTCGGCCTGCACCCGGATATCCCCCTGGGCAATTTCACCTGTAGCGGGAACAATGGGAATCTGACCGCTGGCGAATACCATTCCGTTGGCGACAATCGCCTGAGAATACGGCCCGATAGCAGCAGGGGCCTTTTCGGTAGAAATTACTTTCATAGACATGTCTGAACTCTCCCTTCTGTTTTCATACACTTCCGGAACTGCGCCGGATGAATTTTGGATCCGATTACTCTGTCAAAACACGCTGAAATTATAGGAGCCAAATCTATTTTTACATAACTCTGGCCGTATCGATAATGGTGTAGCCTCTCTCTGCAATAGCCCTGCGGATCTCTTCCACATGGGCATGGTTGCGGGTTTCCATCTGCAGACTCAGATAACAGCCGTTGATATCGGTATCTTCCCCTCCGTGGTCATGGCGCACATGAATTACATTTCCGCCCAAATCCGCCACTATAGCGGAAATCTCCTTTAACTGCCCGGGCTTATCCGCCAGCTCTATGGTCATGTCACAGAGGCGGCCGGCCTTGAGAAGGCCCCGGTTGATGACGCGGGAAAGGATGGTCACATCGATATTCCCGCCGGAAACAAGGCATATGACTTTCTTTCCCTTTATATCCACCTTATTGAACATGGCCGCGGCCACCGACACAGCCCCCGCACCTTCGGCAATCAGCTTCTGCTGCTCAATCAGCGCGAGAACGGCTGTGGCGATCTCATCGTCGGAGACGGTGACCACCTCATCCACATATTTGCTTACAAGCTCATAGGTCAGATCCCCAGGGCATTTTACGGCGATACCGTCTGCAAAGGTGGAAACTCGTTCCAGTTCCTCCACTTTGCCGTCTTCCAGGGAGTGACGCATGCTGGGGGCTCCGGCCGCCTGGACCCCATATACCTTGCATTTTGGATTCAGAGACTTAATGGCAAAGGCAACACCGGAAACAAGCCCGCCGCCGCCCACCGGCACGATCACAGCATCCACTTCGGGGAGCTGGTTCAGGAGCTCCAGACCGATGGTGCCCTGGCCGGCGATTACATCCGGATCATTGAAAGGATGGATAAAAGTAAGCCCCGTTTCCTTCTGCAGCTGGCAAGCCCGCTTATATGCATCGTCATACACGCCCTTGACGAGCTCCACCCGGGCGCCATAGCTTTTGGTGTTTTCCACTTTAGAGATGGGGGCGCCGTCCGGAATGCAGATGGTGGCGGGAATATTGCTCTTCTGAGCCGCCAGGGCTACACCCTGCGCATGATTGCCGGCAGAGCAGGCAATCACACCTTTTTCCTTTTCTTCCGGCGAAAGGGTTGAAATCTTATAATAAGCGCCCCTCACCTTAAAAGAGCCTGTCACCTGCAGATTTTCCGTTTTCAGATAGATCTCCGCCTCCGGGTTGATCTTCGGCGCGGGGATCAGATCCGTTTCCCGGATCACATCCCGCAGGACAAAGGCTGCATGATATACTTTATCTAAAGTCAGCATGGATGAAAACTCCCAACTTATGAAATTTCGGCCCGCCCGGAATTCCCGCCGCGCCGTTTATTTTTCCATGGCCATAGCGCCTGTGCGCAGGATCTTCAGGACGCCGTAAGGATTATAAAGTTCGATGAAGGAGTTGATGGTGGCGGCGTCTCCCGTAAGTTCCAGAATCATGGAATCCGGCTCCACGTTGAGGATCTTGGCCCGGAATACATTGGCCATCTCCACCAATTTTTCGCTGTTTTGCACCGTGCGCTTCACCTTCAAGAGCACGTGTTCGCGCACTACAGCCTTCTCCCAAGGGAGCACATCCACCTGCACGATATCCACCAGCTTCTGCAGCTGTTTATCCACCTGGCGGATGATTCGGTCGTCTCCGGATACCACAATCAGGATCCGGGAATACTCTGTATTTTCCGTCTGAGCCGCCACAATGCTGAGAATATTATAGCACCGGCGGCTGAAAAGCCCCGCGATTCGAAGAAGCACGCCGGAGCGGTTCCTGGCCAGCACAGAAAGGATATATTCCTTCACAGGGGAAGGATTCGCATTTGTATATTCCATAATCGGCACCTCACATTTCCAGAATCGGATCTTCCACAGAAGCGCCCGCGGGCACCATGGGGAGAACGTTGATGTCCTTGCTGATGCGGCAGTCGATCAGCACAGGGCCCTTTTCCGCCAGAGCTTCTCTGAGCACGGGTTCGATCTCCTCCCGCTTTGTAATGCGCAGGGCCTTTACGCCGAAGGCCTCCGCCAGCTTGCAGAAATCCGTGTTGGGATCCAGATCCGTCTGAGAAAAACGCCAGTCATAAAACAGCTTCTGCCACTGGCGGACCATACCTAAAACAGAATTGTTCAGCACCAGTTCGATTACCGGCACATTGTAAGCCGCTGCGGTGGAAAGTTCAATGCAGTTCATATGGAAACTTCCATCCCCCGCCACGTTGATCACACGCTTTTCCGGGCGGGCAATCTGCGCACCGATGGCGGCGCCCAGGCCATAGCCCATAGTCCCCAGCCCGCCGGAAGAAAGGAACTGCCTGGGGCTGCGGAAAGTATAATACTGGGCTGCCCACATCTGATGCTGGCCTACATCGGTAGTGATCACAGCACCATCCTCTGTCAGCCGGGCAAGGGTTTCCAGCACTTCCTGTGGGAGAACATCTTCTGCTGCTTCTCCTTTTTGCAGAAGAGGATATTCCTGTTTCCAGGCGGCTATAGAATCCATCCATTCCCTGTGGTTGTGCTGAGAAAGAAGGGAATTGAGCTTTTCTAAAATCGCTTTTGCGTCCCCTTTCATTTTCAGCTGCACATCGATATTCTTATTGAATTCTGCTGTATCGATATCAATCTGAATAATGGGACAGTGCCGGGCAAACAGCCCCGCATTGCACAGAACTCTGTCGGAAAAACGGGTGCCCACAGCTACGAAAAGATCACAGTTTTTGATAGCCAGAGCCGCCGTGTTGGTGCCATGCATACCCAGCATGCCCATATAGCGGGGGTCGGCCTGGTCAAACCCGCCCTGGCACATAAGCGAGCAGGATACAGGCGCATCCAGCTTTTCCACAAAGGCTTTAAGAGCGCCGGAGGCCTCAGAGGAAATCACACCGCCGCCGCAGTAAACAAACGGCCGTTCAGAAGCCTCCAAAAGCTTCAACGCCTGCTCAAACCGCTCCTCAATGGGGAAGGGAATATCAAACAGGGCTTTTGGCTCAGCAGGAACGAACTCGCAGACATTTGACGTTATATCCTTGGGGATATCCACAAGAACGGGACCCTTACGGCCGCTCTGAGCGATTTGAAAGGCCTCCCGAAGGGTATCTGCCAGGTCGCGGACGTCTTTCACAATATAATTGTGCTTGGTTATGGGCATGGTGATGCCGGTGATATCCACCTCCTGAAAACTATCCAGCCCCAGAAGGTTCAGATTCACATTTCCTGTAATGGCCACCATGGGGACAGAATCCATATACGCGGTGGCAATGCCTGTAACCAGGTTTGTAGCCCCAGGGCCGGAAGTGGCAATACACACGCCTGTTTTCCCGCTTGCTCGGGCATAGCCGTCCGCCGCGTGGGCAGCACCCTGCTCATGAGCTGTGCGGATATGGTGAATACGGTCTCTGTATTCATACAGGGCATCATAAATATTCAGCACTGACCCGCCGGGATACCCGAATACGGTATCCACGCCCTGCTCCAACAGGCATTCCATAACGATTTGTGCTCCAGTAAGCTGCATGGTAAGTTCCCTCCTGATCGTTTTTTCTCTCATTTTTCTTCATTTTCTTTTAGACTTCCGGGCCAGCAGGCAGATGCCCGATACAGCCTTCTCTCTGCCGTTCCAATATCCTGTTTTCAGCCGGAAAATGCAGATACAGACCCCAATATAACAAAAAACACCCGTCTCTCTATAGAGACGGGCTGCAACGCTCGCGGTACCACTCCACTTGCCGCCGGTAAGCGGCCACTCTGCGCATCCAACAATGCGCTCCCCTGTAACGGAAGGATCACGTGCAAACCTACCAACCCGTTTTCGAATACACTTCTATATAAAAACGGGATTCAGCCGCATGCTCCGGGGTGATTTTCCGCAGATCCTGCACCGCTTCGCACCAACCAGCGGTTCTCTGAAGCAGGGGTTCTACCGTCCGTCCCCATCTGCACATATTTTCCCTATTAAACTGTCATAAGCCGATTTTTCAGAAACAACAAAACGGCTCACATATCTCTTTTCTTTTTTACTATACTATAGGAAAGTGCCCATGTCAAGAGCCAACCGCCCTGAGGGTTTGCAAAGTGTAGGCGTTCCATCATAAAATTGCAACACCTACACCCCACAGATACCCGTATAGTATTTTTCCTCGCTGCAAACTGCATACTTACCATTGCATTTACGAAATTAGCAGATATTTCACAACAAAGTGAGCAAATCATCTGCAAAATTAGCTGAAACTAAAAATCAGATCCACCCAATTAAAAGTCTCTGGCAAATTACGCATCCGTAAAGGGAAATGGACGGAAAGCCGCATTTCATAAGATTATGCTACAGGGAATTCTTTTGTGAGACTCTGGGCGTCGTTAAAACTTATGAGCAAGCTGACCTCAAACTGAACCGGAGACTCAGAATCCAAAACAAATGCGGCTTGGCAACCGGCTAACGTAGCGCCAGGTTTTACTTCTTTTTGAGCGATTCCAGCATCATAAACATCAGGATCAATAGAAATGGCTCTATCAAGTTCTACTCCATCCTGGAATGCTTTGGCATTTAAAGCGGTCAGAGGAACTGCTCCTTCGGCGGAATTATTGGTAAAGTCATACTTGACCACAATCATTTTCTTACCCTCATAATCTTCACCAAATGTACAATCCTGAATTGCTACGGTATAGTCACCAACTTCACCAGAAGATTGAACTTCCCCACTTTCTGATGCAGAAGATTCTGAGGGTACTTCAGACTCTTCCGCTGACTGAACGGCTGAAGATGCAGAAGACTCTTCGGGAGCTTCGGATTCTTCTGTCTCCTGCACCGTTGACGACGTATCGGTTGATTCCCCCGCAGAACTGGAGGTTTCAGGAGTACCGCAAGCTGCCAGACTGAAACTGATGAATGCCACCGCAACGATTGCTAACAACGTCTTTTTCATAGTTCTACCTCTTTCTCAATTTGTGATTGCTGCAAATCCGCATCTTACCTGCCGTCTTTCCCCTCCTGTTGTGCGGTGAATTTTGCATACTAGTATTATTTTGTCACAATGAATCACAAAGGTCAATAGAAGGCGGGGAAAAAGATTTCACATATCCATAAAAGCAATTTCTACCGAAGATCCTTCAGTCATCAGACCGTTTTCCAGTGGATCGCTGCCAAAGGAATGTTGTTTGCCAACGCATCTGCAACCGTTTCCTCATGCCTTCCTTACACTGACAGCCTCTTTGCAGTTACTTTCCCCAAAGCTGCGCTGTTGCCCCGGCCAGTGCCAAAGCAAATATTCTTTTACAGCTTCCGGTCTACCTTGCCAGAGCTTAATTTTCACACGCGGCAATGAGAGTTCGCTTCTCCGCTGTTTTCCTTTCTGCAAAAAATTTCCAAAACCATTTTCAGAAAACAAAAAGAGACAGCAACCCTATGCATATTCTAATACTATTTCCATATAACCAGGATACGCAAAATGCTTTTTTCAATTCTCAGCTGCAGCCTTTTCCAAAGGATGGCGCATTTTTCAGACGTATATTCTGCTCTTTGGGGCTGCATACTACATCTGCGCCTCTTTTTCATTCTCTATTGAGAAAGGAAGGATTTAAATGCTGGATAAACTTGCACTGCTGCTGACAATTATCGGCGGCATCAACTGGGGTTCCATCGGCATTTTCCAATACGACCTGGTAGCCGCCATTTTCGGCGGGCAGGACGCCTGGGGAAGCCGAATCGTGTATACGATTGTGGCCCTGGCAGCTCTGTGGTGCATCTCTCTGTTTTTCCGCGATACTCCTGTAACAAGAGAGGATTAGGATCAGCAGAACAGCGGTCTCACACCCAAAGCCACAGGCGCAGAAAATAGGCTGGGGAAATTTCCCCGCCGCCTCCTTCAGCAGGCGGAAACAAAACACTGCCGGAAACGTTCCCGGGGCTCTCAACTCAGCTTCGGGAAACATTCCAGCAGTGTTTTTTGCTTTATCTTCGAATATTTCGCACTACATTCATTTAAAAAGGAATACCACCGCAAAAAGACTTTGCCGTCTAACGTTCAAATTACGCCACTACCGGGCGGCTTCTGTATTCCTGCAAAAGCAAAACGGCTATAGTAATGTCGTCATCCCTGCCATCCTGCCGGTTCTTCACGGCCTTTTCCGTGAGCTCCTCTGCCAGCTGCTGTGGCGAATCCCCACGCCAGGCCTCTAGTTCCTTCAACAACCATTCGGAATCGCCGGCCACGGCTCCGTCGCTGACCAGGACGGCCAGATCGCCATCCTCCAATGTTTCATTCAGCCGGGAGAAGCGCACCTCCCGCAGAATACCCGCCGGCAAAGAAGGCGCTTCCAGAGTGTGGGCTTTTTCTCCCTTTCGTATGAAGGAAATAGGTGCGCCTGCTTTACAAAACTCCGCCTCCCCCGTGAAAAGATCCACAGAGCAAAGATCCAGTGTAGCCAGGGATTCATCGCCGGATTTTGCCATCAGGGCCGCGTTTACGATTTTCAAAGAGGCATCCACTCCTACTCCCGCCTGCATAAGCTTAGAGAGGATTCCGCTGGCCATCGTCCCATCCACAGCGGCGCGGCCTCCCGTTCCCATACCATCGCTGACGATCAGAAGCTGCCGCCCGCCTCCATCCTGAAAGGCTTCCCAGCTGTCGCCACAGAGCCTCCCGTTTCCGCACACATGCTGCGCCACACCGATTTTCGCCCGGTAAAGGGGCCGTTCCGTTAGCACCATGCGAAGTGTATCCCCTGCAGGATGAACGGCCGGAACTGCAAAACTTCTGCCGCAGGCCCGTGAAATGCGCTTGACCAGCTCCCCTTTGTGAAAGCGCATCCTGTCTCCTCTGGTGATCTCCGCCTCCACCGTCATACGCCCGAAACGGTCCACACGGCAGGATACTTCAGACGGCAGAAGCCCTGCATCCTGAAGCACATCCCGCACACAGCCGGCCGCAGCCGTATCCATGCGTTCATAGAGTTCCAGCTCTCCGGCCATGCTTTCCAGAATGCTGCCCACTGTGGTGAACTGCTCCGCCACCAGCTCCCGGATCTGATCTGCACGCCTCTCCGCTGTCTCACGCAGAGCAAATTCCCCATAATGGCGATTTACAGCGGCTGCCATTTCATCTAGGCGCACACACTTAGCAGAAAAAGATTCGGGAAAATCCTCTTTGGTGACGAATCCATTTTTTCTAAGAATATCTGTAAGAGGGGATAGGCTTTCCGAATCGCCGGGACCGTCCTTTTCCCGGCAAAAAATTTTCATTCCGCAGTTTCTGCATGCTTCCGCAGAGGCCTTCCGGTATACTCCTTCGATATCCGGTGCGCCGGTGAAGGAAAGTTTCTCTGAAACCTCCGTTACAGAACGGGAAACATCCCCCAAAGCCTTGGCAGCATGATCCAGCCGCATCACCATAGAACGCCGAAGGCTTTCAGATCGCATGGGGTCCTCTTCCCTGCGGAGAAGCCGGACGGCCGCCTGCCCGGTGCGCTCGGGCAGGATAAGAAACAGCACTGTGGCGGCCGTAACCTCATAAAGCCCCGTAAGCGCCAGAGAAGAATTCCCCATCTGCAGGGAAGCAATACCGTTGCTGAGAATAAAGGCCGCCGCACAGGCCAGCCTCCCTCCAGAGGCAAAAAGCCCCGCTGTAAGGCCTCCCATAGCGTAACCGGCCGAAAGATAGCTGAGCCCCGATGTAGCCAGGCTGAAAAATACGCCCGACGCGATTCCCGCTATGCTGCCTCCGGCCGCACCTCCATAAGCTGCCGCAAACAGAATTCCCAAAACGGCCAGCACATGCCCCACGGAAAAGCTTCCCGGCTGAGCACCCGAAAGGGCCATAAGTGCGATTCCCAGCGTCAACACCACACAGGCGCTGTCCTGAGAGGAAAGCATGCGCTCCCGCCCTCCAGTTTCCTTCCCACGCAGGCGCCTTTCCACTAAGGCGGCGGCTCGAGCCATGAAATATGCGCTTCCACCCCCCAGGATAGATTCCGCCACAGTCAAAACCACCGTGTTGGCAGAAGAGCCATTTACACCCACCACAGCCAGGCCCGTGGCCAAAATTGGTAAAAGAGAGACAACCGGAGCGAACACCGGATGATTCCGCAGCTTCATCAGGTCGCTCAGAGTCCATCGGATAGCTGCCGCCGCCAGGGATGCGGCGATATAGCGGGCCGGTATCCATGCAGCCCCCGGCAGAAGATACCCGAAAACCGCCCCCAGCACGGCCGCCCACATGTTTTTTTGCGGCACAGCGGCTATGGCTGCCACACCAAAGGGAGCGCACTTTGAAAATACAATCCCTCTGGAAAAAACAAGTCCCGCCGCAAACGCCGTCAGGTGGCCCGCCATGCTTCTGACGGCCGGATACAGAGTTTCCCTCCAGGCGGCATGGGGAACCGCCCTTGGCTTTGTCACATTCAAAGGATCACCTCATACCGATCTAAAGTAGAGGGGAATGCATGTCCGGCCTGCCGGGAAATTCCGGCTTCCTGTCATATTTTCCCACCTCTCCGCATATAGTATACGATTTTGAGAGGCGCGTCCCTTGTCAAAGGCCGCCGTCTGTTTATGGAAGTATTTGCTTCCTCACGGCGCTTTATGAGGGAAAACCCAAAAAAAGTGGACAACCTGGCGAAAAAATTCTAACAAAAATAAAAACTGCAAAAAGCCGGTCCTCCTTTCTGGAGAACCGGCTTCCATATATATTGTATACATCCATATAAAGATAGAATCTGTCAAGCCAAATCTTTGCAGCCATATCATAAAAATCTTTCCATACACCTAAGCCAAGAAGCTTCCGCATATTTCTGTCTGGACTTTATATCTTCGCATATAAGAAACACATGACTAACTCTTTCCGCGTGCGGCAGTATGAAAATTTTTTCTTATTAGGGCGCTCCCATCCCTTATATAAATCCGTGATTTACCAACGGCCCAAATTTTTCTGATGCTTTTCAAAATAAACCTTTTCCAGTTCCTCCGGCTTAATATCATAACAAAGCAATACATCGTTAAAATACATCATAACATCGCACATTTCTTCCACAAAATGCTTGCGCACCGCTTTGTCGGTCATTATCTTTTCATTGCCATCCTTCTTAATGACATCGCCGACTTCTCCTAATTCGCCGTAAAGCCATAGCAGTTGCATGCCAGCTTTTTCAGGCGATAAGCCTCCCCATTGGTCCTTATACCTTTCTTGTAACTCCCTTTGCATGTCCTGCATAACTTCAAACGTTAATTTCATTGCTTTGTCCCTCCGAGCCGTCTCCTGCTTCAACCCAGGCCAGAAGCTCCTCAGGGGAGGAGGTAATATATCCTGCATGATTTTGTTCCAATTCTTCTCTATCCCGGAATCCCCACAGCACTCCTACCGTATCCATTCCGGCGGCAGAGCCGGTTTTCATATCCACATCCGTATCCCCGATATAGAGGCATTCCGAGGGCTGTACTCCCAAGGTTTCAGCAATCAGCAGCGCCCCGTCAGGAGCCGGCTTTCTGGGGAAACCCTCTCGCTGGCCAAACACGATATCAAACGTGCCTTCCGGGAAAAAGAGCCGGATAATTTCCTCTGTTACGTTATGGGGCTTGTTGGATAGCACCGCAAGGCGAAGTCCCATGGCCCTGAGTCCCTTCACCATATCCTTCACACCGGGATATTCCTGCAGGTTGCATAAAGGGTCCCCTTCATAGAGTTGGTCGTAAATTTGCCTTAAAAAGCGCACATCCTCCTCTGTATAATCGGGATCACCGGAGGCTTTGAGCATTCCCCGCATAAGAGCGTCCGCCCCGTTCCCGGCCAAATACCGGTAAGTATCCACAGGCAGAGCCCTATAGCCGCTGCGGATCAACGCCTCATTTGCAAAATAGGCTATGGAAGAAAGGCTGTTCACCAGTGTACCATCCAAATCAAAAATGCATGCTTTTTTCTGTTCCTTTGCCATTGGCAGACGCCACCTTTCCTCATTCTTTTTATGATTTTACCAGGAAACCCTTACCTTTCACGCAGTGCGCCGGCGCAAAAGCTTGCGCACACTCTCCAGCAATTCCTTCATATTCAGCAGAAGCATCGCCACTGTAATGAGAGAACACCACAGGATCCAAAGAGGAAGCTCCTGGATCATAATATAGCACTGGGCCAGGACCAAAACAAAATTCACACATAGCTGAAGCCAGCGGAACCGGATCCGCACATACCGGCGGGTATCCAGCACGCGGATGAAAAAGACCAGGAAATAACTGCCCAGAGAAGCCATAGCTGCACCATTGACGCCGTATACAGGGATCAACTGCAGATTGAGGAATATATTAGCCCCGGCTCCTATAGCTGTTGTCACCATGGAATGGAGGCTCTTCTTTTCTGTCATATAAATGCTGCCTAAAAAGTCCACCATACAGGTGAAGGTAGTGGTTACCACCAGAATAGGGACATATTTCCAGCATTCATAGTAAGCATCCGACACCAAAATACGGATAATCAGGCGGCAGAACAAAATCACACCGGAAGCCGCCATAAACAGAAGCGACGAATAGGTGCTGAAAACCTTGGTGAAAAATTTGTTTCGCCCCTGCACCTCTGTAAAGGCGCTCATTTGCCAGGCGTCTGAAAATATTCCCGCCAAAAGTATAATGACGTTTGGGATCTTATACGCCGCCACATACAGACCGTTGGCCGACTGCCCCAGAAACGCGGCGATCATAAAACGGTTGCTGAGATTGATGATCCACCAGAAAATGGTGTTGGGGATCAGCGGCAAGGCATAGCGCAGCATGGCTTTGCTCACCCCGAAGTCGATGCCCCGGAAGCGGAGAAATTTATGCAAATCCGCGCAGAAAAACAAAAAGCAGGTGGAAAGGAAATCCGCCGTGATAATGGCCAGCACATATCCCACTACGCCCCAGCGGAACACCACCAGATACAATACATTGAAAAGGATCGTAAGAGCGGTGCTCAGGATGCCGTTGACGGCATACAGCCTGACCATTCCTCTAGCCCGCACAAACTGGTGGCAGAGGGAGCGCATGGCGGACGTAAATGAAAACGCCACCAAAAGAAACAGATTCTGGGAAACATACTCCGATGGAATTTCCATAAGATTCATCAGGGGCGTGAGCACCGGAGTAAGAACCGGCTGCAGGCACACAAGCACCACACCGCCCAGAAGAATCAGGAAAAAGCCTGTGGAAAAAACGTCGCTTTTTCGGACGTTTTTTTCCAGACCAAAACGGATGATAGCGTTAATGATTCCCAGAGTGATAAGAGGGATCAGAAGATTCCCCATATCCACAATCGTATTGGTGACACCGTATTCCTCCGTGGAAAGCACACGGGTATACAACGGCATCAGAAGGAAAACCAGAACCTTTGAACTGAAGGTGCCAACCGCGAATATCAGCGTATTGGAAACCAGCTTTTTATACTTATCCAAAGCAAAACCTCGATTCCATCTGTCATTTGCCGCAAAAACAAGCGGCAGCGGAATACATCTCTGTAATTCAGCTACAGCGGCAGGAAAACCAGTGGAAATCCCAGGCGTCTTTTTTCTTCCGTTATCTTTAGAGACACGGAAACACACCCGGTCAACCTGTTTTGCGAAAGCGCCTGCTCAGTATTTCAATTCATCCCCAGCGCTTTCTAGCTTGTTCAATTATTTTGTATTTTCATCCCCGCCCGTTTTACCGCAAAACGGGCCGGTTTTCACCCTTCTCAATCCTGTATAAAACAAAATACACGTCCCTGCAACTCATTGTTGTTTATTATACCTTTTTTTTCCTGAAAATGCAACGAGATCCCCACTATCCATTTATAAGCCAACATGAGGAAGGACTTTCCTGGACTGATTCCATAAATCCGCAGAATACTAAAACAGGGGAAATTGTATATCGCCCCCGGAAAGGAGGGACTGAGAATGGATGGTTTCAACCAATTTTACAATTCCAATACTGACAGCCCCCTGGGATTTCTTCCACTTCTGCAGCCTTTCGATCTGGACGCAGATAAACAGGCATATTTTCTTTCCCTGCCTGAAAATGAACAGCTGGAAATTCTTCGGGAGAGCCGAGGATCCGAAAAAGCTATGCAGCAATGCATTAAAGACAGACGTATGTGTGATTAGTCCAAAACTGCTGGCCGCAATCCGCATGAAAAAGCGCCTATGATCCAGTCCGATTAACAGACGTAAATGCACAGAGCCCGGCAACAAAATATCTGGGCCGAAAGAGACGCAGAGCGGAGGTAACCATCCACTCTGCGTCCTTTTTTCTCTCCTTCTCAGGTTCAAAAAGCAGGGGCCACATGAGCAGCCGCTTCTTGCCCCGTATATTCCTTTCCCGTATAGCTTTTTCCACATATTTTGGCTATATGCGAGAAATCCATTGATTTTCGGCCGCAAACTAAATAAAATGGTAAAGAGAGTTTATCAAAACCAAATAGAAATATTTTTGGAGGAGGAATTTGTATGTCGTCTTACACGAATCTAAATGCATTGATGGAGAACTATGCCAAAAACAGTCTGGCGGGCTGCAGCTGCGCTCTGACCAAAGGCGAAGAAATTGTCTATGAAAACTATGCCGGTTTTGCAGACATAGAGAAAGGCATTCCTTTTGGCCCCGATACAGTGTGCCGCTTGTTTTCCATGACAAAAGTCATTATGTGCACTGCAGCCATGATGCTCTTTGAAAGAGGAAAATTTCTTCTGAACGATCCTCTCAGTGAGTACTTCCCTGAATACGCTTCCCCCATGGTTGTGAAAAAGGCGCCGGACGGCCGGGAATATGTAGAAAAAGCTCAAAAGCCCCTGCTGGTCAAACATGCTTTTTCCATGGCCTGCGGCCTCCCCTACGCCAATCCGGAAAGCGTCACAGGCCGGGCTATGCTGAAGGTTCAGAAAGAACTGCGGGAAAAATACGGCCGGTACGACCTGCAGACGGAAATCAAGGCCATGAGCCAGGTGCCCATCGCTTTTGAGCCCGGCACCCATTTCCTTTACGGCTACGGCCACGAGCTTGTGGCGGGCCTGATCGAGAAGGTTTCCGGCAAGAGCGTGGGCCAGTTCCTAAAGGAAGAAATTTTTGAGCCTTTGGGCATGAAGGATACGGCGTATCGCTTCTTCGGCGATATTTCCTCCAGAATGGCAGTGGTCTATACCAAAACGCCGGAGGGCAAGCTCGTTCCCAACGAAGAGCAGTTTACCGATATGCATGCTCCCGATAATCCGTATGAGGCAGGCGGCGCGGGCCTTTTCTCCACCCTGCGGGATTATACGGCCTTTTCCAGGATGCTGGCCTGCGGCGGCACCTATAAGGGGCAGAAAATCATCGGCCGGCGCACTATCGACCTGATGCGCGCCAATCAGATGAATGAAGACCAGCTCCGGGATTTCCACAATCCATATTTGGATGGATATGGCTACGGCCTTGGCGTGCGGGTCATGATGTCCCCTGCAGAAGGCAACAGCAATACCCCTGTTGGGGAATTTGGCTGGACAGGTATGCTGGGGACCTGGGCCTCCATCTGCCCGGAAGAAAATTTCTCCGCCATTTACATGCATCAGATGATGCCCAACGAAGAGGTTTACCATCATCTCCGCATCCGTGCGGCAGCATACGGGACGCTATAACGGTTCGGCCTGTTTCAGGCGCGATCGGCGGCCCAGATTTCACACATTCATTGGCTGTCTTCAGTAAAAAAGGAACCGGGAAACCGGTTCCTTTTCTTTATCTTCAGATCTTCAAGGCTCCATATGTATAATACCTGCCTTTAGAGCTTTGCCTGCCCCTATGCTCAATATCCTTCCCTGGCCGCCCAGGCTTCTATCTCAGCCAGAGTTTCCGGCGGGAATTTCCGATCCTTATAGTAATACAGGCGATCTTCCTCCGTTATAGGGCGCAGCACACGGCATGGATTGCCGGCGGCCACCACATTGTCCGGAATATCCTTCGTCACCACGCTCCCGGCCCCAATGACCACATTCTTCCCGATATGCACTCCCGGGGTAATAACCGTATTCCCGCCAATCCAGCAGTTGTCTCCGATGGTGACGCCGATCCCGTATTCATAAGCAGAATTGCGGGCCACAGGATCAATGGGATGCCCCGCCGTATAAATTGCCACATTAGGGGCAAGAAGCACATTTTTCCCGATCACAACTTTGGCAACGTCCAGAATCGTGCAGTTATAATTGGCCCCGAAATTTTCACCAACCTCGATATGCGTTCCATAATCACAGTAAAAAGGCGGGTTCACAAAGATTTTTTCTCCTGTTTTCCCCAGAATTTCCTTAATCATTCTCGAAAGTCCTTCGTAATCGCTGAAATCCATGGTGTTAAATTTCTGCAGCTTTCTCCGGGTTTCTGCCTGTTCCCGCATTACGCTTTCATCAGAAATATAAGGCAGCTCCCGATTCCTCCGCTCTATATGGCTCATAGGCTCCTTCATATCCATTTCTCCTTTTATGCTTTTTGCTCATCTTCCCAGCCGTTCCTCAGCTTTTAGGGAACACAATCCATACGCCGGGGAGGGCCGGATACTTGTATTATATCCCCTTCCCCTGTTCTGCGCAATCGCTTTGCTTTCCACATTTTTCGGTATCACCGGCCTGTTTTGCCTAACTGTATTAATCACCCCCTCCTTTCTTTAGAGAGGAGGATGTGCTACAATATAGGTATAAAAATAAAGGAGGCTTTCAAGCCTCTGCAACACCAAGAAACGACTATACAGGAGGACCTTATGGATACAAACCGCCTTCCTCTTCTTCTGGGGGCCGTATTTGATATGGACGGCCTGATGTTCGACACAGAGAAGATGTTCCTGCACGTTTGGGTGCAGGCTGGAAAAGAATGGGGCCTGGGGGATATTTTCGATATCGGCTGCAAAAGCCTTGGCGTAAACGCTGTGGAATCTGAAAGACTCATGCGGGAAGCTCTGGGCTCCCGTGTGGATATGGACAGCTTTTTGGCCTGCTTTCGCCGAATGCATACGGAATACAGAAGTTCTCACCCTGTTCCCGTAAAACCCGGCCTTTATGAGCTTTTGGAATACCTGAAAGCAAACGGCTACCGCACGGCAGTGGCCTCCTCCAGCGGGCGTGAAACCGTTCTCAGCTGCTTGCGGCAGACGGGGACGGAATCCTATTTTGACGTTATCCTATGCGGGGATATGGTTCAGCGTTCCAAGCCCGACCCGCAGATCTACCAAACAGCCTGTGAAAAGCTTGGGCTGGCCCCTGAAAACTGCCTTGCCCTTGAAGATTCCCTGAACGGGATCCGCTCTGCCAGCGGGGCGGGGCTACATCCGGTGATGATTCCCGATGTGGTGCAGCCCACCGAAGAAATCCAGCGGCTTCTGTTTCGCCGGTTTTCGGATCTCGCGCAGGTGATCCCGCTTCTTGAAAGCTGCCCCGGGCCGAAGAAAAAAGCCACCTGAAGAGCCTCAGAGCGGCGGGAGCAGCTTTTGGCAGCGGAATTAGAAACCGGCACAAAACATAAGTATTATCCATAGTTAGCAGCACGTTCTTAACCGATTGATTACATATAGGAGGCGACCCAACATGGTCTCTGAACAAATCCTTCATACGCAGCAGGATGCCCTCCGGGTTTCCATCCAATATCTGCATCACAGCGGCTTCCTTGTGGATACCGGCAGTCGAAAGCTTCTTTTCGACTGGGACGGCTCCGAACCCGTTCCAGAGCTGGGGGAGACCCCTGCCTGCATATTTGTATCCCACGGCCATGAGGATCACTACAGTAAAAAAATATACTCTCTTCGGGAAAAATCCCCTCAAACGGTGCTTCTCCTTTCCGACGATATATCCGCCAAAAAGAGCGCCCTGTCGATAGCCCCCGGGGAACGAAAGGAAATCTTCACACCCCGGCCCGAAAATGCCCGTGAAGGGGAGCCACTGCCCCCCGTAACTGTGCGAACTCTCCCCTCCACCGATGAAGGCGTGGCGTTTCTTGTGCATGCAGACGGGCTCTCCCTATATTTTGCAGGGGATATGAACTGGTGGTACTGGGAGGATGAACCCGACCCCTGGAACCCCGATATGGCGCAGATGTATACGGAGCGCATTGATTCCCTGAAAGGGGAACAGATCGATTTGGCCTTTCTTCCGGTGGATCCCCGCCTGGGCCAGGAAATGCTTTTGGGGCCCGATTATTTTATGAAAACCGTGGGCGCGCAGATGGTCTTTCCCATGCATTTTTGGGACGATTTTTCTGTTTTTGACGCTATGGAAAACGATCCCCGAACCGAAAGCTACAGGCAAAAGATTGCCCGCATCTCCCAGCCCGGGGAATGGTTTTCCTATTCAAAAAAACTTTCCGGGAAGTGACTTCCCGGGCTTTGGATTCCCCAAAAATCTCAGCGATCCAGGATTTCGATCCAGTAGCCGTCCGGATCCTCTATAAAATAGAGATCCATATCCCTGTTTTCAAAACAAATGCAGCCCATTTCTTCATGGAGGGAATGGGCTTTTTTCTTATCCTCCACCCGATAGGCAATGTGAAACTCCCCTTCCCCCAGATCGTAAGGCTGGGGGTGATCCCGCAGCCATGTAAGTTCCAGCAGGGCATCGGTGGCGCCATCCCCCATAAATACAATGGTGAAAGCTCCATCGGGGCCATGTACCCGGCGGGTCTCTTTAAGGCCCAGGGCCTTTTCATAAAAAGCAATGCTCTTTTCCAGATCCCGCACATTAAAATTTGTGCGCAGATACCTCGCCATAGCGATTCTCCTTTCCATATCCGGCAGTTACCGCTCTCTATTTACTGGATCTTCAGATTTTCCAGGAACGCATCCCGAATCTCCGTAAGATCGCTTTCGTTTACCTCTGTGAAAAGGATGCTAACCGTCTTTTCAGGAGCATCTATCAAATACTGCTGGAATTCCATGGGGGTATCGTCCTTTGTCAGGGAATACCGCAGCGTATACATATTGTACGTTTGGAACGATCCCTTTTCAAAGCCCAAAAATGCAAAGGCATCCAGTTCAGCGTATTCTTCTTCAGCAGCTTCTTCAAAATCCTGCTGGGTATAGGAATCAAAGGCCGGATCCTTTTCTGTGAGCTGAACGGAAACCATATCCACCGATTCCTCCGGATAGTTTTCCGGGACAAAAGTCACCTGAGAGGAATCCTCTTCCAGCAGCCTCCAGCCCTCCGGCATTTTGCAGGTATACTCTTCGCCTATGTAGGTTCCGTCCTCCTGCAGGCCTGCCTTCCCCTGTGAAGAAGCAACAGAGGAACCGGCTTCCGAAGCCTCAGAAGCCCCTGAAGCCTCTTCTGAGGAGGAAGAAGAGGATGCGGAAGATGCAGTGGAAGACGCCTGTGAAGAGGAGGAAGACACCGAAGAGGAAACGCCGGATTCTCCGGTGCCTCCTGAGCAGGAAGCCGCAGAAATCATAAGCAATGCAGCAAGCAGACACACTATCTTTCTTTTCATAGAATCTCTTCCTTTCCCGGCGCAAACAGGCAACCCTATTGCGCCGTCGCGCCGGTATGTAAAATTTTTCAGGAAAGCGCCCGCTCCGCCCCCGGAATTTCCAAATGCAAAAGCCGTTCTCTGGTCTCTGCGGGGCCATAGCCGAATATACGGCGATATGAACGGTAGAAGGTGGAATAATCCCGAAAGCCGGCATTTAAAGCCGCTTCTGTGGCAGACTGCCCTTCCAGCAGAAGCTGCTGGGCCAGAACAGAGCGCTTGAAGCTGATGTAATTCCCCACAGTGGTGCCCGTGGCGGATTGAAACACACGATTCAGATGGTTTTTGCTGATAAAAAAATGATCTGCGATTCCCTTCAGAGGGAGAGACTCCGAAAGATGCTCGTTGATATACTGGAGGATCTCTTCTGCCGAATGGGCCCCCTCCCCTTCCCCGCCGGGAGCAGCGGAGCCGCAGACAACGGCCAGCTGGGTCAGAAGGGCTTCCAGCCTGCAGCGGACAGCCACCTGCCGCAGGGGGCCGTGAAAATCCCCACATTGCAGAAGGGAATCGCAATATTGACGGAAACGAAGAGGCTCCCGCAGACGCACATGGATTCTGCCGCTGTGAAAAGGGGCAAGAAGAAGCTCCTCCTCTTCCTTGGGAAGAATCTCCGGCAGAAAATGAAGAGCATACCGCTCATAGGGCTCGTCCGATTCCACCCGAACCCCGTGGAAAGCCTTAGCAGGAATAAGAAGCAGGCTGTTGGGCTCAGGCAGAAAGAGCTTCCCCTCCACCCGGTATTGCACTCTGCCGCTGAGAAAATAATAGATTTCATAAAAGCTATGGCAATGCAGGGCAAAGGACACGTTGGGATTAGTGGTAATGGAGTGATGGCAGGAGATTTTCTCTTCCTGCAGCTCTTTTTTGGAATGCAAAGTCCTTCCCCCTCCTTTCTGGCACGCTGCAGCTCTCTTTTGAACGTATGAACCTGCTTTGACTATACTACAACATGGTGATTTTTGCAATGTAAATCTTTCCCTTTGCAATGGAAGATTTCAGCCGGAATGCTATACTTTTCTTACATTCAGTTTTTCCGCAAGCCCCGGCATGTTCGCAGCGGGAATGCACACAGCCTCCAGACCGTGCGCCGGCCTGAGAATCTTAAAAGAGATGTATGCTGCGATGAAAGTCTGCAGAAAGAAGCCGTAGCTTTGCCTTCTGAAAAGAGGCTTTGCCGCGCCACCGGCAGGATTTCCATAGCCGGGCGCAGAAAGAAGTATTTGTCGCCAAAGCATTTATCTGCATTGTATATATTCATAACAAAAAGGAGTTGTTTTTTCATGATGACCTTGGGCGCTCAGCTTTACACCCTGAGAAGCTACACGCAGAACGAAAAGGATCTGGCCTTCTGCCTGAAGAAAGTGGCGGAAATGGGCTACACCACTGTGCAGATTTCGGCTATCGGCCCCATCCCAGCACAAAAGGTCCGGGAGCTCTGCGAGGAAAACAATCTGAAAATCGTTCTGACCCACACGGACGTAAACCGGATCCTAAACGATACAGAAGCGGTGATCCGGGAGCATGAAACCATGAGCTGCCCCTATATCGGCATCGGTTATATGCCGGAAAAATACCACAGCGGGGAATGGATCACTCACTTCGCCCCGGATTTCAAGGAAGCGGCCAAAAAAATAGCTGCCGCGGGCAAGCTTCTTATGTATCACAATCACGATTTTGAATTCCGCAGAATCCCCGAGCTGGGCGGGAAGCGGATCCAGGAATATCTGATGGAAAGCTTTGCGTCGGAAGAGCTGGGCTTTACGCTGGATACCTACTGGGTGCAGGCAGCCGGCGGCGATGTGGTGGAATGGATCGACGCCCTGAAGGGAAGGCTTCCCTGCGTCCATCTGAAGGATATGGCCATGGAAAAGGGCGGTCAGGTCATGGCGCCTGTTATGGAAGGCAACATGAATTTCCCCCGGATCCTCCGTCATCTGGAAAAAGCCGGGACAAAATACATCCTTGTGGAACAGGACACCTGCCAGGAAAGCCCCTTCGTGTGCCTGGAAAAAAGCTACCGGAACGTTTCCTCTCTGGGCTACAAGTAAAAAGGCCCGGAAGAATAAACTCCGGAAAGCGGCATAGGACGCTGCACCATACAGGAGCTGCAGGCACGCTCCTTCCTTCCCTTAGGCACGACACAGCTTTCGCATCTTTTCTTACCTTATAATACGGATGTCCCGGCCGGCGCAGACCGGAACGGATTTCATACAGAGTTTTCATAACTGAAAGGGAGAGAACATATGGAACAGGTAAAACTTGGCATCATCGGAGCCGGAAACATGGGCTCCGGCCATATCAACAACATTCTCGCGGGAAAATGCCCGGAGGTTGCACTCACCGCAGTGGCGGACAGGCGCGAAAGCCGCCGCACCTGGGTGAAAGAGCAGTGCCCCCAGGGTGTGACTATTTTTGAAGAGGGCAGCGACCTGATCAAAAGCGGCCTGTGCGACGCCGTGCTGATCGCCGTCCCCCATTATCAGCATCCCACGCTGGCTATCGAAGCCTTTGAGGCGGGCCTCCATGTGCTCTGTGAAAAGCCTGCGGGCGTATACACCAAGCAGGTTCGTGAAATGAACGAAGCCGCCGCCAAAAGCGGGAAGGTCTTCGCCATGATGTTCAATCAGCGCACCAACTGCCTCTACCGCAAAATGCACGAGCTGGTCACCGGCGGCAGCCTTGGAGCCATCAAACGGGTCAACTGGATCATCACCGACTGGTACCGCACCCAGAGCTACTATGATTCCGGCGACTGGCGCGCCACCTGGGACGGAGAGGGCGGCGGTGTTCTTCTGAACCAGTGCCCCCACCAGCTGGATCTGCTGCAGTGGATCTGCGGCCTTCCCAAAAAGGTGCAGGCCTTCTGCCACGAGGGCCATTGGCACGACATCGAGGTAGAGGACGACGTGACCGCCTACCTGGAGTATGAGAACGGCGCTACCGGCGTTTTTGTCACCTCCACAGGCGACGCCCCCGGAACCAACCGTTTCGAGGTGGATCTGGAATGGGGCAAGCTGGTCTGCGAAAACAACAAGCTCCTTCTCTATAAGCTCTCTGAAAACGAGCGGGAATTCTGCAAAACGGCAAAGGGCGGCTTCGATTCCCCTGAATGCCATGTGGAAGAGGTGGAAACGGACGGAGAAAATCCCCAGCATGTGGGCGTTCTCAACGCCTTTGCCGCCAATATCCTCCACGGCGCTCCTCTTGTGGCCAGAGGAGAAGAAGGTATCCGGGGCCTGACTCTTTCCAACGCCATGCACCTTTCCAGCTGGCTTCATCATCCCGTGGAAATTCCCTTCGACGAGGATCTCTATCTGGAAGAGCTGAATAAGCGCAGGAAAACTTCCCGGAAAAAAGAGGCCGCGGATGTGACCTTCGACACCACAGGAAGCTATTAAGGGCGCAGCTTTGTCAGTTCCATCAGGAGGAAAGAAAATGGAAATCAAGACGCAGAATATGCAGAACCCATCCATCTATATCACCGGCTTTTCCGACGAAGCGGCCGAAGATTTTTCAGAACAGCTCCGCTGCATGCAGGAATTCGGCGTGCGGTATATCGAGCTTAGAAATGCGGACGGCATAAACGTAGCGGATTTCAGCCGGGAAAAAACAAAAGAAATCCGGGCAAAGCTGGAAGAAACCGGGATACAGGTCTCCTCCATCGGCTCCCCTATTGGGAAAATTTCCATCGAGGATGATTTTGAGCCCCATTTCGAGGCCTTCAAAGGCGTGGTGGAAACAGCCCACAGCCTCAGCGCCCCGTATATCCGCCTCTTCAGTTTCTATATCCCTGAAGGAAAACCGGCGGAAGAATTCCGGGGCCCTGTTTTAGAGCGGCTTTCCCGTTTTGTGGAATACGCGGAAAAGGAAGACATCGTTCTGCTCCACGAAAACGAAAAGGGGATCTATGGGGATATCGGCCCCCGCTGCCTGGATATTATGGAGCAGCTTTCCGGGCCCAAATTCCGGGCGGTGTTCGATTTTGCCAATTTCATCGAGTGCGGGGAAAACACTCTGGAATGCTACTCCTTGCTTGAGCCCTATATCGAATACATCCATATCAAGGACGTAAGCCGTGAAAAGGGCATGGTCGTCCCCGCCGGATACGGCGACGGGGCGGTAAAGCTCATTCTGGGCAGCCTCAAGGAAAAGGGCTTCGGCGGCTTCCTCTCTCTGGAGCCTCATCTCTCCAATTTCACAGGGCTTCAGTCTCTGGAAAAGAACGCCAAAAAACGGGAAACCTCCATGAACCAGAAGGAGACCTGGAAGCTGGCCCTGGATTCTCTCAAGGCGATTTTACAGGAGCTCTCTTGGGAGGCGAAAGCATAATGGAACAGAATCGGATTTTCCGCTGCGGCATCGTGGGCTGCGGCGGCATCGCTCAGGTCCACGGGGAAACACTGCACCGGCTTCCCGGGGCAAAGCTTGCGGCCTGCGCGGACATTCGGCCGGAAAGGGCCGCGGCTATGGGCGAAAAATACGGCTGCCGGGCTTATTCCTCCCTGGAGGAAATGCTGGAAAAGGAAGAGCTGGATGCCCTGCACATCTGCACGCCCCACTATATGCATGTACCCATGGCTGAGGCGGCTCTGGCTAAAGGTCTGGCTGTCTTCACAGAAAAGCCCCCGGCTATCTCCTGGGAGCAGTGGAAGCGCTTTTCCGGCCTGGAAAAGAAGGGATTCCTTTCTGTCTGCTTCCAGAACCGGTATAACGACAGCGTGCAGTATCTCAAAGAGATCCTCTCCTCCGGCGAAATGGGAAAGATACAGGGAGCCAGGGCTTTTGTGACCTGGTCCCGGGACAAGACCTATTACACCGAAAGCGGCTGGCGCGGAAGCCTTGCCACAGAAGGGGGCGGCGTGCTCATCAATCAATCCGTCCACACTCTGGATCTGCTGGTGCAGTTTCTGGGCCGGGCGGACTGGGCGGAGGCAAGGATTTCCAACCATCATCTCAAGGGCATCATAGAGGTGGAGGACACCATGGAGGCCTATGCAGATTTCGGCGGCGTTCCCGCCCTGTTCTACGCCACCACCGCCTACTGCGCCAACTCCCCCGTTCTTCTGGAGCTTTCCTGCGAAAAGGGGGCTCTCCGCATGGAAGAAACCCGTGTGGAATGGATCCACACGGACGGAAGCCGGGAAGAAAAGGACTTTGCCCGCCGGGAAACCCTGGGGAAGGATTACTGGGGCAGCGGGCACGGCCGCTGCATCGATGATTTTTACGGCCGTTTGCGCCGGGGCGAAAAGCCCCCCATCCCCCCTTCCTCTGTGAAAGATACGGCGGAGCTCATGCTGAGCCTCTATGAATCCGCCCGGGAGAAAAACGGGGAGGCTGTGGCCCTGCCGCAGATGTGACGGATTGCCGAATACAAAAAAGGAGTTGTATACCACCAATGTGCGCTATTGAGATCGGCTGCTGCGGTTCCCTTCGGGAGGCGGCGCTTTTTAAGGAATGCGGCTTTCAGTATCTGGAGGCCAACATCACGCAGATCGTATTAATGGAGGAAGACGCTTTTCAGCAGGCTCTTGCAGAGCTCCGGGAGACCGGCCTTCCCGTAAGGGCTGCCAACTGCTTCCTGCCCGGGGACTGGCCCATGGCCCATGGGGAGCGCGACCCCGAAAAGGACAAAGCCTACGCCCAAAAGGCGGCCGAACGGCTTTCCGCTCTGGGCTGCCGGGTGGCTGTGCTGGGTTCCGGCGGAGCCAGGGCTCTTACGGAGGAATACGGCTTTGAAAAGGGGAAGCGGCAGTTCCTGGATTTTTACGCCCTGGCCCTGGACATATTCGCCCCCTTCGGCCTTCAGATCGCCATCGAGCCTCTGCGCAAGGCCGAATGCAACTGGCTCAATACCATCGGGGAGACCCTTTCTGTGATCGGCTCCATGCCCCAGGGAAACAGAGGCGTCATCTGCGACTTTTATCATCTGGCCCAGGAAGGGGAAGAGCTTTCCATTGTGGAAAAGGCCGCTCCCCTGCTGCGCCACTGCCATATCGCCCACCCTGTGAGCCGGAAGGCTCCCCTGCCCGGGGACGGTGCCGGCTATGAGGAGGATTTCCGCATCCTGCTGAAAAACGGCTATTCCGGCTGCGTCAGCCTGGAGGGAAACTGGGAAAGTAATGCGGATACCCTGAAAAAGAGCGCCGCTTACCTGCAGGAATGCCTGCAAAAGGCATCCTGCTGAAAAGGCGCTAAAAAAGTTTTCTATAGAGGATTCAAACCGGCCGGGAGGCAGTGCAGCCTCCCGGCCGGTTTTCTCGCTCCATGCTTTTACGCCTGTTTTCCCCGGAATCCCGCCCGGCTGTTGCATCCTGCCGAAAAAAAGGATATGATAGAAAGAACAGAAAATCGGAAGTCTTCTGCCCGACAGGCCCCTGAACCCGGCCTCGGGCGTTTTTATCCATATTCATACCAGCGGAGGAACACCATGTATATTGCGGATCTTCACATACATTCCAAATTTTCACGGGCCACCAGCAAAGAAGGGATCCCGGAATATCTGGATCTCTGGGCCCGCCGGAAAGGGATCGGCCTTGTGGGAACGGGGGATTTCACCCACCCCGCCTGGAGGGAAATGCTTCGGGAGAGGCTCATCCCTGTAGAAGAAGGGCTTTACACCCTGAAAAAGGATTTCCGGGTGGAAGACGGCTCTGTGGAAGAAGCCCTTCTCCCCCGGTTCGTGGTTTCGGGGGAAATCAGCTCCATCTATAAGAAGAACGGCAAAGTGCGGAAGATCCACAACGTGATCCTTCTGCCCGGCATAGACGAGGCAGAAACCGTTTCCAAGCAGCTGGAGGCCATCGGGAATCTCCATTCGGACGGCAGACCCATTTTAGGGCTGGATAGCCGCGACCTGTTTGAAATCGTCCTCACCTGCTGCCCTTCCGCCATTCTGATTCCCGCCCATATCTGGACGCCCCATTTCTCCCTTTTCGGGGCTTTTTCCGGCTTTGATACCATTGAAGAATGCTTTGAGGATATGACCCCCTATATCCATGCTCTGGAAACGGGGCTTTCCTCGGATCCGCCCATGAACTGGCGGCTTTCCGCCCTGGATTCCTACACGCTGGTCTCCAACTCAGACGCTCATTCTCCCCAGAAACTGGGCCGGGAGGCAAACTGCATCCAGGGGGAACTTTCCTATTCCGGCCTGAAAACGGCCATAGAGACCGGCGAAGGCTTTCAGGGAACTATCGAATTTTTCCCAGAAGAGGGTAAATACCATCTGGACGGCCACAGGAACTGCCATCAGTGCCTGACCCCCTCTGAGGCCATCCGGGCCGGCGGCGTCTGCCCCGTTTGTGGGAAAAAGCTCACCATCGGCGTTCTCCACCGGGTGGAAGAGCTGGCGGACAGGCCCGAGGGCGCTCACCGCGCCAACTCCAAGCCTTATGAAAGCCTAGTTCCCCTGCCGGAGGTGATCGGCGCTTCCCTAGGGGTATCCGCCGCCAGCAAAAAGGCGGGGGAACGCTTTTCCTCCCTTCTCCGGGAGCTGGGGCCGGAATTCCATATTCTGCGGGAAGCTTCCCTTTCAGATATTGATCTGGCCGCCGGCCCCTGCGTGGCGGAAGGCGTCCGCCGCGTCCGG
This sequence comes from uncultured Clostridia bacterium, assembly GCA_904399395.1. GTDB lineage: Bacteria > Bacillota > Clostridia > Oscillospirales > Acutalibacteraceae > UMGS1264. The sequence goes on along the minus strand of CAJFPJ010000056.1, from coordinate 46,483 downwards.
GAGGGCAAGGTGAAATGGATCCCCGGCTACGATGGAGAATACGGAAAGCTGGAAATCCTTTCGCCGGAGGAGATCCGCTTCTTTTCCGGGCAGCTTTCCTTTTTCCCGGGGGCGGGGCTTCCCGGGGAAAAGACAGAGGAGAAGCCCGAAGCGGCGGAACCCGATTTTCCCAAAGAGGAAGATCCTCTTCAGCTCACCCTGGAAACCCTCCCAAAGGCGGAGGTCTCTGCCGAAACCGCTGGGGACTGCCGCGCCCTTCTGGGGCTGAACCCTGAGCAAAAAGAGGCCGTTACCACAGAGCTGCCCGCTGCCGCCGTCATCGCCGGGCCGGGCACCGGCAAGACCAAAACCCTCACCGCCAGGATCGCCTACCTCATAGAAGCCCGCAGAGCAAAGCCCTCGGAGATCACCGCCGTTACCTTCACCCGCAAGGCGGCGGAGGAAATGCGCCTCCGCCTGCAGGCCCTTTTGGGGAAGCGGGTTGCCCGCGCCATTCAGATCGGCACCTTCCACTCCGTCTGCATGAAATTCCTGGCCTCGGAAAAGGATGCGGAAACGGGCGTTCTTCTGGATGAATACGACTGCCTCTCTCTGGCGGAAGAGGTTCTGCGGGAATACGAGCCCGCTCCCTCGGAGAAAAAGCCCGGAGCCCGAAGCCTCCTGCAAAAGGTCTCCGCCGTAAAAAACAGCGCGGACCAGCAGGCTGCTCTGGAAGAGGAAGGGCTTTCGGAATCTCTCTTCACCTCTTACTGTGGGGCTCTCCGCAGCTACGGCGCCATGGATTACGACGATATTCTGCTGGACGCCCTTTCTCTTGCCCGGGAGAGACAGAAGCCCATAAAGGCCTTCACCTATCTTCTGGTGGATGAATTCCAGGATGTAAACCCCGTCCAGTATGAGCTTCTCCGCGCCTGGAACCGGGCCGGGCGGGAGATTTTTGTCATCGGGGATCCGGATCAGGCTATCTACGGCTTCCGGGGCTCCGACTCTCTCTGCTTTTCCCGTTTCCGGGAGGATTTCAGCGGCGCCGGGGAAATACGCCTTCGGAAAAACTACCGCTCCACACCTGAAATTCTGGCCTGCGCCCTCCCTGTAATTGCAGAAAACCACAAAGACGGTTCCCTGCCGGCTCTGGAGGCATTCCAAAAGAGCGGAAGCCTGCCGGGCCTATACCCTGCATCGGATGAATTTTCCGAAGCCGTCTTCATCGCAAAGGAAATCAACCGCATGGTGGGCGGCATCGATATGCTGGATGTTCATTCTTCTCTGGGAGGGGGCGACCACCCCAGAGGCTTTTCGGATATTGCTATCCTTTACCGCACCCACCGCCAGGCGGAACTTTTGGAAAAATGCCTTGCCATCGAAGGGATCCCTTACACCGTCACAGGCAGGGACCGGCTTCTGGCAGAACCCATTGTGCGCGGAACCCTGGGCTTTTTCCGCTCCCTGCTCCACCCCGAAGACAGGGTTTCCCTGAAAACCTGCCTGCAGAGCGTATGGGGCTGCTCGGAAAAGCTTTCCTGGGAAACAGCCGGAGCCTTTGCAAAAGCGGCCTGCGGCACACAGCCCCGGGCCGGTGAAGATCAACCGGCTTCCGGAATGGAAGGCTTTCTGGAAAATCTCCCCTGCGAGCTGCGCGCTGAGGGCGGCGTGCGGGTCTGGGCCGCCCTGGCCCTTTCGTATCTGCCGCGTCTTTCCGAATCTCCCAGGGAGCTTTTGGAAACCTGGGCGGAGGAAAACGGATACACCGGTTCTTCCCCCATGGAGCGTCTTCTGAGCATTGCAGTTCTTCACCAAAGCCTGCCGGATTTCCTGGATACCGTCACTTTGGGCACGGAGGGGGATGTTTCCCGCAGCTCCGGGCGGACATACACGCCGGACGCTGTTTCCCTGATGACGCTGCACGGCTCCAAGGGCCTGGAATTCCCGGTGGTTTTTCTGTGCGGGCTGCAAAAGGGCCGGCTGCCCCTGGAATCTCCCGGACGTAAAACCGATGCCGCAGAGGAAAGAAGGCTTTTCTATGTGGGCATCACCAGAGCCAGAGAGGAACTCATCCTTACCGTGCCGCCGGAGCCTTCCCCCTTCCTGGAGGATATTCCAAAAACGCTTCTGTCTCAGATAACAGGGCCGGAAAAGCGCCGAAGCGCCTATGAGGAAACGATGGATCAGATCAGTCTTTTCTGAACGCGGGGGCTAACGGCGCCGTCTGGCAAACGGCAGCACAGCCTGCCCCAAAGTCAAAGGAAGGAGAAATCCCTATGAAACCTGCCTATAGCTCAGACTTTGCCAAAGGCTCTCTCTTCCCAGGGGGGCGCAGGCAGAAAGCAGCACGGAACTTTATCCTTTGGGGGATCCCCTGCCTGATTCCGGCTGTCTACCGGTTCCCGGAGGGGATCGTCTTTGACCTTTTCTCTTTTCCGGCAGTGGAAAAGCTGCGGGATTTTTATGAAACCTACAGCCCTATAGAGGATACCCTCTCCCCCGCCGTCCTGCGAAAGCTGGAGGGGGAACACCCCTGCCCCTTGCCCAGCCCCAGAAAGTTCAGCATAAACGGCCTCCCTGCTTCTGAGTGGGATTCCCAAGGCTTTCTGCATATGAGCTGGGCTCCGGAGAAAAACTCCCCTGTGAGGCTTCTGCAAAAAAGATATGGAAAATTTTTGCAGGATGCTCCATGTTTTTCCTGCCAGAGGTTCCGGGTGCCCTTTCCGCAGGCCCTGCAAAAAACCGGCCTGCGAGGGAAGCTCTTCCCCTCGCGCATCTCTTCCCTTTCCATAACCTTTGACGCCAGGGAAGGCTTCTTCCCCCTGGAGCTGGAAATTCCTCTGGAGGGGCCCTCCGGAACGAAAAACCGCGCAGAGCTTTCCTTTCAGCATCCGGAAACCGGCGTGGTACATACGCTGTGGCTGCAGGGAGCTCCTCCTGAAAAGCTGCCAGGGGAGGAAGCTTTGTGGGTCTCCTCCGTGCAGTATGAAACATCCCCTCCCCTGAGGGAAGGGGAAACACTCTGCTTTGATTCCTCCATATCCATTTCCCGAAAAGGGGAAGGATTTTCCCCCGATGCTGCAGAACATGCATCCATCGGTATTATCGGCGGAGCGGACGGGCCCACCGCCCTCTTCCACGCTCTGGAAACGGAGTCTTCCGCCCCTGTGGGCCCTCATGGCCTGCCCGTTCACTATACTTTTACAAGGCCGGCCAGGCGACCTGAAGATGCGGACTGCTGCTTTCTTTCCGGAATAGCCTTCCAAAAAGAGGCGGAGAAAACTGTGATCTTCTCTTTTTAAGCTTTCAGCCTCTCGGAAGAGTAAGGAAGCCTTTTCTGAAGAATTTTCATTACGTCTCCGCCTGCTGATTTTTCTCTGGAATCCGAAATACGGAAGTGCTCAGCCAGGAATTTCTTCCTCATATATCCACATAAAAGATACCGATACAATTTCTGCGCCGTATTCGCATTTCGTAAAAAATTCTGAACTTTTCCGACCTTCTAGAATTGGGGAGCCCCGCCTTTTCCACCCATGGAATAGGCGGGGCTCCGTCCCTATAAAAAGCTTTTCACAGAGGATTCCAAATGGGCCCGCTCAGCTGCCTTTACGTTCTTTTCCTGCGGGCTCCTGATGATCTTCCAGAAAGAACATAACCGAAACACGAAAATGATTTGCCAGCTTCAGAAGTGTCAAAATCGTGGGATTCCCTATGCCTTTCTCGATTCTTCGCAGATGCGCCGGGCTCATTTCCAGATCATAGGCCAGCTCTTCCTGAGACATATACCGGTTTTTATTCTTCTTGCTCTGTTTCTGCTTTCTCAAAGTTTTCAGATTCTCGCCAATTCGCTTTTGAAGTTCCTTGTTTTCCATTAAAGATACCTCCCTGATGGGTTAAAAGATATCCTCACGGTAATACAAATTTTTGGAACTACAAGACTTCAAAAGATCGTATTTTAAATTTAGTTGTCTATATATAAAAGTTTAAGTCGATATTGTTCACATTTTAAACATGTTTATTCCTTTTTGTACTTGACAAACATTGTATTCCTCTTTTATGTGTATCGGCTTTCTCCCGTTTTTTTGCTTGAATCTGAATGAACCTCTTTATACTTCTGATACTAAATAAAAGAAAATAAAATTAACTTATGTTAATGCGGGCAGCAGATAAACAACCGTATAATAGCAAAAAGGGAGGGGATGCAACTTGCAAACACAGCAATTTTTACAGGAGACATTTCATTTACCGGAGGGGCCGCTGCTTCAGCATATTTGCGCCATAAGCACCAGTCGCCATCTGCAGAAGGGAGAAATCCTCTTCCGGGAGGGCGAAATACCGGCCCAGGCCGCTTTTCTCCAGAAAGGGATTTTAAGAGGCTTTTTTATAAATAAAAACGGGAAAGAAATTATCGACTGCTTTTGCTATCGTCCCGGCGACCCCGCCATTCCCAGCACTCCCCTGGACACTCCCGCGCAAATTACGCTGGAAGCTCTTCAGGAAAGTCTAGTGCTGTGTTTTCCCATGAAAGAAATCCTGAATCTGTTGGAAACACATATGCCGCTGGCTCAGCTGCATAGCCAGATTCTGCAGGAATCCATGAACCGGCATCTGGAAATCAAAAAAGCCCTGTATCAATATACGGCCATGCAGCGATATCAGTGGTTTTTATCGGAATACGCCCCCATCGCAAAGGTTGTAAGCGGCAAATATATAGCCTCTTTTCTGGATATGACTCCCGTTACCCTGAGCCGGTTGCGCAAATCTCTTCGAGAGAAAAAAGATAAGGGGGAACGGCCCGGCAGCCTTTAAGTTTGTGAACCCTTTTGCTGCATTTCTGTAAAACTCTTAGCAGGTACATACATCTATTTTTCAGAATCCTGACTTTATGAAAATTGAAGGATACGAAACAAAGTAGAGGGATGATTTTATGATCTGTCTAAAATGCGGAGCGGGAAATCCGGAAGACGCACACTTCTGCCAAAACTGCGGAGCTTCTCTTCAATCTATGGAGTCTGTTCCACCTGTCAGTGCGCCTTCTCACATACCCGACGCAGGAGAGCCTATTTTTCTGCCTTCACAAACGTCCCCAAAGAACCCCCGCAAAAAGAGGTTGTATCTGTGGCTTATTATAGGTTTTATTTTGCTGGCCGCCTGCATCACTGCCGGCCTTTTCGGATTCCATGCTTATCAGGGGCATAGATATCAGGAGCAGCTCTCTCTGGGTGAAAAATACATAAAAGAGCTCAACTATGAAGACGCCGTAGTCGCGCTAAATGCCGCTATTGAAATCGACCCCAAGAAACCGGAACCGTATGTCCTTCTTGCCGACGTATATATCGCGCAGGAAAAATATGAGGAAGCAGAGAATATTCTGCAGCAGGGCTATGAGGCAACCGGGGGTGCGGAAAGTATCCGGAAAAAACAGGACGAGATGGCCGGAAACCCCATTTATCATTCTCCTAATCTCAAAGCTGATGATGTAAAATGGATCGTAGAGCCCTCCTGGGAGTATGATGCGGTACTTCCTATCAGCGGACCTGCCTTCAGCGATATCGAAGGATATTTTGCGGATGGAGATCCCCTTTTCCCCGAAGAAACCTTCCCCTTCTGCGAAATAAGTTTCTCCTCATATTCCAACCTTCCGGAATACTATGCTGTCCAATCGGACGGGAAATGGCATATTTTTCATATGCCCAGCCAGACAGACACCGCCCTGCTTGAAAATGAAGGGAAAGCTTTCGTCTACTATCCCCACAGATACGATTCCGCGGGCATTGACATAGGCGCAGGGGAAAACACCCTTTATGTTCCTGTTTTTTCGCTGGAATCCCCATGGGATGTATTGTTTACAAGCGCGAGAGGCGGAAGCAGCGGAGGCCTCTTCTGGGATATCAGCAGTGAAACCTCTTATTTTTATTGCAACGGCGTTTTCGGAGAACCTCCCCGCCTGAAAGCCATGAAGGCTCTAAAGCTGCACAAACCTTACCCTGTCCAGCAGATGGATCTCAGCGCCATGGGTGAGCAGACAGAAGATGAATTCACCTGGACGGCTCCAGAAGAACCGAATATTCTGGAAGGCTCTTATGCATATGTTTCTAAAACCGGAGAGCTACTGACGGAATTTGAATATGCATGTGCGCAGGATTTTTCAGACGGCCTGGCCGCCTGCTCCAAGGATGAGAAAAGTTGGGGTTACATAGATGAAGAGGGGCGGGCGATTACAGAATCCGTCTATGAAGCTCTTTGGGATACCGACGGAGACGGCATAGCCGATTCCGCATACCCCTGCACCGACGACACCATCGTTGTGCTCAAAGAGGGAGAGTACGGCCTCCTTTACCGGGATGGAAGCATTCTGATTGCCTTCGGTGAATTTGAGGCTCTTTCTCCATCCTGGAACAATCAGCTCTGGGCCAAGCAGGACGGAAAATGGGGACTCATCGATCTGAGCGATGCCAAGAAACAAGCCGGGCTGGAGGTCGCGGAACAGGATGAGCCCCCGCAAGAATCGGAAGAAAAGGAAGAAACCATAGATTCCGTGGAATATTCCATTGAACGCGACGACCGCTCCATTCGCGACGCAGAAGGGAACTCCATATTCGACGTGTATTTTGATACGGTCGTGATAGAAGGAAATTCTTCGGTGTGCAATACAATAAATCAGCAAATAGAAAAAGTTAAGGACAGCTTCTTTACGGATATCGACTCAACGGTCAAAAGCCAGACAGAAATGGCAAAAGAATCCTATGAGCGATTCGGTGCGTTTCAATGCTCTGCCGAACCGGAAATAATGACCAACGGCGGCGGGATCCTGAGCATCCGCTGGCTTACGTATTCATATTTTGGCGGTGTTGGCGTAGGAGGAGCCATTATTACTAATTTTGACCTGAAAACGGGGGAGCTTCTGGAGCTGGAAGACCTGTATTCCATTACAGGAACGGAACTGCGGGAATATTTGCAGCAGCAATGTGTAGAATATGTGAACCAACATCCGGAAATAGCCTGGTCGGATTTTGGGGAATATGCGGCAGAGTATGTCATTGACCATGCCTCGCTGGAACAATATCCCTTTTATATTCAAAATGGGATGGCGTATATACAATTCGATCAATACGAATTGGCTGCCGGCGCGGCGGGCAATATCAGTATCCCATGCCCTATTATATGAATTATTTTCCCGTGGCGTAAGCGGCGTAATATGCGTCTTAAAAAAACCCGAAACCTCTGTCTTTTTTAATCAGACAAAGGTTTCGGGTTTTTGCTTCATATATGCAATCAGATTTTGTGCTTTATTTGCCCGGCATGGCCCTCAGGCGGGATTCGTCCAGAAATTCCACCTTATCGCAGCAGATCTCCCGGGAATAACCCTGCCGGGGCATTTTATACCGCCCATAAAAAATATATAACTCCCCTTTGTATTCCGTTATGCATGCATGGCCCGTGCAGAGTCTCTCCCCCTCTCCCCGGAGCAGGATGTTATCCAGTTCCCCGTTTTCATCCACAGGCTGGATATAGGGGCCCTCCACCTGGTCGGCCCAGGCATACCGCACCCTGTAGCGGGGATCCCGCACGTCATAGATGCTCCAGCTCAAAAGATACCGGCCGTTGACTTTGATAAGATCCGGAGCCTCGTTATAGAGTGTGATATCAAAGGTGTTTTCGTTCCGGCTGCTCTGCCAGTAAAAATGATCGGAAAGGGAAATGGGTTCCCCTATGAACTCCGCCGAGTGGGGAGTGAGTTTCATTTCCACAAAATAGCACTTTCCCTGGCCGAATACCAAGTATACCCGGCCGTCGTCATCCACAAAGAAGCAGGGGTCGATGGTCTGGAAGCCATACTGCTCATAGGCCACAAGAGGGCGGCCCAGAATATCCCGAAAAGCGCCCATAGGGCTGTTGCTTACAGCGATTCCGATCTGCTGGTCTGCACAGAAGCAGAAATAGTAGTGATCCCCCACTTTGGCCATGGTGGGGGCCCAGGCCTTTTCCTTTGCCCAGGAAACATCGTCCAGGTCCAGGATCGTCTTCGGCTGGGACCAATGCTGCAGATCCCTGGAATGATAGCACTGGAATACATGGCGCCCAAGCTGTGGATTTTTACAGGTGGGAACAAGATAGTAATCCTCTCCATCCTTCAGCACATAGGGATCTCCCGCATCGTCGTAAAACAACGGATTTTTCATATACATTCCTCCTCTTTTCCGGCAGAACGCATCTTCTGCCGTTCTTTCCCCTTTCAAGACGGGGTATTCCGGTTAATGCCTGCACACACCCCGGCTAAGGGCAGTTTTTATTCCTTGACGGAGCCCAGAGTAATCCCCTTCACAAAATATTTCTGCATGAAGGGGTAAATCGCCAGGATCGGCACTGCCGAAACCACGATCTTTGCGGCGTTAAACGTCCTTTGAGACATTTTTTCCGTGAGCTGTTCCGCCGTCAGATTGTTTTGAGAGAGATCCGAAATACGCACCACCAGAGACTGAATATACGTCTGCAGGGGAACCTTTTCCGGGGAATTGATCAGCAGCATGCCGTCGAAGAAATTGTTCCAATGGTTCACCACGCTGAAAAGCGTGACCGTAGCAATAGCGGGAAGAGACAGAGGCACGTAGATTTTAAACAGCAGACCCAGAGCCCCCACCCCGTCGATGGAAGCTTGCTCCTTCAGCGCCTTGGGGATCCCGCGGAAAAAATTCATCAAAAGGATCACATTGAAAACGGGAACCGCCCCCGGCAATACCAGCGCCCAGATGCTGTTCATAATGCCTGTATATTTGATAACGAAATACCAGGGCACCAGCCCTGCATTGAACAGCATGGTAAAGACCACCAGCCACATATACCGGTTGCGGGAGGGGAATTCCTTCTTTTCCAGCGAAAGGGGAAACGCCATGAGCAGCGTCAGAATCAGGTTCAGGCTGCCGCCCAGCAGAACCCGCTTTGTAGAAACCCAGAAGGAGGCGAAAAAGCGGCTGTCCGCCACCAGATATTCATAAGAGGACCATGTGAAATTCACAGGCCAAAGCCCTACCTCCCCCGCCAGGGCCGCCTGCTTGTCGCTGAAGGAAAGGGCCACCACATTCAAAAGGGGCAGAAGGCAGATCACGGTGAGCAAAAGGAGTATGAACAAGACGACCGCATCAAAGATCCGGTTTTCCCATGATTTATATTCAACCATATGCGAATCCCCTCCTCTCAGAAAATCCGGTAGCCCGCAAAGCGGTCCGCCAGCTTATAGGAAACGATGATCAGAATAAAGCTCACCACAGATTTCATGAGTCCTACCGCGGTGGCCAGGGAATACTGGGCGCTGACAAAACCTGCCCTGTAAACATAAGTGTCGATCACGTCTCCGGTGGCATACACCACAGGGCTGTAAAGATTAAAGATCTGATCGAAGCCTGCGTTGAAGATATTGGCAATGTTCAGCGTAGCCACCAGAACGATGGTGGGCCGGATACTGGTGAGCGTAATATGCCAGATCCGGCGGAGCCTTCCCGCGCCGTCCATGGCGGCGGCCTCATAGAGCTCCGGATTTACACCCGCCAGAGCGGCGATGAACATAACGGCGTTGTATCCGAATTCCTTCCACACATCTGTGGCCACGATTACGCCCTGGAACCAGCTGTTATCTCCCAGAAAGAAGATCGGTTCGCCGATGAGGTGCAGATTCATGAGCACAGTGTTCACCAATCCGCTGGGATCCAGGATATCGCGAAAGATGGTCGCCAGAATGACCCAGGAAAGAAAATGCGGCAGATACGCGATCGTCTGAATCGTTTTCTTCAGCCATAGATGCCGCAGCTCATTGAGCAGCACCGCAAAAAGAACGGCAAAAATCAGATTGAAAATGATTTTCGAAACGGCTATTATCAGGGTATTGGAAAGGATGCTCCAAGTATCCGGCAATTGGAACATAAACTTGAAATTTTCCAGTCCCACCCATTTGGAGCCGAAAAATCCCTTGGCCGGGACAAAATCCTGAAACGCGATCACAGAGCCGAACATGGGGGCAATATGATACACAAGCAGAAACAGAATTCCCGGCAGAAGCATCAGGTGGTAGGGAAGCGTCCAAATCCGCTTTCTCTGCCCTTTATTCTTAACCTTTGTCAAAGACCTCAGCCTCCCTTGCAAAGGGCCGGCCGGCGTCGGAACCGGGAATTCCCTTCCGCACCGGCCGGCCGGTCTATTCCGCCGATATCGTATTCCGAATTATTTCATCATATCGGTCAGTTCCTGAAGGATGGTATCGCCGCCCAGAGATTTCCATTGGCTGACGAAGGTATCAAACTCATCCAGAGGCTTATCGCCTGTGAGAATCTGCAGGAAGGTTTCGGATTCCAGCTTCTGGAGGGTGGCCCATTTGCTCTCCATGGTGGGAGAATAGGAATAGGTGGCGCCCATCACATGGTTGGTGTTTTCCTGCTCCAAAGCCATGATATGGCAGCCCTTCCAGAAGGCCCAGGGAGAATTGAGGTTGTTTTCAAACAGAGCCGGATACCCGCCTTCATTAAAGGTTTTGATGGCGTTATACTGGCTGACTTTATACCGCTCCGGGTCGTTGATCACATTTTTTTCCGCGTCGGTATACTGATCCTCTGTGATCCTTCCCTCTGCGATATCCAGTGTGCGGATGGCGTCCGTCTGGCGGGTGTCGTAACCTGTGAGAAGCAAAGAGAAGGGCATCATGGTCCAGCTGAAGCTGATGTCGTTGCTTTCCTTGATGCTGTTGCCCTGGTCGATGTCGATATCCACCTGCATATTGGCGGTTTTCACCACGGCCTCCGGGTATTCATAGCCCTTGCGCACCACCTGATAATTGGTGGAGGGAGCCATCATATGGGTGTTGTATTTTCCGTCTTCATCCAGAGGGACCATATAGGCGTCCCATTCCACATTGGGATCTTCCTTAGTCATATCAAAGAGAGGCCAGTTCAGATTCCACCAGCAGGCAAAGAAGATGCCCGCCTTGCCGGAGGTCACAAGCTCGTTGCACTTATCCTGATCGCGGACGGAGAATTCCTTCTCGATCACGCCGTCCTCTACCATTTGGCGAAGCTGGCCCAGGGCTTCCTTCGTTTCAGGTTCGATAGATCCATACGTCAGGCTGCCGTCATCCTTGGTATACCACAGCTCCGGGAAGGAATGATGCACGCCGAACACCGCATCCAAACCATACATGCTGTTGCCCACAGTGACGATCTCCTGCTGCACCAGCAGGCCGCAGGTATTTTCCCCGCCCATCTTTTTTTCCTTGAAGGTCTTGGCGATGTTGATGACGTCTTCCATGGTCTTGGGGGCCTCCAGGCCACATTCTTTCAGCCAGTCCTGGCGGATATACAGCATGGGGATGGCGTCCTCGCCAGCGTTCACGTTGGGAATGGCCATGATTTTCCCGTCGAAGGTGGCGCTTTCCAGCGCATAGCCGTCGGTGGTGTCGTAGCGGGCTTTCAGGCTGTCGGACATATATGTATTCATCACGTCCGTCAGATCCTCGATCATATCCGCTTCTACCAGCTGGCGGAGCTGGATCTCTGAAACCGTCATGGTATCGGGGATATCCCCGCCCGTTATAGCCAGGGATACCTTATTGCTGTATTCTGTGCCAGGTACGCTGAACGCATGCTTATAATCGATGTTCAGCTTATCGCTCATATAGCGAACCACGTAGTTATCCGCCGAATTTTCCCCTTCCACATACGTTACGTTTGCATCCTCGCTGCGCCCGATAGTCAAAGTGACTCTTTCTGGCATAGGACCATAGGGATCCGCATCCTCCACCGGAGCGGAACCGGAGCTTTCCCCAGAACCTGCGGAAGAGCCTCCTTCAGAAGCATTTTCTCCCGACTGGCAGCCCGCGGCCGGGCCGGCCATCAAAGCGCAGGCAAGAAGCAGCGCCAAAAACCGCTTGCCCTTATTCTTCATTTTCATTTCCTCCTTACATACTCATAATCCAAAACGAACTGCCGCCATAAATTTTACGGCGGTCAACACACATGCGGGCATGAAGGCATGCGAGCGTCCCGATCTGTCTGCGGGACGCGGTTCAAACAGCCCCAATGTGCCGGCTCCTGTTTCGCTTCCGGAAGCTGCAGGATTGTTTCTGCTTTTTATTATATCGGAGGAATTAACCGTTTTTTAGAGGCGAATTTTAAGATATTTGAACATTGCTTAACTTTTTAAACTAAATTATTGACTAATCCACATCTATTTTATATACTTTAATAGAAAACCTGCACAAAAACCTACACTTTTTCGTTCACTTTTTCTTCCCATGTGCTTTCTTTAATAGATTTTATAAAGTGTCTCATTATCCGGTATAATGAGACACTTTTTCTTTTTCCCTATAAAAATAAAGCCAAACGAAAAAGTGTAGGTTGCCGTTTTCCACAACCGGAAGCAAAACCGGAATATATGCAGCACGAAAGCAGGTGATCCTCACGGAAAAAAAGCGCAAATTTGTATGCACCACCTTTCATAAGACCTGCCTGGTGTTCGGCCTTGCCATGCTGCTTCTGTTTTCGGGAAGCCTCCTGCTTTACCGGCAGGGAACGGATAAAATCCGGCGGGAGCTGATCCGTTCTGTGGAAAATACGGGGAACTATTCCTCAAGCATCCTGAAAAATGAATTCAACCGCCTGCAGGCTCTGCAGACGGTGCTCAATACCAACTGGGATATCAACAAGCTGAGCCTCTTCTCCGGCCAATACAGCACCTATGCCCTTTCGGAGGCCATGAGCAATATCAAGGATAAGCTCTGGGCCGTTCAATCCGGCAGCCGGTTTATTGAGAGCATAAACGTCTATATTCCCGATATAGACGCCAACATCACCACCTACTCCACCGGCAAAGCCCTTCAGGAGCAGCGGGATGTATACGCTTCCCTTTCTTCTCTGAAAAAGGATGAGCTCTTTTATAAGGACGGAAAGCTTATCTATATAACGGAAAGTGTATACGCCAGCTGGAAGAATCCGGAAAAACCAGCGTTTTTTATCCAGACAGCTTTTTCTAACCTTTCCATCGGCAATTTCTTTTCTGAGCAATGCGACGCTTCTGAAACCAACATGCTCCTTTTCTGCCCTAGAAACGGCATTCTCCTTGCAGAAACGCCTGTGCCGTCGGGAACGGAACTATACGCCTCTTTGGCAGGCCTGCCAAAGGAGGATTCCACAGATTCCCGGATCCTGCAGTTTTCCTGTGAATCCCAGAGATATACGGCCCTCTGCCGGCAGCTTTACCCCGCAGAGATCTACCTGATCCAATATCTGCCGGAAAGCGCCATCGAAAAGGAGATGCAGCCCTTTTATCGGATGATCTGGCTGCTCTTCAGCGTCCTTGTTGCTGCTTCCCTGGTTTTTTCCCTGTTTCTGTATACCCTTGTGCACAAACCTCTGAAGCGTCTTGTAAAAGCCTTCCACACGATAGAAGAGGGGAATCTGAATATCCAGATCTGCCCCGGCGGCCAGGGGGAATTCCATTATCTGTATCAGGCCTTCGACAGAATGATCCTCCGCCTGCAGGAATCCATCCGCCAGGCCTATCAGCAGCAGATGCTGGCCCAAAAGGCCGAGCTAAAGCAGCTTCAATCCCAGATCGACCCGCATTTTCTATACAACAGCTTCTTTATCCTCAACAAACGCATCCGGGCCGAGGACACGGAAGGCGCCCTCCTGCTTTCCGGCCTTATGGGCTCTTATTTTCAATACATCACCCGCAACGGCCGGGATATCCTCCCCCTGGAGGAGGAGCTCACCCATGCCCGCAGTTATTGTGAAATACAGCGGATCCGCTTCAGGAACCGGCTGCAGGTGGAAATAGCGCCCCTGCCCGATTCCATGAGAAGCTTCCCTGTGCCGCGGCTGATCCTGCAGCCTGTTTGCGAGAACGCCGTCAAATATGCGGCGGAAAACCGCTCGGGGAACACCGTATTCCGGATGCACTATCTCCTGCGGGAAGGGGGATATTTCGATATTATCGCCGAGGATACGGGGGAAAACCTCACGGACGCAGCCATAGCGGCCATGCAGAAAAAACTGGAGGCTCAGCGCCCCACGGAGATCACCGGCATGATCAATATCCACAGAAGGCTGCGCCTGCGGTATGGGGAGGGCTGCGGTGTATTCCTGAGCCGCAGCCCGCTGGGGGGCCTTCGGGTGGTGCTTCGCATTTCTGTATCCGAAGAACGTAAAGGGGGATCTGAAGATGTACAGGCTTCTAGTGGTGGATGATGAGCCGGAGGTGGCGGAAGGCCTGATGGACATTCTGGAGGGCCTTAAAGGGGACGATCTGGAGCTTCTTTCCGCCTTTTCGGCCTCAGAAGCCCTTCTGACTCTGGAAAGGATCCGGGTGGATATTGTGCTCACAGACATCCATATGCCGGAAATGAACGGGCTCGCCATGTATCAGGAGATCAAAAAGCGGTGGTCCCGCTGCCGGGTGATTTTTATCAGCGGCGTCCGGGATTTCGACTATGTATACCAATCCATCCAGAACCGGGACGTGCGGTATCTGACCAAAATGGAGCCCGATCAAAAAATCCGGGACACCGTGCAGGAGGTCATCCGGGAGCTGGAGCAGAAAACCCTTCTCAACGACGCTCTGGAGCAGGCCCGGCAATACTATGTGCGGGCCATCCCCCTTCTGCGGGAGCAGTATCTCTCCTCTCTGCTGGAGGGGAGCTGCCCTCTGGGGGATATCAACCAGGATACATTCGACGAGCTGAATATTTTTCTGAAGGCCGGAAGCCCCGCCCTTCTCTTCGGGCTCTGCCCGGACCGCCCGCCCAGGGAGCCCCAAAACGCAGAGGGGCAGGAAAACTCCCCGAACTCCCGGGAAGAAAAGCTCCTTCTCTATTCCCTGCAGGCCGTTTGCCAGGATTCCATCCGGGATTACACCTCCCGTTTCTGCTGCTTTGTGGATCATTCCTTTCTCATCTGGATCCTGCAGCTTCCCCAACGGAAGGGAACGCCCCATACCCGCGCGATCCGCGATACGATTTTTGAGGAGATACAGAAAAGCTGCCGCCAAAATCTGAAAAGGACGGTCTCCATCGCCTATCAGCCCGCCCCCGTGCTCCTGCAGGATCTTTCCGCCGCCTATTTTTCCATACGCCAGACTCTGGGCTACGGCCGCTACCGGTTTTCAGAGGGCATCTGGGAAGCCGGGCGCCAGCCGGCGCCGCCGGCAGAGGGCCAAAAGAACGCAGCAGAACTGATGAAAAGCTTCCCTGCTTTGGAAAGCGCTCTGGATCTGGGGGACAAAGAAGGCTTTTATGCCGCCTTTGGCTCTGTGACAGCGGGGCTTTCCCGCCTTCCCCTCTCCCAGAAGGAGCCCGCCGCAGAAATCTACTTCCGCATCGCCGCGCTTCTGCTAAAATACATAAACCTCTGGGATCTTCGGGAACAGATCGAGGAGGACATCCCTCTTCAGGAGCTCTTCCAGCCGGAGGCCCACGGCTCCTGGGAAAAGGCCGTATACTATCTGGAAATGCTCTCTCAAAGGGTGATGGAGCTTCACTCCCAAAACGAGCGGGAACGGTTTCTGGACGCCGTCCCCACTGTGGAAGACTATATTCACAAGAACCTGCACGCCGACCTCTCCCTCACCGCCCTTTCCGCCGTGGCCCATCTGCACCCCTCTTACCTTTCCCGGCTCTTCAAGGAGGCCACCGGGCAGAATCTAAACCGCTATATTCTCGACCTGCGCATGCATCTGGCCCAAAAGCTTCTGCGGAACTCCCACGATAAAATACAGATCATCGCCCAAAAAACGGGATATGTCACCACCCAGACCTTTAACCGGGCCTTCAAAAAATATACGGGCGCGACCCCCAACGAATATCGGGGGCAGAATCAGAGCAGGGAATAATCCAACAAAATCTTCTCGGCTCTCTGCCTGAAATTTCTTCTCTCTTTCAAAATAGATTCCGTTTTATGGGACACTTCTTCCTGTATACTAGTATTGTAAAAAGGTCAAGGAAGCAAGAGAGCGCCGGCGGTATTCTTCGATGCCGCTGCACCCTTGTGCACAGAGAGAAAGGGATGGTTCCATGAAAGCAGAACGCATGCTCACCCGAAAGGAATTTGCAGAAAAGCACAACATCCGCAGCGTTGCCACCATTGACAGATGGCTTCAGCACCAGTATCTTCCAGGCGCCCATATAGATCCCGAAACAAGGGAATGGAAAATTCCAGAAGAATCTCTCCCGCCCTATACCAGAGCGCGCGCCTGCAAAGAAGAAAGCATCTTAGCCAGCATACTGCGTGCCACTCAGCAAGAGAAGTCTGTTTTTGCCAGCATGTACCATATATCGGAAGAGAAGTTTCAGCAGTATATACAAGCGCTTCTGGAAGCCAAGTGTCTGAAACGCTACAAAGTCTTCCATGGCGTCCCGCAGTATATCATCACTCCTGAAGGCGAAAAATATCTGGCGGCTACAGGAGCTAAAAAGAGAGAAAATTGGCAGTTTCTTTGTAAAATTCTAGAGGCGCTTCTTCTTGCTATGAATACTCTTCTTCCCGCCTGTTGACAGGAAAAACTTTCTGAAAAAACGAAGCGGCATTCCCATCGAAAGGGAATGCCACTTCGTTTTTTCAATTTTACTCCTGCAGCCCCAAAATGTCGTCCACAGGGAGGGAAAAGAGAATCCCCCTGCATTCTGTTTTCAAGCCGGCCTCCCGGTTGATGGCACGCATTACGGGGAGCTTATCCTCTTTGGGAACCAGTATGGCGATGATCTCTTTCTCCGGCTGCAGGGTAAAACCCAGTAGGTTCTGATCGTCTTCATAGCCCACGCGGCGGGCCAGAATCACCGTTCCGCCCTTGGCGCCGGCTCCCCGCGCAGCTTCCATAATGTGGTCGGTAAAACCGCGGTTGGCAATGGTGAGAACCAACTCATATGCTTTTTTCTCTTTTGGGAGAGTCTGCGATGTATCCATATTTATATCCTCCTCGCTGTATTCCGGCTTGATAAGAACGGGTGGGATCTGCCCGCTGATAGCAGAAAGGGGAATCGAAAACAGGATCCCGCTCCCCGGTTTTTCCAGCTTAAGGCGGGTTTTAGCCTCCTGCAGAACGGCCGGCACCCGCCGGCAGGGAGAAAGGGTCCACACCAGTTCCTTTGCGGTTTCATCCAGACCAAAATAGCTGAGGATAATGGAACTGGCTGTTCCGGAACCCAGGCAGGCAAAATCAAAATGCAGGTGATGGGAACGGAACAAATCCACCACTTTGCTTCCCCGCCCTCTATCTACAATACCAATTAAAAGCTTAAAACGATCCATCGGCATTGTGCCGCCCGCAGTCCCTGTTTCTTTTTTGGGGCCGGAGCTTCCCATGCCTTCTAATGTTGTTTTATCCTTCATCGGGGGCCTCCTCTGCATAGAATGTCGTTTGCTCTGCCGGGGCCTCTTCCCCAGCCGGTGCATCCAAAGCATCGAAATCAATTATATC
The DNA here is from genome assembly GCA_904399395.1 of uncultured Clostridia bacterium. Lineage (GTDB taxonomy): Bacteria > Bacillota > Clostridia > Oscillospirales > Acutalibacteraceae > UMGS1264. Next base: position 29,047 of record CAJFPJ010000056.1, on the reverse strand, counting down.
ATCTTCAGGGGCCATGAGGGAAGCCTCTACATCCGTAACTTCTTTGATGCGCTTGAGTTTTCTCTGATACACCAGCCCCAGGCATTGAATGGTCACCAAAGGCGTCATGGCCACCATGGCCACTATTCCGAAAGCATCCGTAAGCACATCCCCGCCCAAAGCGCTGCAGGCACCCATGGCAAAGGGCAGAAGGAAGGTGGCCGTCATGGGCCCGCTGGCTACGCCGCCGGAGTCAAAGGCGACCGCCGTGAAAATCTTTGGAACTTTGCGGGTAAGCCCCAACGCAACGGCATAGCCGGGAATCAAAAACCACAGGATGGATATCCCTGTGAGAACACGGAGCATGGCGATTCCCACAGAAACTGCTACGCCTATGGAAAGGCTCAGCTGCATGGCCTTTTGCGGAACAGCTCCGCCGGTGATCTCTTCCACCTGCTTATTAAGCACATGGACGGCAGGCTCTGCCGCCACAATAAAATAGCCCACCACCATGCCGATGGGAATCAAAATCCAGTTATAGTCGAGCTCGGCAATAGCACTGCCCAGATAGTTGCCGGCGGGCATAAAGCCCACGTTTACCCCTGTGAGGAAGAGCACCAGCCCCACATATGTATACAGAAGGCCTATCATAAGGCGGATCAGGGATTCCTTTTTGAGCCGGAGAGAAATAACCTGAAAAATTCCAAAGAATACAATTACAGGCAGAAGGCCCAAAAGCACTTCTTTCAAATAGACGGGGAATCCTTCTAAAAACTGCAGGCCCACCTCCTGGGAATAAAAGACGGTGGGGACGGTGAAAGGCGTGTAGGAAATTTCCGTATTGGAAAGGCACATTCCCATAATCAGCACAGCCAGAATGGGCCCGATGCTGCAGAGGGCCACCATGCCGAAGCTGTCTTCCTCTGCGTTTTTGCCATTATGGTGGGTGGCCGCTACGCCGATTCCCAGCGCCATAATGAAGGGAACCGTTATGGGCCCCGTCGTCACGCCGCCGGCATCAAAGGCCACCGCCAAAAATTCCCTTGGCACAAAGAGCGCCAACACGAACACCAGAATATAAAACCCCACCAAAAGGCGGTTTAAGGGGAATTTCCCAAAAAGCGTGCGGAGGACGGAAATCACCAGAAAGACACCCACTCCGGCCGCCACTGTGAGAATGATCACAATATCGGGAACAGCGGGAACCTGCCTGGCCAAAACCTGCAAATCCGGCTCCGCTATGGTGATAAAGGCGCCGATCAAAAAACAGATCAGCACAATTCTCCATTTTTTTCCGCTCATGCGGACGACTTCTCCGCCGATCCCGTCTCCCATGGGCATCATGGACATATCCGCTCCCAAGGAAAAGAGGCCCATTCCCAGGATCAAAAGCACCGCACCCAGCAGAAACATCATCAGCGTACCGATGGGCATCTGCGGGGCCAGCGTAAAGCTCATGATCAGCACGATTACGGTTATGGGCAAGACGGAGGAGAGAGATTCCATAATTTTGGCTTTCAGATTTTTTCGCATCGGTTCGCATGCACTTCACTTTCTCTTATGTATTTTTCCCTGCTGACTCAGGGGCTTTTCACCCATTGTGAAAACTATATCTTAATACAATCTTAATGTTATTATAGCAGAGATTCATACTTTTTCCCAGTAAAATAAGAAAGTTTTCCATTTTGTTCATAAAATAACAACTCAGAAACCTTCCCCCGCCAAAACAGAGGCCAAATCCTCCCGGCAGCTTATAGCGGCAGTATACCATACGGATTCTGCAAAATCGCCCGAAACGCCTGCTGCTTGCCGCCTGCCGCCTGTGGTTTTGCTTCTGCGCCGCTTCGCCGGCCGGCTTCTCCGCTGTGCGGGCGCAAAAAAAGCGGAGGCAGGACGCCTCCGCTTTTTCCTAGTATTCGGGCTGCTGTTCCATCCGGCGCAGGAACACATACCTGCTTTCATCTGAAAGCTCCGCGGAAAACCGGTAGCCCAGCCGGTCAAAGTTCCTGAGCTCCCGTATCTCTTCGATGCGCTTTTCCGCCATATAGCGCACCATTTCCCCTCGGGCCATTTTGCACTGGGTGGCCTTTTCCACCACACGGCCTTCCTTCTCTTCCCCGAATATGCAGGTCAGAAACCGGGTTCCCTTTGGAATATAGGGGGAAATACACCGGCTGTATTCCCTGGAGGCCAGATTCACCACCGTATCGGTTTCAGAAAACAGCTGCCGCGCCGGCATATCCCCCCAGAAGGCATAAAGATCCCCATATTCCCCCACCTGGAGCCTGGCCTGCATTTCCAGCCGGTAGGGAACCACGCCGTCGAAGGGACGCAGGAGCCCATAAAACCCCGAAAGGATGCGGAGGCGCTCCTGCACATAGGAAAATTCCTCCTCTGTGAACACGCCCGGGGCCATATAGCGATACTGGATCCCCTCATAGGCCAGAAGGGCGGGCGTCAGCCGGGAGCGGAGCTCCATCCCCTGCAGGCGCTCATAGTTGGGTTTTGCCAGCCCATCGCTGCAGCGCCACAGGCTCTTCAGCTCCTCATAGGTCATTCCCCGCAGCCTTTCCAGAAGGATCTCCGTTTTCGGGAGAAAAACAGGGAGGCCCCGGCAGTCGAAGCTATCCACATCCACATTCATTTTTTTCGCCGGAGACAGGATGATTCGCATGGTATTCCTCCCTTTTGCAGTTCCCAGAGATTCCAAAATTCACGGCGGCGCTTACGGCGGAGCTCAGCCTCAGAGCCTGGCTTTAGAGCCCCGCCCCAAGCCTCTTCCTATGAAACAGCCGCAGCCGGTTTCCATATGCGGCATAGTATAGCATATTTTCCCCTCTCCTTCCACCGCCGGAGCAGAAAAGCCAAAATAAAAATGGTTTTACTCCGTCGGCGGATTCGCCGTAACACGGCGGCTGTGATGCCAAAAATGGATAGAACACCTAGTGGATCTATTGGAGGATTTCCCTTATGAGAATTCCAGTTAACGGCATGATCATGTGGATCAGTATGACAGTAAGTACTCTAGTATGATCCGTTCAATGCCGCTCCTTTATAGCCCGGTCGTCATCACTAATTTCTTATTTGTCTATGTGTAGCATTTTAAATCGTTCTCATCACGACTTTTACTTTTGTAACGATATTTCGCAGACGCATACCATCAATCATATATTCCAACACTTCATCTACGTCTTTACAAATTTTTTCGGTTTCGGGCTTATAAGCCTCATATATTCCAATAACACCTTTTTCATCACGTGTTATACCATATGTTTTGTTATTCCAAACAAACTCTACTTCACCACCATCATGGATACACCATCTAAATTCACTTATGGTTTTGAAATTCATGCGTCCATCGTCTGGAACGATAATTCTTTCTCCCATGTTTTTTGACAACTCCTTATAACTTTTAAATTCGGGTGCGCCGTCAGGATAATTGATGGGCGGTCCAGGCAATGGGTTTCCTCTATCCGAATCCCAATTAATGTCATGGTCATGTGGATTACTATGCTTATCTGACCTTCCATGATCCGTCCAATGGCGTTCACATACCGCTCGTCCATCTTCTCCTATTTTAGTTGAAAATTTTTCCCCATTGGGCATATTGGTTTCCTTTATTTCTCCTGGCTTCCCTAAAAAACGTTCATCCTGCGGTTTGTTTGGACTCGGCTTCCACTTACCGCCATAGGCGCTTCCCATGCCTTTTGCAAAAACATCATCACGTATAACATGACCTGTTTTAACGATAATGGCACAATCTGCTGACCGCGATTTTTCACCGCAAATATATTTCGCGTATTTTGACGGGACATAAGGGTCATCATTCATATGACGCCAGGAACTTAAATCATAATCTACAAATACGATATTCCCCTGCATTTCGGGGAAAGGCTCATTATAACATATTATTGTTTCCGGCTCAAACCGGCTAATCATCTCATTGTAACCTTTTAGAAAAAACTCTTTTTGGTCTTTGTGGTTGCCATGCCCAGAAACCATATAAGTTGAAACTGCAACCGTGGAACCTTTTTCAATACCGTCAAAGCAAAATTCAAAAGTATTTTCGTTCCCCCAACTAACAGATGGAATAACTCTTATTCCTTTTGACGCATAATAAGCGCCGCACCATCTATTTCTAAACGTATTATAAAGCTGCATGACTGGTGCCATTTCAGTATACATACTGAAATCCGGCGTCAATATCGCTTTGTAGCGTTTTAGCTTTTCTAAATCTGTGTCAGGATTTTTCCACACACGCTCAAACTTGTAATCATACAAGAAAAAATGAACTATCCGGTCAAGATAATTACTATTTTCCAGTCTAGTTTTGTCAAATCCGATTAGCCTTAAATCGGTAAAATCATCTTCGCATGCCTTAAATTTGGGGACAACAGGGATTTGAAACATTCCATTCCCTGCGAATTGATTTCTAAGTAAAAATGGACTTGTGCGATACTTGTAATTTTCTTCTGTCACTTTTAACATTTCCTATTAAATGATAAGAACAAAAATGTACTTTCACTAATAGGTTAAAAACAGCGTTTTGTTGCACTAAAAGGGGCAATTTTTTAAAGATATTTATAAAAGTTTACAATTCTATCAATAAACATAAGATAAATAATCTTCACAACGAAACAACAAAGCTCTATCTTAGAAGCAACACAACATATAAGCATAAAACAATAAAAAGCCACTATATCATTATAGAATATAGTGGTTTCTCTCTTGGCGAAGCAACAGAGAAACCAATCAACGGAACGGCCGGGCGGATGATCAGGGCGGAAGAGAAAGCAACGGAAAGAGAGCAATCAAGAAAAGCCGGGGATGCTGGTAAAGCTGGGAAACAGGAGCCGCTGGGAAGGGGCAGCAAAAAAAGGAGGGAAGGCTTTCCTTCCCTCCTCACGCCGGGCGCGCATATAGCATCTAAGCATGGACACGCATACTATGCGCACCGGTTCGGGATTTCGCATGCGCAAGCACAGGCAGATGCAGAACGCCGGCGAACGCCCGGCCCCGTCAGTCCTGAACGAGCTCCTGAAGCTCTTCTTCAGAAAGGGGCTGAGAAGGCGCAAACTCCGGGCTTTCCATATAGGAGCAGATGCTGCGGCAGAGCGCCTTCCCCTCCGGATATGCCAGAAGATCCAAAAGGCCCATGCTGCTGAGCATCAGGCGGCCTTTCCCCACCCGGGCCTCCAGCAGAAGACCCATTTTCCGCATGCGGGCATAGCAGTCCAGGCCGGCCACAAGGGGCTCCACATGCTCCGGCAGAAGCATGGAGCGGCCGCGGCACATGGGCCACCACTGCCAGTTGGAGTGAAACTCCGTGGGGAATTCCCGGAACACCGGGTGATCGGGATCCATGCAGCAGCCCATGAAGCCTTCCTGCTTGGCAAAGGTGCCCACGGACCAGAAATCCGTGGTGAACTGGGCCCCGATGGAGCGGGGGAAATGTTCCTTCCCAGCGGGGGGATCCAGGAACACCGCCTTCCCCTCCCGTAGGGCGGGAAGAGCTTCTGCAAGCTTCCGGGCCACTGTGATCCCCTGGGGGAAGGAAAAGGGCTCGTCGGGATACACCCACAGGGGATACCGGTTTTCATGGGAGCCTATGCGGAGAACGAGATCCAACCGGGCCGCTTTTTTCACCTGGCCCAGGGAGAAGCGGGTTTCCCCCACATCCGTAAGGCTTCCGGCAGGGCAGTATAGGGCGGGCAGGCTCTTTTGAGCCAGCACCCGCTCCCCCTGCCGCAGTTCCAGAAGGCAGGGGGCCTCTATCCCCTGCCGGCTGTAATTGGCCAGCCGGACGGGAACGGAGAGATCCTCTGAGGAAAGCCAGGTGTATTTTTCCAGAAGAGCCAGGGGAAGCGCCGGGGCAAAAAACGCCCGGAAGCGCTCCGGCCGGGCAAAGGGGAAGGGCTTCGGCTCCAGATGGGAATTCAGCATGCCCACCAGAGCCGTCCCCTGGCCGGGAAAATCCTGCAGCCCCAGAAGGGAAATGCCGGAAAGCTCCTTTGTCCGCAAAACGGCCTCGATTTCCTCCCGGTAGCCCAGAAGAGCCAGCTCGCCGGTGGCCTCCACCCATCGCTTCCAGCGGGGAAGAAAGCCTTTTTCCTCCGCCCTTTCCCGGATGTGAAGCAGGTTATCCGCCCGGGTGACGCCCTGGAACCGGTCTATTTCATCGAAATCGGGCAGAACCTCATACTGCCCCACCTCGAAGGTGAACACAGGCCCCCGGTATTCCTGCCGCAGCTCCCGGAGCTCCTTATCGAAATCCGTCCTTGCATCGGGGTATTTCCCGTTGATATAGCCCTGCATCTCTGCAGAGGTGCCCCGGATCATTTTCTCATAGAAATTGGAAGAGGTATAAAACCCGCTTTTCAGGTCGGGGCCCACCTGCCCGTAATGGGGGTTGGAGCCGTTGGCATAGAGCCGGGTGGGATCCCGCTCCACAGCGGTCTTCAGCAAAAGATCCATGCGCTTGTGGCCCAGGGCCCCGGCCTGGAGCTCATTGCCGAAGGAAAGCATCACAAAGGAGGGGTGATTCCCATAGGCCCGCAAAATCTGCTCCAGCTCCAGCCGGTAATAGGCCCAGCTCTTTTCATCCTCAAAGGCGGTGCGGGGGTTCCAGTGGGAAAGCTCCGGCTGCATCAGCATTCCCATTTCATCCGCCGCCGCAAAGGCCGCCTCCGGCGGGCAATGGGAATGGAACCGCATGCAGTTCACCCCATAGGAGCGGTAAACGGAAAGGACGGCCTTCCACTCCTCTTTCTCCATGGGCATATGGCCCTTTTCGGGGAAGACGCAGCAGTTGGCCTCGCTGCGCAGGAAGACGGCCCGGCCGTTCAGCGCCAGCCGCCCCTCCCGGCTGCCGAAAGTGCGCACGCCGAAACGGATCTCCCGCTCGTCCAGGCCCTCTCCGGCGGCGGAAAGGGCATACAGCGCCCCCTCTCCCTCATCCCAGCGGCGGGCGTTTGCCGTCAGCTTCAGGCCCCGGAACCGAATCTCATGCCTGCCCGCCGGCAGGGAAACCTCCCTTGAAGCCGGAGCGGCCAGCGCCTCGGAAGAGATCCGCAGGCTTCCTCCATAAGGAACGGCGCAGTCCAGCTCCAGAAGGACGTCCGCCGTTTTCTCCCCCGGGTAGACCCACAGGCCCGAAATAAAGCAGGGCTTTTCATACCGCAGCCGCAGATACCCCAGAACGCCGTTCCAGTTCGTCTGGGTCTCGTCTGTGGCGGCGGAGGAAAACACAATGGCCTCATAGGGCCAGGAAGGGTAGCTGTTGTCGCAGCAGAGGGTAAGGCTGTTTGTTCCCTCCCGCACCAAATCCGTGATCTCAAAGGCATAAGGGGTGGAGACTGTCCCCTGTATGCAGGCGGGGGCCGCCTTCCCGTTGACGGCAAGGGTCAGCTCCCGGCTGCGCTCCGCCTCCAAAAACACCCTTTCCCCGGGCCGGGGGCTGAGCTCCAGCTCCCGGCTGAAAAAGGCGGGGCCCTCAAAGGTGTGCAGGCGGGTAAGGCGGGTGAGGATGCGCGGGCTCCCCCGCAGATCGTCGCAGCTTCCCAGAGCTTCGTCCGGGTGCCACTGGTTTTCGCCTGTGTCCCTTCCGCCGATGTGGTTTTCATCCAATGTGCCGGGGAGCGAGGCGGGGGCGGTCCACTCCCCCGCGCGGGCCTCCCACAGGCCGCTTATGTCGCTTATATGCCGTGTCTGCATATGGATATCCTCTCTTTCCCGATGGTTCTTCCCCTGTGTCTTTCCCCACTCCCCCGGCAGGTCCCTCCCATTCGCGGGTGGAGCCATGGATGCACGATTGCATGGGTGCGTGGGGGATAGGCGCATGGATATATACGGTGTTGGGTTCCCGGGCCGCCCAGGCGTATGGATGCGCGCTATGGACGGTGCGGCCCAGGCCGGCGCTTACGCCGTGGCCGGGGCGTCCGTTTCCCGGAGCAGCTTCTCGGCCCCCTGGTCGTCCGGCCTCTCCCGGAGGATCGCCTGCGCCAGGCGGCGGGCCTCCTGCGGGTTCCCCAGCCCCAGCTGCCCCAGGGCCTGCAGATACCGGCAGTATTGGGTGTTCCGAAGCTGCAGATCCTCCTGGAAGACCTCGATCTCCGGCAGGGAAACGGCAAAGAAATCATAGGAAACCTTGTGGAATATCTGCCGTTCTCCATAGGAGAGGAGCTGATGGAAGGCTTTTTTCGCCCCCTGCTCGTCTCCCAGAGCCCTGCGGGCCAGGCCTATATAATAGATATATCCCGAGGGCTGCTCGTTGTAATAGATGGCGCTTGCGGGGGTATCCTCCCCTTCTGCGGCGGCCGCAAAGCAGCGGGCGGCTTCCTCTGTTTCGCCCAGGGCCCTGTAGGCCTCGCCCATCCGGTAATAGGCCTCGTTGTCCGGCACATTGGGGAGCTTCCCCTCCCCCAGGTTCCTGGGGTATTCCAGGGTCTTCTCCAGCAGGCGGATAGCCTCCCGGGGAGCCCCCTCCCTCATTTTGCCTTTGGCCAGCTCCGTGAGCGCAAACCGGTATTCCGCAGCCACCTTCCCTTCGCCGCCCTCCCAGGGGTGGAAGATGTGGCCGGAAAGGCGCCGGAGGGCCTCTTCCCACCGGCCCGCGCAGTTCAGCAGGGAGATATACCGCAGATAGAGAATGTCGTGCTTTTCCAGAAGCTCCCCGTGCTCTTCCAGGGTGCGCAGCCGTTTCTCAGGCGCTTCCCCCAGCCTGGCCGCCAGCTGATCCCGTTCCAGCCAGAAGCGGGGGTAGGCGGGATCCAGGGCGCAGGCCTCTTCCATGGCCTCCATGGCTTTTTCGGGGGCCTTTTCCTTATTATAGAAATAGATCGCCAGATTCCGGCGGGCCATGGCGAGCTCCGGCTTTTCCCGGGCCGCCCGCTCCCAGTGCTCCGCCGCCTCTTCATACCGCTTTTTGTCGTAAAGCAGGTTCCCCAGATGGTATTCCGCCATGGGGGCCTTCTGCAGGAAGCGGATGCACGCCGTAAGGACGCCGATTTCCTCCAGGCTGTTGGGGAAACAGCATTCCCCCGAAAGGGACTCGGCCCTGCGGCCGTATTCCGCAGCCCGCTCTTTCTCCCCTTTTTGCAGGGCGAAAAAGCAGGCGTAATAGAACACAAAGGGATTTTGTTCATCGGGGCAGCTTTCCAAAATCCTCAGGGCGTCCTCATAGAGGCCCGCCTCCCCATAGAGCAGGGAAAGCTTCAGATAATTGAAGGCGGGGCCGCGCATTTGGGTTTTCCAGGCGGAGAAATCCCCCTTTCGGAGAGCCTCCTCATAGAGGATCCCCATATCCAGAGGGTCGATTTCACGGCTTTCCTGCAAAAAGGCCCCGGCTTCCCTCTTCAGCTTGCGGAGAAGGGCGGCCTTCAGGGTGCGGGCCTTCATATTGTGCCAATTGCGCACCATGGAGCTTTCGGCAAATTCCAGGGCCTGCCGGTATTCCCCCTTCCGGGCGGAAAGGCACGCCAGATGGTAAAAGCCGGAAGCCTGGGTTTCGTAGCTCCAGGTGGCCTTATAAAAGGCGTCGAAGGCCTCTTCATACCGGCCCGCCGTCTCCTGGGCCAGGCCCAAATTGAACCAGCACTCCCCGTGATAGGGATTGGGGTTCTTCCAGGTCTGCTTTTCAATGGCCTTTTTGAAATGGCGGACGGCGCTTTCCACCCGGCCGCTCCGCAGCTCCAGAAGGCCGTAGCCGTTATTCAGCCGGATATCGGTGGGATCCCGCCGGAGGCCCTCCAGGTAATACTCCCTGGGGTCGAAGGTGGCGTGGCGGTACTGCTCCAGATGGAGGGCCGCCAGATAGAGCTCCTCGGTGGATTTCATCTCCTCCGGCCGTTTCATGGGCTCTGCCGGCTCCGGGATGGGCTCCGGCTTTCTTTTGTAGATCCGGTATTCCGCCAGCAGCCTTCCCTCTGAGGAGGAAACGGCGATCCGGCAATCCTCGGGAGCGCCTTCATACTCGAAGCTTCCCTCAAAAAAGGAGCGGGGGGAAAGATCGGCCGTTGTTTCATAGAGGGGCTTTCCCCCGGCCTCCGCCGTGATACGGGCCCCCGGGTATTCGCCGCTTGCATATACCCGCAGCCCTATGCGCCCGGGCTGGGAGGCCTCCGCGCCGATGACGGCCTCCTTGGTGGCGTTCCCCACCCGGCCCACGCCCTTATAGGGCATAAAATACTGGTAAAAGGTCTTTTCCTCCTGGGGCTTCAGCCAGGTGAAATCCGGCTGGTTATCTGTGAAGACGCCGGTCATCAGCTCGATATAGGGGCCGTCCTCGTCGGTCAGGTTCCGGTCCCAGGTGCGGCCGAAATCCCCGTTGCCCCAGGTCCACTGCTTTTTGCCGGGGGAAATATGGTGATCCGCCACATGGAGGAGCCCGGCCCCCACGCCCTCGTCGTAATTGCCCACAAAATCAAAATCGGAATGGGCCGCCATATAGGAGGTGGGCACCTTCACATTCTTATAGCGGGAAATATCCACCCCCGCGGAGTAATCGTATTTGTAATACTCCCCGGTGGCAATGGGGAAGGAGGAAACCGCCCGCTTTCCGTGATCCATCACGGCGGTCACATCCGGCGGGAATACGGAAAAGGTATGGTCGTTCACGGGCACCGCCGGGTTGGCCCACCAAAGGAAGGTCTGGGGGAAATCCGTGGGGTTATACAGCTGCCCCCGGATCTCTATATACGCCCTGCCCGGGTAAAGGGTGATCTGCGCCATGCCCTTTGTGCCATACATGGGGTCCGTCTCCCCCACCGACACGGTGCAGGAGCCGTCCTCATTGCGGCAGTATGTATAATCCACCGGGGAAAAGGTGGTGGGCCGGTGGTGCTGGGGCCAGTTGAACTCGATGCCCCCGGAGATCCAGGGGCCCGCAAGGCCCACCAGCGCCGGCTTTACCACATGGTTGTAATAGACGAAATCATAGCCGTTGGTCTTATCCAGGGCCCGCTGGATGCGCCCGCCCAGCTCCGGCAGGATCATCACCTGAAGGTATTCGTTTTCCAGGATCAGGGCTTTATATGCCACATCCTCCTTTTCGTCGGAGACCTTCTCCGTCACCGGCAGGGGGTAAACCTTCCCCGTGCTGCCCTGATAGGCCCTTTTCTCTATGAACAATGGACTTTTTTCCGGTTCACAGGCTCGATAGGTGGGAATCACCACCGTCTCTTCCCGAACGGTCACGCTCTGCTGCTTCATCTGCAAAATCCTCCTTTTCCGGTAAAAACAGCTCTCTTTGCCTCTTATTCTATCACCCTGCCCCAAAAGCGGAATAGCCTATACTCGAAAAAGATGGACGATATTCTGATTTTCTGCTATACTCTTCCCATGGAATACACAAACATGCCGAATACAAAAGCGGACGGCTTCCGGGGCGAGCGCATGATCGTCCTCCCTGTGGAAACCTTTTCCGCATACGCCAGCCACCCCCTGGTAAAGCGCCTTTATCTGACGGACGTGGGCTTTTTCCCAAAGGCGGAGCGCCACGACAGGATACGGAAGGAAGGGATCGAGGAATATATTTTCCTGTATTGCACCGCCGGAAAGGGCACCGTGCTTCTGGAGGGGGAAACCTTCACGCTGGGGGCCAACGACGCCTTCTGCATCCCCCGGCGCAGGGGGCACCACTATTTTGCGGACGCCCGGGATCCCTGGAGCCTTCTGTGGGTCCATTTCAAGGGGGAGGATACGGGGCTTTATCCCCTTGAGGAGCGGCGCAAAATCCACTTTGAATCGGAATACGCCGCCAACCGGATGCATTTTCTCTTCGACCTTCTCTTCCGGGTGCTGGAGGCCAACTATACGGAGGGGAACTTCATCTATATCTCCCAGGTTCTGCAGCTGATCCTTTCGGAGGCCTACTTCCGGGAGAAAAGCGGGGGCGTGCAGGCCCAGAACAAGCGCATTACCGATATTGTGCGCTATATGGACCGGCACCTGGAAAAAAAACTGACGCTGGAGGCTCTGGCAGAGACCTTCGGCCTTTCCAAAAGCTACCTGAACGCCCTCTTTCAGGAATACACCCAGCACGCCCCCCTGGAATTTTTCACCCATCTGAAGATGAAGCGGGCCTGCGGCCTTCTTCGTTCCACCGAAGCGCCCGTCTACGAGATCGCCGCCGGGCTGGGATATGAGGATCCCTATTACTTTTCCCGGGCCTTCAAAAAGGTGGTGGGCGTATCCCCCCGGGAATACCGGAACAGCGAATATTTCCACTATGAGGAATGAAAGCAGAAGGAAAAATTACCCTTCCAAATTAACCGCCATATTCCGCTCAGACGGAGCCATCCTCCCCCTGGAAATCCGGTGGGAGGACGGGCGCCGCTACCCCATCGACCGGGTTCTCGATATCCGCAGGGCGGCCAGCCTGAAGGCCGGCGGCGCGGGGATCCGCTACACCTGCCGCATCGGGGGCCGCCCCAAATACCTCTTTCTGGAGGAAAACAAATGGTTCGTGGAGGCCAGGGAACCAAGAGATGAAAAAACCGAAAGAAAAGGGGAGGCTATGGCGGGCGCAAGAGAGCCTTGAAGCGCCAAGCCAAAAGCCGGAAAAGACATGAAAAACCCCCGCCCATGGGCGGGGGTTCACGATTTCACCGGGTTCACCGGGCCGCAACGGGGGTGGCAAACCCTATATGCGGACATATCCGGTGGCGGGGCCGGCCTGCAGCGCTACATACTACGCCTCTCCGGTTTTTTCGATCCGCTTTTTATCTCCATCATAATACCCTGAAATGATGGAGATTTCAATAGGGATGATGGAGATAGGATACCCATTGAGAGCCGTTTATTCTTCCTGATTCGGCCCTTTCGGGAATTTCGGGAATTTGGGCCGGATGCAGGCGCAGCATGAAGCATTTTCCCATCATCGGCAGAAAGAAGTATGCCAGCCTCCGCCGGGAACCTCATTTTCCACCGGCCGGTGAAAAAATGTGGAAAACCGTCCGGGGCCTTTTTCCCGTTTCGCTCCCGAAAGCTTTCAGAGGGAGAGCCAATCCCCCCACCTGGCTTTTCGGGCGGCTTTATAGAGAGCCCCCTCCCGCTTGGAGACGGTTTTCTGCAGAAGGCCCTCCCCGGCGCAGAGTTCCAGCTTTACATAGCCCTTCCCCGTATAGGGATGGCGCAGCACCCGGCCGCCCGCCCGCTGGGGAACCGGCTCTCTGGAAAGGGCCAGGAAGGTGAATTTTTCGTCCTCATAGGGGGCTTCCCCGCCCTTGGCCATTTTGTGCAGGCGGCTACGCTGGATCCTGCAGGAAAAATGGCACCACTCCCCCGGCGGGAGAGGGCATGCTTCCCGGTGTGGGCAGGGCGCCAGCACATGGGCCCCCCGCCGCAGAAGGGCCTCCCGTATCCCGCGCAGCACCCCGTAGCCCTCCGGCGTTCCGGGCTCCACCAGAAGGAGCAGCTTCCCCGCCGCCTGCCAGGCCTTTTCCGCCGCCCGCAGCCCGGCGCTCTGCTCCAGCTCGTTGAGCATATAGGAGGCGACCACCACGTCCGCTTCCTCCCCTATGGGCTGGGAGGCCAGATCCGCCCGCTTCCACCGGGCGCCCTTCAGGGGCCCTTCTCCCCGGCGCATAAGGGATTTCCCCACCGCCTCCATGGAAGGCGCATATTCCAGGCAGCTTATGGAAGAAAGCTCCAGCAGCCCCGCCGCCGCCCAGGAGGCAGCGCCCGTTCCCGCCCCCAGATCCAGCAGGGAAAGGGGCCCCCGGGGAAGCCGCCCTCCTTCCCCAAGGGCGGCCAGAGCAGAGGAAAGGGCCGTATGCACCGCCCCATAGGTGGCCGGCATCCTGGCCAGGGCATACGCCAGGGCCTCCTTCCGGTTTTCAATATAGAAGCCCCGGGCCTTCCGCTCCCGGTATCGCAGGCTGACCGCCTCCGCCGCCGAAAGAAGTTCCTTCTGGGGCAGGCTTTTCAGCTCCTCTTCCAGGGCCGCCTGCAGTGTGCTGGGCAGTTCCATTCTTCCCTCTCCTTTGCTTTTCTCTTCTTCATGGTTTTGCTGCTTTTTCGCTTTGCTTTTTCGCCGCGCTCCCTTTTTCCGCCGGGGAGGGGTCAGCAGATCCTGGGCAGCTGGGCCCCCGCCAGCTTTTCCAGAATGCGGCTTCCCCCCAGGGCCGTGCGGAGCACCACCCGGCCGGGCCGCTCCTCCGTCACACGGCCGATCACGGCGGCTTTCTCCCCGCCCTCTGTGCTGCGGAGAGCCTCCAGCACCGCCGGCGTGCTCTCATGGGCGCACACCGCCAGCAGGCGACCCTCGCAGGCGCAGTAGAGGGGATCCAGCCCCAGAAGCTCGCAGGCGGCCTCCACGGCGGGCTCCACGGGGATATCCTCCTCCAGCTCAATGGAAAGGGGTGTTCCCTCCACAAATTCATTGAGGGTGGTGGCCACGCCGCCCCGGGTGGGATCCCGCATAAGGCGCACGCCCCCAGCCCCCGCCTGCAAAACCGCCGCGCTCAGCCGGTGAAGGGGCATGCAGTCGGAACGAAGGGGCCCCTGGCAGGGGAGATCCCCTCTCGCCATCATGACGGCCGCCCCATGGCAGCCCACGGTGCCGCTGACGATCACATCGTCCCCGGGCCGCATGGCTCTGGGGGAAAAGCCGGGAGAAGCGCACTCCTTCCGCCGGAAGCCCACGCCGGAGGTGTTGATGTAGAGCCCGTCGCCCTTCCCGCGCTCCACCACCTTGGTATCCCCCGTGACCACCTGAACCCCCGCCAGCCGGGCCGTCTCCCCGATGGAACGAACCACCTGCCGGAAATCCTCCATGGAAAAGCCCTCCTCGATAATGCAGGCAAGGCTCAGGTAGAGGGGCTCTCCCCCCGCCATGCAGATATCGTTCACGGTGCCGCAAACGGCCAGCTTGCCGATATCCCCGCCGGGAAAGCGCCAGGGGGAGACCACAAAGCTATCCGTAGAAAAGACAAGGGGGCTCCCCCGGTTTTCCAGCACAGCCCCGTCCCCCAGCTCCTCCAGCGCCGGGTTCCTCAGGGCGGGCACCAGCACGGACTGGATGAGCCGGGAGGTCTTCAGCCCTCCGCTGCCGTAATCCAGCGTTATGATTTCATCCCTATCCATTTCTTCCATATTCCATGCGCCTCCCAGGGGCTTTTTTGCGGCCTTGCAGCCCTTTACAGCCCGTCGTTGTTTCCATATCTTCCTCACGCCCTGCCGTAGCGGTATGCGGCGGCGCAGGCCCCTTCCCCGGAGACCATGCAGGGCCCCACGGGATCCGAAGGGGTGCAGGCCCCGCCGAAAAGGGGGCATTGCTCCGGGCTGCACACGCCCCGGATCACCTGGCCGCAGCGGCAGCCGGGGGGCTCCGCGCCCCTGCGCTCTGAAAAGCCGAACCGGCGGGCGGCGTCCCAGGGGGCGAATTCCTCTTTCAGCCCATAGCCGCTTTCCCCTATCTCCCCCAGCCCCCGCCAGAGGGAGGAAACCGGGCGGAACACCTCTTCCACGGCCTTCAGCGCCGGCAGGTTCCCCTCCCAGCCTACCAGGCGGGTGTATTCGTTTTCCAGGGCGGGCTCCCGGCGGGCCAGCATATCCGCCAGCCGGCAGACGGAATAGACCAGATCCGCCGGCTCAAAGCCGCTGACCACCGCGGGCAGGCCGAACTCCCGGGGCAGGAAGGAAAAAGCCCCCGCACCCGTGACAGCCGCCACATGGCCCGGGCAGAGAAAACCGTCCACGGCGAAATCCGGGGCGGCGATCAGCGCCCGCAGGGCGGGCTCCGTCCGCTTCAAAAGGCACAGAAGGGAGAAATTCCCCAGGCCTCTTTCCCGGGCTTCCAGCACGCAGGCGGCCGTGCCCGGGGCGGTGGTCTCAAAGCCCACGCCCAGAAAGACCACCTGCAGGGCGGGGTTTTCCTCTGCAAGGGCCAGGGCCTCCATGGGCGAATAGACCGTTTGCACCCGGGCGCCCAAAGCCTTCCGCCGGGCGAGGGTATCCCCCGGCCGGGAGCCCGGAACCCGCAGCAGATCCCCATAGCTGGCTATCATGAGGCCCTTTTCCCCGCTCAGGCGGAGAATTTCATCTATGGCGCCGGAGGGCGTGACGCAGACGGGGCACCCCGGGCCCGAGACAAGGCGCAGGTTCCCGGGCAGAACCGCCCGCAGCCCCGCCTTCGCTATGGCCATGGTGTGGGTGCCGCAGATTTCCATGAAGCGGATGGGGCCTTTCCCCCGGCAAAGGGATTCTATCCGCTTCAGAAGCTTTTCCGCCCCATAGGGCCGCCGGAATTCCCGTTCAGAGAGCATCCACGGCCTCCCGGATGCACTCCAGATTCTCCCGGGCCTGCTCCTCCGTCAGCTTCTGGATGGCGAAGCCCGCGTGCACCATCACATACTCCCCGCACTGCAGATCGGGGATGAAATCCACCCGAACGGCCTGCCTGAGGCCGGCGGCTTCCCCCACAGCCGTCTTTCCCTCTATGGAGAGGATTTTCAGGGGTACTGCCAGACACATTGCCGAATTTCCTCCTTTGCTTCCCTGGTCTCTTTGATTTTTGCCTTCTTTTTCTATTTTTAGATTCTTTTAGCTTTTCTGGTCTTATTTTCCACCCCGGCCCCTTTGGCCGCCTTTAGTTCCCTGTTTTCGGCGCGCTTTGCTTTTTTTGCTTTTTCAGCTCCCGTTCCCGCATGGCGGCCGCCACCGCCAGCTGGCCCAGGGAGATCCCCTCGTCGCCGGGCGATACCCGGTGATGGGTGTAAACCCGATAACCGTCCTCTGAAAGGAGGCGGAAGGTTTCCCCCAGAATATAGCGGTTCAAAAACACGCCACCGGAAAGGACCACCGGAAGCCCTTCCCCGTTCAGGGCCCGGCACTGCTCCAGCGCCATGCGGCAGAGGGCGTCCATGAACCCCCGGGCCACAGCCGCCGCCGGAGCCCCCCGCCGCACATCGGCCCAGAGGGAGCGGATCAGGGGCCGGTAGTCAAACCGCCGGATCCCCTCTTCCTCATAAAAGGCCACAGGGTAGGAAAGGCCGGGGATCTCTTTTCGGGCGAGAGCCTCCAGCAGAACGGCCCCCTGGCCCTCATAGGCGGCCTTTTCCCGGCCGGTGATAAGGGAATACACCCCGTCGAAGAGCCGGCCCACGCTGCTGGCGGGGACGCAGGCCGTCCCCTTTTCCAGCATGGAGAACAGGAGCCTCTGCTTTTCAGGCGCAAAGGGCCCTTTCCCGGGCTCAAGGCCCCCTTCCCACAGAAGGGAAAGGGCCGTGCGGCCGATCTCCCGGATGGCGGCCTCCCCTCCCGGCAGGAGAAGGGGCCGCACAGAGCCCACCCGCCGGAAGCCGCAGAGATCCCCCAGAAGGAACTCCCCGCCCCAGACGCCGCCCTCCGCGCCCAGGCCCGTTCCATCCCAGACGACGCCGAAGGCGGGGCCCGAAAGGCCGTTATCCTCCATGCAGGAGGCCATATGGGCCCAGTGGTGCTGCACCCGGATAAGGGGCAGGGCGTCCCGCTCCGCCCAGGCCGCGGCCTCCCGGGTGGAAACGAAATCCGGGTGCAGGTCGCAGGCCAGGCAGGAGGGTTCCACCCGGAAGAGGCGCAGATAGGTTTTCAGATTCGACCAGTAGTGGTCGAAAGTTTCCAGATTCTTCAAATCCCCTATGTGCTGGCTGGGGAAGGCGTATGGGCCGCGGCCGATGCAGAAGGAGGCCTTCTGCTCCGCCCCGAAGGCCACCACCCCCTCTGCGCTGCGGGAAAGGGACACCGGCCCGGGGGCGTAGCCCCGGCTCCGCCGGAAGAAATACTCCCTGCCCTGCCACTCCATGAGAAGGGAATCGTCGCACCGGTTCCGGATGGGCCTGTTGTGAAGCAGGAAGCCCTCCGCGATTCCCGAAAGCCCGGCCAGCGCCTCCCGGTTCCCCAGATACACCGGCCTGTGGGGAGGGTTGGCGCTGGTCATCACCAAAGCCCTCGGCCCGCCGGAGGAGCCATCCAGAAGAAGGATGTGCAGGGGGGTATAGGGAAGCAGGATCCCCAGCCTGTTGTTGGCGCTCAAAAAGGGGAAGGCCTCCGGATCCCGCTTTTCCAGCAGGACGATGGGCCCCTCCGGCCCCTGGAGAAGGGCTTCCTCCCGGGGGGATATGCGGCAGAAAAGCCGGGCGGTTTCCAGATCCCGGCACATAAGGGCCAGGGGCTTTTCCTCCCTGCGCTTGCGGGCCCGCAGAAGCCGGACAGCCTCTTCGTTTTCGGCGTCGCAGGCCAGATGGAAGCCCCCCAGCCCCTTCACCGCCACCACCTTCCCCTCCCCCAGGGCCCGCTGGGCCAGGGAGATGGGATCCCCGGGCAGCTCTTCTCCCCCGGGGCCGCAGAAAAAGGCTCTGGGCCCGCAGGCGGGGCAGCAATCCGGCTGGGCGTGGTAGCGGCGGCTGCCTATATCGCCGTATTCCTCCCGGCAGGCGGGGCACATGGAAAAGCCCTTCATGGAGGTCCTCTCCCTGTCGTAGGGCATATCCTCTATGATGGTAAACCGGGGGCCGCAGTCCGTGCAGTTGATGAAGGGATACCGGTAGCGCCTATCCCCCGGATCTAGAAGCTCCCGCCGGCAGCTGGGGCACACCGCCGTATCCGGTGGAACAAGGAGCCCCTCCTCTTCCCCGGGGGCCGCCCGGCTGGGAAGAATGGAAAACTCCCCATACCCGGCGGGGGGAAGGGGCTCCCCAAAAACGAGCTCCTCCACCCGGGCCCTGGGGGGCGGGGACTCCCGTATCTCCCCCAGGAAGGCCCTCAGATCCTCCGGGGCGCCCTCCGCCTCCAGCTCCACGCCGGAAAGGGTATTCCGCGCCCAGCCCCGAATCCCCTGAGAAAGGGCCAGCCGGTGCAGGAAGGGGCGGAACCCAACCCCCTGCACCACTCCCCGCACCTCTATGTGAAGGCGCTGGGTTCGCCGAGGAAGACAAAGGCACGGAAATCCCTCTTCCCCGGCCATGGCGTTTTTGCCGTTTGTATTGTTTCTGCTGTTCACGCTTTTTCCGCCGCTTTCGCTCCGGCTGTTTCTGCCGCTTCTTCTTCTGAGGCCCGCGCCAATTCGCTGCGGATGCGGCTCTTCAGGCGGCCCGCCAGGGCTTCCATGCCCTGGCTCGTCCGGCAAGAGACCTGAAAGAGGGGACCCTCCGGGTTCACGGCCCTGTAATCCGCCTCCACGGCCTGCAGGTCGAAATCAAAATAGGGCAGCATATCGCATTTATTCAGCACCAAACAATCCGTATCCGTGAACATAAGGGGGTATTTCTTCACCTTATCGTCCCCCTCGGGAACGCTGAGAATGGTGATGCGGAAATTCTCACCGATGTCGAATTCCGCCGGGCAGACCAGGTTCCCTATATTTTCCACAAACAGAAGATCCAGGCTCCCAAGATCAAACTGGGGCAAAATATGCTGGATGCTCATGGCCTCTATGTGGCAGGCCCCATCCGTATTCAGCTGCACCGAGGGGATCCCCAGGGCCGCTATGCGCTCGGCGTCGATCTGGCCGGCGATATCCCCCTCGATCACGCCGATGGAAAATTCCTCCCGCAGGAGGCCGATCAGCTCTGTGATGAAGCTGGTCTTCCCGCAGCCGGGGCTCCCCATCACGTTCACAAGGCAAACTTTGTTTTCCCCCAGGGTCCTTTTCACCTGGGCGCTCACGTCCTCGTTCCATTCCATCACCTGATGCAGAACCTTGATTTCCATTTTTCAATCCACCTCCAGGCGTTCTACCATGCATTCCCTTCCCGAAAGGCGCTTCAGGCGCATTCCCCCGCAGAAGGGGCAGCGGATATCTTCTCGGGTGACTTCGCTCTGCTGGCCGCAATCCAGGCATTCCACCTTCAGGGGCAGCGTCCTTGCCTCAATGCGGGCGCCTTCCGCCGGGGTCCCCCTTGCCAGCACATCCAGATACATCTGGACGCACTCGGGCACCACCCCCGAAAAGGGCCCCATAACAAGGGAAATCACCCGGATACGGGAGGCATTCTGCTCCCCGGCCGCTTTCAGGGCTATCTCCAGAATGCTTTGGGTAATAGCCAGCTCATGCATGATCCTTCCGCCTTACTTTTCTGCGATTTTCTATATTCTGCAGCCTGCATTCCCCTGCAGGCTGCAGATCCCATTGTAGCACGAACACAAGAAAAAGGCAAAATCCACGAGTTTCCAAAACTCCTAGCAATTCTCAAAACGGCCAAAAAACTCTAAACTACCAGTGCCCCCTTTTCCTCTTTTCATGGGAAACCGCCCCGTCCGAAAAGGAGGGAAAAGCAAAAGCCCACCCCCTTCACTCTTGTAAATCAAAAAACATAGGACTATAATATCTGTGATACAAGTATTTTACTATTTTGTTGTTTTGCCGGCGGACAACAGCGGTGCATCTCTGGGAACCAGAACCCGGAATCCGGAACCGGGGAATCCCGCAGGGAGCTCTGCTGTGCGCCTGCAATTCCGTAGAGGTAAAGGAGGATGTATATGGGGATTCTGCCGGTTCTGATCGGCTGGCCTGTTTTGATGGCGGCCGTGGTTCCTTTTATAAAATCCGTCCGCACCCGGAGCATAGCGGTCTATATGGGCTCCGGCGGCGTCATGGCCCTGGCGGCCGCTTTTCTGGCGGCGTGGCTTCTGGGCGGTGCGCCCGTAACGGTATTTTATAAGGAGACGGAAATTCTGAACCATTGTATGCTGGGGGCGGAGCTCTTCCTTATGGGGCTCATCGTATACCTGAGCATCAAACACAGGAAATATCCTGTTATTCTGCTCTCTGTGGGGCAGACGGCGCTGCTCTTCTGGTCGGAGTTCACTCACCCGGCCGCGCCGGCGGAACATATGAAGGTGGATAGCCTTTCCATGCTTATGTGTGTGATCGTGGCCTTTGTGGGGGGCTTTATCTGCATCTATGCGGTGGGCTATATGAAGGCCTATCACCAGCACCACACCGAGTATAAGGACCGCAGCGGGTTCTTTTTCTCCATGCTGTTTCTGTTCCTGGGGGCCATGCTGGGGCTTGTGCTTTCAGAAAATCTGATCTGGATGTATTTCTTCTGGGAAATCACCAGCGTGATCTCCTTCCTGCTCATCGGCTACACCCGCACGGAAGAGGCGGTTCACAACAGCTTCCGCGCCCTGTGGATGAATCTTTTGGGGGGCCTGGGCTTTGCCATCGCCATCGCCGTGGCGGCCTCCACCCTGGGGAGCGCCCAGCTGGGGGACGTGGTGAAGGCCGGCTCCGTGATCCCCATCGCCATGCTGGCCCTGGCGGGGCTAACAAAATCCGCTCAGCTTCCCTTTTCCTCCTGGCTTCTGGGGGCTATGGTGGCGCCCACGCCCTCCAGTGCCCTGCTGCACAGTGCCACCATGGTCAAGGCCGGGATCTACCTGCTCATCCGGCTGGCCCCCGCCCTGGCCGGGACCATAACGGGGACCATGGTCTCCCTCATCGGGGGCTTCACCTTCATCGCCGCCAGCGCCATGGCCATCGCCCAGAACGACGGCAAAAAGGTGCTGGCCTTCTCCACCGTCTCCAATCTGGGGCTGATCGTGGCCTGCGCGGGCATCGGCGCCCAGGAGACCATCTGGGCAGGCGTTCTGCTCATGATCTTCCACGCGGTGAGCAAATCCATGCTGTTCCAGGCGGTGGGCTCTGTGGAAAACAGCCTGGGCTCCCGGGATATTGAGGATATGCACGGCCTGCTGCTGCGCATGCCCAAGCTTACCTATATCATCGGTATCGGCATCGCGGGCATGTATCTGGCGCCCTTCGGGATGCTGATCTCCAAATGGGCGGCTCTGCGGGCCTTTGTGGACGCGGGGAATTTCCTCCTGGTGCTCTTTTTGGCCTATGGCAGCGCCATGACCATGCTTTACTGGACAAAGTGGCTTTCCAAGCTGGTTTCCATGCACCACACAAAAGCAACCGTAAAGGACATCACCCGGAAGGACCAGTATCTTTCCATGTTTGTCCACTCCGCCTGCATGCTGCTTCTGTGTTTGCTCTTCCCCGCTGTGGAGACCCTGGTGGCCAACCCCATTATCTATGAGCTCTTCGGCTCTGCCAACGAGGTTCTCTCCATGAGCGTGGTGACCACAATGACCATCATGCTGGTTTCGGTGCTCTTTGTGCCCGTGACCATGTTCCTGGTGACCCGCTCGGCCCACCGGGTGTATGTCCCCATCTATATGAGCGGGGCCAACGAGGGGGACAACACCTATTTTGTAGACAGCTACGGCGAACCCAGGCACCTGTATCTTTCCAACTGGTATCTCCGCTTCCAGTTCGGCATGAGGCGGCTCATGCTCCCCGCGGAAATCCTTTCCGCAGGCGTCCTGCTGGTGATGCTCTGCATGATTATAGGAGGTGCCATATGATACAGACTATCTCTGTTGTCGCTTACCTTCTTCTGGCCCCCTTTCTGGGCGCTTTTCTGGATGGGCTCGACCGTATCCTTTCCGCCCGGATGCAGGGGCGCAAGGGCCCCCCTTTCCTGCAGCCCTTCTATGATATCGGCAAGCTCTTTTCCAAGCAGATGCTGGCTGTGAACAACGCCCAGCTCTTTCTGAACCTCTGCTATCTTATCTTTCTGGCGGTGGCCGGCTGCATGCTCTTCGCAGGGGCGGATATCCTCATGTGCCTCTTTATCCTCTCCACGGCGGATATGTTCCTCATCATGGCGGCTTCCAGCGATTCTTCCCCCTACGCCACCATGGGCGCCGGCCGGGAGATGATCCAGATGATGGCCTATGAGCCCCTGACGCTCCTTCTGGCCGTGGGCTTTTACCTGGCCACCGGCTCCTTCCAGGTGACGGATATCATCCATATGCCCCAGAGCGCCGTTATCCTGCTGCCGGGGATCCTGCTGGGCTTCTTCTTCATCACAGCCATCAAGCTGCGCAAATCGCCCTTTGATCTTTCCACCAGCCACCACGCCCACCAGGAGATGGTCAAGGGCCTCACCACCGAAATGGCGGGCCCCACCCTGGCCATTATGAACATCGCCGAATATTACGAGATCGTCTTGATGCTGGGAATCGTGGCCCTCTTCTTCGTGAACGAAAACTGGTGGAGCTGGCCCCTGGCTATCGCGGTGTGCCTTATTCTGTATTTTCTCGAAATCCTGTGGGATAACGTGAGCGCCCGCGTGAAGTGGAAGACGCTGCTTTCCAGCTGCTGGATCGTCACTCTTCTGGCGGGCGGGCTCAATATCCTGATCCTAATGCTGGTTCGGTAAGGAGGCCTCAGATATGGGAAAACTGGCAAAATCGCCGTGGCTGCTCCATTACGACGGCAGCAGCTGCAACGGCTGCGATATCGAGGTGCTGGCCTGCACCACCCCTGTTTACGACATTGAGCGCTTCGGCATCATCAACACCGGCGACCCCTTTCAGGCGGATATCCTCCTTATAACGGGGGGGATCAACAGCCAGAGCGAAAGCGTGGTAAAACAGATCTACAGCCAGATGCCGGATCCGAAGGTCGTGGTGGCCGTGGGCATCTGCGCCTGCACCGGAGGCGTTTTCAAGGAATGCTACAACATAAAGGGCGGCGTGGATACCGTTATCCCGGTGGACGTATATGTTCCCGGCTGCGCCGCCAGGCCCCAGGCCATTATAGACGGCGTGGCCCAGGCTCTGGAGATCCTTCAGGAAAAGCGGGTGGCCTATAAGCAGCAGAAAAAAGGGCCCAAGGAGGATACGAAATGAACGGCGTGAACGATATTATCCCTGTTACCATGGAGCAGTTCCTGCCCGCCGTGATCCAGTTTAAAATGGACGGCTGGCGGCTTGTGCAAATCTGCGCCAGCCGCCTTCCGGGGCAGTATGAACTGAGCTACTCCTTTTCAAATGCATACGATCTCTGGACCCTGCGCCTGACGGTGGAGGAGGAGACGTCCGTTTCCAGCATCACGCAGATATACCCCTGCGCCTTCCTGCAGGAAAACGAGGTAAGCGAGCTCTTCGGGGTGAAGATCGAAAATATCCAGCAGGATTATAAGCACAAGCTTTACCGGATAGACCGGGATGCGCCGTTTAAGGAGAAAGGGTGAGCAAAATGGCAAAACAAAGCATTATCCCCTTCGGCCCCCAGCATCCCGTGCTGCCAGAGCCCGTCCATCTGGATCTGGTTCTGGAGGACGAAACGGTGGTGGAGGCTGTGCCCAGCATCGGATTTGTCCACAGAGGGCTGGAAAAGCTGGTGGAAACCAAGGATTTTAAGGAATATGTGTATATTGCAGAGCGGGTGTGCGGCATCTGCAGCTTTGGCCACGGCATGGGCTACTGCCAATGTGTGGAAAACATCATGGGAGTGGAAACGCCTCCCAGGGCCAATTATCTGCGGACGATCTGGATGGAGATGAGCCGCATCCACAGCCACCTGCTCTGGCTGGGCCTTCTGGCGGACGCCATGGGCTTTGAGAGCCTCTTCATGCAGTCCTGGCGGCTGCGGGAAAAGGTGCTGGATCTTTTCGACATGACCACCGGCGGGCGGGTGATCTTTTCCGTCAACTGTATCGGCGGTGTTCTGAAGGATATGGACATCGGGATCCTCTCCGTCATCCAGCGGACTCTGGACGATATGGAAAAGGAGCTGCGCCCCATAGCGGACACCTTCCTGCAGGATTACACCGTGGGCAGCCGCCTGCGGGGCCTGGGGATCCTGAGGCCGGAGCAGGCCGTTCAGGCGGGGGCGGTTGGCCCCATGCTCCGGGCCAGCGGCGTGGCCTATGACGCGCGGGGGCTGGGCTATGCAGCCTATGGAGACCTGGAGTTCGAGCCCGTCTGCGCAAAGGAGGGGGATTCCTATGCCCGCTGCCAGGTGCGCATCCAGGAGATTTACCAATCTTTCAGCCTGATCCACCAGGCCATCGAGAAGATCCCCCAGGGGCCCATTCAGGCCGCCGCCAAGGGGAATCCCAACGGGGAATACTTCATGCGCATCGAGCAGCCCCGGGGGGAGGCCGTCTATTACGTAAAGGGGAACGGCACCAAATTCCTGGACCGCTTCCGCCTGCGCACCCCCACCACCAGCAACATCCCCCCCATGCTGGATCTGCTCAAAGGCTGCCAGCTGGCGGACGTGCCCCTTTTGATTTTGACGATTGACCCCTGTATCAGCTGCACGGAGAGGTGAGGAACATGGCAAAAACAAAATTCTGGCCCTTTGCGTCCACTGCCCTGAAGAATGTATTTTCCAGGCCCGCCACCACCGGCTACCCATTCCAGCCGGCCCAGTATCCCGAGCGCATGCGGGGCCGTGTAGAAATCGTGATAGAGGAGTGCATCGGCTGCGGCCTCTGCGCCCGCTCCTGCCCGCCCGGGGCCATCGCCGTGAACCGGGCCGCCGGAACCTGGAGCATCAACCGCTTCGACTGCGTCCAATGCGGGAACTGCACCAACGTGTGCCCCAAAAAATGCCTCTCCATGGTCCCCCGCTATACGGAGCCCGGGCGGGAAAAGAAAACGGAGACCTTTACAAAGCCCCTTCCCCCGGGAGGCGCTTCCCCCAAGGGGAGCCCAGCTGCCGGGGCTACAAAGGGAACCGGGCCGGCTTCAGCGTCTGCGCCGGGCCCCGTTCCGGCCGGAGCTAAACCGGTGAACGACGCTTCCCAATGCGTATACTGTACCCTCTGCGCCAAAAAATGCCCCCAGGAAGCCATTCAGGTGGAGAGAGCCTCTAAAACCTGGAAGCTGGATGGGGAAAAATGCATCGGCTGCGGCCTCTGCGCCGCCTCCTGCCCCAAAAAGTGCCTGAAAATGCAGTGAATTCATTCGCCGAATACATCCATGCATCAAAGCATCTCGCCCGGGGAACCCGCTGCATTTTTGCGTCCTGCATCGTTGCATCCTTATATCTTCACACTCTCACACTGTAAAACCGGCGCCCTTATGAGCCATTTATGCTCATAAGGGCGCCGGTTGCTTTTGCTTTTTGTTGGTTTTCCGTTTTTTCGTTTTCATGGGGCGGGGGATGCCCGCAAAAGGCCTGCTATCGACCCGAGCCGCCCGGGAGGGGATTCTTTTTTCGCAGGCCGCACTCTGCAGACAGCAAGGGGCTCAAAGGGTTCTGGAATTACAACACATAGCCGGAAATTATGGCCTGAATCTGCGTGATATTGCAGTGTGCGGCAAACTCAAACTTAACTTTACCAAGGCCGCTGAAATACAATTCCAATTCGCTATCCATATCGAATACCCCTGAGGTCTCAATGGAAAAGGCCTGGATTTTGCTATAGGGCAAGGAGGTGAAATCTTTCTTCTTCCCGGTCATTCCCTGCACGTTCACGGCGATAATGCGCTTACTTGTGAAGACAACCCCATCGCGCATGGCTTTATAGGCGCCAATCACCTTCTCATCGGCTACCAGCAGGGGGGTGACCAGGGGGATCAAACCGCTGTCTTCTTTCATCTTTATGAAGCTGGCATTTTGGAAATCAATCATTTTTGACACTCTCTTTCTCAGATAGTTCTATTTTCATCCACCGCCCTGCTCTTGAGCCCAGGCAATGAACGAAATTCAACCGGCAGGATCCGAATCCAGGGAAGAAAACTCTTCACAGAAAAATCTTCCGCAGCCTTGTAAAATCTGGTGGCCCAGCCTTCGGCTCTTGCTTTTCTGCTCTCCGGTTTTTAATTCTCTATATTTTCAGTATATCAATATACTACTATATCTAGAAAGAAAAGTCACTTATTTTATGAAAATGCAACCGGATGTTTTGGTGAAAATCTTTGATAATGCCTTTTTCGGGGGATCGAAAGCCCCATGGCAGAGCCATTGAGCCCCTTCACTGAGGTCCCAAGAGGTTCTCGATCTTGTCCAGACGGCCTTCTATACCGTCCAGACGCGTATTGATCGGGGCCAAGCTTGCTATCCATCAATTAGGCAATCGCCTCTAAATCGCTTCTATCCAGCATTTTCGAACACCTCCTGTTCCTGCTCCTATGTATTAAGCATGCAAAAGAGCTTCGGACAAGAGGAGAATGATCCCCAATATTTTGCCGGCTTACCGGCGAAACGCACTTAGGTGGCCTCCATCTTTTATGTTTTTGCGAGAAATTTTCACTTGTTTTTTCATATATATATTGATATACTGAAAAAAAGATATTGGGGTGGTATAATATGGTGTGCAAAAATTGTGGGGCCCAGTTGTCGGAGGACAGCCGATTTTGCAATATCTGTGGAAATTCATTGGAAGCTAACGAATCTATCCCAGAGGGAGAAACGGAGGCCTTAGCCTATATTCAAACATCCGGCAGGCGTAAAAAACGATTTATACTGATAGGCCTTATCGCTGTGGGGATAATTATCATAACAGCGGGAATTCTTATATTTTTGCTTTGAACGCCTCCCCTTCAACTCCTATCTCTGTAAACAAATCAGGGGATACCTTTATGATACATGCATCCGATTATCAAAAACGGTTTAACCACCAGGTCTCTGGTTCCTTAAACCCAATTTCTCAATTTGATATTCTAGAAGTGTATCCATTTCGAACTTATGAAGCTCAACTGGAAGACAATATCAGAGTGTCTATATTAAGCGATGGCGAAACAGACAATATTATGTCCATAACGCTTAAAGTGAGCCTACTAAATGATGAAAATAGCCATCTGGTACAAAAATATATGCTCTGCATATATCATTCCTGCGATCCTACCGCAACAGCCGAAGACAATGCGCGTTTTTTGCAAGCAATATTAGATATGAAATATTCAAGTTATGATAATAGCTATTCATCTGATTTTTATGAAAAGAATAATATAAAATATCGCCTCTCTATGGACTTAAATCAACTTACTCTTCTTGTGATTCCTTCATTGAGCTGAAGTAAAAAAACTTATATCTCAAGTATGCTTTGTATCGGCGGCAACTGTAAAACATTTTAGGCGCGTTTCCTTTTAGACTGTTATTCCCCCATGGGATGATAAAAAGAGTATGGAGGTGGTATAATATGGTGTGCAAAAATTGTGGGGCTCAGTTGCCAGAAGGCAGCCTGTTTTGTAATCGCTGCGGCTTTTCTACTGCTGTTTATACCGGTAATCTTCAAACAGAGATTCTCCTGCCAAAGTCGAAACGATATATATCAAACAAAAAAATTGCTTGTATCGTGGTTGCCATACTCTTGACCCTCATATTTGCAGTTGTAGCCATAGGCATAGACAACAGGTATAATGGCGGAGAGAAATTCGCTGTTACGGAAGAAGTCTTCTTATCCTATTATACCTCTTACTCATACACGATAGAAAAAAACGGCATCGCCAATACAACTATAGGAATTGACGATACGATACGAATCGATGTTGAATATGCACCCAGGGGGAACGAAATAAAAAGCGTGGAAATACGATGTGAGCTTGACAGTGCTTTCCCATCTCTGACAGTGCCGGAATTGAAAAAATATGTACAGGAAGCAGAGACTGCAATGAGAATATTGGTTCCTTCTTGCGACAAGGAAACCCTAGACGCTATTGCAACAAGTATCTAAAACGAATATTTTGAAAGAAAAGACGGCCGTTCCTCTTTTTCATCAAAGCACGTAATGGGCTTTGTATTAAAAGGCGATGGATATATGTGTGTTTATTTTCTTCCTACATAAATTTCTTATTCCAGTAGTATATCCGAAAGTTCTCTTTCTTTTTGGCTATTTTTCAATTGATGTTGTATTTGACAAGGCAGGAATGAAAACCATGTCCTTTTTTGGGACGTGGTTTTTTTATAGTTTTTTTACAGAGGCAGATATATGTCCGGCGAAACTCTAGATGCCTCCTATGCATCCGCTGAACAGAGCAACCAAACATACCGGCGGGTGGATGAGGTGCTCACTGCCTAAGAAGCCATTGGCAAATGGGCGCACAGGCCGCTTCTGAGCTCAGCAGAAAAATCTGCTGCTGGGCCTTAACCAGTATCGGTGCGCTATCAAGCGCTGAAAGAGGAATCGGTGACCGGCCGGGGTTAAGAGTTCGAATCCCCGAATACTGTATGACAAAAAAGCACACTCATCTCCGAATGTGCCTTTATGGTGAACCATCGGGGATTTTCAGGCTACGCCTTCTGGCTTACCCACCGCTCGCTTCGCTCCGGTGCCGGGCT
>CAJFPJ010000055.1 GCA_904399395.1 uncultured Clostridia bacterium | reverse complement strand
TTCTCCGGCAGCTGCGCAGGCTGCGCCGAGACCAGCTATGCCCGCCTGATCACTCAGCTCTTCGGCGAGAGAATGTTTATTTCCAACGCTACCGGCTGCTCCTCTATCTGGGGCGGACCTGCGGCAACCTCTCCCTACACTGTGAACAAGGTCAGCGGCCACGGCCCCGCATGGGCAAACAGCCTCTTTGAGGATAACGCCGAGCACGGCTTCGGCATGTATCTGGGCCAGAAGGCCATCCGTGATTCCCTGATCGCTAAGATCAAGGAGTTGTCTGAATCCGCTGAGGGTGACCTGAAGGCTGCTGTGGATGAGTATCTCGCCACCGTAAACGACGGCAAGAAGAATACTCCCGCTGCAGATAAGCTGGTCGCTGAGCTGGAAAAGAACCCCGACTGCGAATACAGCAAGGCTATCCTGCCCAAGAAGAGCTATCTTGCCAAGAAGTCCGTGTGGATCTTCGGCGGCGACGGATGGGCATATGACATTGGCTTCGGCGGCCTGGATCATGTTCTGGCTTCCGGCGAAGACGTCAATGTGATGGTCTTCGATACTGAGGTATATTCCAACACTGGTGGACAGGCTTCCAAGGCCAGCCAGATCGGTCAGGTCGCTCAGTTTGCTGCTGCCGGCAAGGCTATCGGCAAGAAGAGCCTGGCGGATATTGCTATGACGTATGGCTATGTGTATGTGGCTCAGATCGCCATGGGCGCCAACCAGGCCCAGACCATGAAGGCCATTGCTGAGGCTGAGGCATATCCGGGCCCGTCCCTGATCATTGGCTATGCTCCCTGCGAAATGCACGGTGTTAAGGGCGGTATGACCAACTGCCAGGAGGAGATGAAGAAGGCTGTTGCAGCTGGATACTGGAATATGTTCCGCTACAACCCGGCTCTCAAGGCTGAAGGCAAGAATCCCTTCATTCTGGATAGCAAGCCCGCCACTGCTGATTACAAGGAGTTCATCCTTGGTGAAACCCGCTACAGCCGACTGAAGATCTCCAATCCTGACCGTGCGGAGAAGCTCTTCGAGAGGGCTGCGGAAAGGGCTGTGGAACGCTATGAGGAGCTTGTGGAAAGAGCAAAGTAATGTTGCTTTTCTCTAGGGCTTCGGCAGAAACTCTATATGCTGCGTGTAACCCAGTGGCGTTTGTAAGCTAACTATAACTATACTGGTAATCCATTATGGATTGGAAAGCCTCCTTTTGGGGCGTTTGAAAGAGCGCTTCCAGAAGGGGGCTTTTTGCATATATGTATATTTTTGCATATACTTCTGCAGTTTTCCTGTGTTGGTGGGAGAGGGGGGCACGGCTGCGAAATCGTTTTGTATTGTGCTCATCGGTGGAGGAGTGGGGAATAAGAACGAATATATACACATATATAAGGGAAAATAAAAGTAAAACAAGAGGGAACAGGAAAGATTTTCAAAAAAAGTTCAGAAAATCGTAAAAAAGGCTTGCAATTTCAAAAAAGATATGATATTATATCAAAGTCGTCGAGAGACACTAAGAACTGAGCAGACGACAAAATTGAATAGTTGGTGTTGATGACGGTGAGGGTCCACCTGTTCCCATCCCGAACACAGAAGTTAAGCTCACTAGTGCCGACGATACTTGGCTGGTAACGGCCTGGAACAATAGGAAGATGCCAACATTTAAAGCAGCCACCCAATAGGGTGGTTGTTTTTTTGTTTATTTGAAATGACCGTTGTTTTTGGCAATTATAGCATGAACTTGTGCGGCAGGGCAAGCGGGAATAAACGCAAGTGGGCTGGGATGAGAATTCAACATATATTCTCTTGAGTGGGAGGAACGGCCCGGCAGATTTGATAAGCATAGGAGGGAATAAAATGCTCGACAAAGAAGGGTTTAACCTTTGGACAGAGAGCTACGACGAAGACGTGGAGCTTTCTGAGGAGACGGGAACATATCCGTTTGCAGGCTACAGCCATGTATTAGGCAGAGTATATAGCCTGCTTCATGCATGTGTAAAGCCAGGGGGAAATATTCTGGATATAGGGTTTGGCACAGGAACTCTTACAAAACAGCTTTACGATGAAGGATTCACCATCTTTGGAATGGATTTTTCAGATAAAATGGTGGAGAAAGCCAAGGCAAAAATGCCGGGAGCAGTACTGTTGCAGCATGATTTTGCAGAGGGACTGCCGGAGGTTCTTTCAGGTGTTAGTTTTGACTGCATTCTTTCCACCTATGCCATCCATCATCTTTCGGATACACAGAAGGTAACCTTTATAAGGGAACTTTTGGAAAGGCTTTCGGAGACGGGGAAGCTTCTGATCGGAGATGTGGCCTTCAGCACTGTAAAAGATTTAGAAAGGTGCAGAGCTTCTAATCGGGAGGGTTGGGACGAAGAAGAATTTTACCCTGTTTTAGAACGGCTGAGGCCGTATTTCTCCGCGATAGAGTTTGAGAAAATTTCCTTCTGCTCAGGTGTGTTTCTTTTTTCAAAAGAAAGCAAAGAATAGGAATATGGTGCGGTATAGTGAATCTGTAAAGGTATGTGCAGAAATAAAGGGGCCTGCGAAGGCTCCTTTTATTTTTATCCATATTGACTCCAAGCCCGCGGGGAATTCCGGAATTCTCTACCTGTGGCCTGCTACCCGCCGCCCGCGTGCTTGCCCGAATCTCAGATATTATTTACATTTGCGCTGAATCCAGCTGTATGAAGGGATACGGATAAGGCAATTGTAAACCTATTAAAATAATTTAGTTGACATTTGACTGTGCAGCGAATATACTGTATATGGATCGTAAACTTTATATAATACATATAGTTTACAATTAAGTACCCACGTTTTGGAAGTTCCGTTCTGGATCTAAGGGCGTTTAGAGTTCGTATAGAAGTGTAGGTTCCTGGGCTCTTTATGCGTAAATGACCAGAATACGGCACAGGAAGATCCAGAGAAGGGCGCGGGAAAAGCCGCAAAGGAAAGCCTGGCTAGCGGCTGCTAAAAAACTATAGAAAAGGAAGGCGCTCCTATGCGTGAAGTATTACAGACAGAATTGCAGCAAGAGCAGCGGGAGAAAAGCTCCCCAAACTCTAAAATTCCCCATACAAAGAGGAAAACTTTATTGGATATGACGCTCTGCGCGGTCTGTGCCGCGCTGACCTGTGTGCTGGCGCCGCTCTCCCTCCCCTCCTATAATCCGGAGGTCCCCATCAGTCTTGCCACCTTTGCGGTGATGATTGCGGGAGGGCTGCTGAAGCCGAAATACGCGGCCCTGAGCCAGGTGATTTATATTTTGCTGGGGTTTGCAGGCCTTCCGGTTTTTGCCGGTTTTACGGCGGGAGTAGGTATATTGGCCCGGCCTTCGGCAGGGTATATGTTCGGTTATATTGTGTTGGCATGGCTAGAAAGCCTGATCTTTCATGGTTTCGGTGGGGAAAGGCGAATGGCCCTGGGGCAGACCGTGCTTTTGGTGCTGGGAATGATCTCGGGCACTGTGGGGTGCTATGTCCTGGGCACTGTGTGGTTTATGGTGATGATGCAGACGCCGCTCTGGACAGCGTTGGTTTCCTGTGTGATTCCGTTTTTGTTTGGGGATGCTGTTAAAATCGCTGTTGCCGCTGTGATTGTGCCTCAGATTCGCCGGGCGTTTGATTCTGTCATGGGGAAAAGAAAATTGGCATGATCGCCGGAGTTACCATCCATTTTGCCTATTGGCTTTTAGAACATAGAAATAAAAATATAGATGCAGATGCAGGAAATGCCCGGCGGAAAGGTTTCGTCCGCCGGGTGTTTTTCTGCAGAAAAAGCAAGGATTGTGAGGGCTGAGAGATTGTTGCCTCTTGATACAGAAAAGCGGTATACTTATAGTGATAGCATCGTCATTACCGGGGAACAGATCAGAAGCCTTTGGGGAAACGGGAACAGAGGTATGAGGGCGGCCTCGTGGGGGTTACAGGGCAAGCATAGAAATATAAAGAAAGGCGTGACTTATATTGGAACACAGAGAGAATGCGGTCTCCATACGCAGGGGATGTCAGGAGGATGTGAAGGATATCGTATATGTGATGGAGGAAGCTGTCCGTTCTATGGAAAGGCCGGAATGGTTTGTTTCGGATAACGAAACTTTTATCCGGGAGCATATAGAGAAAAAGGGCTTTACCATGGTGGCGGAACGGCAAATAGGGGAGGATGACCCCGAAGCGGAAACTGCGCCTCTTGTTCCTTTTGCGCCGTTTACGTCCCGAATCGGCGCATTCTTGATTGTGAAATTTCCCGGTCTTTCAGAAAAGAACCTGGGACATATACTGGGGATGCCCAATGAACAGCTTTTGAAGGTAGCTCATATGGAATCTGCCGCAGTGCTGCCATCCTGGAGAGGAATGGGCCTTCAGGGAAGGCTTTTAAAGGCTGCGGAAAAGGAGCTTTTGGGCGGCCCGCATACCCTTTTGATGGCTACCGTTCACCCGGAAAACCGTTTCAGCCTGGAAAATTTTTTGCGGGAGGGATACGAGGTGAAGGCTACAGTCCGCCGTTACGGCGGGCTTTTGCGACATGTGCTTTTAAAGGATGTAAGTAAGGTCCATATGGGCATATCGGAAGATCAAAATGGAGACATTCCGAAAAAATAGGGGACTAAAATCAGAAATGACGGGCCAGCAGCAGAGAGAATAGAAGAAAAAACAGAAGAAAACAGGAGATACTGCAGATCTAAATTAAAATATTGGGATTTTGGGCTTGACAGGCCTTTCCGGGTGTGGTACTATCTATAAGCAATGAATCTGGGAATTTCTACGGATAATACAGGAGGTAAAACGCTATGTCTACTTATATGCCCAAAAGCGGTGAAATCGACCGCAAGTGGTATGTACTTGACGCCGCCGGAAAGCCCCTTGGCCGTGTAGCGGCCCAGGCTGCTGTTCTTCTCCGCGGCAAGCACAAGCCCACCTACGCTCCCCATGTGGATTGCGGCGATCATGTGATCATCGTCAACTGCGCGCAGGCTGTGCTCACCGGCAAGAAGCTGGAAAAGAAATATTATTATCGTCATACTGGTTGGATCGGCCATCTGAAGGCTGTCCGCTATGACACCCTTATGAGCCAGAGGCCTGAGAAGGCTATGGAGCTGGCCGTCAAGGGAATGATCCCTGACAACACCATCGGTCGCGCCGCTCTGGGCCGTCTCCGTCTGTTTGCAGGCGCCGAGCACAAGCACGCCGCCCAGAAGCCCGAAGCCTGGGAATTATAAGGGAGGTATAGAAGATGTACGAGAAAGCACCTTATTTTTACGGAACCGGCAGAAGAAAGTCTTCTGTTGCCCGTGTAAGAGTATATCAGGGCACCGGCAAGGTCACCATTAACGACCGCCCCATCGACGAGTATTTCGGACTTGAAACCCTGAAGCTGATTGTCCGTCAGCCCCTGGTGCTCACTGACACCAACGAGAAGTTCGACGTAGTGTGCCGTGTATCCGGCGGCGGCGTGACCGGCCAGGCCGGCGCTATCCGCCACGGTATTGCCAGAGCTCTTCTGCAGTATGATTCTGAGAATCTCCGCCCCATTCTGAAGAAGGCCGGGTTCCTGACCCGCGACCCCAGAATGAAGGAGCGCAAGAAGTACGGCCTCAAGGCTGCCCGTCGCGCTCCGCAGTTCAGCAAGCGCTAA
>CAJFPJ010000054.1 GCA_904399395.1 uncultured Clostridia bacterium | reverse complement strand
CGTGGTGAATGCTGTATTCGCCCTGCTGGCCATTCTGGGAGTTGTGAACGACCCCACCACCGCAGGCGTGGCAGATTCCACACAGGCACTCACCTATCAAGAGCCAAAGAAAACGAAATAAGACGCATGGTAATCATGTGAATATATAAGCTTATGTTATGCTGAAGAAAAGGCGCCGGGGAAATTCCCCGGCGCCTTTTTGCTGTTATTACGTTGTGTATACAGCTATTCATCCTTTTTTAAAATGATGCAGGAGTGCCGGACGATAAGAGGGCGCAGGTGAAGAAGAGCATGACGTTTCTTCATTTTTAGCATTTCTCTTTTCCAGAAGAGCCTCTTTCCGGTAATCCGTCAGAAATTCCGCGATGCTGGAAGGATTTTCCCCTGAGGGAAGCAACTGAATCAGCATGGCGGGATATCCCAATGAGAGATTGGACTTCACAGCATTCTTCTGGGCGGCGGTGTAACGGCTGCCGGCAGTTTCCATCAGTTCACGAATACGGGGAATTTCCACCCCTACGTATCGTTCCCCGTGGACGGAAACGGGCATAATATTGCTTGTTTCCTCCCAGGGAATAAACCCCAGACTGGAGGGGAGAGAAAAATCAAAAAGCCCTTCTGTGTTGGCGATTAAAAGGGGACGGGGGCGTATCATGCGCCGGATTCGGAAAAGAAGATTGATTCCTGCCAGAATGGAACCCGCCCAGCCCACAGCCGAAAAGAAACCGCGAAATTCCTGTGGGATCTCAGACGAAAAAATCATAAGAATGAAAAAAATAAAAACCATGACGCTACAGAACAGGAACACGGCCTGTCCGCTGCGTTTTCTGCGTATAATTACGGATTTCATCCGTCTGTTCCCTCCTTTTGTGCTATGGATTTTCACATATCTATAATATAAGTATACCTCAGGTTTTCCAGAAAATCACCCGGCAAACGAAATATTTCTTTGAACAATTTATTACATTTTAATCTTCTTTCTGGTTTGTGCAGAAGAAGGATAGTGGAATTTTACCACAAAAATATATAGTTCCTTGCCAATCGAAGAAAGGAATGCTATTCTTTGATAAGAGAAACTATATACAAATGTAGGGCGGAATAACGCCAGATTCTTTTGTTTGATAAACAAAGTGTGGAATGCAGTTTTATCAGTAACAGGGAGCAACACGTTTTATTCGATCAAAGGAAACGGCAGAATCCAGATGACGTTCGATATAAGGTCGCTAAAGGGTATTTACAGAGACGTTTTCCAACTGATAAGGTTGCTGTGCAGACATTATAGAAGATAAGAGTTTAGTGCTGTGGAACACTTTGTCTGAAAAAAGGAGGGGGTTAAAATTGTTTTGCTTTCGATGTGGAAAACAGGTGGCAGACGATGCAGATTACTGCCCGTATTGCGGAGCGCGGTTAGAAGAAGGTATCCCTGAAGGAAAGAGAGAAGAGAAAAAGAGGAGGCGGATGCTTTATGAAGAACCGGAATCTATTCGGGCTTTTTCTCAGAACAACGGGGAAATCCTTATAAGGGACGAGCAGAAAAAGCATTCTATTAGAAAAAAATGGATTGTTTGGGCCTTGTTGGGTGCACTTTTATGTATAATGGCAATTGCGGCCGTTATAGGGTTTTCTTTCAGCTGGCAGAAAAAAGCCGGGCCGTTCCGGAGTGTTTCCTGGGGAATGACACGGGCTGAAGTAGGAAAAGCAGAAACAACCCTTTTAACAGAAAAGAAATATAAGGATGGAGAGTTTATTCTGTATACCACGGTGGAAGATCTGAAAGGGGTTGAAAAAACGCCGGTTGAAATAGAATATTCTTTTACGGCAAACGACAAGCTTTATGGTATATCCATTGATTTGGAGGAAGCGAAGCAGGCCTGGAAAGAATCGAATGAGACGGATCCATATCTTCAGGAATTGGATTATTTTCGTGTAGTACAAATTGAGCTTGTCGAAACCTACGGAAAACCTCTTGGCATAGATTGGAACGGGGGCAGCGCTTCCGTATTTCTTACAGATGATACAATAGTAGTACTGATGATAGATGGTCAGCACCTTTTGCTATATGATAAGGAATATTTTAAAAAAGCCTGGCCTGAGACGTATTCCGCTCTTTTGGCTTCTCCGGGTTCTGAGACAATAAAAATACAGGAAGCTCCTGTTAAGCAGCATGTGGAAGCTTGCGCTGCGGTGGATACAGGGCATACGCCGCTAATGTCGGTGGATGGCTTCACTTCTGAGCTGGAGGAGAATAATTTCGAGATCAAGGAGTTCAACCTTCTGACAGACGAAATTCCCGAGGGAACGCAGGTGATCATTCTCCCCAGCCCCAGCGCAGATCTGACGGAGGCAGAGGTGAAAAAAGTGAGTGACTACCTAAATGATGACGAGACCTCTGAGCCCCGGAATTTGGTGGTGCTCTATACGCCGCAGATGGAAGAGCTGCCGAACCTGAAGGGCCTTATGAACGAATGGGGCCTGGATGTGGT